>JAZRPE010000001.1:0-66842 GCA_045649085.1 Congzhengia sp.
CAATTGCTACAAAATTGTTAAAAAAGTTTTAAAAACTATTGACAAAACATCGAACTTTGTGTATAATAGGCAACGAAGAATAAAAGTGAATTTGTGTGCTTTTTGCATTTTCACTAAAATTCGGAGGTTAATAATGAATAAGATTACTAAGGTAATCTGTGCTGCAAGTTTGGCATTCGCCTTACTTTTAGGTTCAACAGTTTCAACTTTTTCTGTTACATATCCCTGCACAGGTTATTCTACAGGATCAAACGTAAATCTTCGCAATGGTCCTTCTACCGATTACTACTCATACGGCACTATCCACTACGGCGATGCCTTAAAGGTTCTCGGCGAAGAAAACGGTTGGTATAAGGTTGTTTATCCTTTATGTGACGACGGATTTGCGTTTATTTCAGGCGACTACGTTAGTATGACAGCTCCTGCACCAAGAAATACAGTTGATGTTTCTTACGGTGCAACCTATAACGCATCAGCAGGTCAGCGTGTTGTTCAGATTGCAGAACAGTTTTTAGGTCTTCCATATATTTATGGTGGCTCTACTCCTGCAGGCTTTGACTGCTCAGGCTTTACATCTTACGTTTTCAAACAGTTAGGTTATAGTCTGTATCGCTCATCGTATCAGCAGATTAACAACGGCGTACCTGTTAGCAAAAGCGAGCTCCAGCCCGGCGATTTGCTTCTCTTTAAAAGACAGGGCGCTTCCCGAATCCACCACGTAGGTATCTACGTTGGCGACGGTATGATGATTCACTCGCCCCAGACAGGTGATGTTATTAAGTACGCAAGTATAGTTTCAGGATACTATAACAACTGTTACTATGCAGCTCGCAGAATCGTACAATAGGGCGCTTTAGAAAAAAGCGCAGACCATCAAAGACACATTTTTATATTGCTTGAAAATTTGAAAGAACTCAGCAATTGCTGAGTTCTTTTGATTTATTGTCTTTGATATATGAACAAACCTCACCTCTCGAAGTATCTATATACATCTTCAGGTTCGGTTTGTCCATTCTGCATCCTTTTTCTTCAAGCACTAACTTTTTGCATTTTTTTCGAAAAAACTCTTTATTTTTCCTATAAAATGGTGTATAATGTTAAAGTTAGTAGATTTATGCTTGTAATACAGGGGGATTTGACCCCGTTTACTTAAAAAGGAGAACGGTATGACCAGAAAAGAAGCAAGAGAAAATTGTTTTAAACTCCTATTTGAATACGAGGTGCAGAAAATTACAGCAGAAGAAGCTCTGGAATTATTCTACGAGCTTACAGAAGATGTAAAGGGTCAAACCGACTACATCAACAATACTGTAAAAACTGCAATCGAAAACGTTGAAAAAATTGACGCCCTCATCGAGGAATACTCAAAAGGCTGGAAAGTGTCACGTCTTGCAAAGGTAACCTTGGCTGTACTTCGTGTGGCTATTTGTGAGCTTTTGTATATGGATGACATTGCCGACAGTGTTGCTATCAACGAGGCAGTTGAAATTGCTAAAAAGTACAATGATGAAAAGAGCGCGAAATTTGTTAACGGCATATTGTCGTCTGTTTACAAATCGAAACAACAATAAACTATGAACAAAGAGATTTTAAAAGTTTCTGTTTCTCAGCTCAACAATTACATAAAGCGTGTAATAGACGCAAACTCATATCTTTCTGATATTAAAGTTTGTGGCGAGCTTTCTAATTTCAAACTCCACTCATCAGGGCACATCTATGCCAGTCTTAAAGATGCAGGCGGTGTTTTAAAGCTTGTTATGTTCCGCTCCGCAGCACAATTTTTAAAATTCAAACCCGAAGACGGTATGAAAGTTATTGTTCGCGGCAGAATTTCAGTATATGAGCAGGGCGGCATTTATCAAATGTATGCAGAAAGTATTGAGCCTGACGGCGAGGGTTCTTTATACGCTGCTTTTGAAAAGCTAAAAGCAAAGCTTCAAGATAAGGGTATGTTTGATGATATACACAAAAAGCCTATTCCCCGCTACCCCGCACGCATCGGCGTGGTTACGGCTCAGGGCGGCGCAGCCCTCCAAGATATTTTAAACATTACACGTAGGCGCTATCCTATTGCTGAGATTGTATTGTTTCCCGTAAGTGTGCAGGGCGTGTCTGCCGCAGGAGAAATAGTAGAGGCAATAAACCACCTCAATAAAATAAACGTCTGTGATGTGATGATTGTAGGTCGCGGTGGCGGTTCTATCGAGGATTTATGGGCATTCAATGAAGAAATCGTAGCAAATGCGATATTTGCATCAAATATTCCAATAGTATCTGCCGTAGGTCACGAAACTGATTTTACTATCGCTGACTTTGTAGCAGACTTACGCGCTCCTACCCCATCTGCTGCAGCAGAATTGGTTTGTCCGTCAATGCAGGAGTTGCAAGACTACTTAAAAGGGACAAAAGCAAGGCTTACCGCCTTGTTGAAAAATAATCTGGAATTTAAAAAAATGAAGCTGTCAAAGCTTACAAATTCCTATGTGTTTACAAAATTTTTCGACAACATAAGCGCACGCAGACAAAATGTAGACGCACTCATGTCTGACGCAGGCGCAGCAATTAAGGAAATCATATCAGAAAAAAAATCACAGCTTGTAAAAAACGTCGCAAAGCTTGATGCGTTAAGTCCATTGAAGGTGTTAACCCGAGGTTACTCAATTGCAGAGGACGCATTAGGAAACGTTATAACTTCTGTAGATGACGCGAAACCCGACACAGAGTTTACGTTAAGGCTTTCTGACGGTACGGCTCAAGGCAAATTTATATAGGAGGATGGACATTTTGAAAATACCAATGAATGTACCAAACATTCTTACTTTTTTCAGGTTTTGTTTGATACCGGTTTACATTGTGGCTTTTATCACGGGTGAAACAAAAGATATCGCTGCCTGGATATTTATTACAGCAAGTGCCACTGATGTATTAGACGGCTATATAGCAAGAAAATACAATATGATAACAAAAGCAGGTCAATTACTTGACCCCCTGGCCGATAAACTGATGCAACTTACTGTGGTTATTTCACTTTTAGTTGCAAAAATCATTCCTTTATGGTTTGTTATTATATTAGCAGTAAAAGAAGTGCTGATGATTTTAGGAGGAATTTTCCTCTACTCAAAAAAAACATTTGTTAAATCAAACGTATTTGGAAAAGCAAACACAGTTGTACTGTTTATTGCTATGATTGTCATACTGTTTGCTCACGCAAGCGCAACAGTTACTGACATTATGCTTGCGATTTCTGCAATTTTTAATTTCCTTGCAATCGGTTCGTATGTGTACATTTACGCATTAAAGCACGACCAATACAAAGAATACCTTGAAGGAATGCAAAACGGAGGTAAATCTGTATGAAGGTTTTAGATATTATTTCAATCGTACTTATTCTGGTTGGCGCTGTAATCAACTTTTTAGTGCCACCTGTTATTAAGAAAAAATCGGGCGATAACGAAGAAACTCAAAAGGCAATCTATTTAATCAAGTCCTTTGGTCTTATTCTCGTTATTATCGGCTGTATCATATTCTTTTGGTTAGGAGGAAAATTCGGTGTCTGAACAGATAAACAAAACTTATAATCCTAAAGAGGTGGAAGACAGACTGTACACTCGTTGGGTTGAAAACGGTTACTTCACGCCCAAGGCAGATAGTAGTAAAGAACCCTTTACTATTGTTATCCCACCCCCGAACGTAACAGGTCAGCTCCATATGGGTCACGCTCTTGATGAAACCCTGCAAGACATTTTAATAAGATATAAGCGTATGGCAGGCTTTAATGCTCTCTGGGTGCCCGGCACAGACCACGCAGGTATCGCAACTCAGGTAAAGGTCGAAGAGGTATTAAGAAAGGAAGAAGGTCTTTCTCGTTACGACTTAGGTCGTGAGAAGTTTGTAGAACGCGTTTGGGATTGGAAAAAGCTCTACGGTTCGCGAATTATCAATCAGTTAAAGAAACTGGGTAGTTCATGTGACTGGTCAAGAGAACGCTTCACAATGGACGAAACGTTATCGAAAGCCGTTCGTGAGGTATTTGTATCTTTATACGAAAAGGACCTTATTTATCAGGGCAACAGAATTATCAACTGGTGTCCTAAGTGTATTACCGCCCTTTCCGACGCAGAGGTTGAATACGCTGAGCAAGCTGGTCACTTCTGGCACATCAAGTATCCTATCAAGGATTCTGACGGCTATGTTGAAATTGCTACAACAAGACCTGAAACTCTCTTAGGCGATACTGCAGTTGCAGTTCATCCTGACGATGAAAGGTATAAGGATTTAGTAGGCAAAATGCTTGTACTTCCCTTAGTTGGTCGCGAAATTCCCGTTGTTGCCGACGAGTACGTTGACAAGGACTTCGGTACAGGCTGTGTTAAAATCACACCTGCACACGACCCCAATGACTTTGAAGTTGGTAAGCGTCATAATTTAGAAGTTATCAAGGTATTAAACGACGACGCAACTGTTAACTCATACGGCGGAAAATACGAAGGTTTAGATCGTTATGAAGCAAGAAAGCAGATGGTGGCTGACTTAGAAGAACAGGGCCTTTTGGTTGCAGTTAAAGACCACACACATAATGTAGGTCAGTGTTATCGTTGCGGAACAACCGTTGAGCCAATTACATCAAAACAGTGGTTTGTAAAGATGCAGCCTTTAGCTGAAAAAGCTTTAGAGGTTGTTAAAGACGGCACAGTTAAGTTCGTTCCCGACAGATTCTCAAAAACATATATCAACTGGATGGAAAACGTACACGACTGGTGCATTTCACGTCAGTTATGGTGGGGACACAGAATTCCTGCTTTCTACTGTGATGCTTGCGGCGTAACCACAGTATCAAGAGAAGATATTACAGCGTGTCCCAAGTGCGGCGGTAAGCTCACTCAGGACGAGGACGTATTAGATACATGGTTTTCATCGGCTTTGTGGCCTTTCTCAACATTGGGTTGGCCCGAAAAAACCAAAGATTTAGAGTACTTCTACCCCACAAGCGTTTTAGTTACAGGTTATGACATCATATTCTTCTGGGTAGCTAGAATGATATTCTCTGCTATGGAGCATATGGGCAAAGAACCTTTCAAGCACATACTTATTCACGGTCTTGTTCGTGATGCTCAGGGCAGAAAAATGTCAAAATCTTTAGGAAACGGTGTTGACCCGTTAGAGGTTATTGAAGAATTTGGCGCAGACGCGCTACGTTTTACATTAGCTACAGGTAACTCTCCCGGTAACGATATGCGTTACTCTGTAGAAAAGGTTACTGCAAGCAGAAACTTTGCAAACAAAATCTGGAACGCTTCACGATTTGTTCAGATGAACTTATCCATCTCAGAGCTTAAAGTTCCCGAAAATCTTTGCATCGAGGATAAATGGATATTAACAAAGTATAATAACTTAGTAGAAGAAGTTACAGAAAACCTTGATAAATTCGAACTTGGCGTTGCTGTTGCGAAGCTTTATGACTTTATTTGGGACGTATTCTGTGACTGGTACATTGAGCTTGTTAAACCCCGTCTTTATGATGTGGCTGACCCATCAAACGAAACAGCTCAGTATGTGCTTTCGTACGTGCTTTCTAACACACTCAAATTATTACATCCCTTTATGCCCTTTATTACAGAAGAAATCTGGCTCTCACTCCCCCACGAAGGCGAAAGTATTGTGATTTCTGATTGGCCGAAGGCTGACTGCGCTCTTGATTTCCCCAAAGAGGCCGAGCAGATGGAAATGATTATGAATGCAGTTAAAGCAGTAAGAAACAAAAGGGCTGAAATGAATATTCCGCCCTCAAAGAAAGCAAGTATGATTATCGTAACAGACAAAACAGATGTATTCTCTAAGGGTATTGCATTCTTCGAAAAGCTCGCAAGTGCTGCTTCTGTTGACGTTTGTGAAAACAAGTCAAATGTTGATGAGAACAGCGTGGCAGTTATCGTTGACGGTGCACAAATCTTTATGCCTATGGGCGAGCTTGTTGACGCCGAAAAGGAAATCGCAAGACTAAACGATGAAAAGAAAAAGCTAATCGGCGAAATCAAACGCGTAGATGGCAAACTTTCAAATGAAGGATTTGTGGCTAAAGCTCCTGCTCACGTTGTTGAAGAAGAACGTGCAAAAGGCGAAAAATACAAGCAAATGTTAGAAAAAGTAGAAGAAAGCTTAAAAGCTTTTGGTGCGTAAAATCGCAAGGAGGTAATAAAATGGCTGAAAATGTAAATAACAACATTCCCGAAGAGGAAGGCATTGTTACAATGGTAAACGAAGATGGCGAACAGCACGATTTTCTCCATCTAGACTCATTCGAATTCAATGGCGAAACATATGTTGTACTTCTCCCTGCTGACGAAGGGGACGAGGATTGCGAAGAAGTTTTAATCTACACATTGAAGATTGAAGAAGACGGCTCTGAAACACTTCTTCCCATTGATGACGAAGCAGAACTCGACATGGCATTTGAAGAGTTCAAAAACAGGATGAGTGACGAATACGATTTTGAGTAAAACCTGTGGCAAACGCGGTTCGAAAACACTTCGGACCGCGTTTATTATGTCAAAAAGCAAAACTTATGAAATAATCGTTAATGTTTTTTGTTTTTAACTATTTCTAAAGCAAAAAATATTTGACACAATTCCTTTGGTGTGTTAATATCGTTATAACAAGTTATAAAAAGGAGAATTTCATTATGCGTATGAATTTCATCGGTGCAATTCCAAGTCCTGAAGAAATAAAAGACCGCTACTCACTTCCTGACGAATATGTCGCAAAAAAGGAAGACTTTGATAACGGCATAAAAGATGTTTTTTCAGGAAAATCAGATAAATTTTTATTAATCATAGGTCCCTGCTCTGCTGATAACGAAACAGCTTTACTTGACTACTGTTCACGTCTTGTAAAGGTGCAGGAAAAAGTAGCAGACAAAATAATAATCATCCCAAGAGTATATACAAACAAACCCAGAACAACAGGAGACGGCTATAAGGGTATGCTTCATCAGCCCGATCCTACAAAAAAGGCTGATATGCTCCACGGACTAATTGCCATAAGAAAAGCGCATTTAGATGTCATTAAAGAAACAGGCTTTTTCTGCGCAGACGAAATGCTGTATCCTGAAAACTGGTTATATTTGTCTGACCTTTTGTCATACGTTGCAGTAGGTGCACGCTCTGTTGAAAATCAGCAGCACAGACTTGTTGCCAGCGGTATGGGTGTTCCTGTGGGTATGAAAAACCCCACCAGCGGTGACTACTCTGTAATGCTTAATTCTATTACTGCGGCCCAGCACCAGCATACATTTATTTATCGCTCATGGGAGGTTCAATCCCTTGGCAATCCCTATGCTCACGCTATTCTTCGCGGGTATGTTAACAAGCACGGACAATCACTCCCCAACTATCACTTTGAGGATTTGATACGTCTGTATCACGATTATAATGAAAAAGGCCTTGAAAATATGGCTGCTATCATTGACACCAACCACGCAAATTCAAATAAGCAGTATCTCCAGCAGATAAGAATTTGTAAAGAGGTACTCCACAGCATGCGTCATTCTGACGAAATTAACAATATGGTAAAAGGCTTTATGATAGAAAGCTATATAGAAGACGGTTCACAGAAAATTGAAGAAGGAACCTACGGAAAGTCTATCACAGACCCCTGTCTTGGTTGGGAAAAGACAGAAAAATTAATATATGACATTGCAGATTTACTGTAAAATAAAATTTTAAAGAAGGAGGATATGTAATGTTTGAAAACAACGATAATCTGAAGGAAGTAGCACTACGAATTAGAAATGCAAGAGAAGATTTAGGTGTGTCACAGGAAATTATGTCAAAAAATACAGATGTGTCACTCACTGATTACATCGCTTATGAAAACGGCGAAAAGGATATGGACTTTACCTTTATCTATAAGTGCGCTAAGTGTTTTAACGTTGATCCTACAGATTTGCTCAAAGGTACAAGCCCAAGGCTTACAAGTTTCGAAGTTACAAAGCGCGGCGGTGGCTTGCCCATTGCCAGAAAAGCAGGCAATGAGTACAAAAATCTTGCTGCTATGTTCAAAAATAAAACGACGGAGCCTTTCCATGTCATTATACCTTATGTTGAAGGCGGCGATACTCACGAAGCTTCTTCACACAAGGGACAGGAGTTTGATATCGTTATTTCCGGTCAGCTCAAAATCACAGTAGGCAACAACACACAGATTTTGGAGGCAGGCGACACCATATATTACAACAGTACTATCCCCCACAAGTTAGAAGCTTACGGCGGTAAGGATGTTGAAATCTATGCTATGGTTATGAAGGAATCCGAAACTGACGATTTCCGTCAGCAGGAAGAGGAATTTGTGAAGAGAGTTTCAGGAAAAACAACTCCTGATGTACATACAAAATTTATTGATTGCACAGAAGACGATAAGGGCGCTCTTGTTTCTATTGATTTCAAAAACGAAGAACAGTTCAACTTTGCTTTTGACTGCGTTGACGCTTTAGCCAAAAAATGCCCTGACAAGGTGGCTATGGTTCACATTTCCGAAAAAAAAGAAGAAAGAAAATTTACCTTTGCAGACCTAAAAAAATATTCAAATATGACAGCAAATTACTTTGAGTCTTTAGGAATTAAAAAAGGCGACAGAGTTATGCTGGTATTAAAGCGTCATTATCAGTTCTGGTTCTCTATGCTTGCACTTCATAAAATCGGTGCTATCGCTATTCCTGCTACCAACCTACTGGTCGAGCACGATTTTGATTACCGTTTTAAGGCGGCAGGCGTTTCTGCTATTGTTTGCACTGCCGACGGCGATGTTTCCCGTCAGGTAGATTTAGCTGAAAAAAACTACGACGGCAGTCTTACAAAAATTATGGCAGGCGGTAGCCGTTCAAGCTGGCACAATTTTGACAAGGAAATCTCACGCTACTCCGATACTTACGAAAGAACAGACGATACCGCTTGCGGTTCTGACCCATTGCTTATGCTCTTCACATCGGGTACTACCGGTTATCCTAAGATTGCAACACACAATCACAAGTATCCCTTAGGACATTACATCACAGCTCGTTACTGGCACAATGTAAATCCCGACGGTCTTCATCTTACAATCTCAGACACCGGTTGGGGAAAAGCTCTCTGGGGCAAGCTCTACGGTCAGTGGTTATCAGAAGCCGCAGTCTTTGTATATGATTTTAACAAGTTCAAGGCAGAAGATATCCTGCCCATGTTTGCAAAATACAACATCACAACCTTCTGCGCTCCTCCTACTATGTACAGATTCTTTATCAAAGAGGATTTGTCAAAGTATGATTTATCTTCAATTGAGTACTCCACCGTTGCAGGCGAGGCGCTTAATCCTGAAGTATATGAGCAGTGGAAAAAAGCTACAGGCTTAAAACTTATGGAAGGCTTCGGACAGACAGAAACAACGCTGACAGTTGCCAATCTTTGGGGTATGAATCCAAAACCCGGCTCAATGGGCAAACCAAGTCCTTTATATGACGTTGATGTTATCTTAGATGACGGTACATCAGCAGGCATTGGCGAAACAGGCGAAATTGTAGTTAAAACGCACAAAAAAGTTCCCTGCGGCTTATATATGGGATATTACCGCAACGAAGAAGCAACAAAAGAGTCCTACAATAACAATATCTACCACACAGGCGACCTTGCATGGAAGGACGAAGACGGCTATCTCTGGTATGTGGGCAGAACTGACGACGTTATCAAATCATCCGGCTATAGAATTGGACCTTTTGAAATTGAAAGCGTTATTATGGAACTCCCCTATGTATTAGAATGTGCTATTACTGCTGTTCCCGATGAAATCCGCGGTCAGATTGTAAAAGCTACCATCGTTCTCACTAAAGGCACAAAAGGTACTGACGAACTGAAAAAAGAAATTCAGGAATATGTAAAAACTCACACAGCACCCTATAAATATCCCAGAATTGTTGAATTTATGGATGAACTCCCCAAGACAATCAGCGGTAAAATCAGACGTGTTGAATTAAGAGAAAACGATAAGAAGTAAAGAAGTAAAAATTAATAATTTGTAAAGGCTGCACTTATGTGTAGCCTTTTTAATTGACTTGCATATTTTTTAAGTATATAATCATACTAACAAAGTGGAGGTGTTTGTATGGCGAATAATGCTTTTTTTCATCGGGCAAAGGAAGATATAAAAAAGAACAAGCTGACTTTTTTTGTGTATCTTGTTCTGCGTTTTTTGGTTATTGTATCACTGATTATGGCTGCAATACGTAAAGAATACGAGAACGTTTTCGTATGCGCTTTATCATTGCTTTTATTCTTAGCACCTACATTTATTGAAAAAAGCTTAAAAATAGACCTGCCTTCTACTTTAGAAATTTTAGTATTATTGTTTATCTTCTCTGCAGAAATTTTAGGAGAGATACATAATTACTATATAAAAGTCCCCTACTGGGACGCAATACTCCACACTCTGAATGGATTTTTATTTGCAGCATTCGGATTTTCTTTACTTGATATTATAAACAGAAATTCTAAGTTCAAGTTTCAGCTTTCTCCATTTTATCTGGCAGTTGTAGCATTTTGTTTTTCTATGACTATCGGTGTTTTATGGGAATTTTTTGAGTTTGGTGGGGATTATTTCCTAAATAAGGATATGCAAAAAGACGTAATACTCCACACCATAAATTCCGTAACGTTAGACCCTCTTCAGCAGAACATTCCTCATACCATTGACAATATCACGTCCGTAGTGATAAACGGTAAGGATTTAGGGCTAGGGGGGTACCTTGACATCGGACTTTACGATACAATGAAAGACCTTATGGTTAATTTTATTGGCGCGGTAGTTTTTTGCTTTATCGGCTATTTTTATATAAAAGGGCGCGGCAAAGGCAAGTTTGCAAAAAGGTTTATTCCTGTTATTGACGAAGATGAACAACAGAAAAACAGCGAGCAGTAATGCTCGCTGTTTTTTTTGCTCTGCGGCTGTGTGATACAATAGTTGTGATATATTTTATTTTTTGGTCGGCATTCCTTATCTTACGATAATGATTTCCTTAACTTCATCCTTATAAATTCTTAAGAATACACGGCTTACATCAAGTTCATCATACTGTGTGATATCGCCTGCTTCTGCTACTCTTACGGGGTTTGTTGTTTTTGTTGTGTTTACTTCATAAACTGTTGCACCGCTTGTTGCATAGTTTTCAACTGCACCGCCGTTTACAGATACGTTAATTGAGTTTGCAAATTTCTTAACAACTTTACCATAAACTGTAATCAAATCATCAGCTACTGTTGTTTTTGCTTCTGTTTCTTTATCTGCTATTTCAAACAACACTCTGATGCTTTCGATTTCGCCCTTGGCGTTTGTCTTAACCTGAATAATATCGCCGGCTTTAAGCTGTTCGCCGTCACCGTTTACCAAAATACCTTCGTCTGTTGTTGATAAGGTTTTCTTTTCACCATCAACGTAAGCGTAGAGTTTCTCTACTCTTTCGTCTTCGTCGTTTAATGATGTTGCAATCTTATCTACTACAACTGCAGATGCTTCAAGATTTGCAATACCTGTTGAATTTGTAACAATTACAACGCCTGCTGTCAAGTCTTCTCTTACATCGTAAACTAATACATCGTAGTCTGTGTTGTCCTCAAAGAGCTTGTAGTCTGCGATTGCATATTTCTTAGCGTCTGTTTCGCCTGCAGGAATGTCAAACACAATTGTGTTTTCGTCTACGTTATAGTTACCGAGTTTTTTAGATGATTCACGGTATTTGAGTGTTGCATTGGCATTTAACGCAAACTTATCCTTCGAAATACCGCCTGAGGTTTTGTCTTCTGCTGTGTTGAGCTGTGTAAGCTCGCCGTCAGAATTTAATGAATAAGTGATAAGTGTGGGTACTACTGTGCTCTCGTTCTGCAGTGCTGCTAAAGCTTGGGCTGCTGTTTTGTTAGGCGTACCGTTTACTTTTATTTTTTCTGTTGACTTAATTACCTTAATTTCGCCGTTTTTGTCAAACATTTGAACGCTTAATCTCTTGTCAAAGCCTGTTGTCACTTCTGCACCTGTAACGTATGCGTAGTTTGAAGATAACGCACTTGTTGCATCAACTGCTGCAATGTGACCGTCTTTGTCAAGGTAGAATGAGCCTTCGTCGTTTAACTTGATTTCTTCTGTATAGTTTGCTGAAACGTAATATTCTTTACCATCGATTACAAACTTTTCGCCGTGTTTTTCTGTAACCTTACCTGTTACTTTTTCTGAAGTTACTTCTACTATTACGATAGATGCATCTTTGCTCTTCGCAACTGAGAGTACGTCCCATTCGTTAAGGTCTTTTAATTCGACTTCCTGACCACCACGTGTGATAATGAATTTAACGTTTTCATCTTCAGGGTCTAAAACCAATGAGGGTTTGCCGTATTTATCTGTAATTCTGTTACTTGATACGATAACTTCTTCAACTACATAGTTTTCGTAGTTTTCAATAAATACTACATCGTAAATATCGTCACGGTTACGGTCTAAGAGTGTAAGTGAGCCTGCTGTGGGCTTTAACTCGTCTACATCAAAGCTGATTGCCTGACCATTGTAGAGGTATTTTGCATCAGCTGCGATTACTGCCTCTTGAGTTTCTTTGTCCTTTTCTTTATCTTCCCAGTATTCAACTGTTACCTGTGTGTCTACTGTTATATCTTCAACGTCTTTTGCGTTGATTTTCATTGAAGAGTTTTTACCCTTCTGCTCCCTTGCCAAAACTAAGGTTTCATCTTCGTGTTCGCCTTCTTTGATATATGCTTCTACATTGAAACCTAAGAGTTTTCTTGTATCTGCCAAAGCTTTGTCTGCTACTTCAAACACTTCGCTGCCGATTTTTACTTCGTTGTTCTTTAATGTGCTTGAACCAGTCAAAGCGCTTGTGCCGATTGCAGTTATCTGGTCGTAAACAATTCTTGTTGACAATTCGTCAGAAAGAAGTGTTTCGTCTACTACCTGATATGATTCGTTTGAACCAAAGTTTGTCTGCTCCATTTTGTTGGTAACTAATGTGTTTGCTGTAAGCTGTGCTACCATACCACGAAGTACTGCTGAATTATTTGATGCTACTGCATTCTTTGTGATACCTGTCTGAGATGCAACTGTTACATAACCCTGAGGGAAGCCGCCTTTTTTCTCAGCTGCAGGTGTGTGTCCGATTAAACGAACCAATACTGTTACTGCTTCTGCATAAGTGATTGTGTCATCAGGACGGAAGTTACCTTCGTCGTCGCCAATGATAATGCCCTGATTTGTTGCTACATTGATATAGCCGTTTGCCCAGTGATTTTCAACTACATCAGGATATGATGTGGGATAGTTGAAGCTGTCTGCTAAATTGTCCATACCCATTGATGTTACTGCTACTTTTGCAAATTCTGAACGTTTGATTGTGTCTTCTGGTCTGAAGTTACCGTCTTCTGCGTCGCCTACCATAATTTCAAGCGCACCCAAAAGTTCAATAGCTTCCTTGTACTTTGAATTTTGTGCATCGGGCGATACCGCTGCAAATGAAGAAACGGTAAAGCCTAACATCATAACTGCTGAAAGAATAAATGATGTTACTTTTTTTGCATTAAACATTTAAGATTTCCTCCTTAAAATTTTAAAATTTTAAGTCGTTTCCTTGGTTGTCTGAGTGATGCTTATATTTTTTATGGGCTTGCGCCCTGTATGTCGTAAGCGTTGCTCACGTTTACTTATACGACCAATATAACTTTTTGTTCCCGCAATATGTGTTGTAATTTTTGGTAATTGTATTTCATATACATTAGCAAGACTTTTTTTGAAAGGAAAATACTATGCCTAATAACTTTTATGAAACAGAACCGCAACCGGCAATGCCGCGACAGCCATTGCCTGCACAAAATGATGTGCCGACATCAGACGAAACACCTATATCAGACTCCTCTACCGGTCAGCTTGTGGTAAGCGTATTTACTGCAAATCAGTTATACCCGGTAGTAGGTGCACAGGTAAGTGTGACCGAAGAAAATTCAACTGAAATTCTGGCAAGCGGAACAACCGACAGAAGCGGAAGAACTACTTTCTTTACTCTTCCTGCTCCATCTGCATCGATGTCGCAGGAGCCTACCACACTGCCTCCTTTTGCTGAATACAGAGTAGAAATCAGTCATCCGGATTTTTTTGAAGCAATAGTTGAAAACGTCCAGCTTTTCGGTGGCATTATAACTCAGTTGCCTGTAAACTTAGTGCCGTTACCGGAAATCAACAACGACGAAGCTACAAAAATTGTCATTATTCCAAGACAGAATTTATAAGGAGGTTTTAATATGCCTGATATTACGCCGGTTATACCGGAGTTTATTACGGTTCATCTGGGCGCACCTAATTCCAATGCGCAAAATGTAACAGTACCTTTCATTGACTACATAAAAAATGTAGCTTCAAGTGAAATTTATCCCACATGGCCCGAAAACGCCCTGCGAGCAAACATTTACGCACAGCTTTCTTTTGCATTAAATAAGATATATACAGAATTTTATCGTAGTCGCGGTTATGACTTTGACATAACGAACACTACGCAATTTGACCAAGCTTATGTTCAGGGCAGAACTATTTTTGAAGATATTTCTGACATTGTTGATGATATTTTTGATTCATATCTTAGAAGAAACGGTGCTATCGAGCCACTTGCTTCACAGTTTTGTAACGGCACTACCGTTACCTGTAATGGTCTTTCACAATGGGGAACTGTTACTCTTGCAAACGATGGATACTTACCTTTTCAAATAATAAGATACTATTATGGCGATGACGTAAATATAATAAGCAATGTTCCTGTGGAATCAGTGGGAGAATCATATCCGGGCACACCCATACGTCTTGGCGATGTCGGACCGGATGTACAACAAGTACAAATTCTTTTAAACGCCATATCCACCAACTATCCAGCAATTCCTAAAGTTCCCACCGGCGCAGTTTTCGGCGAATCCACAGAAAATGCAGTAAGAATATTTCAACGAATTTTCAACCTCACACCTGATGGTGTTGTAGGTCGCGCCACATGGTATAAGCTTATAAATCTCTTTACCGGCATTAACAGATTAAATGAATTAAATGCCCGCGGAGATGTTATTTTTGGATTATCTTTAGAATATCCTGAGGCTCTACGCGAAGGTAACACAGGTCAAGGCGTATTAACACTTCAATTAATGTTAAATGTCCTATCAGAATATTACGACACAGTTCCTCAGGTAGCCGAGGACGGCGTGTACGGTCCGTCAACTACCTCTGCAGTTGCGGCGTTTCAGCGTGTTTACGGTCTGCCGGTTGATGGTATAGTAGGACCGCTGACATGGGAAAGTATGTACAATGCTATAAAGGGTATCTACATTGCAACAGGAAGGTCAGCTGAATTTACTACCGCCCCTGCTTCTGTACAATTCCCCGGGGTTCCACTGTCAATGGGAGCAAGAGGAAACGCTGTTATGACTCTTCAAAATCACATAAACGATATTGTACCTGTTTTTGCAAATGTTCCATCTGTCAATCCTACGGGTAATTACGGTCCTAACACTCGCACTGCCGTAAGCGAGCTGCAAGGAAGGATGAATTTGCCACAAAACGGCACCGCAGACGAAGAAACCTGGAATGGCATAGAAAGGATGCGTTCGCAAATTTTGCGTGGTTCTAACGCTCAATTCGGGCAATATCCTGGATTTGATTTGCAGGAAGGTATGGTGGACGAAGTGCGCGGTATTGCTATTTCAACCGACGAGCTTACAGGCCGTCCTGTATATTCACTTCAATATATGCTGAGAATTATCAACAGAGATAAGGATTTACCAGGTATTCCCGACGGTATTTTCGGACCACAGACCACAGAACGTGTTGTTGTATTCCAGACGGAAAATAATTTAAATCCTACCGGTATTGTAGACGTTAATACATTTGACGCAATAAAGATTGCATACGACGAAGATTTCTTTACAGACAATTAAAATAAGACGGTGCAAAGCACCGTCTTATTTTAATTATAAAGTCATTGCCATTCCACTGTCTAACATAAATAAGATTTTAGATATAACAGGCTTTTTGAAGATTTTTTCTGCTGCATATTTATAACACTCAAGCTGTATTCTGTATTTTTCTACAGTTTCAGTTTCGTCAAAATTCCTGTCTGTTTTGTAGTCTATTATCACAATGCCCTCGTCTGTTATTAGCAAACAGTCTATAATGCCTTGTAGCATTATTTCCTTATCGCTCTCGTTGCCACTTAAAAATCCTTTGGCAGGGATTGATACACCAAAAACAAATTCCCTTTTTACCTCTTTGGCACTTTTTATCATTCTCCCTGTGCCGGATGTAAAAAACTTAAGAATCTTATCAGGATTGACAGAGCCTGCTTCCTCCTCCGTTAAAAAACCTTTTTCTTTAATTATGTCTATTTGTTTTTTTATGTCTTCTCTGGTTTCTAAGGGCGCACTAAGGTCACTTCTCTGCAACACGGTGTGATATGCTACACCTATCTCCGCAGCTGTAAGACCTGTGGTTTTTTCGTTAATTTTTGCAGGCTTTTTGAAGGCTTGAGTGCTCTCGTCAAGCATTTCCTGTTCACGTCTTTTCTTGAGTTCCGATACCGTAACCTTAGATGGAAGAGTCAAATCTGCCGGACTGTGGTATTGTCCGTCAATCAGCGCAATAACACTTTCTTCATCATTACAAACTAAAGAATTTTCTTCTTCGCTTTCGTTTCCGCTAAAACTTAGCTGGTTAACACTTGAAATAATTCTTATATAAAACTTACTGTCGTGTTGGAATTTATGCCATCCACGGTCTGAGTCAATGCAGTTTCGTAATTCTTCTCCGTCCTGGTGGTCAACCAAAGCCATAATCAACCAGTCAAGATAAGAGTGATGCTCCGAGACCACCGCACCGTTAATACGCATATCAGCCTCGCCAGATAGGCAATTTGTAATTTTTTGTTTTATATTTTTATCTGCACCGATTATTATGAGCTTTTCCTTGGCTCTTGTGAGAGCAACATATAAAATACGCATTTCCTCTGCCACACTCTCAGCAGTCAAAATGCTTCTCAATGCAGTTCTGGGTGCGAAGCTATATGTAATACGAAGGTCAGTGTCTACAAATTTCGGTCCGTAGCCTAAGTCTGCGTGATACAAAACACCACGGCGCAAATCCTGAAGATTAAACTGGTGCTCTGCTGAAAACAGGATAACCACAGGAAACTCAAGACCTTTACTTTTGTGGATGCTCATAATGCGCACCGCATCATTATGCTCGCCTGTGAGTTTTGCCGTTTCTAAGTCATTACCTGTGTTTTTATAATCCTCTATAAATTTGATAAAGCTGTACAGTCCACGCAATCCAGTACTCTCATAAGCTCTGGCACGATTGTATAAAAGTCTTAAATTCGCTCTCCTTATAACGCCATTTGTACAGGTTTGCTGAGCGTCAAAAAAGCCTGTTATGTTATAAATTTCAAGAATAAGCTGGCTAACACTCATACGCTTTGATTTTCTGGAAAAATCGTCAATTGTATTAATAATTTCCCTACAAACCGCACTTTCTTCAGCATCACTTTCAGCACAGCGCTTTACAGCATCATAAAATGGCTTTCTTCTATCAATTGCACGAATTTTTGCCAAAGTTTCTGATGAAATGTTAAATATAATTGAGCGCAACACCGTAAGAAGCGGCACATCCTGATAGGGATTGTCAATTACCCTCAGCAGCGCCATCATTATCTCTACCTCGCGGCTGTCAAAATAGCCGCCTGTACTATCAGCATAGCAAGGTATGCCAAAATCTGCAAAAACAGAGCTTAGGATTACCGCGTTATCCTTTACATTTCTTGAAATTATACATATATCGCTATATGTTATTTTGCGGTATTCTCCCTTGTCATAAACCTGAACCTCGCTCCTGATGAGGTCAGCTATTCTGTTTGCACAATAAATGGCCTCAAGCTCAATTTTGTCATATTCATCAGTTTCTTCTTTGATAGATTTTGTATCGATTATGGCAAACTCAGTATCAAAGGACAAAGGATTTAAAGCTGTGTCTGGGTATTCCGCGCCGAGATAGAGCTTTTCATCGTCATTATAATCAATTTCGCCGGATTCTGCCGACATAATTCTTTCAAAAATGCAATTTACAGAAGCTAAAATATTTTCACGGCTTCTGAAATTTTTAGACAGAATTATCTTGCGGTCAAGGGCATCTTCATTTTTTGAAAAGCTGTCCCTCTTTGTTTTAAAAAGTATCGGGTCGGTATTTCTGAATCGGTATATACTCTGCTTAATATCGCCAACCATAAAAAGGTTGTTTTCTTTCTTAATCGATGCAAATATTGCCTCCTGAAGCTTTGAGGTATCCTGATATTCATCAATGTATATCTCGTCTATTCCATCGCCCAATATCTTTGCTATCTGCGTAGGTATGCCTTTTTTTGACAAAACATTGAGGCATCTGTGCTCACAATCGGAAAAGTCCAGCATATTTTTACTCAATTTCGCCTGTGTGAATTTATCGGCGATTCTTTTTACGGTTTCAGACAAGCAACGCATTAGCGGGTACATTTTCTTAATTGCATCAAATTGCTGCTGAGACGTCAGGTTAACAAGCTCTTCACTTAACTTTCCCATACGCTTTTGCTTAATTTTTTCACGCATTTCGTTGACGGTATCAACATACAACGGCATAGCATCTTTAGGAACCGCAGGACGTCTTTTGAAACTAAAGCTTTCTATTTCGGCCTTTAAATCGTCATAATTAAACATACTCAGGCATTTTTCAAAAAACGCCTTTTCTTCACAAAGAAGATTAGCATAGTTATCAAGTTTATCCTTTTGTGCCAGCTCAATCATAATACTGTATTCAGAGATGCATCTTGAGCACTCTGCGTGGATTTCCTGCACTAAAAAATATTTATACTCACTGCCTGAAAAATCCCCATCAATATTAAATCTTTCAGCTGACATATCAAGCCACTTTTCAGGATAAGGAAGGCTTGTCGAAAAATAGTACAAGGATACTAAAAGTTCACGAAAATTAATATCATTGGCTTTGGAGTTTGCATAGGATTCCATAAGATTTAAAAAATCCTCGCCAAATTCTGCATCATCATACATTTCATTTATGGCATCGTCTAAGGCAGTTTCCAGCATTACTTTACACTCTGTGGGGTCAGCCACAGAAAAATCAGGTGGCAGTTCTGCCTCAACAAAGTAATTTCTCAATACATCTATACAGAAGGAGTCAATTGTTGTTATGCGGGCTTTTTTTACCAAGGTCAGCTGGCGTATCAGGTTTTTATCTTGCGGATTCTGGCTGATTTTTTCCTCTAAACCGGAAATTATTCGCTCACGCATTTCATTTGCTGCAGCATTAGTAAATGTCACAACCAGCAAACGGTCAGCGTCAACCGGGTTTTCTTTATCTGTTATACGAGAAATAATTCTTTCAACTAAAACTGCAGTTTTACCACTACCTGCCGCTGCAGAAAGTAACAGATTCTGTCCCTTGGAATTAATGGCTGCTGCCTGCTCCGTAGTCCATTTTCTTGACATATTTTACCCTCCTCCTTTGTTTAAATATTTTATCACAAAGGATTTCTTTTGTAAAGCCGCACTCCACGCTTGTAAAGAAACATTAATAAAGTATATATTACAATGCATAAAACTATTGACAACGCTCCGTACTCCGTTACACTTTTTGCAAAATAGCACGATGCAAGCACGCCAACTGCCGGAACAAAAGTCCACAAAAATGGTTTGATTTTAAAATTTGAAACCTCCATAAGTCTGTTGATGCTGAGATATGAATTTATCATTTCTGAAATATAAATAATGGCAATGTAACCGCCTATACCGCGAGCAGGTATAAGTGTCAAAATCAGTACAATCGATACCGCTGACAGCACTATATCATAGCGCATTGCATGTACCTCTTGATTTAACCCCTTTAGCACCGCATCTACTACTCCGTCAGCGTACATTATGGCTGCTAATGGTGCTACCATTTTCAAAAAATATGCCGCTTGACTATCTTTGTAAAACAGCATACCGATTTCTTCTGAGAAAAAATAAAGAACACCTGCAGCACCTATCGAAAACATAAGCGTCAGCGACAGAACACGTTCTATCAAACTATCAATTTTTCTAAAGTTATTCAATCTATTGAGCATTGTGATTTCCGGAATTAAAAGTGTTGCAACAGAGCTAACAACTCCCGACGGCAAAAACACAAGAGGCATAACCATACCGTGAACAACGCCGTATGCCGAAAGTGCAATATCTTTGTTTCCACTGAATTTTTCTAAGGATTTCGGAATTAATGTATGCTCTGTAGTAGAAAGTCCAGAGCGTATGTAAGCACTTACTGCCACAGGAAGTCCGTAGCGTAAAATTCTGGGAGTCAGGTCCTGTGAACTTAGAACATTTGACTGATAAATATCAAACTTATATACTGTAAAAAGCATCAAAAATGATATAATTTCTGCAATCGTTCCGCTTAAAACAAGAGAGATACAGGCGCTCTGCGCTGTTTTTGCACCTGATAAGTCCAAAAGTACAACTGCTCCCGCTATTCGTATTATTTGTTCTGTTACCTGAACGGCAGAGTTTTTATACACCCTGCCAGTTGCAGTAAAATATCCAGAAAGGGCAAATGACATTGCAACACACGGAAGTGACACCGACAATATTTTAAGAGGTGTTTTTATTCGCTCATCTCCTACTATTACATTAGCAAAAAAGTCCGCACCAAAATATATAAGCATAAATGCAGCACACCCAAAAGCCAGTGCGTATAAAAGACATTTTCTGACTGCGGTTTTTGTATCACGCTGTTGTGCTATTTCTTCCGATATTACTTTGGTTGAGGCAAGGTTTATTCCTGATGATGCAAAGGTCACACCAAAATTATATACAGACATAATCAGCGCAAAAAGTCCCACACCTGATGAAGATATTCTGTTAGCAATATATACGTTAAAAGAAAAACTCACCGCGCGCATAAAAAGCGATACTGCGGTGAGAATTACTGCGTTTTTTATAAATTGTTTCTTTTTCAAGCTATCGCCTCCGCATAAACCTTACTAAAGTCTATGCTAAAAGCGTACTTGTTATGTTAATTTATGGGAACTTCTATAATATCCGTTTCAAAAACTGTCGCCAAATTTTCATCAAATGCCTTAAATGCGGCTCTTACGAATTTTATCTCCGTCATTCCCAAGTTGTTTAAATCCTTCTCGTAAAAAAGCATCGAATCAACTGCCTTTTTCTTTGCTCCTACAGATATTACAAACAAAGGTTCTATAGGTGTACCGTTTACTGCCACATCTGATGACATTATCGAAATCGCTTTGTCTGTTTTATTTTCAACGTAGAACACCAGTTCCTTGTCATTTGACAATTTACTTTTTTTCATTTCTACAACTGAAAGTGTTATTCCCTTTTCATCATATATCACATAGCCCTCTTCCTTATATTTCTGCTTATATGACCATGGGGCATCTGTTTCGATGTGTAAAACATCTGATGTTGCAATTTCATCATTGCGCTCGTCATAAACCTTGATAACAAACTCTATTTCTTTGATTGTTTCTATATTCATTTCGCCAAACCATTGGTTGCTTATCTGAATATAGGAGTCTTTCTCTTCGCCTGCAGAGAGGGTCAAAATCATAGCATCAGTGGACATAAGACCATTTATAGATAAATTTGCAGTCGTTACTGTAACCGGATGTTCGCGGTCATTTTTAACCCTGAAATTTATCTTTGTGGTTACGTCTTCGTATGTTATTTCGCCTATTGCGACTGATACGTTTTCTGCAGAAAAGTCTTGCTTGTCTGTAATTTTTGTTTCTTTAATTTTATATTCACTATAAATGTCTGCATCCTTTATAGATACAGTTTCTTCCTTTGCACCGCAGGCACACATTGAAAACATAAGCACACCTGTGAGTGCAAAAAGCATAATTTTTTTAAACATAACTTACTCCTTATAGTAAAGGGTTATTTTTTGTAGCCACATTCTGCATTTGCGCATACAATTGCAGAGCGTCTGCCTTTTTTCTTAACCAGTATTCCGCCGCATTCCGGGCATTTTTCTCCCTTTACAGGCGCATCCCAACTCATAAAATCACACTTGGGATTATCCTCACATCCATAGTATATTTTACCTGTTTTGGATTTCTTTTCTAAAATCTTTTTGCCGCATTTGGGACAATCAACCCCTGTTTCTACAACAATGGGCTTTGCATTTCTGCATTCAGGAAAACCAGGGCAGGCTAAGAATTTACCAAATCTGCCCATCTTATATACCATATTTCTACCGCATTTTTCGCATATTACATCGGATACTTCGTCTGCTATTTTTACCTTGCCGATGGCTTCATCTGCTCTTTCAAGATTTTTTGCAAAAGGACCGTAGAAATCATCCATAATCTTAACCCAGTCGATATCGCCACTCTCAATTTTGTCAAGGCGTTCTTCCATATCCGCAGTAAATTCCGCTCCTGCAATATCAGGAAAATGCTCAACCAAAATATCTGTTACAACTGTGCCCAATTCTGTGGGGACAAGCTGTTTTTTATCTCTGCCAACATAGCCGCGTGCTGTTATTGTTGTAATTGTGGGAGCGTAGGTACTGGGTCTGCCTATACCCTTTTCCTCCATTACTTTAATCAAGGATGCCTCTGTATAGCGCTGAGGCGGCTGTGTGAAGTGTTGTTCATTTTTGAGCTCTACAAGTGAAAGGTTTTCGCCTGATTTGAGAGGAGGCAGAATGTTGTCTTTTTCTGTTGTGCCTTCGTCATTGCCCTCAACATAAACACTCATATAACCCTTAAATACAAGCTTAGAGCCACTTTCACGGAAACCATATTCTCCTGCTTTGATATCAACTGTCGCAGTTTCATAAACTGCCGGCTTCATCTGAGATGCAACAAATCTCTCCCATATAAGCTTATAGGTTTTATACATATCACTGGGCAACTGGTCCTTTACCTCTGCCGGTGTAATAGATACATAAGTTGGACGGATTGCTTCGTGAGCATCCTGAGCGCTATTCTTCGTCTTATACACATTCGGCTTATCAGGAAGCAAAGCATTGCCGTATTTATCAGCTATAAGGGTTCTTGCATCATTAAGTGCATCTGTTGCAATACGCAATGAATCTGTTCTCATATAGGTAATAAGACCGATTGTACCATGACCTGCAATCTGCACACCTTCGTACAGGCGCTGAGCTGCCACCATTGTTTTCTTAACTGTATAGTTGAGCTTTCGGGACGCCTCCTGCTGGAGTGTACTTGTCGTAAAGGGAGGTGCAGGATTTCTTTTCTTTTCGCCTGTTTTTACATCCGTAACCACAAAAGCGCCATCCTTGAGCTCCTGTTCAATTTTTCCAACCTCAGTCTTTGAGGAAGGTTTTATTTTCTTACCGTTTTTTGTAATCAGCGATGCTGTAAAGCTGTCTCCCTTGTCGCTTTTTAAAACCGCGCCAACTGTCCAGAATTCTTCAGGATTGAAGTTTTCAATCTCTCTTTCCCTGTCAACAATCATACGCGTTGCAACAGACTGAACTCTACCTGCACTAAGACCTTTTTTTACCTTGCGCCAAAGTATTGGGCTGATTTTGTAGCCCACAATACGGTCTAAAACTCGTCTTGCCTGCTGTGCATTTACAAGGTCAATATCTATAGGTCTCGGCTGCTTGATTGCAGTTGTTACCGCATTTTTTGTGATTTCGTTAAAGGTTATTCTGCAAGCAGAATTTTCATCTATATCCAAAAGCTGTGCCAGATGCCAAGAAATTGCCTCACCCTCACGGTCAGGGTCAGTTGCGAGGAAAACTTTCTTTGCAGATTTTGCATCTTTCTTTAACTTAGAAAGCAAATCTCCCTTGCCTCTTATTGTTATATATTTAGGTTCAAAGCCGTTATCCACGTCAATACCTAACTGGCTCTTGGGCAAATCTCTGATATGTCCCATAGATGCAATTACATTATATGATTTTCCAAGATATTGCTTTATTGTCTTTGCCTTGGCAGGCGACTCAACTATAACAAGATTGTTTGCCATTATTTTTCTCCTCTTCTAAGTATTCAGAGTAAAGCTTTTACCCGGAAGGGTTCTTACTTTACCTTTTATTTCAAGCATTGTAATTATTGAAGTAAGCTTGTCAGGCGCTACTCCTGTAGCTGCCAGAAGCATATCGAAATTAATCGGTGTCAATGACAGCTTGCTTATTATATGCTTTTCTTCCTCGGTTAAGTCCTTATATAAATCATTATTTACAATTTCTGTTGTTTTTTCATGTGGTGCTGAAGCTTTATCCGGTTGTTTATATTCATAACCATAATGCTCAACTATATCACGGGCAGATGTAACAGGATATGCTCCCTCTTTAATCAGGTTGTTTGCTCCTACGCTCTTCGGCCGTGTTATATCGCCGGGAACAGCAAATATATCACGGTTTTCCTCCAATGCGTAGTTTGCAGTGATAAGTGCTCCGCTTCTTTCCGGCGCCTCAGCAACCAATACTCCTTTAGCTAAGCCCGCAATTATTCTGTTTCTTTCAGGAAAATGATGCTTCTTCGGCTCAGAATAGGGCGGATATTCGGATATTACCATACCAGTTCTTATGATGTCGCGCATAAGTTCTTTGTTGCAATAAGGATATGCAGTTTCCAAACCACCGCCAACTACTGCAACTGTAATACCGCCAGCTGCAATTGCACCAATGTGCGCCGCAGTATCTATACCCTTTGCCATACCGCTTACAATCACAAATCCGTTTGACGCCATAGCATGGGATAATTCTTTCGTCGTGGCGGCGCCGTAGTCAGTTGCCTCTCTTGTACCCACAACACTTATGCATTGATAGTTATTGAGATTGTACCTGTGCTTGCATCTTACATATAATACGTGGGGTGGCGCTGAAATTTGTTTTAAACATTCAGGATAATAGGGACTGTCAATCGTAAGAACACATATACCTATTCTCTTACAATGTTCCTTGACCTCTTCCACTCTTGTTATACTCTTATCACATAAAGCAGTAACAGTACGTTTAGCAAGTCTTGAAGCTTTGTTAAAATCTTCGCGTGTCATACGGAAAATTTCCTCCGGAGAATTAAAATGCTTCAAGAGTCGTTTCATTTTTGTAGCGTTCATACCCTCTTTTAATGAAAGCCACAGCCAATAATCAAGTTGTGTCATTTTCTTTCTATTGTCAGCCAAAATTATCACCTATATATTAAAATACTACAAAAAAAAGATTTTGTAAAGACTTTTTTCCTTAATATATGCAAAATAGAAATAACTGTAGCAAAATATTTCATTTTGCTACAGTTATTTCTGGGGCGGACGGAAAATAGCGCAGATTGGACAATTTGAGCGAAAGTAAGGCATAGTCTTGCTTTCGGTTACCCGAAAGCTCGCCACCATATGCTTCATTCGCTATATGCGCGCGTTGCGCACATAGTTGACTCATTTCGCAATGCCGTCTCTCTCAAAAAAATGGTCAATAACCATTTTTTGAAAAAGGAAAAGCAACGGAGCGTTAAGGATTTGCACTTGTGCAAATCTAATTAGCGGAGTTTGATTTGACGTACGCTGAGAGGCGAAGGTTGTTCAAAACGCAAGGCGATAAAAAATAGAAGAAATTCGATTTTTTTCGAATTTCTTCCATAAGTTTTATATTATTTTAACTTTTTAATTCAAACAGACGCTTTGTTAGCCTTGTGTAGTGTGCGCATTTTGCTACACCCCTAAAAATTATCTTTCGTTTCCTAAATAGAACAAAGCCAAAACTCCGGGACCCGCGTGTGCTGCAATAACAGGGTCACAGTAATTTATGATAATATCTTTTACGTTATATTCGCTTCTGATTTTATTAGCAAGATATTCAGCATCCTCTAAGCAATCCCCGTGACAGATAGCAAGCACTTGATTTTCAGGATCGGTTACATTTTCTTTAAAATTATCAAATATCGCATTCAATGATTTCTTCCTGCCGTTTACCTTTGCCTGAGATATAAGTTTTCCGTTATCATCAACGTGAAGCACGGGCTTAATTTGCAGAATTGTACCTATAACGGCTACACCGCCCGAAAGTCTACCGCCACGTTTTAAGAAGAACAAATCATCTACTGTAAACTTGTGAACAAGCTTTAATCTGTTTTTATAGATAAAATCTGCAGTCTCATCAATTGATTTACCCTCCTGCTGCATTTTTGCCGCGTAGTAAACCAACAACCCATGACCGATTGATGCAGCCAATGAGTCGATTACAATAATCTTTCTCTCAGGATACTTTTCACGTAGGTCATCAGCTGCAATTTTAGCTGCCTGATATGTACCGCTGATGCCACTTGAAATCAAAATCGCAAGAACATCCTCGCCATTGGACAAAATTTCCTCAAATGCAGCCGTAAATTCCTCTACATTCAACAAAGAAGTCTTGATGTGTTCCTTGTTGCGCAAACGGTCATAAAAGCCTTTAAAACTGAATTTTTCATCTGTTAAATAGTTATTTATTTCCTGACCATCAACAGTCATTGTCAAGGACCTGTACATAACACCCAAATCATTTAACATCTCAACACTTAAATTACATGATGCGTCTGTAAAAATTTTATATGACATAGTTAACCTCCAACATTTAGTATTTAATACTATGTTACCATATATGGCTTATTTTGTCAAGTTACTTTTGATTTCCCTATAACTTTATTCTCTGTGGAATATTTTTTTGTTGAGATTTCACTCAGAAATTAATTTTTGATATAATGAAATCGGGCAAGCTCGCAAAACTTGCCCGATTATCTAAATACATATTTTTATTAATCAATAATAACATTATCTTTTGTTGTTATCCCAATAACTTGACACCAATCAGTTAGATTTTCTTTTAATATCATACCTAAATCTCTTGTTTCTTGATTGTTTGGAATTGTAACCTTTAAAGAAACTCCAACAAAACCACTATTTACACTAACATTGTTATAAATGCTCTCAGTTGTCTTGATTGTTAAACTATTGTATGATAAACCAAATTCTTCTACAACAAAGTCATCAAGCAGAAGTGTTAAATAATAATCATCAGTATGGTTTTTTTCTGTTACATCTTGTATGGACATAGTAGTGATTGTGGTTGTTTGTGGTTTTGTTGATATTTTCAAGATAGAAAAAACACAGATTACTATACCTATAACCACCAATAATGGAATTAGATATTTTTTCATGATGACACCCCCTTGTTCAAATATTCGCTCCATTTCCTATGTTCTACCTAAATTATAGCAAAAAATACAACCTAAAGTCAACAATTTATGCTTATTGAGTTTTCTAAAAAACAATGCCTTTTAGGAGATAAAATCAGCGAAAATAGTAGAGTTGGAAAATCTTCGGCATTTTTCCGACTCTTATAAATGACACTTATAAAAAAGGCTCCCTTGTGTAAAGGGAGCTGTCAACGGAGTTGACTGAGGGATTGTTTGACTTCATTATCAATAAATATGCATACTCCCTCAAAATTTTTGTTTATATCAAGATTTGATATTCTTATAACTTTTAATCCATATTGCTCTAAAAACTCTGTTCGCAAAACATCTGCTTCTATACCCATATCTTCATAATGTTGCGAGCCATCCAATTCAATAACAAGCTTTGCTTTGGCACAGTAAAAATCAACAATATATTTTCCTATAACCTTCTGTCTTATAAACCTAATAGGGTATTCTCTTAAGTAATCA
Source organism: Congzhengia sp. (assembly GCA_045649085.1). Taxonomy (GTDB): domain Bacteria; phylum Bacillota; class Clostridia; order UBA1381; family UBA9506; genus Congzhengia. The sequence continues at coordinate 27,770 of JAZRPE010000001.1, forward strand.
TACCAAAGGTGTTTTTCTTCTTTTGTCATATTCTTTCTCAAGGCTTTTGCAAGTGGTACAATTTCTTTGTTATGTTTATAGTCCATTACAATCCCTCCAAGTTGCTTCGCAACCCACCTCCCTTTACACAAGGGAGGCTTTTTGATAGTGATTTCTTGTAGTTCATATTATCATTTATAGTGCTTTTAGTCAGCACAATCAACTTTTTCAAATAATTATATATCAACCTTAAAATCTTTTTGAGATTAGGGCGAAAAGTCGATTTCACAGAAAATCGAGTTATAGGTTGATTTCAGCAATTTATTTACTGCTTGATTTTTGAAACTCTTTATGGTAGAATTATTTAAGGAGTTGATTTTGATGGATTTATCTAAAGAAAAATTAGAAGGCGTTTTCTCCGAAGGCGAAAAATATTTAAAAGAGTTTTCTCTGCCTGTATGGGAGGACTTTCCCTCTATTGAATTATATATGGATCAGGTGGTCGCTCTCTTAAATGAGTATCTGGGAATATTTCTTGCACCAAAAAGCGATATGCAGATAACATCAACTATGATTAACAACTATGTTAAATTAAAAACCATACCTGCTCCTATTAAGAAAAGGTATTCCAAGAAGCATTTGGCATATCTTGTTATGGTTTGTATATTAAAACAAACTCACAGTATGTCTACTATATCAACTATTATCCCTCCTGATTTGGACGAGGAAGCACTCAAGAGTATCTACACTTCTTTTGTGACAAACCACTCAAAGGCTTATTCATTTGTTGCCGACCAGATATACAGCGTAGCAACACGTCTTATATCGGAAGAAAGCGGCAACGGCGACAGGTTGAATGATTTAGTATTGCAGGTTGCAGTTTCTGCAAATATCTTTAAACTGATTACGGACTGGGTAACTGCAAGAACAGAAAATACAGAAGAAATCAAGTAAAAATAGGTGTAGCAAAATTTTTGCTACACCTATTTTTATTCTACTGTTATATCCGAAGTCTGTACCAATGTACATCTGCTGAAATATTACTAAAATATAATATCTAATCTCTGCCTGATTTTTTAAACTAACGTTTTTTCAGGAGCAATCTTCTCTTTATAGGAGGAACAATTGTTGATTTCCACATACCCAAATGGAATATCATAAGCATTGGATAAAGTTCCAGTCTACCAGCCAACATATCAAACATCATAACATATTTTGAAAAATCCGTAAAATGCGAGAAATTTCCCACAGGTCCAACCTCAGCAAGACCGGGACCAATGTTATTAAGAGTTGCAGCAACTGCGGTAAAGCTGGTTTCCAGCGTATGTTCTTCAAAAGACACTAAAAACACCGAAACTACAAATATCGCCATATAAGTTATGAAGAATACATTCGTAGCACGAAGGGTTTCGTGGTTTACCATTTTCCCCTCCATTTTGATTTTTTTAACACTGTTGGGATGAATGTATATCATTATTTCCTTTTTTACTGTTTTAGCCAAAATCATAATACGGGAAACCTTAATACCGCCACCCGTGCTGCCTGCACAAGCGCCGATAAACATCAATAAAACCAGTATTACTTTCGCAGCCTGAGGCCACATATTAAAGTCAGCCGTAGCAAAACCTGTAGTAGTAATAATTGACGACACCTGAAAGAAAGCGTGTCTTACCGTTGGCTCAATACCCATCCCTCTGGGAATAAGACCTACTGTGATGATTGCAGTTGCTGCTGCAATTATTACAAGATACCATCTGGCTTCCTCGTATCTGAAAGCCTGCTTAAAATGCTTAATGGTGAGCAGAAAATATGCTCCAAAGTTGATTCCAAAAAGCATCATAAATATTCCTACCACCCATTGAATATAAGCAGAATAGCTCATAAAGCTATCATTTTTTATCGCAAAGCCGCCTGTGCCTGCTGTACTGAAGACAGCACAAATAGCATCAAAAACCGGCATTCTGCCTGCCACAAGCAAGACAAACTCGATAACTGTGAGAACAATATACATAATATAAAGAATTGATGCGGTGTTCTTAATCTTTGGGACAAGTCTATCCACGATAGGCCCGGGGCTTTCCGCTCTCATAATATGAATTTGTGAGCCGCCGCCGGACATAGGCGTTATCGCAAGTAAGAAAACCAAAACACCCATTCCGCCTATCCAGTTAGTAAAACTTCGCCAAAAAAGACTTGAGTGCGAAAGTCCCTCAACATTTGTTAAGATACTTGCACCTGTTGTTGTAAAACCGGATACTGTTTCAAAAAGTGCATCTGTAAAGCTTGGAATATCTCCGTTTATTATAAACGGCAAGCATCCAAAAATACTGAACAGTATCCAAGAAAAAGCAACAATGACGAAGCCTTCTTTTTCATATATTACCATATTTTTAGGCTTTTTTAATATCAAAAGAACGCCTACGGCGATACAGATTGCCGCTACAATCATAAACGACCAGCCCTGGGGTTCTGCATAAATCAGCGAAACCAAAAAGGGTAAAATCATAAAGGCCCCTTCGATATTCATGACCCAACCTAAAATATAAACTATAGCCTTTCTATTCATAACAGTTAGTCCTCAACAAGTATATCAGCAACATCCTTGAAGCCGCTTTCCATCGTAACTACCACTACTCTGTCGCCAACCGCAATAGAGTCATTACCGCCGGGAATAATAACTCTGCCGCTTCGTGTGATACAGGCAACTAAAAGATTCTTCTTTAATTTTAAATCTTTAAGAGGAATTCCTACAACAGGCGAGCCACTCTGAATTTTAAACTCTATGGCCTCTGCTCTGTCGCCAAAAATATGGTACAATGTTTCAACATTGCTGCCAATAGAATTCTTCTTAGCTCTGACATAGGCAATTATCGCCTCAGCTGTTATATATTTAGGATATACAACACTGCCAAGCTCCAAGCTATCTATAACATCGTTAAAAGTAATTCTGTTTACCTTTGTTATTACCTTGGTGTTTGGGCTTCTTTTAGCATGTAGTGTAAGGAGTATGTTTTCTTCGTCCATCCCTGTTAAGGGTATAAAGGACTCTGCTTCGAAAAATCCTTCACGGGCAAGGAGTTTTTCGTCACTTCCGTCGCCGCAGATAATCATAGCCTTGTCCAGCAAAAGGCTCAACTCTTCACATCTTGCAATATCTCGCTCAATTATTTTTACCTGAATGCCCATATCGATAAGCTGTTTTGCAAGGTAGTATGATGTTCTGCCGCCGCCTACAATAAACGAGTCTGAAACTCTGTGCGTCTTTAATCCTATCTTCTTGAAAAAGCTATGCGCATTCTTGACATTAGAAACGTAAGATACCACATCCCCTGCCTGAAGCACATAAGAACCGTTAGGTATAGTAAGCTCGCCGTCGCGCTCAACCGCACAAATAAGCACCTGAAAAGGAAACTCCTGCTGAAGTTCATAAAGATGCATACCGCAAATCATATTATCCTCAGGAATTTTAAAGGTAATCATTTCAACCTGACCTCTGGCAAAGGCATTGATTGAAAGTGCCGATGGAAATTTTAATAGTCTTGCAATTTCATTAGCTGTTTCGAGCTCTGGATTTAATATGATTGAAAGTTCAAGTTTTTCACGAAGATAATGAAGTTCCTCGCTGTAGTCAGGGTTTCTTACTCTGGCAATTGTTGAACATTTACCAACCTTCTTAGCCATTGTACAACATAAAATATTAAGCTCGTCAGAGTCAGTAACGGCAATAATCAAATTTGCATTTTCGATACCTGCGTCCATCTGAACCTTATAACTTGAACCGTTGCCAACTATGCCTAAAACATCATAAGTTTCACAAATATCGCTGACAACGTCTTTATCTTTATCAATAACAGTAATATCGTGACCCTCTTCACAAAGACGTGAAACAAGCGTAGTTCCTACCTTGCCACATCCTACAATGATAATATTTAAGCCTTCGTTATCCTGTTTTGTTTTCTTTTTTATTATGCTCATAATTAGTCCTCACAGAAATACATAACAAAACCTATAAATGTAAAACTTGCGAGAGTTTTGCAACGCAATACTCCGCATATGCCAATTCTACCAAGAGTAAAAATGCTTGCTTGCAAGAGCATTTTTACGACGCCGTCAATTGACACAGCGGTCAAAGACCGCAAAAAGCCGTAAGGCTTTAGAGATTTTATAAAATAAAATCTCGTATGTGTCAATTATACTCCAAACCCTCACTGATGTCAAGCGCATTACAACATAAAAAAGAAGCAGCAGCACATGCGCCACCACCTCTTTTTAGGGGATAAGATATATTTTTAAGGGGATATTACCAACCAAAGAAAGAGAAGAAATCAGAGGGGAAACTATACTGTTGTGATCCACCTTGCGGAATCTGCGGAACTGCCTGCTGAGGTTCTTCCTTAGTTTCTGCAGAAGGTTTTTCCTCCTGAAGCTTTATTTTACATTTTACTTTTTTGCCGTTTCGTGACACTGTAACCTCAATTTCATCTCCTACCTTGTGTTCGTCACGGATAGCGTTTATCTGGTCAACATTTTCAATCGGTTTGCCGTCAAATTTTAAAATTACATCACCGGGCTTAATGCCGCCTTCGTCTGCCGCTCCACCTGAAACTACAGAATCTACATAGACACCAACGGGCAAATCATTTGCTGCGGCAATGCTTTCTGTCACATCAATACCTGTAATACCAACTAAGGGTCTGCCTGTAACATAGCCGTGTTCAATAATTGACTCTATGACAGGTATAGCCTCATTTATTGGAATTGCAAAACCTAATCCCTCAACGTCATAGCCTGTTGACTTTGCAGTTGTTATACCTATTACCTGACCATATACATTAATAAGAGCACCGCCAGAATTACCTGGGTTTATTGCAGCATCAGTCTGCAGCATTGTCATCTGGCGCTCATCAATAATCATTGTACGGTTAATAGCGCTGATGTAACCCACTGTAAGCGTGCTGACTAATTCTTCCTGCAAAGGATTACCTATAGCAAGTGCCATATCGCCAACTCTTAGTGCTGCCGAGTCGCCTAAATCGGCATATGGCAATTCTTTGTCACATTCAACCTTTAACACTGCAAGGTCCGTTCTTGCATCTGCTCCTACAATTTGAGCATCAAGACTCTGACCCGCAATGGTCTTTACGGTAATAATTGTAGCTCCGTCTATTACGTGGTTGTTGGTTACCACATAGCCGTCCTTTGTAAGTATAACACCCGAGCCACTGCTTGTGACAGCTGACTGCAAGCCGTTACTTTTAGATGTACATATAATACTTACGATAGAAGGCGAAACGGTATCATATATATCAGGGACAGTCATTACATCTCCTGTTTTTTTGTTTGCAACCGTTTTTACACTACTGTCATTACTATTCACTATAGACAATGAGCTTGATGTAGGTCCATTGCTTTTTGCTGCAGCAATACCCGACGCCACCGCAGCAAAAATACCGAAGCAAATTGCAGTAGTTATAATTGAGCTGAATACTGCTGCAAAAACAGGATTTTTAAATCTGTTTTTCTTCACTTTCGGTTTATATACAGAAAGCGCATGTCTGTCAGAAACCGTACCGCTCATAGCTGACTTATATTCGTCATCGTACCAGGTATAATCTTCGTTTTCTGTGGTTTCTTTATCCTCAAAATTTTCGTATGTCTCGTTTTCATTATTAAAGTTATTCTTAAAGTCTTCCATAGCTTTACCTCCGAGCATCATTTTATTGATTACAATTCTATAATAAACTACAATTTTTACAGTGGTATGAACAAATTGTTAAAAGTGAATTATTTTATTTCTTGTCGAAAAAAAACATTTTTAATACCTAGACCAAGAACCGCACACAGATTTGCAAATATCCCTCCGCAAAAATCTATTAGAACATCACTAATTTGTCCGCTTCGTCCCGGTACAAAGAGCTGATGAAGTTCGTCAGTTGCAGCAAAAATCAAACAATATCCAAGGCTTATTATTACGCAGATTTTAACTTTTAAACCATATGCCCGCGCGAGAAAGAAAGTCAACAATGAAAGAAGTGCAAATTCAGCAAAATGCGCACCCTTACGAACAGTTAGATGAATTATACGAAACACGTCATCTCTCTTCGCTTTATCAATCTCCACCACATTTTCAACAACTTTTACGATAGTGTTGGCTATTTTTTCGCTTGTATTTGAGGATTCGGGAGCAGTTCTTGAAGAAAAACCAAATATCTGTAAAGACATCAAAATAACTGCTGCCCAAAGCAAAATCTTTTTCATCATATTTACTCCTTAAAGAACAAAGCGCCTTCGGCGGGCATAGAAGGATAACGCTTTGGTCGTGCCCATGTGCGTTTCCGAGCATAGCGAGGAAAATTTCGCACGGGCATTTAATCTTTTTTGCTTTATAGGAAATGAGCAATTTCCTATAAAGTTAAAATAAGCCGCATATGCGGCTTATTAGTTATTCATAGTAATAATATCTTCTTCTCTTATAATAATATTTCTTTGACTTTGCATCAAATGCATCATTTACAATAAAGCCTAAAATATTCGCCTTAGCAAATTCAAGTAAAGAAATCGATTCTTTAACCGCCTTAAAATGTGAACTGTCCTTCTTAACTACGACAACTACACCTGTTACAAACTGTGTAAGGTATATTGTTTCAGAAACTATACCTACAGGAGGCGTATCAATGAAGATATAATCATATCTTTCGGCAAGTTCCTCAAACATATGCTCTACTTCATCAATCATCAAAAGTTCTGAAGGATTGGGCGGAACCCTGCCTGAGAACAAGCAGTCAAAATTGCAACCCTTAGGTCTTGAAATAGCTTCATCCAACGTACAAAAACCACCAAGGTAATCTGATAAACCGGTTGTCTTTCTGTCACTGTTTGTGTATTTTGCTATCTTAGGACGTCTAAGGTCAGCATCTATAATCAAAACCTTAGCATTTGAGTCGGCATGTGCTGCTGCAACGTTTACACAACTTGTGCTTTTTCCGTCGCCCTGCTCCGCACTGGTAAAAAGAATAATTTTTGCCCGGTCACTTTTTGTTCCTGCAAGAGCAAACATCATATTTGCTCTTATATTTTTAAAACTCTCCGATATACGGGTTACGTCTTTTATTTGTTTTAGGTCATCTGTTGCTAATAAATTTTTAAAAAACATTTATATCCCTCTATCTTATTTGTTCTGAGTAATTAATTATTTTTCAGCGGTTTTATTCATTTCAATTGCTTGTTGTTTCTTGCTTTTGTGTTTTTGCTTTTCCTTAACATTTGTTGTAAAGTAAGGAACTTCGCCTAAAACAGGGTACTTGAACGTTTCTGAAATTATTTCTGCGTCTTTTATCTTGTTGTCGAGCATTTCAATAGCAAACACTAAAATCAAGCTTATCAATAAGCCTGCAAACACACCGACTTCTACATTTCTGACAATGTTGGGAGAAGAGGGCAACTGAGGATATTCGGGTTCATCCAGAATCTTAACATTACCACCATCTACGATTGCCATTATCTGTTCTGATGCTAGGTTTATGATGGTCTGCGCAATAATATACGCATGCTGAGGATTAGCGGATGTTACGGTTATTACGAGAATTTCCGTATCGCTCTTATCTGTCATGCTTACCATCTTTAAAATCTGCTCATGATTATAACCCAAACCACTTTCTGCAGCTACTTTCTTCATAAATACGTTACTTGTCAAAACCTCTGCATAAGTCTTAACAAGCTCCTGTCTAACCATAACCTCACTTAAGTTAATATCGGTAGTTGTTGTAACTATATCTGTTGTATTTTCTGCGTATAAAGAACCGCCTGAAACATACATAGGTGTTATAAAGAATGCCGTAAATAGACCCGACAGCAGACCACCAATTACCATAGCGATAACCAGACACCACCAACGTCTCATATATAGTCTTAATAAATCCATTAAATTAATTTGCTTATCCACTGGTATTTCTCCTTAAATTGAGTTATAGTCTATCTTAAAATTAATCAACAAAAACTGCCTTTACATATGCTCCTTTTCTAGGTAAATGAATATCCATCAAAGGCTCGTATGTTTCAAATACTACATAAAATTCCTTACCTGTTCTAACTGTCTTTCCGATAGGAGACTTTATCATATCGCCAAAAAGTGTTTCGACAGAAACATTTGCACTTTCTTCTTTGTTTGCCACAGAAATTTTTGCAGTAAACACAATTCTGTTGTTCTGTTCAAACAAAGCAGAAGGATAGAATGCATAGCTTATTAAGTAGCCTGTATTTTTGGACACATAGTTCTTCACTTCAGACAAAAATGCGTTATATACAAACGCACACTGATTTGCAGCGTTATATGAATTCCTAGCTACAATACCTGCATTTTTTAAATTATATACACCACTAGGTATTCCGCTAACAATATTGTAAAAGTCCTTATAGTTTGCAGGATAGCCTGATAAATAGGTATTTATTTTTGTGTTATTCTTTGTACCGTTATTGTATCCTACAGCTAATCCCATTGCTTCATTAAACTGAAGCAATAACGCTGCATATTTTTTAACCGTAACAGGCTCATCCGCTCCTAATCTACCATTCGAATAAAGCTTAATACCGTGAGTTTTTGCGTATGTTAAAAACATATTTTCATAGACTGCATTACTTATATTTTTGCAGTCAGAATAATAGTCATTCTGTTTTCCTAAATCGGAAGGTGCTGTACCACGACGAACAAAGCCGTACATAATAGCGCCTACAGCATCCTGCATAGTTGCCTGTGCGTCGGCATTTTTAGGCGCATAAAAATCCTCGCCCCACACCTTCTGACAAAGTATGAAAAATTCCTTTGTGTATTTATGTTCGAAATGTTCAACAGGCTTGTTATCGCTTGTTGTCTGGTCGTTACTGTTTATATGAACCGCTCCGCCGTCCGCAGCAAAAATAACAGCCATTCTTGCAAGCTCAGCATTTGTAAGAACTCTGTCGGCTTCGTATTCATCGCCTAAAAGATTTAAAGTGTTATAAACTCTTTTTAATAATTCTTCATCAACTACATCAATAAAGTTATTCGTTGCATTGGATGCTACCACTTCACGAGAGCGAATGATAAGTGTTGCTGCCTCAGCTCTTGTCAACGAACTGTCAAGACGCAGATTAAGACCGTCATCACCCTTCATAAGACCGATGGTATACGCCCATGATGCAGCATCGGGATTTGTGCCCTGCTTTGTTATCGCAGAAGGAGCAGCATCGTGCTTTGGAGAACCATTTCTTTTCCAAATGAGGTTTATAACCTCTCCTCTCTTGATTTCCGCATCAGGATAAATCATAGAACCAGTAGCTTCAAGTCCTGACCACATAATATAATCATAAGCCCAATGAGACTCAGAAATGTCGGAATATGTACCACTGTACTTTTGATTCCATTTGCCAATCATTTTGGCAAATTCAGCACGGGTTACTGTTTTTGAAGGCTTAAAGGTGCCATCCTCATAACCGTTAATTGTGCCTTCATCTACCAAAGACATAATATTCTGATACGCCCAGTGGTTATCCGCCAAATCTGAAAATGACAGAGCGCTCGCAAAAACGCTCATAGATAACATTACACATAAGCAAAGTATTAAAGATACTACTCTTTTCATATAGTTCTCCAATCTGCCGCAATTTTACGGCTATTAATCTTGTGGAAACACCGTCGACTTTACCAAATCAACCGCCTCTTTTGATATATTACAGGTAAGCTCATAAATAGGCGTTTTTTTGATAATATTCGTGATAATTTCCATATGTTTATCCATTAAATGCTCAAACACCGGCTTTTTAGTTTCGTTGAGCAATCTTACCACTGCCTCAACTGTAGAAAGCGGGCGTATGGAATTCTCTTTACCCTGTTTTAAGAAAACAATAGCAGCAAGAGGGAAATACTTATTCTCATTAATTTCGGTTTTTCCGCTCCAGGGCGTGCCACAAGCATAAAGCTTGTCTTCTTGCTCTAAAATAACAGGTGTGTCATCATTAAATAACACAACATCATCAGGGTAGAATTTCTTCCACAAAGACGTGTGTGTTGATTTTCCTGTTTCGGACGGCGCAGAAAATAAAATCGCCTGTCCTTTATATGAAGCTGCTGCAGAATGAAGTACAGTCTGACCGTACATTGTCTGGCAAAAGGCAAACGCCTCGCCTAAAATCATATGCAACACGCGGTCTGTCGTAAGTTCGTCAAAATAATCTTTTATATCAACATATTCTATTGATACATTTTTGCAGGACCTGTCAAAGTCCATGCGGTTGAGGTTTATACGTGTCACTGAACCCTGCTTGATGGCAGAGTATCCCTCATCATTTCTGTCTATCCAATACCATGTATCAAGTCTTTTGTAATCTTTTCCTTCGGGTACTGTAATAGAATAGTTCTCATTAAAAGAAAACGTAATATCAGGCATAGCGTGCGTACCTGGGTCCAGGTACGCACTTAATCTATGCTCTAAATACTCGTTTTCAAACTCTTTAATTTCAATTAAAATGTTTGCAATACGATAAATCATAGTTAACTATTAGCTAATGAAATACTCGGCTCTCTTATCAAGGCCTGAACCTTCTGCTGTAAGCGCCATGTTTACTTTGGAACTCTGTGTAAGAGCACTCTCTCTTGTAGAACCCTTGTAAACTGTTGTAGGAACAGCAGCGATATTTTCTTTGAGCTGTAATTCGATTACATTAATGCTCGGTTTTACATATTTTTTCATTATATCTCTACCTCCCTATTAGTTTACATCAGCGCTTGGAACTGTAACTGCTTTGCCCTTAGTAACTGTGTAGTTACCATCAGCGTCCTGAGCATAAACAGCTGTATTGTAGCTCAGTCCTGCTACGATAAAGCCATTTTCTGTAGAATTATCAATAACCTGAACTGCGAACAAGCCCTTTGAAGCCTTGTATTTACCATCATACTTGCATTCGCCATACTTAGTATTGAATTCTTCTGCACTCATACTCACAGAACCTTCTGCGATGTCGCCTGTTGTGATGATAACACCATAAACAGCATCTGTGCCAAGACCTGATACCTTACCCATAACGGTAATTTTTCTTGCTCCTGCCTCTACAGAAGTATCGTCTTTAAGTGTACCGCCGAGCACATTACCTTTGGTATCCTCTTCGCCTTCGCCTTCTTCAAAATACTGGTCATTTTTACCTGTAGTAAGAACCGCACCTGAGTCAATGTGTTCAGCTTTAGCTGAAGATTCAACAACAACGGTCTCTTCAACAAGAGTTAAAGCTACATCACTGCTGATAGATGAGAAAATAACAGTAATTGTTGAGCCTTCTAATTTACAAGACTGAATTACAGCGCCTGGTGTTGAAGTTGTAACTTCTTTATACTGTTTGCCAGCTTTTTCTTCGTAGTCAAACTGAACTGTTTTGTCTTCTGTAGTGGTAACTTTTGACACACCGTCTAATGTTACTGTGTAACCTTTGATTGTGCTGTCTTCTGCTGCACTTGCACCTGTGTAGCCAATAACAACATCACTGCCAAGCTTACCATCTGCAACATTAAAGTTAAATTCAGCTTTGCCATCACTAACTTCAGCCTGATCAATATGCACAGCGCCATCGTCATCTGTAGCGTAGTATGTTACGTTGTCGCCGTTTTTAAATTCGTTGTTTGTAGCTGTAACTGTTACGTTAACTTCGATTTCCTGTACATTGTTTACAGTAACGTACTTTGTTGTTGTAGCTACATTTACTTCAGCAGAAGCACTAACAGCAAAACATACAACTAAAGCGATAGCCATAGCTAAAGCGGTAATCTTTTTGAATACCCCATTTTTTGCCATTTTTTTTCCTCCTTTAATCGTGGATTGGATTAATAAAAATCCGGGGGGGATATTTATTGAAGCTCGTTAAGTGAGCCATCCTGCAATATGTAAGTTTTGTCACAGGCATCCATTACCTCTCGTCTGTGGGAGATAATGATGCAGGTTTTGTCTGTCATTGATTTTATTGCAGTAAGGAGTCTGTCCTCCGTTGCAATATCAAGTGATGACGTCGCCTCGTCCAGTAAAAGTATGGGTGCATCAAAATACAATGCTCTGGCAATTGCCAGTCGCTGCACCTGTCCTTCGGACAAACCGTGACCTTTTTCGCCAAGAACGGTATCAAAACCATCGGGCATTTTATTAATATCATCTATAATCTGGGCAGCAGTCGCTGCACGAATTATCTTATTCATATTGGGTTCTTCGTCACAAAATGTAATATTGTCACGAATTGTTCCCGATAAAATCAAGTTTCCCTGCGGAACGTAGGAAAAAAGCTTCCTCGTCGCAGACGAAAACTCAGTATCAACACCGTTGGCAGTAACATATGCCCTGCCGCTGTCCGGCTTTATAACTGAAAGTATAATCTTTGAAAGCGTACTTTTGCCCGCTCCCGATATACCGCACAGAGCAACAAATTCGCCTTTTTTTACAGTAAAGCTGACATTCCTCAAAACATTAACCTTGCCGTAAGAAAAGTCTACACTATCAAAAGAAAGACTTTCAAATTTGCTCGCATCCTCCTGCGTAAAAACTGCATCATTTTTATCATCAGGTAAGTTGTCAAGCTGTATCAGTCTTTCTGTGGAAGCAATTACCATATACACTTGAGGCAACACAGAAGCTATCTCACGGAAAGGCGACTGTATTTGTCCTACAAGAGCAAGTATGGCAGTAAGCGTACCAAATGTGAATGCGGCATCGCCTATGCTCAAGCGGTAAACACCCCACCCAAGAGCTGCGTAATATCCTACAGTCATAGCAAGGAAGAACAATATATTTGAAATGATACCAATTGTTGAACGTTTGACGTTCAGGCGGTAATTTTCATACTGTAGTTTTAGAGAATTCTTACGCATAAGGTCTTCTTTTCCAAAAGCCTTTACTACGATAAAATTCTGAATCGTTTCCTGCAGGTGTGAGCGCACTCTTCCGTCGCTCTCTCTGCACTGAAGATGCAGTGTCTTTATTTTCTTCTTATATACATAAGCCGCAATCAGCACCACAGGTCCGAAAACCAAGCAACACAGTGCAAACTTACTGTCTAATCTGTAAAGGGCCGCAAAGCTAAAGAGAACCGTTGAAATCAAAGATATAACGTTAGGTATGATTTCTGTAGTTTTTTCAGCTAAAAGCGAAACATCGCTTACCAGTCTGTTTAAAATCTCGCCTGAGTGGATTTTAGAAACCTCTCTATAATCCTTTGAGAGCATCTTATAAAACAGCTCAGTTCTCAATGCCATAGTAAGCTTTCCGCTTACTGCTATATGTATTCTGACATATACAAGCTGCAAAATAAGCTGAGTCAATAAAAACACTACCAGCCTGATAACTGCCGCTTTCAGGCTACCCTCTGCCTGATTTGTAGCAATGTCAATAAGGCTTTTTGACACCAGCGAAAACTGAACGCCGATATATGATATAGTAACAACAATAAGTACCAGTATCAGTATGAAAGGTATAAATGTGCGGATACGTTTAAAAATCCATCTGCCTGTTTCGGATTTTTGATTTTGCAATATAAACCCGCCTTTCAAACTTTACTGCGCAAGGAAATTGTGAGTTTTCAGCAATTCTGCAAACTCCACAACGTCGCCAATTACCTCTTCGCTTGAAACACTGTACTCTGCAGCCAAAGCATCGGCTAATTCAAAGATACTCTTCTCCTCAGAAAGCTGTTCCCATAAAAAAGCACCACTTTCATTCAAAGAAACCGCAACTGCAAAGTCTACAATGTTATCTCCTGTTGGGACAACTATATAATCATCTAATATTTTCTTAAGTATAAATCCGTCTTTTAATTTCATAGTTTCCCCCAAAAATAGGCATAGCTATACCTATACTTATACCACATATTACAAGTATAGCACAGTGATTTTTTAAAGTCAAGCTGTTTTTTGTCAATATTGCAAAATAATTTCACAATTATTATGCCAATTTTGTAAAAAACGCAACAAACAAATCAGCATTACATTTTTCTTTCTTATGCGCACATAGTAATTTAGTATCACAGTACATTTAGCTGGTCTCTGGCATATTTAGAAAAAAAGGAACAGATTTCTTGAAGAAATCTGTTCCTTTTTTTCTGGAGCGGAAGACGAGATTCGAACTCGCGACGTTCACCTTGGCAAGGTGACGCTCTACCACTGAGCCACTCCCGCATATATTTAATTTATGTCAATGGTGCCTCCGGGCGGAATCGAACCACCGACACGGGGATTTTCAGTCCCCTGCTCTACCGACTGAGCTACAGAGGCATGTGGCGACTCGGATGGGGTTCGAACCCACGACCTCCAGCGTGACAGGCTGGCATTCTAACCAACTGAACTACCGAGCCATAAAAGATAATGTGGTGGGCACAACAGGGCTCGAACCTGTGACCCTCTGCTTGTAAGGCAGATGCTCTCCCAGCTGAGCTATGCGCCCACATCATCTTGTTGTCTCTCAGCGACAAAAGCTATTATACTACAGAATCAGGCTCTTGTCAAGAAAAATTTTTATTTTTTTAAAAAGAACCTAAAACATAAGAAACGAAGGCACCTACACCCACAATGAGTCCATCCTCATCTATAGCAAAGTGTGTATTGTGCAGAGGCATAGTAATGCCTTTTTCTTTATTTCCTGTGCCAAGATAGAAAAAGTTGGATGGCACTTTTTCAGCAAAATACGCAAAATCTTCTCCACTCATAATAGGTTCTTTCCAGTTGATTACAATATTGCCCATATTTTCTTCAACTGCTTTTTGCATTTTATCGGCAATGCCTTTATCATTTATAAGAGGGGGATAACGGAAATTAAACTCAAACTCATAAGTAGCACCAGCTTTGTTACAGGCTGTTTTCACAATATTCTCAATTCGTTTGGGAATATCACATCTCACACCATCAACAAAGCTTCTGGCTGTTCCTTCTAGTTCAACAAAATCAGGAATTACATTATTGGAGGTGCCTGCATTAAACATACAAATCTGAACAACTTGTTTTTCGCCTTCTACGATGGTCTGCCTGGTAATGGTATTAAGGTCGGAAATAACACTTGCCGCTACTGGTATAGGATCAAGACATTTTTCTGGCATGGAGCCGTGACCACCACGACCAAAAATTTTAATCACAAAGTCATCAGGCGACGACATCAGCGCTCCTGATTTTATCATGATTTTTCCCACAGGAACATCATTCATGACGTGCAGTCCAACCGCCTCTGTTACATTGTACTCCTCCATTATTCCCTCTGCAATCATAGGTTCAGCTCCGCCGTCCATTTCTTCTGCAGGCTGAAAGACAAAAAGCACGTTAACATTGAGTTTTTCGCTGTGTTCCTTCAAAACCTTTGCCGTACACAGTGCCACTGCCATATGGGCATCGTGACCACAGGCGTGCATTACTCCTTCATTCTCTGATTTATAGTCAATGTTTTCCTGTTCTTCAACAGGCAAAGCATCCATATCTGCACGCAAAAGGATAGTTTTGTCCTTTCCCATATCCAAAAAAGACACTACGCCTGTATTATAAACGCGACGTGTTTTAAGACCTAAATCGTGAAGATATCCCTCTATAAACTCTGCAGTCTTATATTCTTCACAGGAAAGCTCTGCTCTTTTGTGCAATTCACGACGAAGACGTATTACCTCCTGCTTTTCTTTATCCATAATTGATTTTATAAATTCTTTCATAACCTACCTCTAATATTTTCTGAAAACTCCCGATACTTTACCCAATATCTTAACATCTCTTGAGATAATTGGCTCAAGCAAATCGTTTTCAGGCTGAAGTCTTATATAATCTTTTTCCCTGTAATAAGTTTTTACAGTGGCACCATCCTCTAAAAGTGCTACTACAATTTCGCCGTTTCTTGCAATTTCTGTACTCTCTACTATCACATAATCGCCGTCTAAAATGCCGGCATTAATCATACTTTCACCCTTTACCCTGAGCATAAACATATCGCGCTTTCCGGCATAATTTACCGGCAAAGGAAAATATTCCTCAATATTTTCTTCTGCTAAAATAGGCTGACCTGCGGCAACTGTACCAACTATTGGAACGCTCATTACTTCTACCTCATTTGCCTGCTTTGGCAAAGTAATTGCGCGCTTTTTTGAGCCGCCTTTAACAATAAAGCCTTTTTCTTCAAGGCTGTTTATATATCTTTGAACTGTTGAAGGCGAAGAAAGTCCCACTGCCTTACAAATTTCACGGACAGACGGTGGGTACCCCTCAAGGTCAATCTGCTTTTTTATAAATTCAAAAACTTCTTTTTCTTTTTTTACTAATTCCATAGTAAAACACCTCGCTATACATTAAGTATAGCACAGGTGTTTTAAAAATGCAAACATTTGTTCTGTTTTTTCCAATGATATTTTCATAAAACAGTAATCGTCACACCGGTCTCATTCGAACGCTTCGCTTCATACACGTCTTTCTTGATAGAATCTCTTCAATTAAAAGTTTTTATCAATCTGAATACCTCTTATATTATCAACATACAGATTGTATATCACAAACAAAAAAAAGTCAATAAAACAAGTTATCATTTGTTGAAAAAAACTATTGATTTTTAGATAATATGGTGTTACAATATGTAAGGTTTATATTAAATAGGAAAGTAAAGGTGAGTCTATGGCACGATTTGAAAACAATTTATCAGAAGGAAACGTAGTAAAGCAGTTAATACTGTTTTCACTTCCTGTTTTAATTTCTAACATCATACAATCACTGTACAGCACGGTGGATATGCTTATTGTAGGCAATTTCGCCAATGAAGCCGCAATGTCAGGTGTAAACATCGGTGGTCAGGTATCATTTATTATTACTAATATGGTATTTGGTTTATCTGTAGGTGCTACAGTTCTGATTGGACAATATAAGGGTGCAGAAAACAGGCGAGGTATGCACGAGGTTATTGCAACGTTACTTATTTCTCTGCTTGTTGCAGCAGTCGTACTTACCACCGTTATGATAGGTTTTGCAAACCCGATACTGCGTGCTATCAATACCCCTGTTGAGTCATTTTTAGAAGCAAAAAGATATTTTATTATAAGTATGTTGGGTACAATTTTTATTTTTGGATATAATGCATTAAGTGCACTGATGCGTGGTCTTGGCGACAGTAAAAATCCTTTGATTTTCGTAGCAATTGCCTGCTGCGTAAATGTTGTACTTGACCTTATATTCGTTGCACAGCTCAACATGGGCGCAGCAGGTGCTGCCTGGGCAACAATAATTTCACAGGCAATCAGTATGATTTTATGCATTGTGTATCTTGCAAAAAATGACTTTATCTTTGATTTCAGCTTGGAGTCATTTAAAGCATTTTCAAAGAAACAGTTAAAGCTTATTTTAAAAATCGGCATTCCCACATCAATACAGAACGTGGCTTCTGGCTTGTCATTTTTATTTCTGACAACCTTAGTTAACTATTTCGGTGTTATGGCATCTGCTGCGGTAGGTGCAGTCGGTAAGCTGAACGGGTTTGCAATACTTCCTGGTGTTGCAATGAGTACATCGATTTCTGCTATGAGTGCACAAAATATCGGTGCTGGCAAATACAAGCGTGCCTCGCATACAATGTTAACAGGTGCTGCCATTGCTTTGGGAATAAGTATTGTTATATTTGCTCTTGTGGGACTATTTCCACAAGGCTGTATGTATATGTTCGGCGATGACCCTGAATTTATACAGTGCGGTGTCGATTATATAAAAGCATTTAAGTTTGACTACTTGATTGCTCCAATATTTTTCTGCATAAATGGTCTATTTATCGGCTCAGGTCACACCACATTTTCACTTATAAATGGTATTCTCTCATCTATATTGTTCAGAATACCTGCAGCATTCCTTTTTGGAGTATTGCTCGATATGGGACTTACAGGCATCGGTCTTGGCGCTCCTGTAGCTTCTATTGCAGCACTTACATTATGTACTATTTTCTACACAACAGGAAAATGGAAAAAAATCGTCATTCACACCACAGGCGAGGATGCGTAAATCGGAGGTATAAATTATGCACGCGTATGAGGTTTTTAAAGATTTAGCAATAATACTTACAGCAGCAAAGCTCTTGGGGTTACTTGCAAGAAAATGCAAGGTTCCTCAGGTTGTAGGAGAAATTCTGGCAGGTTTGCTTATAGGTCCCAGTGTATTAGGATTTGTTGAACAGACAGAGTTTTTGTCCTATATGGCAGAAATCGGCGTAATTTTAATAATGTTTTCTGCAGGTCTTGAAACAAATCTGCGAGATATGATAAAGACAGGACCATTTGCCTGCGCAGTTGCCGTTTGTGGCGTGTTTGTGCCGTTGCTTTTAGGTACACTTTTATATATGGCATTTTACGGTATGGCTGCTATCGGCACTATTCATTTTTATAAAGCGGTATTTATAGGGGTTATCTTAACCGCAACCTCTGTAGGTATTACTGTAAAGGCTTTGTCCGAGCTCGGAAAGCTCAAATCTCCTTTAGGCACTGCCATTGTCAGCGCAGCAATTATTGACGATATTATCGGCATTATGGTACTTACTGTTGTAGTAGGTGTCGGTGGAAATTCTTCAGGCGGTACAAACGAAATCCTGGCAGTTTTGGTTAAGACGCTGCTCTTCTTCGTTTTTGCTATTGTTGTAGGTCTTATTTTCTACAAAATCTTCCAATGGCTTGACCAGGGACGCCACATACACACTCAGCGAATTCCTATTTTCGGTCTTGCTCTTTGTATGGCTTTGGCGTATTGTGCTGAAAAATTCTTTGGAGTTGCAGATGTAACAGGCGCATATCTTGCAGGTATCATTCTTTGCAACATTAGAGATGCTGAGTATATTGACCGCAAAATGTCCGTCAGCTCATATATGATGTTTGGTCCTGTGTTCTTTGCAGGTATCGGTCTTAAAACCAATATTGAAGGTATGACGTGGATGATGCTCGCATTTTCTGTATGCTTTGTTGTCGTGGCTTTGCTTTCAAAAATTATCGGCTGCGGTGCTATATCAAAAATTTGCAAATACTCCAATACGGACAGCTTGATAATAGGTGTAGGTATGATGACACGAGGCGAGGTTGCATTAATCGTCGCTCAAAAGGGATTGTCAGTAGGATTACTTGACCCTCTCTACTTCACTCCGGTAATTATACTCATTGTTGTATCTTCAATACTGACACCAATCATTTTAAAGATGCTGTTTAACAAGAAAGAAAAGCTCGCAAGTTAAGGTGTAAAATTATAGGACTTGACAGAATGCGACTTTTTGTGATAAAATTAACATCGGTATTAATTTGGGTTCTTGAAATTAATATGAAGAAGGTGTTAATCGTGATTCAAAGAAGCGATATCTCCCGTGTAAAAACTATGATAGAGGAAAATATAGGAAACCGTGTGAAAATCACGGTAAAGAAAGGCCGGAAGCGAGTAACTATCCGCTACGGTACAATTAAAGCAGTATATCCTCACACATTCAATGTACTTTTGGAAAATATTTCTGCTTTTGCAGAAACTCAAAGAGCAGTTTCTCTAAACTACTCTGACGTGTTGACCGGTCAGCTTTCACTATTGCTGACGGAAACAAATACTCCCATAGAGTAAGCAAATACCACAGCATAAGTGCTGTGGTTATTTTTTGCCTTATAACTTGACTTTTTATGCAAAAAATGTTATAATTTTTGTAATTATTTTTTATTTTTGGAGTGATCTTAGTAATGAAAATTGCATTTTCAACCGTCGGTTGTCCCGAGTGGTCCTGGACCGACATCTATATTATGGCTAAAGACTTAGGTTTTAACGGCATTGAGCTGCGCGGTCTTGAAAATGAAATGAATTTACTTAATGCACGCCCTTTTCGCGATGCGCATATAGATAAAACAGTAAGCAAGCTTAAGGAATCTGGTATTTCTATTTCTTGTCTTGCTTCATCCTGTTTCTTAGGCGGAACTGGCGACGAGGACGAAGCTTTAAGGGAAGGCTTTGACTACATCGAACTCGCAGCAAAAATTGATTGCAAATATATTCGAATTTTAGGCGACAAAAATCCTGCACCTGCTGAGTCTATCGATGACGAACGCGTGGTAAGGCTGTTAAATAAATTAGCAGTAAAAGCAGCAGAAAAGGACGTATATCTTTTAGTTGAAACATCAGGCGTATACTCTGATACCAAGCGCCTTGCAAAGATCATAGAAGAAGTAAACAACCCTTACGTTGCAGTGCTTTGGGATATTCATCATCCCTACAGATTTATGAATGAAACTCCTACAGATACATTCAAAAATGTGGGTAAATATGTTAAATACATTCATATCAAGGATTCTGTTATGGTTGATGGTGCCGTTCAGTATAAAATTTTAGGCGACGGCGATATTCCCGTTACAGAAACTCTTGATTTGTTGCGCATCTCAGGCTATGACGGCTATGTATCACTTGAGTGGGTTAAGCGTTGGAACAGAACTTTAACCGACGCCGCAGTTGTTTTTCCTGCTTTTGCAAACTATATGTCAGACTACCTTATCGGTGCTCCCAACAAGTTATACGACAGCAAAGCCGGCACAGGAAAATATCCCTGGCCCAAAGAACACTTAATTGATTGCACCTTCCCCGATGTATTGGACAGAATCTGTGCAGAATTTCCTGAACAGTACGCTTTCCGTTATACAGAGCTTGATTACACAAGAACATATTCTGAGTTCCGTGCAGATGTTGAGCGCTTTGCTCGTACACTTATTGCAATGGGCGTAAAGAAGGGCGACCACGTTGCAATCTGGGCAACAAATGTCCCTGCCTGGTACATAACATTCTGGGCATCTGTTACAATTGGCGCAGTACTCGTTACTGTAAACACAGCTTATAAAATTCACGAAGCAGAATATCTGCTCCGTCAGTCAGATACACATACATTGGTTATGGTTGATAGCTGCAAGGATTCTAATTATGTAGAAATTATAAAGACGCTCTGTCCTGAGCTTGAAACCTGTAAACCCGGCGAATTAAAATCCAAAAAACTACCCTGTCTTAAGAACATCATTACTGTTGATTCCAAGCAGAACGGTTGTTTCTCCTGGGAGGAAGCTGATGCTTTGGCAGATACTGTTGCTCCTGAAGAAGTTGCAAAAATGCGTGCTAAAGTCAATATGCATGATGTTTGTAATATGCAGTACACATCAGGAACTACAGGCTTCCCCAAGGGCGTTATGCTCACACATTACAATGTTGTTAATAATGGTAAGGCTATCGGCGACTGTATGGATTTATCAACAGCAGACAGGATGATGATTCAGGTACCTATGTTCCACTGTTTCGGTATGGTACTTGCTATGACCGCATCTATGACGCACGGTACCACAATGTCTCCTATGCCTGCGTTCTCTCCAAGACGTTCATTAGCTTGCATAAATAAAGAAAAAATTACCGCATTCCATGGCGTACCTACAATGTTTATCGCAATGCTCGGTCACGATGATTTTGACAATACTGACTTTTCATATATGAGAACAGGAATTATGGCAGGTTCTCCCTGTCCTGTTAAGGTTATGGAAGATGTTATCAACAAAATGAATATGAGTCAGATTTGTATTACTTACGGTCAGACTGAAGCATCACCTGCGTGTACTATGAGCTGGACAGATGATGATATTGACACTCGTGTAAATACCGTTGGACGTGCCATTTACGGCGTTAAATGTAAAATTGTAGACCCCGAAACAGGTGAAGATTTACCTGACAATGTTGACGGCGAATTTGTAGCTAAGGGTTACAACATTATGCGTGGCTACTACAAAATGCCTGAGGCTACAGAAGCAGCAATTGACGAAAACGGTTGGCTTCATACAGGAGATTTAGCACGCAGACTCCCCAACGGCAACTACAAAATCACAGGCCGTATCAAGGATATGATTATCCGTGGCGGCGAAAATATTTATCCCAAAGAAATTGAAGACTTCATATACACACACGAAAAAGTACAGGATGTACAGGTTATCGGTGTTCCATCAGAAGCCTACGGCGAAGAAATTATGGCTTGTGTAATCTTAAAGCCAGGCGTTGAGTCTTCTGAAGAAGAAATCAAGCAATACGTTTTAGACCATATGGCCAAACATAAAGTTCCCAGCTATGTGGCATTTGTTGAAGAATTCCCAATGAACGCAGCTGGCAAAATTTTGAAATATAAAATGCGTGAATGGGCAGTAGATTTATTAGGACTTCACAAGGCTAATTCAATAGAAACAGCATAATAAAAAGCGGTTGGCATTGCCAACCGCTTGATTCTTTAGTAAGATATTTTTGACCCTTCTATCTTTTGGCTTTTATAAATACTGAAATTACCCGACATCATAAAGCTCACAGCACAGGCAAGTGCGTAAATCAGTATTCCCTCTGCTCCAAACACCTCAAGCGACAGAGCAACTGAGGCAAACGGACAGTTCACAACGCCGCAAAACAGAGCTACAAAGCCGATTGACGCTGCAAAGGATGCATCCATACCAAGAACCGTTCCCATCACACAACCAAAGGTTGCACCTACAAATAACGTTGGAACAATTTCACCGCCTTTAAAGCCTGCGGCTATTGTAATTGCTGTAAATATAATCTTAAGAGCAAACGCCCACGGCACTGCCGTTCCCTCAATAGCGCGTGAAATAACGTGCATACCTGCTCCGTTATAGTCTGTTGTGCCACATATCAGGGTAAGACCTACAATAATTAAACTTCCTACTACTGTACGAATGTATGGATTTCTAAAGAATTTGTGCATATAAAGTGATGCATTTTTAATCGCCACACAAAACAGTATACTTACAATCGCACAAAGGATTGAAAGTAAAATGACTTTAACTATAAGCCCCAATGTTGTTCCCGGAAAGGCAACTGAAAATCTTACTCCGTGAGTTCCAAAAAAAGTGGATATTTCATAAGCAACTAAAGACGACACTATACAGGGCAAAAAACCGCAATGTCGCACATACCCTACTCTTATAACCTCAAGAGCAAAGATTGCCGCCGTCAGGGGTGCTCCAAACATTGCAGAGAAAAAGCTGCTCATTCCCACCATAACTATTACATGTCGGTCGGATTTTGAAAGCTTAAAGAGCTTTCCTACGTTATAGCCTAAGCTACCGCCCAGCTGCAGTGCTGCTCCTTCACGACCTACCGAGCCGCCAAAAAGGTGTGTAATTAACGTACTTACAAAAATCAGCGGAGAAAGGGTAAAAGGAACTCTCTCGTCTGTTTCAACCGCATCTAAGACACGATTGGTATTAAGCTTTCCTTTGCCACGAAATGGATGATATAAAAGGGTTATGAAAAGCCCTGCAACAGGCAGTAAAAATATCAGCCAAAAATTATCTTCACGGGTTTGGGTAACAATATCCAGGCACTTGTGAAAGCCGGCACCTATTACTCCGCCTATAATCCCCATTAAGGTTGCAAAAAACAGCCACTTAACAAAGGGTTTTATGTATTCAAATGTGTTATGGATTATATTTTTTATTTTGTCCAAGGTTCCCTCCATAAAACTTATTGCTATGTCATTTTATCATATAATGCATTCTTTTTCAACAAAAAAATAAAAGAGGACGTTGCCTCTTTTATTTTACGTTCTCAATCATATTTTGAATAAATATTCCGTATCCGCGTGTCGGGTCATTTACAAAAACATGCGTAACGGCTCCTACCAGTTTCCCATTCTGAATCACTGGAGACCCAGACATCCCCTGCACTATACCTCCTGTGATACCAAGCAGTCTTTCGTCGGTAATTTTTACTATCATATTTTTGTCGTCAGGAGCGTAGCGCATAATCTTTTGTATTTCTATCTCGAAGCTTTCGATTTTTTCTCCGCTGACGTTCGCTAAGATTTCTGCCTTGCCTGTTTTTACCTCTGACTTTACCGCAATGGGAATTTCCTTACCTAGTCCTAAATCGTAGTCAGGCAGTAATCTGCCGTAGATGCCCTGATTTGTATTTTTTGTTATTGCACCGCAATCTGTTCCTTTAGCGTCAAACACTCCGTAAAGCTCGCCCGGGTTGCCGCGACTGCCTTTTTTTACTCCTACAATTTCAGCAGGTGTTATACTACCTTTATCAATGGGCATAAGTTCGCCTGTATCAACATCAGTTATAGGATGCCCTAACGCCGCAAAAGAGCCGCTATCGTTATCAAAAAAAGTTATAGTGCCAATACCTGCTGTGCTGTCACGAACCCATATTCCAAGCTTATAGCCATCATCTGTCTCAACAGGAGTGACAAGCTTTATTTCTTCTTTGCCGTTCCTAGATACTCCAAGCTTTATGGCTCTTCCGTCTGAATTTTCGACCAGGCGCGCAAACTGTTCTACTGTATGAAGCTCTACTCCATCGGCTGCAGTTATTATATCTCCGTTTTTGATATCTAAAGCTTTGCCTGTATCTATTTTTCTTCCGCTTTTGGCTATTACCTCCTGCGTACCCACACAAATAAGCCCTTTGGTAAACATTTTAATTCCTACTGCCTTACCTCCTGGTATTAAGCTTACCTGCGGTTCTACATTTACAGTTACCTCTTTTACAGGAATAAGTCCGAACAGCTTAACCGTCGCATCATAATCTCCATAGCTTTCTACTGTATTCGAAGCCTCAAGCGTGTAGGCAAATCCCTTTGGCGTTTCAACTGTATTTCCCTCGTAGACGTGTATATTTTCCGGAAAATACACATCACATTCTACAAAAAGCGCCGTAGCACTCACAATTAAAAGTACAAAAAACGCCCCTAATCTTTTCTTTATATTCAATTTACCACTCCTTTCGGTCGTACATTTCTATTATTGACCGAATGAAGAATTTTACTTTATTTATTTTTAGGAAAATTTTCCAAGGATTTAAAAGTATACCCTTGCGCTTTTAAATCCTTAATCACTTTATCCAGCACTTGTGCGTTATCCTTTGATACTGCGTGAAGCAAAAGAATAGCGCCATCATGTACACCATCCATTATCTGATTGTATGCATATCCTGTACCCTTTTGATTGTCAACCTGCCAGTCACAATAAGCAAAACTCCAAAAAACATTTGTGTATCCCATATCGTTTGTAAGCCTTAGTGTACGTTCAGAATATTCTCCCATAGGCGCTCGGAAAAACCTCATATCCTTACCTGTCAAGTCCTTATAGCTTTGGGTAAGGTTATCAAGCTCAATTTTTAATTCCTCGTCAGACACATCAGGCAGGCTCGGATGATTTACTGTATGGTTACCGACCACATGGCCTTCTGCTGCCATTCGTTTTATTAAATCCTCTTCTTTTTTTATGTACGGTCCTGTTACAAAAAATGCTGCAGGCACTTTATTTTCCTTTAAAACATCTAAAATTTTTGCAGTATAGCCGTTTTCATATCCTTCATCAAAAGTAAGATACAGTGTCTTTTTTTCATCACTTTTATAAATACCACCGTATTTTTTAATCATTTCTACAGTAGCCGACGGAATATCCGGCGGTGCGTTTTTATTCTTTTTTAAACCCCAGCCATATTTTGTGTTTTCGCTTCCCTGTGTCGACGAGACCGCTAAAGCATTATCAATTTCTGTAATTTCTGTTCTAAAAACACTCTTATCTGCACAACCTGCAAGTAAAAATACAACTAAGACGACTAAAATAATCTTTTTCATAGTATCCTCCATTGGTTTTTTTATATTATATTTAAAAATTTTTAAATAATTATCTTTTTTTAATTGTTATGTAACAATTATAGTTTATAATAGTTTACATAACGAAGTTTACAAAGGAGTGATAATAAAATGCGTATAAAAATCAATGGCAAGCGTTATAACTTTACACCAAACAAAAACACAGTATATGTAATAGGTGCACTTGTGCTTGTTATTCTTTTGGGCATTTTACTCCATTCCTGTAATAATTGGTCAATACGGGGAGAAAAATACGAAAATGTCTTGGTAGAGTATCCTGTAAAGCAGGTACGCCCTTGCGTCGCACCTGACGGAACTCCTACTGCTGATTATTTTACCATTTATCCTCCAAAGGAAGGGGACAAGGTAATTTACCTTACCTTTGACGACGGACCGTCAGCTAACGTTACTCCGCAAATACTGGATGTTTTGAAAAAATACAGGGTTAAGGCAACTTTCTTTGTTTTAGGTCATCTGGTAGACAAAAACCCTGAAATAATACAACGAATGGCAAATGAAGGACACGCTATAGCAAACCACACCTACACACACGATTATGACTATATATACAGCAGCCCTGAGGCATTTTTGGAAGAGATAAACAGAACCAAGGATGCTATAAAAAACGCAGGTGGCGGCAATGGTTATGCAGGCGTAATACGCTTTCCCGGCGGTGCATTTCGTGAGGAGCGCGCAGAATACAAGCAAATGCTGGTAGAAAACGACATTCCCTTTGCTAACTGGAACTGTATGACCGGCGACTCAGAAACCAAAGCACCGGTAGCATCTGATTTGATTGCCCGTGCCAAGCGCTCTGCCTCAGGTGTATCCGGAACGTCTTTAGTAATGCTTATGCACGACGCAGGTGCTAAGCAGGCATCTGTTGATGCTTTACCTTCTATCATTGAACATTTTAAGAATGAAGGTTACAGGTTCGATTTAATAAAGAGAAAATAGGAAAAGGACGCCCATTGGGCGGCCTTTTAAATTAGTTGTCGCAACCGCAGCCGCAGTTGTGGCTGTGATTGTGATTGTGATTACAACGACAATCATTATCATCACAGCAGGGTGTAAAGCCGTTATCCTGCTGATTTGCACATACAACATTCATTCTGGGTTCTGTATATCTTGAATTACAACCACAGTTGTTGTAGCTGTAATCGCAGTCATCACAACCGTTGTAGTTGTAGGTACAAGAGTCAGAACGTGAGTTGTTGCAGCCGCAGCTGCCAAACAATCTCCTGCGTATGCAGTTTACAGTTCTGCAAATTCCACACATAGTATTTACCTCCATATAAAATTTTGAGTTGCCTCAAGACATTATATGTCGAATTATGAAAAATTGTGTTTTAGGTTGAAAATATTTTTTGTTTTTAGTATAATAATCATATTAAATATTTCGAGGTGCTTACTTTGCTGATAAAATTTTTAACTAAAATATTTATTAAAAATTCTGACAACACAACTTCTTCGTCTGTGAGAGCTGCATACGGTGTTTTCGGAGGAATTTTAGGTGTTGTATGCAATATTATTCTTTTTATTGTTAAATTTACTATTGGCAGCATAATTGGCTCTATAGCCATAATTTCCGACGCATTTAATAATCTGTCAGACATCGGGTCTTCTGTTGTTACTATGATAGGCGCAAAAATGAGTAACCAGCGTCCTGACGCTGAGCATCCTTTTGGTCATGGTAGAATTGAATACATCAGCTCGCTGATTGTTTCATTTATCATAATCACAATGGGATTTGAATTGGCAAAAACATCTTTTTCAAAGATTTTAGCCCCTGTGTCTCCTGAGTTTAATCTTGCACTTATGGCAATCCTTGTAATTTCTGTATTAATTAAGCTATGGATGTATTTTGCAGTAAAATTTTTGGGAAAAAAGGTAGATTCTGAGGTTTTACTTGCAACATCTGCGGACAGTTTAAATGACGCCATCGCCACATCTACTGTTATTATTTCTGTAGTTTTGTGCAGATTTTTACCGCCTGTTATAGACGGCATCGCAGGCTTGATGGTTGCAATTTTAATCTGTATATCGGGTGTAAAGCTTGCCTGGGAAACTATCGGAACTCTTTTGGGAACTTCTCCCGATCCCGCAGTTGCTCAGCACATAGCAGACATTATATTATCAGATTCTGAAATTCTCGGTATTCACGACCTTATTGTTCACGATTATGGTCCCGGTAGAACTCTGGCATCAGTCCACGCTGAAGTATCCTCGGAGAAGTCGGCTATATTCTTACACGAAATAATTGACGCCTTAGAAATAAAAATAATGGCTGAAACAGGAATAGAAACAGTTATTCATACTGATCCCATTCTCATAAACGACAACAAAGTTAACGAAACACGCGAAATGGTAAAAAATATTGTTGCAGAAATTGACCCCGAATTAGCTATTCACGATTTTCGTATGACAGACGGAGAAAACAGAATAAATTTGATTTTTGATTTGGAAGTACCTTTTAATTATAGTGATGAAGACATCAAAAACACTCTTGCAATTATAAAAAAACGCCTTTTTCAAATAGACGAAAGGTTCGCCTGTGTAATCAAAGTTGACAATAAACCTCTTTACGACTTACACAAAAAGTAAAATTGTGTCAAAATTCACAAAAAATTCAACTTCTTCTCGTTGACTAAATAATTTCTGAATGGTATAATTACTCTTGAATAAAAATAACGGAGGCGGTATTTTATGAAATCAACAGGTATTGTCAGAAAAGTAGATGAATTGGGCAGAATTGTTCTCCCTATTGAACTCAGAAGAACATTAGATATTGCCGAAAAAGACTCTTTGGAAATCTATGTAGACGACGATAGAATTATTTTGAGAAAATATGAGCCAACCTGTGTTTTTTGCGGTAGCTCAAAGGATGTAATATCTTTTAAAGGCAAAAACATCTGTCCTAACTGTTTAAATGAATTAAGATAAAAAATAAGAGTTGTATTTGGTACAACTCTTATTTTTTTATCATCTTTTTACTCTGTATAAAGTAAAGGCACTTTGCCAGAAATTTTTCTGAAACAATGCGGCGAGAAAACGCCGCTATCTTCATAATTTTGCCCGGCACAATTATCGACTTTCCTCTTAAAAATTTCTTTATGGCATACTCTGCCACTGGTTTACTTTCCAATATCATTTCCTTTGCCATCGGTTCTCTACCTGTGCCAAATGAAACCTGAGCCACATCTTCAAACTCCGTACGAACAGGCCCGGGGCAAAGCACGCTGACTGTCACATCGCTGCCATCACGTCTTAATTCTTCTGCCAAGGATTGAGTAAGTCGGTAAACATACGCTTTTGATGCATAATAGCCTGCAAAAAGCGGTCCAGGAAAGAACGCCGCTATTGATGCCACATTTAAAATCTTTCCGCTGTTACGCTTTTTAAATTCCTGTACAAAGAGCTTAGTTAAAATATGCATCGCACGAGCGTTGGTATCAAGCATTTTCAGTTCTGCGTCAAGATCTGTTGAACACAAATCGCCGAACACGCCAAAGCCTGCATTATTAATTAAAATATCTACTTCTGGTGCATAACGTGCCAAAGCTTTACACTCCTCTTTATTACTGAGGTCGCAGCACACTATCTCAACATTAGTATCAAGTATATCTTTCAGCATTTCAAGACGCTCTCGTCTTCTTGCAACTGCTATTATATCATAGCCTTTTTTCGATAAAATATGCGCCATATCCCAGCCAAGACCTGAGCTGGCACCTGTAATCAACGCTTTCATTTTCCTGCTCCTTAAAAATTCTTGCTTACCACTACAATATCATTTTCTAATATTTTTGTATTACCATCAGGAATGATTAATCGTCTTGCGCGCTTAATCATAACTATAATTTCATTTTCTCTGGAAATATCTTTGATTATCGCATTGCACAATTCGTGGTTTTTGGTTATTTCAACCTCAGACAGAGATACTCCGTCAACAGAATTTCCTGCCCTACCGCACAGGATAACCTTATCACCTGCTAACACATAGGTCTGTCCCTTCGGTATTATTCTCTCTTCCCCTCGTATTATAAGCACCGCAATCAGATTTTTAGGGAAATTCAGTTCAATAATTTTTTTGTCAACCCAAGGATGAGCGACCGCCATTTCAAATTCTATAAAGCTGACGGGAAGTTCGTAAGAATAGTCAGTAAAGGTCTTCATTACGTCGCCTTTTTCGTCTACCATATCAAGCTTTTTGGCAATGAAAGGAATAAGCGAACCTTGAATAAGAATTGAAAACAACACAATAAAGAATACTATGTGGAAAATATCGTTATCCATTACTGCAGGATGTACCACCGTCATTATGGCAAAAACGATAGAAGCAGCACCGCGAAGTCCCGACCAGGATACTAAAAGTTGCTGGCTAAGCTTGCATTTAAATGGTGTTAGTATCAATCCTACAACTGCAGGTCTTGCAACAAATGTTAAAAACACTGCAATCAGTAGCGCTGTAGGAGCTACCTTATGAAACTGTGACGGAAAAGCAAGAAGTCCCAACAGGAAGAAAAGTAACATCTGCATAAGACCTGTGATGCCATCAAAGAAATGGATAATTGTTCTTTTGTTCTTTATCTCGTGGTTACCTAAAATAATACCACATATGTATGCACTCAAATAACCGTTTCCGCCGATAAGTGTAGGGAGCGCATATGAAATAAGCGCAACCGATACTACAAATATAGAATCCATACCCTCAGTTTTAAATCTGTAATGGTCAAAGAACCAAAGCGCCACATAAGCGAGCGCCACACCAAAAATTGCACCGAATACCACCTGAGCAAAAACCATATAAGCGATTTTTCTGCCCGAAATATCGCCACTCATAAGAGTCAGAAATATAACAGTAAGCATATATGAAAAGGGGTCATTACTGCCGCTTTCCAACTCCAGCATTGAGGCTGTTCTGTATTTTAAACTGAGTTTTTTGGAACGAAGTATAGAAAAGACTGACGCTGCGTCGGTAGAGCTGATAACAGAGCCAATCAAAAAGCTTTCTAAAAGTCCGATACCAAGAGCAAAGTGGCAAAAGACACCTACCATTCCTGCAGTCAAAACAGTACCAAATGACGAGAGCAGCATCGCTTTTATGCCAACGTTCTTCGCTTCCTGAATACGTGTGCCTGCACCACCGTAAAACATAATGAAAATAAGGGCTACAGTACAAATTTGCTCTGCGAAATAATAATTGTCAAAGTGTACCTTTACTATGCCGTCAGAACCGAAAAACATACCGAGCAAAACGAATGCCAAAAGAGTGGGGATACCCAGCTTTCTTGAAACTTTATTGAATATAACACAGGCAAAAATGATAATCGCCGCCACAAGTAAATATGTAGCCAAAAGTATTCCCCCCTAAATGAAATTTCACTTATATATATTACCATTTTCTAAAAAGAATGTCAAGAAAACCAACAAGGGATTAAGGAGAAAAACTCCCTAATCCCTTGTTTCTTTATGAGCTTTACACCTGCAACAATTTTCTACGTTTTTTTCATTTGAAGCGCCACAGTTTTTGCAAATCCACATTTGTTCCCGTCTTTCACGGGCAGACTTTTGTGCCATATATATTTTTGTTTCAATACTATCCTGCCGTCGATATGTAATAAAATATGCTATAACAGTAAAAACAGCAAAAACAGCAACAGAAATCACATAACTAGCAATAGCCTTACCATACCCTGTTTCAAAATACAGTTCAGGATTGAGTAATATCAAAAGGTTAATTGCTATTATTATCCACTGTATCCAACTGCCAATTTTAAACACCGTTTTACTGGGTACTACCATTGCTATTATATACATAATGATACCTATTAACATATCTTTTTCTCCGTCAGTTTTGTAGTCATATTTTCTCTACACATTTTAAAATAAAATTGCAAGAAGCATTTCATCTTCGGCTCGTTGCTTTTCTTCTTTTTCCTTTTTCTTTGCTTCTTCAAGGGCGCGAAGACGTTCCTCCTCACGACGTTTTTCTTCTTCAGCACGGCGTTTTTCCTCTTCCCGTCTTATCCTTTCCTCCTCGAGTCGCTTACGTTCAGCTTCAATACGGCGTTTTCGTTCCTCACTTTCCCGTTTTTCTGCCTCACGCTTTTCTTTTTCCTCGGGATTAAAGTAAAGTGCTTCCGAAATCAGCGTAGGGTCTTTTGACAAATCGGCGCGATTAAGCGCAACATCGCAGATAAATGAATATTCGCTGTCATTTTGATTAAGCATCTTAAGATAGCGAAGTGCATATTTTGCCGCAAGGTAATGTTCGGTCTCGTAAATAAGCAAATAACGAAGGCTTTCCTTATGATTTTGGTTTTTTGCAATTTGTTTTCTGAAATAAGGTAATGCTTCTTCATCTTCATAGTCTGAAGAATAATAAATTGCCATGCCTTTAATCCAAGGTTCATAGGCATAGCCTCGTTGTTCCATAGCATTTAAGGTTTCAAATAAATCTTCATAATCCCAATTTGCCACCTGCGCATATATCAGATTATTATAAACATACTCCTCATGAAGTCCCAGGCTGATAGCTTTTTTTGCATCATCAACGGCTTCATCAGTATTTCCAAGCATACGGTTGTGCCAGGAACGGTTCCCATAAGCATAGCTTTTTTGCTGATTATGGTAAATTGCTGTGCCATACCAGCTAACACAATACTTATAGTCCTCTTTAGTGAGGTTAGCCTTTTTTGCACGGCTGAAAGCAACACGAAATGCACCGCTTGGTGACCAGGAGGAAAAATAATCGGTTTTTTCTACGCCTTCCGTATAAATTGCATCAGCCTTTACATAATCTTCTTTATCATAATAATAATCACCGGCATAAAAATAATACGTGCAGGAATCGCTTTTATTCCCTTTGTTAAGATATGCGCGAGCAAGCCATAAGTTTTCATCGGGAGTAAGTGCTTTTCCGTTTTGTTTTCTCCATTCTTCCAACTGAGTAAGCTCACGGATAATTTCATCAGCATGTTCTGCCGCATTATTTGCTTTAGACTGAATTTCTGCTATCAGGGCATTTGTTTCATAGGTATGCTTACACCTGCGGGCATTTAATGCCGCATCAAGAGCCGACTGCAATTTTCCCTCTCTTAAATTCTTTCTTGCAAGGTCAATATATCCGGGATATTTTTTGAGGAGTGCTTCCTGCTCAGCTCTTTTGCGGGCATTTTCCGCTTCTATCCTTTTTCTTTCTGCCTCTGCCCTCGCCGCCTGCTCACGGCGATACTGTTCCTCTCTTGCCGCCTGCTCGCGACGACGCTCAGCTTCATAAGCCGCCTGACGGCGTTCTCTTTCCGCTCTTTCACGCCGCTCTCTTTCACGCATTTCCGCTTCCTGCTGTTCGTCGTACATATTCTCTGCAATTTCAGCAATATATTCGTCAAAGTCGTAATTATAATCATCTATGTATTCAAGATATTCTAAAATAATCTCACGGGTAATTCGAATCCCTCTTGCCGCCGCCTTACCATTTCCGTAACGGCCTTTATCCTGACCGCCCTGAAAATTATTACGGGTTCCACGGTCACGGTTAAAGTTTGCATCCTCAACTACTGCGGACACATCGGATAGATAAATTCCAACATCATCCGCAATTTTTTGCATAGAATTACCGAGAACTATATAACGGTACAGAATATCTGCCGCTTGTCTTATAGTCATATCAATTCTCCTTACGCCTCACGGTGGAGTTTCTCAATCCATTTAGGTTCATTTACTGCTTCAATAACACCGGTAAAATCAGCCTTACAAACCTTATATCGATTCCAGCCAAGATAAACAAGTTCATCATAATCACAGGGAATCACATATTTTTTATCGCCTATTCGGAATAATCCCTTTTTGCCAAAACGCTCCACAATCACATTGTCCTGTACTGCCATTTGCAATCCCGTAAAAGCGTACGGGGTTATCATTTCATCCAACTCAAGTACATTTGCTTTTACTCCAAAACCATTATCTTCGACCTTTCGCATTTTAGCGATTCCGAAATATCCATCACGCTCTACAATATAGCAATTATTATAAATTTGCTTTACTGCGCGATATGAAGTCTCTTCATCCGAATAAAGCTTTGCGTAATCCTCAACAGCTACAACACCGTCTTTATCTATTGCCAGTGCTCTTTTTGTATTTTCCCCTTTTATAACCAATTTCTCCATTTTAACAGCATTGCCATTTAATGTTCTACCATTAAAACCCAAAGCCGGCATAGAAGAATCCCCTATCACAAAAACAAAACCATCAGTTGCACCGCCTGTGGGAGAGTAGAAAACAACTTCCTTGTTTTCTTTATACAGTATTATTTTATCTACACGTGATTTTTCAGTGGGAGCAATTTCTTCGGAAATTTTGCAGGCATAAGACATATTAATCTTTATGTCAATAGGTTCAAAGGAATCATTATCACTAAAGTAGCAATAATAATCATATTTTCCAGAAAGCACATAACCCCCATTAAATCTGGTTTCCCAGCTTTCGATTTTTTTGTATGCTATCAGTTTTCCGCCTTTGTTGCCTACAGTTATTAAAATTTCATCAAAGCTAGGGGGAATAAACTGACTGAAGTTGGCATTGAAAAACCCCCATTTTCCATCTTCGTCAAGCTTGTACTTATAAGCAATCGGCTTATATGACTGCTCATAGTCACCGGTTTCGTCATTGTATTCTTCAGCATCTATACATATTGGTTCAACCATATAGAATTTATTGATTTCTTTAGTGCCGTACAAATCTGTTACTACAAAGAAGGACACAGACTTGCCATCCTCTTTGCATAATACTGTAGCGCTTCCGTCCTTATCTTTTACTACCTCATAAACTTCTTCATACCCAAACGCCAAGCCAGTATCATACCCCTCTAACTCTCTGGATACAATTTTATAAAGGCTGGTTTCTTCCTCCACACTAAAGGTAAAACGTTCGCTATTATTAAGAGCCGCCAAAGCATGCAAAATCGAAGAAAAAGCAGCATAGGCGGACGCATTTGTTTTTAAATACCATCCCTTTGCGCCTGCAATTTCCTTAACACCTACTTTTGCTGCATTAGGGTCATTTGCAAGGCAGGTATTACCTTCTTTTAATATTTTTTCAAAAAGCTCATTTCCGCCTAAGGAATAAAGTACTTCAAAAACAGTAATATGGTTTTGTCTCATGCTTTCTTTTTCGAAGTCCACTGCAAAGAAATCCCCTGCTTCATCCGAAAATGAAAAAATACCTTCCAGAAGATTTTTAATTAAATCCTTATCCGAAATTAATTGATCCAATGTGTAAGTCATCTGTTATCCGCTCCTTTTAACTTATGTATTTATTAGTGTACCATATTATTTTTCATATTGCAAATCATTATGTGTCTTTTATGTAGCTTGCACATTCTTTTCTATTCCATAATTTCCTTGAAAATCATTTTAAGCTCTTCGGTATTAATTACAATGTCTGCACCTGACACCGAGTCCTCAATCTGTGAAATTTTGCTTCCACCGATTACAGGGAAAGTATCGGGAGAATTTATTGAACACATTGCTCCGCATACGATTGCGCCAACGGAGCAGTTGTATTTTTCTGAAAGGGATTCCATAACTTCAAGCTTTTCAAGGTTCTCTTTACACAAGTAGCGCTTCTTCACTTTTTCTGAAAGAGTATCTACCGCCTGCTCTGCTACCTTCGAAAAGAATCCCTTTGCCTGGGAGGAATATGCCACAACAGGCATCCCTGCTTCTTTGTAAAACTTAAATTCATCTTTATCCATACCGACAAGTCCACCTCTTTCGCCAAGGCAATATGCCGGGTTAAACCGTATCTGACTTGCTGAAAATCCCATAAGTGAATGCTTTTGTGCATATTCGTTAACTGCCTTTATTCTGTCTGACTGCCAGTTCGATGCACCAAATCTTTTGATTTTGCCCTCTTTAACAAGGCTATTCATTAATTCTGCTACTGCGCCCGGCTCAATAACTCTATCATCACGGTGAAGCCAGTAAAACTCTATTGAGTCCGCCTTAAGCGCTTTAAGGCTATTTTCAAGATCTAAAATAATATCTTCCCGTGTGACTCTTGAAGACTCTCCTGCGTCAGGCTCATAGTAACCACCTTTTGTGAAAACGTGCATCTCCGAAGCATTTCTTTCTCTAAGCCACTTACCAACAATTTCCTCAGCCTTCCCTTTTGCGTAAAGACGCGCAGTATCAATATGCGTCCCGCCTTTTTCGCGGAATTTATCCATTATGGAAAAAGCATCTTCCTGTGAGATTCCGTCACCGAAATATGCTGTTCCCAAAAACATCTTGGAAACTTTTTCACCAAAAGCGTCTGAATACCTCATTTGTTTTCCTCTGTTTTAATTTTTCGATAAATATAAGTTTATAAAGACTATATATAAACTATATTCCAATCTTTTTTGGTAATTGCGACACATAAGGTTTAGATGCAAAGCTTTTTGGTGAGAGTTCATGTATAGTTAGGAACAAAAATCTATAATTTAACCATTACACATAAAGCGTCGTCAATATCAAAATTATATCATTTACTACAAAAACTAGCAATATTACATAAAAATATATTCTCAGCTTTTGTGCAAAAATTGATTCAATGCTATTTTAAATTTTCTTTTATTTTTCCCTTTTCTCTCCTGTATTGTGTCGGAGACACTAAAAACCTTTCTCTAAAATGCCTTTCAAAATTTGCATAGTCACAAAATCCTGATTCAAAGCATATATCCGTAACCGTCATATTGGAATACTCCAGTAACTTTTTAGCATAATCATATCTAATTGTGCTGAGATACTCCTTAAAGTTCACACCGCACTCCTTCAAAAAAATACTGCTCATATAGGATGGTGTTACCGCTGCATCAGCTGCAATATCAGAAAGTCTTATGTCATTTCTGAAATTATTTTGAATATAAAGCATTGCCTTTTGTACTTTTGACATATAACCATGTCTGTGAGTATTGTTTATCCTACATATTTTCCCAAGAATACTGTTTAATAAATAAAAGCTGTACTCATCATCATTCTCGGAAGAAGCAAGATTAAGCTCATGCATAACTGCCGCAAGATACCCTGCATCTTCATCAGAAAGCATAACACTGTCTGAATTAAAAACCGTAGAAAGCTTAAACAACATATTTCTGTCACATACCTCTCCCATAAACATAAGTGTGATAACCTGCGAGCCTTCCGTTATTACCTTATGAAAATTTACCGGTGTCATAAAAAACAACATATTTCTTTCTATCTTCCGCTCGACACCATCTATTATATAGCTCCCGCTTCCTGATATAATCAGTTCAATTTCATAAAATTCATGCCAATGTGTGGGATAACTGCTAATATTCTTTTCTTTCACCATTATTTTTTCGTTTTTTATTTTTTGCAATCGTGTATACCTGTCTATCATAATCTATCACCGAATATAATTTTATATCAAAATCGTAAAAAAAGCAATGTTATTTAATAAATTTACAATGCATGTATATAAAAAATGTAATATACTATAGCAAAAAAATAAAAAAGGAGACAAAGTGAAATGAAACTGTTTATTGACACCGCAAATATTGAAGAAATCAAAGAAGCCAATGAACTTGGCGTAATATGTGGAGTTACCACAAATCCATCACTAATCGCAAAAGAAGGCAGAGATTTTAAGACTGTAATTAACGAAATCACCGCCATTGTAGACGGACCAATATCTGCCGAGGTAATAAGCCTTGATGCTGACTCTATGGTAGAAGAAGCCATACCTCTTGCTCAGATTAATAAAAATATCGTAATTAAAATCCCTATGACTGCAGAAGGTTTGAAGGCTGTAAAAAAACTTAGTGCTATGGGAATACATACGAATGTGACCTTGATTTTTTCGGCTTCTCAGGCGCTTCTTGCCGCACGTGCAGGTGCAACCTATGTAAGCCCATTCCTAGGCAGACTTGATGATATAAATTCTGATGGAATGGCATTAATTTCCGATATCGTCGATATTTTTGATGCGCATGCAATCAACACCGAAATTATATGTGCAAGTATCAGAAATCCAAATCATGTCACAGAAGCCGCAAAACTTGGAGCGCATATCGCAACCATTCCCTTTGGTGTAATTATACAGATGTTAAAACACCCTCTTACTGATGCCGGTATAGAAAGATTCTTAAAAGATTGGGAACAGCATTTAAGCAAATAAATTAAAACGGATCATATATAATAAAACATCGGACACAAGATAAAATTTCTGTTATCCGATGTTTTTTATTTTCTTACTAATCACATTTTTTCTTGGTTACACCTACTCTTAGACATTCTTCCCTTAGCCAATGGAAGGTTTTTCTTTAGACAATATTAGACATTCTTTATATTGCGACACATAAGTTTTAGATGCAAATCTTTTTGGTGTCAAGTTCGTGTTGAATTAGGACTTAAAAACATTACATCTGCAATCTAAATTTTGGCACAAACAAAGCAATTATAGATTTTAGTTTCCCGCCAAAAGTCAAATCTCCAAATCTTATATCATCAAATCCCTCGTTTTGATAATAGAAATTTGTTATAACTATTTCTTTTACCTTAAGAACTTTAACCTTTTCGTTATCTACTTTTGTTTGAGATGTGTTTTTGTCAATAACTACAACATACTTCGCTATATAGTCAAGGTCGAATTCTTTATTGATTTTTAATAACCTTGGATTGCAAATTGTATTAAGACAAACATATTCATTCTCTATATCTTTGTTCGTAGATTTCTCCACTCTCCAACTTGCACCTGTTACATAATCATAATTCAAAATACATATATCTACATTTTCAGGATTATACTCACTTTGAAGCAAACCAAAAACATAATCTGCTTCATGCGAATTTATCGAGCAAATTCTTATGTTATTAACAATAAACATCAAAACCACAATAATCAATAAAGTTATTGCCACATAAATTTTCTTGTGTTTTTTCATATTTACACTTCCTTTCAAAGGCTCCCTTGTGTAAAGGGAGCTGTCGCCGTAGGCGACTGAGGGATTGTCAACCCCTCCGCCCCTTCGGGGCACCTGAAGGTGAATTGCCCGAAAGGGCAAGAGAGGCCACCCTGGGGTGCCCCTTACACAGGGGAGGCTTTGGTGCCACATAAACTTTTAGGCTTGACAAGCTACTAGGGGCAGAAATGCTCTGCTCTTTCGGAAAATCCAGATTTATTTTACCATGCATCGGATAAAAATACAATCCCCGCAGGAAAATTTCCCCTGTTGCTTTTTGTAAAGAAATAGGGTATGATGGAAAGTGCCACGAACATGAACGGATTGCCATGCAGGCACCACCGATTCTAATCACGAAAGATTTTAGAAAGGAACATTTAAACCATGAAGAATCGTTTGCTTTCCTGTTTTTTAGCCTTATGTATGCTTCTTGCGGCGGTGCCCACGGTGGCCGCCTACAAGGACACGGTGCTTCACTGGG
>JAZRPE010000002.1:0-40548 GCA_045649085.1 Congzhengia sp.
GAAAAGTATCAATGTTCATCTATCAGTACATAAGGATGTTGCCGAGCGACTGTGGCACATAAACAAAAAGCTGGCACAAGACGTGCGGCGTGTTCTGGCAGAAAACAAAGCTGACAGACACATAAGAGGCGGCATTGCAACAAAGCATAAGTATGAAGAAATAAAGAAACAAAAAAAATAACCAAAAAGCTTCCGAATTTTTCGGGAGTTTTTTTGTTTGGTATCTTTTGTATTTCAATTGACTTTTTTTTCGATTTGTAGTATTATAAAAAATAGTCGACTAAAAAGCGAGGAAACAAAATGATAATTGATTTTAATAGAACAGTTGCATATGTTTGTCCCGGTTGTGGCGATGTTGCCTACGGTAAATTCAGCCTTTTTGAACTGTCGGGAAATAAAGGGGTTTCTGTGTCCTGTGACTGTGGAAAATCATCTTTAGAAATTTCCTATAAGAATGATAGATTGTATTCAATTATCGTAGGGTGTCAGGTGTGTGAAAAAAATCACGAATATATTATTCCTTTGGCTGAACTTTTGCACCAACACTTTTTTGAATTTTCCTGCCCTGAACTGTTGATGGGACTTGTGTTCATCGGCGATGAGGACAAGGTTACCCAGGCGGTTGAAGAGAGTAATAAATACGTAAAGGAAATTCTCACAACTTGTGGAATTGAACACGCCGGAAAAAACGGAATTACAATTTTGAAGGCTCTTGATAAAATACAACAGCTATCCGAGGATGGAGGACTTCGTTGTGAATGCGGCTCTGTCTTAATTGATTTAGATGTATTGGAGAACGGGATAGTGTTAGAATGTTGTACTTGTGGTGCGACAGCGTTCTTTACGGCAGATGATATAAGACAAGAAAATTTTTCGGATATAACAGAGATTCTTATCAGAAAAAACGATTAGGAAGGTAACAGAAAATGAAAGCAACATTAGCATATATCTGGAACGAAACGTTGAAGCTTTTAAAAGAAAAGCTTAGTGAGACGGCGTATGACCATTGGATAGAAAGATTGAGTGCAGTTGGTATTGCCGACAATAAAATATATCTTAAAATGCCAACCGAACTTCACTATGAAATAGTGTCTTCAATGTATCTTGATGATATTATAAAGGCTATTAATACGGTTGCAGACGAGGTTTATGAGGTGGTGTTGATTGATTTCGACCAACCCTTGCCGGACTGTCTTACTGTTGAGGTTGAACATACAAGAAATGACGATGCTACAACTCTGAACCCCAGATATACTTTTTCTTCGTTTGTGGTTGGCGAATCAAATAAATATGCTCACGCAGGTGCAAAAGCAGTTTGTGATAAGCCAGGTTCGGCGTTTAACCCTTTGTTTATATATGGCGGTCCCGGTCTTGGAAAAACACACCTTGCTCACGCTATTGGTAATGAAATTAAATTGCGCAAACCTGAAGCAAATGTTTTGTACGTTACCAGTGAAAACTTTACAACAGAATTTATCAATACAATTATTAGCGGTAGCGGTGCAGTGGAATTTAGAAATAAATACCGCACTTGTGATGTGTTGATTATTGATGATATACAGTTTATTTCAAATAAAGACCAGACACAGGTTGAATTTTTCCATACTTTTAATGCATTGTACGAGTCACACAAGCAGATAATTATTACATCTGACAGACCGCCTGTGGAATTAAAAGAATTGGAAGAACGTATGCGTTCACGCTACGAGTGGGGGCTACTTGCTGATATAAAAAGACCTGATTTGGAAACAAGAGTTGCAATATTAAAGAAAAAGGCAAGCGAGGAAAACTTTGCGGTACCTGACGATATAATTTTCTATATTGCAGAACATTTAAAATCAAACATTAGAAACTTAGAGGGTGTACTGAAACGTCTTATGGCATATAACGTGCTTATGGGCAAACCCCTTACGAAAGAGGTTGCCGATGATGCAATTAATGAATACATAAAAAGAACTGACGACCCTCATGTGAATACAGAATATATTTTGTCTATTGTGGCAAATTATTTTAACATAACATCTGATGAGATTCTCTCAAAGAAAAAGACTTTGGAAATTGCGTATGCAAGACAGATTGCAATGTATCTTTTGCGTGAGTTTACAAACCTCAGCTTGCCCAAAATCGGTCAGGAATTAGGTGGAAGAACCCACGCCACAATCATTAGCGGAATTAATAAAATTAAGGAAAGCTTAGAAACTGACCAGGATACACAGAAAATAGTTGAAGAACTGGTTAAAAACCTTGAAAACAGGGAGTAATTTATGAATATTAAGATAACAACCGAGTATATAAAATTAGACCAGCTTTTGAAGTTTTCCGGCATTGTTGACAGCGGTGTGTTTGCAAAGGAAATTATCTGGGATGGTTTGGTTAAATATAACGGCGAAGTTTGTACAATGAGAGGGAAAAAAGTTTATCCCGGAGATAAGGTGTTAGTAGAAATACCTGACGAGGTAACAGAGGAAATTTGTGTGGAGTAGATAAGATGTTTGTCAAAAAACTTAAGCTTTCTGGCTTTAGAAATTACAAAAGTGAAGAGTTTGATTTTTTGCCTGCGACAAATATTTTGTACGGAAATAACGCTCAGGGAAAAACTAATGCATTAGAGGCATTGTACCTTTTTTCAATTGGAAAATCTTTTCGTACACAGCAGGATAGAGAGCTTATTAATTTTGACGAAAGTTTCACGCGTTTGTGTGTGGAGTTTGAGGACAAGTCACGAACAAATGAAATTGAAATAGTCATTCGCCGTGACAGAAAAAAACAGATTAAAATAAACGATGTACCTATAAGTAAAATGGGAGATTTGATAGGAAAATTTTCTGTTATCCTGTTTTCTCCTGACGAACTTAATTTAACGAAGGGTTCGCCTAATGCAAGGCGGAGATTTTTAGATATTGCATTGAGCCAGATGCGTCCTAAATATTATCATATTCTCAGACGATACAATAAGGTACTGGAGCAACGCAATAATTTGATAAAAAAACTTAGGTTTTCGCCTGACAATTCTTCCAAAGAAACGCTTTTTGTGTGGAACGAAAAGCTTGCAGAATACGGTATGACGATTATCGAATACAGAAAGAAATTTGTCGCAAAACTCTATGAGTTTTCTAAGAAAATTCATTTCGAAATTTCGGGCGAAAATTTCGAAATAAAATATAAAACTGCCTTTGAAACCAAAGAAGAGTTTAAAGGAAAGCTTGATAGTTCAATAGATAAAGAAATTGAACAAGGGTTTACGCTTTATGGTCCTCACAGGGATGATTTGGATATTTATACTGAGGGAAAAGATATTAAAACATACGGCTCGCAAGGTCAACACAGAAGTGCGGTTTTAGCTCTTAAGCTTGCTCAGGCAGATATGATTTATGAGGATATGGGCGAATATCCTGTTTTACTTTTAGATGATATTATGTCAGAGCTTGATTCAATACGACGTGCCTATCTGGTTGGAAAGATAAAAAACAAACAGGTTATTATTACCTGTACTGACGCTGATGAGGTAGGCTTAGTGAACGATGCAAATCTAATTCATATAGAAAAAGGAAAGATAGTATAAGGAGAAAAGTCAATGTATGTACATTTAGGCGGAGATACCGTAGTACTGCAAAAAGATATAATTGCGATTTTTGATTTGGAACTTACCAGCATCTCAAAAATAACCCGTGAATTTCTTCACGTTGCAGAAGAAGAGGGGTTCGTTGTCAATGTTTCTGAGGATTTGCCGAAATCATATATCCTCACAGAGTCTGACAACGAAAGTAAGGTTTACATTTCCCCGATTTCTGCAGCAACGTTATTGAAGCGTGCCAATAATATTTTTGACGATATTTAAATATACTTTTTCATACGTTCTAAGGCATTTTTTTCAAGCCGTGAAACCTGCGCTTGAGAAATGCCTATTTCTTTGGCAACTTCCATCTGGGTTCTTCCAGAGAAAAAACGCAGATTCACAATATGTTTTTCGCGTTCAGAGAGACGCGACATAGCTTCTTTCAGCGCAATTTCTTCTAACCAGGACTCGTCAGTATTTTTCTTGTCCTTGACTTGGTCCATTATATAAAGAGTATCCGTTCCGTCGTTGTACGCAGGTTCAAAGAGGGAAACGGGATCTTGAATTGCTTCTAAAGAGAAAACTATATCCTCCTTTGGTATCTCTAAAATTTTTGATAATTCTTCGATGGAGGGTTCTTTAGAATGAAGATTGATATAATCTTCTTTGGCCCTTAGTGTTTTGTATGCAATATCTCTTAATGAGCGACTTACACGAATAGGTGTATTATCCCTTAGATAGCGCCTTAATTCACCAATTATCATAGGTACGGCATAAGTGGAAAATTTTACATTATGGCTCAAATCAAAATTATCAACGGCTTTTATTAAACCGATGCAACCAATCTGAAATAAATCGTCAGCGTTTTCGTCCCTGTGTGTGAAGCGTTGAATTACACTTAATACAAGGCGTAAATTTCCGCCGATAAATTTTTGTCGTGCCTCCATATCGCCTTGTTTGATTTTTATCATTAGTTCATTTTTTTCCTTTTCGCTCAAGAGGGGTAATTCAGATGTGTTTACACCGCAAATTTCAACTTTGTTTATCATTTTTGTACCTGCCTTGTGATAGAAGTTATAAAATAATTATTACCTCAAAATTGCACAGGTATTCAAGAATGACCTAAATATTTCTAAGTTGTGAACAATTGAAAAAAAACCTTTATAAATATTAAAAACTGTGCTAAAATAAAGTCCGAACAATAGAAAGGGAGTTGATATTTATGTTATGTATGAGATGCAAGAAAAATCCTGCAGTTTTATTTATTAACAGAACAGACCCCAAAACAAATAACCAGACAAATGAAGGCTACTGCATAAAATGTGCAAGGGAGTTAAACATTGGCCCGATCGATAATATATTAAAGAATATGGGCATGACACCTGAACAGCTTGATGAAATAAATGAAGGTATGAATGAATTTATGAATTCTTTGGGTGACTACGATCCGGAAAGTGACGAAGAATACAACCCTGAGAATATGCCTTTGGCAATGATGAATGGTTTAGGTAATTTTTTTGGTGGAAATAATGATGTTGTGCCCTCTGAGGGACACGGCGGGGTAAAGACTGCAAAGCGTCCCAGCAAAAAGGCAGAGAAGAGAATTTTGGACAGTTTTGGCACCAATCTGACTGCCAAAGCACAGAATAAGCTTATTGACAGAATAGTGGGCAGAGATGCTGAAATTAGCCGTGTTATTCAAATCTTAAACAGACGTTCAAAAAACAACCCTGTATTGCTTGGCGAACCAGGTGTTGGCAAAACTGCTATTGCAGAGGGCTTGGCAGTCAGAATAGCGGAAAAACGTGTTCCTGCGAAACTTTTTGACAAAGAAGTATATCTTCTTGATTTTACTGCAATTGTTGCA
The DNA here is from genome assembly GCA_045649085.1 of Congzhengia sp. Classification (GTDB taxonomy): domain Bacteria; phylum Bacillota; class Clostridia; order UBA1381; family UBA9506; genus Congzhengia. The sequence continues at coordinate 5,424 of JAZRPE010000002.1, forward strand.
GGCACACAGTTTAGAGGTCAGTTTGAGTCAAGACTTAAAAAGATTTTAGAAGAAGCTAAAAAGCTTGGTAATATAATTCTAGTAATTGATGAAATCCACAATATTGTAGGAGCAGGCGACGCTGAGGGCGCAATGAGTGCTGCGAACATCTTAAAACCAGCACTTGCTCGCGGAGATATTCAGGTTTTGGGTGCTACAACCCTAGATGAATACAGAAAGCACATTGAAAAAGACTCGGCTTTAGAGCGCCGTTTTCAGCCTGTAATGGTTGATGAGCCTACAATGGAAGATACTGTTGAAATTTTAAAGGGTATCAAGGATTACTATGAGAATTATCACAGAGTGAAGATTTCAAATGATGTAATAGAGCAGGCGGTTTATCTTGCTGAAAGATATATTACGGATCGTTTCTTACCTGATAAAGCAATCGATGTTATAGACGAAGCCGGTTCAAAGGCTAATCTTCAGAATGTGAAGCTTATTGAACTTAAAAAGCTTACTGACAAGCTGAAAGCAGTTCAGACAGAAAAAGAAAATGCGGTTTCAAGTGACTCAACAGAAGACTACCAGAAGGCGGCAGAATTAAAGGCAAAGGAATGCGCTCTTGTTGAAGAAATCAATAAACTCAACGCTTCGGGAATAGACACAACTCTTACTTTAGAAAATATTGCTGAAGTTATCGAAGACTGGACAAAGATTCCTGTTAAGAGTCTTACTGAAACGGAAAGCGAAAAGCTTCTTAATTTAGAGTCAAGAATAAAAGAGCATGTTTTAGGCCAGGACCACGCAGTAGAAACAGTGTCAGAAGCTATCAGACGTAATCGTGCAAGACTTACCCGTGCGCGTCGCCCTGTATCATTTATTTTTGCAGGACCTACAGGTGTTGGTAAGACGGAACTTGCAAAAACCTTGGCGCGTGTAATGTTTGATTCGGAAGAAGCGATGATAAGAATAGATATGTCTGAGTATATGGAGAAACACACCGTTTCAAAGTTAATTGGTGCACCTCCGGGATATGTAGGCTATGATGATGCAGGTCAGCTTACAGAAAAAGTAAGAAGAAAGCCCTATTCAATCATTCTTTTGGACGAAATTGAAAAAGCGCATACGGATGTTTTCAATATTCTCTTGCAGATTTTGGATGATGGCAGAGTAGCAGACAGCCACGGACGTATTGTGAACTTTGAGAATACAGTTATCATAATGACGTCAAACGCGGGTTCGCAGGTTCGCTCTGCAAACCTTGGTTTTAACAAGACAGAGGACGACTCAGCATCAGCAAGAACAAGTGTTGCACTTAAGGAAATATTCAGACCTGAATTTTTAAACAGAGTGGATGATATTATAACATTTAAGTCATTATCTCGTGAAAATTTAGTAGGTATTGTTGACCTTATGGTCAAAGAACTTGCAACTGAGCTCTTTAGAAAAGAAATTATTCTTGAGGTAACAGATAGAGCCAAAGAGTTAATATTAGAAAAGGGATATGACCCGAAATTTGGTGCACGTCCTTTGCGCCGTGCTATTGAAAAGCACATTCAAAACCCCATTGCTTCTTTGGTGATCAGAGGCGAGGCAAAACAGCATTGCAAGATTGTTGTTTCAGCGGAGAATGAAAATTTTACTGTACAGTGTAAAAATATCTAAAATAAAAATGAGTTATCGCAATCGCGGTAACTCATTTTTTAGTTTAATTAAACTGTTTCAACTGTTGCTGCATCGTCAGCAGGTGTAGTTACAGCCTCTGCAGGCTTGTCCTTTTTCTTGAAAACCTTTACAACCTTATCAATAATAGTAGGAACGCTGTCGATGATATCCTGAGCGGGAGAAGTGTTTTTCTCAACAGGCATAAGTTTGATTTCCTCATGACCTACAACCATAAAAGCAACAGGTTCAATTGTTGCGCCACCGCCTGAACCACCGCCGAAATTGGCGTCGGAGTTTGCTAAGTTTTTCTGACCGAAATCAGAACCGCCTGCGCCAAAACCAAATGATACTTTAGAAATAGGAATAATCACTGTACCGTCCTTTGATTCAACAGGCTCGCCAACGATGGTATTTACGTCTACCATATCTTTAATGCTCTGCATTGCCGTTTCCATTAAACCATTAATAGGATGTTCTGCCATATTACGCACCGCCTTTAATATTATTAATTTTATTTTTTATATACATATAAGTATTTACAACTTTTCTCAATATTATTATAAAATGAATTGGTCGCATAATCAAGATGGTTTTTAAATAAATTTCAAAAATTTTGTTATTAAAGTCAGGATTTACCTGCATATTAATTTTTTTTATACCGACTAATGTATCTATAACCTTTAATAAAAAGCTTCCCATTCCCCAGATTGCACCGGTGGAAATACCTGTAGCTGCGGCGTTGTCAAAGCCGAAATTTATTTTAAAATCTACAGATTCAACCGACAAATGCTCTCTCACATACGATAGCATATCTTTTAAATCAGCCTTTGAAGTTTTATACATTTCCTTAAAGTCTGAAACGTTTTCTTTGAAATTTTCAAAGGAAAGTGGACTTTCTTTTCTTTGTTTGATTTTTTGGTCTTTATTTTCACTTTTTGCAGTAGTTTTTATGGGATACCTGACAGGAATGCCAAAAACCCTGAAATAGAGAAGTATTTTGTTTTTGTGAGCAGTTTTAACAATTTCTAGTCCGAATTGTAGCGGAGTTATTAAAAATGCGCTAAACAACAGGAGCAACGCGAAAATTATAAATAATGCAACTGTCAACAAAATCACCTACTTACTGGTTTTCTTCTTCGCTTACTTCAATGTTTTCCTCTTTAACTTCAAGCTGTTCGCCGTCGGCGACTTCTGTAGATATATAAGGAAATTGTTTTGCTAAGTCTTCAATATCAGGCAAATCAGATAAAGAATTAAGACCGAAGCTTCTTAAAAATTCCTTGGTTGTGGAATAAAGAATTGGACGTCCGGGAGCGTCTAATCTTCCGCATTCTTCGATTAAGCCACGTTCTGCTAATCTTGCCATAGGACCGTCGGAGTTAACACCGCGGATAAATTCCACGCTGCTGCGAGTTACAGGCTGATGATATGCAACAATAGATAGCGCCTCAAGTGCCGCAGGAGAAAGGGGCTGCTTTCTCTTGGATTCGGCAAGCTTCGTAACGTAAATAAAGTGGTCCTCGGGAGTTTTCAACTGTATGTAGCCGTCGTATTCCACTATTTCTAAACCGCGGTTGTTTTTCTTGTAAAAGTCTTTCAACTTGTCCACTTGTGTTCTGGCGTCTTCTTCTGAAATTTCTAAAATTTCAGCAATGTGCGAAAGGGCTAAACCATCGCCTGATACAAATAACAAGCTTTCGATTATGGCATCAATATTCATCTATAATTTCACCGTCCTTGAGTTTTTCTAAATATATATCATTGCCTGCAATTCTGGTTTTTATAATTTCTAATTTTATCATTTCTAATAAAGCAAGGAAAGTCGCAATGATAGAAGGTCTTGAGTCATCGCCTTCGAAAAGAGATGTGAATGTGACCTTTTTCTTCGAGTTTAATCTTGTGCGTATGTAGTCCGCCCTTGATTTTACAGAAACGGTAGCTCGTCCTACCACGCCGCCGAATGCGCTTTTCGGTGGGGGAGTTTTTCGTTCGTTTTTGTCCAATACAGACAAAAATGCTTCAAATAACACATTAATTTCAAAGCTTTGGTTCGAGTAATCTGCCTCTCTTTTGGGCAAAACATCAGGCTCTTTGTAGAAATTATAGTAATCGGAAAATTCTTTTTCCTTTAAAATTTCAGAAACTGCTTTCATACGTTGATAATCAGCAAGACGGCGAGCTAAGTCAGCTCTTGGGTCTTCTGCATTTTCCTCTTCTCGCTTGGGCAGAAGCATTTTTGATTTGATGTACAAAAGCTCGGCTGCAATTACTACAAATTCACTTGAATATTCGATATCAAATTCCTTTAGTGTATTCATATACTCAAAATATTGCTCAGTAATGCTTACTATGGGAATATCGTATATGCTAACTTTATTTTTTTTCAAAAGGTGTAGCAAAAGCTCCAAAGGACCTTCAAAAACGTCAAGCTTTACTGCATGACGGCTTTCTTCTTCCTCGCTTTGAAGATTTTGTACAATTTCAAGCTGTTGCATTACAGTAAGCCACCTCCTGCAGCGTAGAATAATACCTTATATATTCCGTTGATAAAAAAGTCCAAAACAGGATCTAAAACATTTAAATACAATGCTATAATTAAAATAATAAATCCAAACTGTTCGTAACGTAAAATTTCGTAATACATCCTTCTCGGTAACAGAGAAAGAAAAATCTTTGAACCGTCTAACGGTGGTATGGGGATAAAATTAAACACACCTAAACTGATATTTGCAATAACCCATATTGAGAAAAATTCAAATACGTACAAGCTTTTTGTTATAGGATATAAGTAGAGAAGTCCGAACATACCGATAAAAGCCAACAAAAAGTTAGAAAGGGGACCTGCCAAAGAAACCAATGCTGTATCCCTTTTTAAATTCTTAAAATAGTTAGGATTTATCATAACGGGCTTTGCCCAGCCAAAACCGAAAAAGAGCATAGACAACGTACCCCAAGGGTCTAAATGACGCAAAGGATTTAATGATAATCTTCCGTCATATTTAGCAGTGGGGTCACCCAGCTTGTAGGCTGCAAAGCCGTGTGATAATTCGTGTACGCTCAATGAAAGTACAACAACCACAATTGTCATTAGTGCATAAATTACAGTATTTATATCAAACCCGCCTGAAAGCAAAGTTCTAAGCATAATATCACTCCTTATAATATAGCCGAAAGATGCCGTAATTTCGCCGTTTCAGGCGAGTTCGGATTACTTTGTTTCGGCTAACTATAATTATACTTTATTTTGTGGTTTGTGTAAATAGTAAAAAAGAATTTTTACAATGATTTAACAAAAAAACGCCCGAAGGCGCTTTTTTACCAATTGATTGCATTTTTGTACTTTTCCAGATAGATAAGCAGAGCAGTGCCCAATATGCCACAGGAGATGATTTCTCCTGCCCCTACAGTCAAAATAAAATAACCAAGCCCTGCAGGAAGACCGTAAGCATATTTTAAAACAAAAGGCACAATAATCGTATTAGAAAGTATTGGCGGTATGCATGCGAGTTTTTTTTGTTTTTTTATAGCGTGGGTAAGCAACGCTCCGAGAAGTGTTGCAATACTTCCAAAAACAACGTCCCAAATGATGCACCCTGACAGGATATTTGAAACAAAACACCCTATAAATAATCCGGGAATTGCCGCAGGAGTAAACACAGGCAGTATGGTCAGAGCCTCAGAAAACCTGATTTGAATTGCACCGTTTGCGAGGCCAAGGACGTTTGCTAAATAAGTCAAAACGATGTAGAGTGCTGCAATAATAGCAGCGTGTGCTAAAAATTTTGTTTTCTTTTCCATAATTAAATTCTCCTTTAGTTTTGTTTTAAGTGAGGAAGGTTTCGAACTCACTAAGGAGTATAATAGCACTTTTTGAAAAAATAGTCAACAATTTGTAAATAAAGAAAACACAACTTGACATTCAAACTTTATACATAGTATAATTCATTTGAGGTGATATTATGGCTGAAAAAATAGTGCTTCCAAAGGCATTTACAAAAGAATGGTTTTCGTATGTTTGGGATTATTATAAATATCATATATTAATCGGTATTGCGGTTATTGTACTTGCTGTTTATACTGTAATTGAGATATCTACAGATGTTAAGTATGATGCTAATATTAACTATGTTTCAACCGATACAATAACTCAGGAAAGTGCTGATTATATTACAGATGCCTGTAAGGAGATTTGCTTTGATTTAGACGGAAATGAAGAAGTAAACATCAGCCTTTCGCAGCTTAATTTTACAGAGGAAAATGCTAAAGATGCAAGTATGTATTCAGCGCTTATGAATAAGCTTATGGCTACATTCGCTACAGAAGAGGAATACATATATATTGTAGACGAAAAAATGATGGCGAATATAATAAATACGCAGAGCACAGAGGGACTTTTCTTGCCAATAAATAAATGGGCAGGAACAAAAAGTGCAGATGATGTTTACGGTATATCGCTGGCAAACAGCAGCATATTAAAAAAAATCGGCATCGATGCATCAGATAAGTATATTATGATAAGAGAGTGCTACAACACAAAAGATGAAGGCTTACAATTGAAACAAGAGAATGCAATAAATATATCTAAGTTTTTAATAAAATAATTTTAAAAAATGTATTGACAAATAATGAAAATCGTGGTATTATAAACAAGTGAGCTCGAGTGGCGGAACTGGCAGACGCCCGGGACTTAAAATCCCGTGGGAAGTGATTCCCGTACCGGTTCGATTCCGGTTTCGAGCACCACGGGGAATGGCTTAAAACTTATGTTTTAAGCCATTCTTTGTTTTTTGATATTTTTTAAAAATTGGTATAATATGAGTTCTTTTTAGTTTACAAAAATATCAATATCTTCAAATGTAATATTATCATGTAGGGCAAAGTTAATTCCGTTTGCCACAACCTCTGCTGCTTTTTTTATCAATATATCTATTTCTTTTGGAGTAGTGGTAAATTTGAGAATTTCCTGAGAAATTTTACCTGAATGTAAAATTTTATCAAATGGTATCTTTTCAGCTAAATCGCTAAAGGCGAGATTTAACGTATCCTCAGCGATTGTTGCTGCGTCTACTACCGTAGGTACACCTATGGCAATAACAGGTACTCCCAGAGTTTTTTCTGATATTTCACGCCTGTTGTTGCCGACACCTGCTCCGGGATTTATCCCTGTGTCGCATATCTGAATTGTGTTAGTTATTCTCTCGATGCTTCGTGCGGCTAGGGCGTCTACCACAATTACTGCGTAAGGCTTTATTTTATTGCAAACTGCAGATACCACCTCCTCCGTTTCTATACCTGTAATCCCTAAAACTCCAGGCGCAATGGCACACACAGAGGCGTAATTTGGGGATAACATTTCAGGTGCGCGAGAAAAAAGATGTCTTGTGATAATTAATCTGTCAGTAACCTCCGGACCTAAAGAGTCTGAGGTTATAGCTCTGTTTCCCAAACCGACAATCAAAATCGGTTTATTTATATCATCGTCTAATAATTCTTTTATTTCACTTGCAATCTGTCTACAGATTTTTTCATAAAGCTTTTTATCAATATATCGCAAATCCGGCGCTTGTAATGTTATATAATTTCCAATGGGTTTACCCATTTTAAGTGCCGCTTCTTCTGTTTCGATGGTAACTTGTGTGATTTCAATATCTTTAACTGATTTGTCATAAACACTGACTCCTGAAAGTTCTTCGGCTCGTTCGTTAAAATTTTCGTGCGTTTCTAACGCAAGATCTGTTCTCGTGTAACTCATTTTTTGCGCCTCCTGATTGTATTTTTAATATATTTTGTGCAAAGCGTGGTAATATTATAATTTTTTTCTAAAAAAAGTTATTTTTTTTCCAAAAAGGTCTTTAAAAAGTAAAAAAAAAGTGATATTATATAGTGTAAGTAATTATGCATTGGAGGAAAAAGAATGGGTAAGGAAAAATTTTATATTACCACTGCCATAGCCTATACATCAAGAAAACCTCATATAGGTAACACATTTGAGATTGTTTTCACTGATGCGATTGCAAGATTTAAAAAGCAGATGGGCTATGATGTGTTTTTCTTAACCGGAACAGACGAACACGGTCAGAAAATCCAGGAAGAAGCAGAAAAATCAGGTATCACGCCAAAACAGTATGTTGACAATGTTGCAGGTGAAATAAAGAAAATCTGGGATCTTATGGGTGCTGACTACGATAAATTTATAAGAACAACAGACGATTATCACGAGAAAAGCGTTCAGCATATTTTCAAAAAGCTCTACGACCAGGGCGATATCTATAAGAGCGAATATGAGGGCTGGTACTGCGTTCCCTGTGAATCATTCTTCACAGAAACACAGTTAGTTGATGGCTGTTGTCCTGATTGCGGCAGACCTGTTAAGAAAACCAAGGAAGAAGCTTATTTCTTTAAAATGAGTAAATATCAGGATGCTTTAATGAAACACATTGAAGAAAATCCCGAATTTATACAGCCAGAAAGTCGCAAAAAGGAAATGGTTAATAACTTTTTAAAGCCTGGACTTCAGGACTTGTGTGTATCAAGAACATCTTTTACTTGGGGCGTTCCTGTTGAATTTGACCCGGGTCATGTAATCTACGTTTGGGTTGATGCATTGTCTAACTATATTAACGCATTAGGCTATGACCCTGAAAAAGAACCCACAGAGCTTATGAAAAAATACTGGCCTGCAGATGTTCACATCATCGGAAAAGACATTTTGAGATTCCATACAATTTACTGGCCAATATTCTTGATGGCTTTGGATTTACCATTACCTAAGCAGGTGTTTGGTCATCCGTGGTTGCTTTCTGGCAATGACAAAATGAGTAAGTCAAAGGGTAACGTAATGTACGCGGATGATTTAGCTGACCTTTTCGGAGTAGAGGCTATTCGTTATTATTTGTTAAAAGAAATGCCTTATGCTCAGGATGGCACTATCACATACGAGAATATTATTTCTCGCTATAATGCTGATTTAGCAAATACAATAGGCAATCTTGTAAACCGTACTGTTTCTATGGTCAACAAGTACTTTGATGGTGTTATTCAGCTGGCTTGTGCAGGCGATTATGATGACGAGCTGAAGGAAACAGCAGTAGCAGCGGCAAAAGCGGTTACAGCTAAGATGAATGAATATAAAACATCAGATGCTCTAGAAGAAATTATGATTTTAGCACGCCGTTCAAACAAATACATTGATGAAACGATGCCTTGGGCATTGGCTAAGGACGATGATAAGCGCGTTCGTCTTGGCGGTGTGTTATATAATCTGATTGAGTCAATCAGATTTATCGCAGTGCTACTTCAACCATTTATGCCCGAAACTGCAAAGAGTATATTTACTCAGATAAACGCCGTAGATACATCGTGGGATTCACTGGACACATTTGGTAAAACAAAATCAGGCGACAAGGTTGGAACAGCAACACCTTTATTCTTGCGACTTGACGAGGCAAAGAAGATGGAGGAAATTGAAGCGAGTCTGTCAAATCCTGCAGAAGAAGTGAAAGAACCTGAAAATTTAATTTCTATTGAGGACTTCGCAAAAGTCGAAATCAAAGTAGGTAAGGTATTAGAGTCAAACTACGTTGAGGGAGCAGATAAACTCTTGGTTTCAAAAATAAAAGTAGGCAGCGAGGTTAAACAAATAGTTTCAGGTATTGCAAAATTTTATCCCCCTGAAGAATTTGTCGGCAAGAGTGTAGCGGTAGTTACAAACTTAAAACCTGTAAAGCTCCGTGGTGTATTGTCAGAGGGGATGATTTTAGCCGCCAGTGACAAAAAGAACTTATCTCTCTTGACGCTTGACAAAGAGATTGCAGACGGCACATCAATTGGTTAATTAAACTTTTTAAGGATAAATAAGGAGGCGCGATTTTCTATGAGTAAATTCTTAGACAGAATTAAAGAACGTGCAAAAATGGACAAAAAAACAATCGTATTGGCAGAGGGTGAAGACATCCGCACAATTAAAGCTGCTGATATGATATTGAAAGAGGGTATTGCAAATCTTATTATCTTAGGTAATAAGGCTAAGATTGCAGAACTTGCAATGGGATTAGACATCTCAGCGGCAACTGTTTTAGACCCAGAAACAGACGAAAAGCGTCAGGAGTTTGCCGATGCTTTCTATGAAATGAGAAAAGCAAAAGGCATGACACCTGAAAAAGCTTATGAAACAATGGGCAACGCCCTGTATTTTGGTGTAATGATGGTAAAGCTTGGTTATGCTGATGGCCAGGTTGCAGGCGCAGTTAACTCTACATCAAACGTATTGCGTCCCTGCTTGCAGATTTTAAAGACAGCACCGGGCACAAAGCTTGTTAGTGCATTCTTTGTAATGGTTGTTCCTGATTGTGAATACGGTCACAACGGCACATTTATTTATGCAGACAGCGGCTTAAATGAAAATCCTGATGCAGATGCAGTTTCAGAAATTGCAATCTCATCTGCTGCTTCATTTAAAGCTTTGGTTGAAGCAGATCCTGTTATTGCAATGCTTTCATACTCATCATATGGCAGTGCAAAGAGTGAATTAGTTGATAAAATGCAGTTGGCAACACAGCTTGCGAAAGAAAAGCGTCCTGATTTATTGCTTGACGGCGAACTTCAGGCAGACGCAGCAATTGTACCTGAAATCGGTGTTTCAAAAGCTCCCGGTTCACCTGTAGCGGGTAAGGCTAACGTATTGGTATTCCCTGATTTGAATGTTGGTAATATTGCATATAAGCTCACACAGCGTTTGGCAAAAGCTGAAGCATATGGTCCTATCACACAGGGTATTGCAAAGCCCTGTAACGACTTATCGCGTGGATGCTCAGCAGAAGATATAGTTGGTGTTTGTGCTATTACGTGCGTACAGGCACAGGCACAGGATAATAAATAAGATAAGAAAGGAAGTACATAAATAATGAAAGTTTTAGTAATTAATGCAGGTAGTTCATCATTAAAGTATAAGCTTATCGATATGGATACAGAAGCTGTTATGGCGAAAGGATTATGTGAAAGAATTGGTATTGATGGTTCTAAATTAACACATACGCCTGAGGACAGGGATAAGGTTGTTATTGAAAAGGATATGCCAAACCATAGCGTAGCTATTAAGTTGGTATTGGATGCATTAACCGACAAAAACCACGGCGTAATTGCTGATATGAGTGAAATCTCAGCAGTTGGTCATAGATTGGTACACGGAGGAGAATTTTTCAGCGGTAGCGTGCTTATTACAGACGAGGTTAAAAAGGCAGTTGAAGAATGTAATCCTTTAGCACCACTTCACAACCCTGCAAACCTTACGGGCGTTGCAGCATGTGAAGAAGCTATGCCGGGCGTTCCCAATGTTGGAGTGTTTGATACAGCGTTCCATCAGACGATGCCCCCGAAATCTTATATGTACGGTATTCCTTACGAATATTATGAAAAATATAAAATAAGAAGATACGGTTTCCACGGAACATCTCACAACTATGTTTCACACAAGGTTGCAGAATTAATCGGTAAACCTATCGAAGAATTAAAAATTATCACATGCCACTTAGGTAATGGTTCTTCAATTGCAGCAGTTGATGGAGGAAAGGTTTTAGATACATCGATGGGACTTACTCCTTTAGAGGGTCTCGTAATGGGTACGCGTTCAGGCTCTATTGACCCTGCTATTATTCCTTTCCTGGCTAAAAATGAAGGCCTTACAGTTGATGAAATTGACAGTATTTTAAATAAAAAATCCGGTGTTTTAGGCATTTCAGGCGTTTCATCAGACTTCCGTGATTTGTCTGCAGCGGCAGAAGATGGAAACGAGCGTGCCGAGCTTGCTCTTGAAATGTTTGTTCATAGTGTAAAAGGTTATATTGGCAGATACGCTTCAATTATGGGCGGTGTTGATGTTATTACATTTGCCGGCGGTGTTGGCGAAAATGACATTGATACAAGAGCAAAGATTTTAGAGGGGCATGAATTTATGGGAGTTAAAATTGACGAAGCAAAAAACAAGGTTCGCGGTGTAGATGCCGAAATATCAGCTGATGATTCTAAGGTTAAAGTATTTGTTGTTCCCACAGACGAAGAACTTACAATTGCAAGAGATACAAAGAGAATTATCAAAGGTTAAAAGGAGAGATGACAATGGATAAATTTATACCTGTAGTTGTTATTAAAGAACTTGAGGAGGTTGATAAGATTCTTCCTGCTTTAAAAAATAATGACATTAATTGTGCTGAAATAACATTCAGAACTGCTTGTGCTGCAGAAGCAATTAAGTTAGCAAACGAAAAATATCCTGAGATGAATATTGGTGCAGGAACTGTTATCAATGATGAACAGTGCAAAAAAGCTATTGAATCCGGTGCGAAATTCATAGTTTCCCCCGGATTGTCTGTAAGTGTTGCAAAATTGTGTAAAGAAAAAAATATTCCTTATTATCCGGGATGTGTTACACCTACTGAAATTATGCAGGCATTGGAACTTGGAATAACAACAGTTAAGTTCTTTCCTGCTAATATCTACGGTGGTTTACCTGCACTCAAGGCTTTGGCAGGACCATTCCCGCAGATAAAGTTCATACCAACTGGTGGTGTTGACAGAAACAACATCGATGAATTTCTTGCGTTTGATAAGGTAGCTGCAATAGGCGGAAGCTTTTTTGTAAAAGAATCACTTGAAAGGATGGAAAAATAAATGGCAAAAGTAGTTACAATGGGCGAAATTATGTTAAGATTATCAACGTCCGGAAATGAAAAATTTATTCAGGCAGATGAATTCGATGTGTGCTATGGCGGTGGAGAGGCTAATGTTGCAGTATCATTAGCAAATTATGGTCACGATGCATCGTTCGTAACAAAGGTTCCCGATAACCCCATCGGCGAATGTGCAATCGCTGCACTTCGTAAGCATAATGTTTGTACAAAGCACATTGCAAAGGGCGGAGAGAGATTAGGTATATACTTTTTAGAAACTGGTGCAGCTATGCGTGCTTCTAATGTAGTATATGACAGAGCTCATTCTTCAATTTCAACAGCTGTTGCAGAAGATTTTGATTTTGATGCAATATTTGCGGATGCTGATTGGTTCCACTTTACAGGTATTACACCTGCTGTAAGCGATGCTGCAGCAGAATTAACAGAGAAAGCGTTACAAGCTGCGAAAAAACACGGCGTTAAGGTTTCAGTTGACTTAAACTTCCGTAAGAAGCTCTGGTCAAGCGAAAAAGCTCAGAAGGTTATGACAAATCTTATGCAGTACGTTGATGTATGTATCGGTAACGAAGAAGATGCTGAAAAAGTATTAGGCTTTAAACCTGGCAACACAGATGTTACAAGTGGAGAATTAGAACTTGCAGGTTACAAAGATATTTTTGAACAGATGGTTTCAAAATTCAACTTTGAATATGTAATCAGCTCACTTCGTGTAAGCCACAGTGCTTCAGATAACGGTTGGTCAGCTTGTATTTACTCAAGAGATACAAAAGAATTCTACCATTCAAGAGAGTACAGAATATCTCCTATCGTTGATCGTGTAGGCGGTGGCGACAGTTTCGCAGGCGGTACAATCTGCGGTTTCTTAGATGGCAAGAATTTTAAAGATGCATTAGAATTCGGTGTTGCAGCGTCAGCTTTAAAACACACAATTCCAGGCGACTTTAACCTTGTTTCAAGAGGTGATGTTGAGAACCTTGTTGGTGGTGACGGCTCAGGTAGAGTACAGAGATAATTATTAAATATTTTAAGGCGCCGCTTTGACGCGGTGCCTTATACTTTTAGGTGATACAATGGCAAAAAGAGTAGTGGATGTTCATGCTCATGCTTTTGATGAAAAAATTGCAGTCAAAGCAACGCAGAACTTAGAAAAGTATTATGGAATAGACGCGGTTTCAGATGGAAGACTTACTCATCTTATTGAAAGTGCAAGGAATAACAATATAGATAAACTTGTCCTCTGTGCTACAGCTACTAAACCTACACAGGTGCAAATGATTAATAACTACGTTTCTGGACTTGTTGGAGAACATTTAATAGGCTTAGGCACGCTGCATCCGGATTTTGAAGATATTGACGGAGAAATTCAGCGTATAATTGATTTGGGACTTTTGGGTTTGAAGTTTCATCCTATTTTTCAGGGTTTTAAAATTGATGAAGATAAGGCAATGAGAATGTTTGAGTGTATAGGCTCAAAACTTCCTGTTTTAATTCATCTTGGAGATAAAACCAATGATGGAGCAAGTCCTGTAAGACTTATGAGAGTAATGGAGACATTCCCTCAAATTACGTTTATCGGTGCACATCTTGGCGGATACAGTGAGTGGGAGCAAGCAAAGGAGCATCTGATAGGTAAAAATTTATATCTTGACACATCAAGCTCTACACGATTTATGAAACCGAAAGAAGCTAAAGAAATTATTCGTGCTCATGGTGCAGAGAAAATATTATTTGGTACAGATTATCCACTTTCAAATCATAGGTACGAAATGAATGTGCTTAAAAAACTTAAGTTAACAGAAGAAGAGTATGAGATGATTTACTGGAAAAATGCCTATAAGCTTTTTGATATAAAATAAAACTCGGAAGACTATTTTTAGTCTTCCGAGTTTTATTTTGAAAAAGGGATAGGTTTTTTACCTACGTTATTTTGTGAGGTTATTATGAGTTTACCCACAATAAATATTTTTATACGTTACTCCGTTTGAGATTTGTTTAAATCGTCAGCCAGTTCCTGCAAGTCTTCCGAAAGCTCCGGAGTTCCTGTCTCTTCAGGAGGGGTTGATGTGCCGTCGGCATAAATAGGTTCAAAATCAGAACCGTCAACCTTCAGTCTGCACAATCCCTGACTTGCGAGGAAACAAATAACTTCATCACCCGACACGTTGAATATCTGAACATCTCCTGTTACAAGGTATTTATATGAACCATTTTCTATGTTTGTGGAGATTACGGAATATGAAGGCTCTTTAGTTTCGCTCTCGCCTGAGAACATAGCATTGTAGTAGTTTATATACTGAGCTCTATTAACGACTACTGACAATACAGAATCTTCTGACTGATTAAGGTAAAGAGTCATAAACTCTTCGTTCATTTCTGTAACTTCGTTTGTGGCTAAATCAACCTTTAATAGTCTGTAATCAAGACCTTCAACTGACGTAATTTCGTTTCCTTTTAACGCTTCATCGTAGAGTGGTACATAGTATAGGAAATTGTCCTTAATCATAAAAGTAGCAACGGGAGAGGAAATGATAGCCTCTGCATTTTTGCCTTTTAAATCCATAGACCAAAGATGTCCTGATTCCCACATATCTTCAGCTGCTGTAAGGTAATAAATACGGTCGCCGTATACAGCGCAGGTCTGTACGCCTGTTTCTGTTAAGAGTGTGTCTTTTTTTGTGGTTAAATCCATCTTGTGAATTCTGTCAAAAGACTTCATTTGACCCTGGGAAGCTAATGCTTGACACTGTTCCAATGTTAAGTTGTTGGGATTGTCATAGTCCAACTGGATATAGTAGAGAGTATTGCCTACAACATCAACGTGCTTAACAGCCGTATCTATGATTGTATCAATTTTTTTGCCGTCTTTAGTAATTCTTTTTACACCTGATGTTTCAACATCCATAAAATAGATGTAATCGCCTACTGCGCATAGTGAACCTGCTGCAGAATCGGTAAGTATTTCTTTTTCTTTAGTTTTTTTATTCTCTTTAATAAGATTAAAGTGATAGGTTTCGCCGTTTAAAGCAAGGTAGTAAAAATTCTCGCTATCTTCAGTGCAAATACCACCCTGAAACATAAGGTTAGAAGGGGTGTTACCACGAGCTAAATTTGCAACATCATTAATCTTGCTGCTACCGGATTTAAGGTAGTAATCATATGCCTTTGTATAATCGCCTGATTTCACAGCTTGACCTGCTACTATATTATAGTAGAGTATTCTGCTAAAGAAACCCAAAGCAACAAGGATGACTAATGCTACAATAACAATACCGGAAAGAATAATTATCTTTTTGTTTTTTGCTTTCTTTGCGGCAAGTGCAGCAGCCGCTACCTCTTCAGCTTCAATAGCTGCTTGTTCTTCAGCGACTTTTATTTCATTTATTGTGTTATCAAGAGCTTCTTTTGAAGAAAATTTTGATAGAGCTTCGTTTTTTTCTCTGCCGCAACGAACACAGTTTTCGGAGTCTAAAAAATTAGGTCTGCCGCAGACACATTTCCAGTGGTCTTCGTTTTCCTCGGCGAAGCAAACCGCACCGGGAGCGTATTCACGAAGAGCGATAACGTCATCTACAGATGCTTCTTTAGTATCTACATCAACAGTATTCTCATCAGAGGGTGCGTAGGGTTCCTCGTCTAAAAATGTAGCTGCAGTAACGTCAATGACAAAGTTCTTCGCATCAGGTACATTAGACAATGAGATTGCTTTGCTTTCAGCAAAGAGAGACTTTGGTTCTGCCTCCAGTTCTGTAAATTCTGCAGGAATAACTGCAAGTTCAGTGCCGTTTTCGTCATAAACTTTCACGTTAAAATTAACAGATGTAATTGTCTTTTCGCTGATGTTTAAGAGTTTCAGCAGAAGATACTGTTCTCCTGTTTCTGAGTTTGTTTTTACAATGCTGCCGCGGTTTTCAACGGGGCAGGATAAATCAATGCGCATAATTACCTCCAATGTATTAAATAAAATTATATACTTACATAATTATAGCAAATAACCCAGTGTATAACAAGTGTTTCCAGTGAAAAATTTATTTTTTATTAATAAACAAAAAATAAAAATAATTTATCAAAAAAAGTATTGACAATACAGGATAAATTATGTATAATATTTGAGGATACGTAGTTAAATTAATTGTGGTGTGCTTTATTAGAAAATCAGGAGGTGTAGCACTTTGCTTAGAACATATCAGCCTAATAGAAGAAAAAGAAAAAAGGATCATGGCTTTAGAAACAGAATGAGCACTCGCTCTGGTAGAAAGGTTTTAGCCAGAAGAAGACTAAAGGGCAGAAAAGTATTATCTGCATAAGTAATTTATGAACATTTAGTCGCTTGGGCGTGCTCAAGCGACTTTATTCATAATTAAAATAATTATGAAAAAAACAATCAGCTTAAACAGAAATGAGCAGTATTTAAAAGTATATAGACTTGGACAAAGAACATACCACAAATTTTTTACATTATATTATTTACCCAATGGTCTTGATGTAAATAGACTTGGGTTCCGTGTTGGTAAAAAGCTTGCCAAAGCGGTAAGACGCAACCGACTAAGGAGATTGCTTCGTGAAAGCTACAGACTTTTGGAGGAAAATATAGTATCGGGGTACGATATTGTTATTTCTGCAAGAGAGGGAAGTTTAGCGATTGATACCTATGAGGATGCGTCAAAAATTGTTTATTCTATGTTTAATCGTGCAAAGCTAATCAAATAGCTTTGTGAAAGTGTTTGTTATGAAAAAGGTTTTGATTTGGATTATTAGATTTTACCAGAGAAAAATATCGCCGCTAAAGAAACCTTGCTGCAGATTTTATCCAACTTGTTCGTCGTATGCCATTGAGGCACTTGAGAAAAAAGGATTGATACGCGGCAGTTTAATGACACTGTGGAGAATTCTTCGTTGTAATCCTTTTTGCAAGGGAGGATTTGACCCTGTAGAAAAAGAAAATTAGACCTTTTTGTGTAAGGAGGAAAATCTTGAACTCTGTTTTTGATATTATTAACGTTCCTTTAGGATACCTTTTTCGCGGTATCTATACGTTTGTTGGAAGCTATGGCTGGACAATAATATTGTTCACTATTATCATAAAATTGATTTTGGTTCCGTTAAATATTAAGCAACAAAAATCAATGAAAAAGACTCAGGCTATACAACCGAGACTTATGAAACTTCAAGAGAAGTATGCTCAGGATAAAGAAAAATTAAGTCAGGAAACAATGAAGCTTTATCAGGAAGCGGGAGTTAATCCTATGGGCGGTTGTCTTCCTATGCTCATACAGTTTCCAGTTATCATTGCTCTTTACAACATCATCAGAAAGCCTATGAGTTATGTTATGATGTTATCAAGGGAAACAATTGAAATAATCAACGAGCGTTTAACAGGAGAATCGTTAGAATTTTCGAAAATTTTGGACCAGATTGGTCTTGCGAAAAATATGAGTAGTTCAATGGATAAATTAAGTGATGTTGTAAGTGAGAGTGCGCTTATTAACTTTGACTTTTTTGGCTTTGATTTATCTGTTACACCGTCTATTAATTTTATTATGCAAAATTGGCAGTATGCTTTGATCCCTGTATTGGCAGGTCTTACAACGTATCTCGTGTCAGTTGTTTCAGCGAAAATCAGTGGCACAAATGTAAATTCTGAAGCCGCAGGCAGTATGAAGACAATGAATGTGATATTTCCTTTTATGACGGCTTGGTTTGCGATCACACTTCCTGCAGGTTTAGGTCTTTATTGGACAATTTCAAACCTGTTCCAGATTGCGCAGATGTTTGTGCTGAATAAGGTTTTAAAAGTTGAGGTTCCCACAATAGTATCTGAAGATGAAAAACATTTCAGAGAGCGTAAAAAGAAAAAGAAATAGAAAGGTAGTTAAAAATGAGTAAGAGCGTAGAAATCACGGCAAAAACCGTTGACGAAGCGATAGAGATTGCCATTGCTGAGTTGAAGCTTGACAGAAGCAATGTAAAAGTAGAAGTACTTGATTCGGGCAGCAGGGGATTGTTTGGCATAGGTGCTAAAGAGGCGGTTGTTCGTGTAACAGCTGATGTAAATCTTGAAGAACGTGCCCGCAGTTTTTTGGATGACGTTTTCTTTTCAATGGGTATGAAGGTTGATTTTGATATTAAACGTGAAGGAAAAATAATGAGAATTAACCTTATTGGCGATAACTTGGGTATCATTATCGGTAAGCGCGGCGATACACTTGACTCATTGGAACACTTGACAAATCTCTGTGTAAACAAAGGAGATGTTGAGTATGTTAAGGTTGTATTGGATGTTGAAAACTACAGAGCAAGACGCGAACAGACTTTGGTTAAGCTTGCAAAGAACCTTGCTTCAACTGTAGTTCGTACAGGCAGAAAAATAACACTCGAGCCTATGCACTCAAATGAAAGAAGAATTATTCACGCTACATTACAGTCTAACGATGCTGTAGAAACATATAGCGTGGGAGAAGAACCCAACCGTAAGGTTGTAATTGCAACTAAAAAGAAATAAGAACAAAAGGTCTGTAAAACAAATAAGTTTGGCAGACCTTTTTTAAAAATAGGAAGGTGGCAAAAATGTTAAGTCCTTTAGCAGATAGAATACGACCTGACAGACTGGAAGATTTTGTAGGACAAAAGCATTTGATAGGCGAGGATAAGCTTTTATATAAAATTGTAAAATCAGGTAAGATTTCTAATATGATTTTTTATGGTCCATCAGGCACGGGAAAAACTACTATGGCAAACATAGCAGCTAAAATGTGCAATAAGCGCTTATATAAATTAAATGCCACCAATGCATCGGTATCAGATATTAAAGCCATTATTGCAGACATTGGCTCAATCGGAAGTGAAAACGGTATACTGTTGTACTTAGACGAAATACAGAATTTTAACAAAAAACAGCAGCAGTCATTACTGGAGGTTATTGAAAATGGTTCGGTAACGCTTATTGCCAGCACTACGGAAAATCCCTATTTTTATGTCTATAATGCTATTTTAAGCCGTTCTTCTGTCTTTGAATTTAAACCCCTTGATAAAGAGGATGTAGAAAAAGCTATCAGGCGCGGTGTGAAAATTTTAGAAAAGGAAACTTCAAATAAAATAAAGTTTGTAAAAGGTGCCCTTGAGGCTATTGCACAAACTTGTGGCGGTGATGTGAGAAAATCTCTTAATACGTTAGAGTTGTGCGTTAATGCTACAGGTATCGCCCCTGATAGTGTTATTAAAATATCGGTAGAAATGGTGGAACAGGCTGCGGCGAAAAAAGCATTTCGCCATGACCGTGATGGCGATAGCCATTATGATGTGTTATCAGGATTTCAAAAATCAATCCGCGGTAGTGACCCCGATGCTGCAATTCATTACCTTGCGCGAATTTTACAGGCAGGGGATTTAGCATCTGCTTGCAGAAGACTTATGGTCATAGCGTCAGAAGACATAGGACTTGCTTACCCAATGGCGGCAACAATAGTTAAATCCTGCGTTGACAGTGCTTTGCAACTTGGTTTGCCTGAGGCAAGAATTCCGCTTGCGCAGGCGACGATTGTACTTGCTACTGCACCTAAGTCAAATTCTGTGATTTGTGCTATAGATGCAGCATTAGCAGATATTGAGGCAGGGGATGCAGGCGAAATACCTTCCCACCTGAAAGATTCACACTACGATGGTGCTCAAAAGCTGGGACACGGTAATTATTATAAGTATCCACATAATTATAAAAATCATTACGTTAAGCAGGACTATCTTCCTGAGAAACTTAGAGGCAGGAAGTATTATGAACCTTCAGATAATAAGAACGAAAATGCCATCAGGAAATATTGGGAAGAAATAAAAAAGGATGACTAAAATGGACGCATACTCTAAATTTGCACAAGTTTATGACGAACTTATGGAAGATGTTCCCTATGAAGAAATTGCAGACATAGTAGATAGCAAAATCAAGAAATACGGTGTAAAAAACAATATCGTATTGGATTTAGCGTGTGGCACGGGAACTCTTACGAAGAAACTATCTCAAAAAGGATATGAAATGATTGGTGCCGACTCATCGCCGGAAATGCTTCAACAAGCTCAGGAAAAAAATCCTGATGTTCTGTTTTTAAATCAACCTATGGAGGATTTTGAACTTTACGGAACAGTTGGTGCAATTGTGTGCACGCTTGATAGTGTCAACTATCTGTTGGATGACGAAAGCTTGTTCGAGATGTTCAGATTGTGCAACAACTACTTGGAACCTGATGGTTTGTTGATATTTGATGTAAACACAGAGTATAAATTTAAAAATACGTTGGCGGATAATATTTTTACTTTTGATAGTGAAAAAATATTCTACACATGGGAAAATAATTACGTTGAGGAAGAAAAACTTTGCGACTTTTATCTTACTTTTTTTGTAAAGGAAGAGGATTGCTATTTTCGCTTTGATGAGGTTCATACTGAAAGGGCTTATAGTGACGAGGAGATCTTAAAAGCCCTTAAAACAAATGGGTTTTCAGTGGTTGAAAAGCTTGATGACTTTACAGATGAAAAGGCAAAAGACAGTAGTGAAAGAGTAATGTATGTATGTAAAAATATAGATTCTATTCAGGCAAAACATTCTAGGGGAGAATAAATATGAAACAGATTATATTAGTAAAATACGGAGAAATCATTTTAAAAGGCTTGAACCGTCACGCTTTTGAAGATTTGCTTATAAAGAACATAAAAGGAGCGCTACGTCCTAATAAAGCAGAGATTTGGCGTGCTCAAGCGACAATCTATGTCGATATGGCTGACCCTGATGTTATTGATGAAGCGGTTGATAGTTTAAAGAAAGTTTTTGGTATTGTGGCGATAATTAAAGCCTATGTTTTATCAAAGGATTTTGAAGAATTAAAAGCACAGGCGGTAGAATGCCTGCGTGACGAACTTGAAAACGCTAAGACATTTAAAGTTGAAGCAAAACGTGCTGACAAAAAATATCATATGACATCTCCTGAAATATGTATGGAATTAGGCGGTCATTTATACGAAAGCTTTCCTGGAATTGAAGTAGATGTTAAAAATCCGGAAAAGCTTGTTACAGCAGAAGTGAGAGAAACAAATATATACGTTTATTGCAAGCGTGAAAAGGGACTTGGCGGTATGCCTGTTGGTTCAAACTCAAAAGGTATATTACTGCTTTCCGGTGGTATCGACAGTCCTGTTGCTGGTTATATGTGTGCAAAACGCGGTCTTGGATTGGAATCGGTACACTTTTTCTCACACCCGTATACAAGTGAACGAGCAAAAGATAAGGTTTTGACTCTGGCAAAATTACTTGGCAAATACACAGGCGGTATGAAAGTTCATATCGTACCTTTTACAGATATTCAGCTTGCAATCAAGGAAAAGTGTCCCTCTGAACAGTTGACTATTATTATGCGCAGATTTATGATGGCTATTGCAGAAAAAGTGGCTGAAAAAAATGGTGCAAAAGCTTTAGTTACCGGCGAAAGCATAGGTCAGGTAGCGAGCCAGACGGTAGAAGCTATGTATGTTACAAATGAAATTGTTAAGATGCCTGTTTTTCGCCCTGTTATCGGGATGGATAAGGAAGAAATTATAACAATAGCAAGACAGATTGATACATTCGAAACATCAACTCTGCCTTACGAGGATTGTTGTACGATATTTACCCCCAGACATCCTTTGACAAAACCAAAGCTTGAAAACATTAAAAAGTCAGAAAAGCTACTTGATTTTGACAGGTTAGTAGAAGAAGCAGTAGCTGGAGTAGAAGTGGTAGAGGTTTAACGATGAGTTTATTAAGTTTATCAAAAGTAAATAAATATTTTGGTGAACGCTGCCTTTTTGAGAATGTTTCCTTTTCCGTGGAGGAGCATGATAAAATAGGACTTATTGGTGCGAACGGTTGCGGAAAAACCACACTTTTTAAAATGATTTTAGAAGGAGATACTCACGATGGCGGAGAAGTATTCCTGCCAAAGAGCACAAGCGTAGGTTACCTTGAGCAGCACGTAGGACTTGAGTCGAAACTTACGGTTTTAGAAGAAGTGTTGACTGTTTTTTCACATCTTAAAGATATGGAAGAAAGAATACTTGAGTTAACTGGTAATATTGAGGCAGGAATAGGTGATGCAGAAGAAAATGCGGAAAAACTCCATAAGTTAACTGAAGAGTATAAGGAAAAAGACGGCTACACATATAAAAACATAGCGCGTTCAAGTCTTATGGGGCTTGGTTTTTCAGAAGAAGATTTGGACAAGCCTTTTTCACTTTTGAGTGGTGGACAAAAAACACGAGTATGTCTATGTAAGATACTGCTTAGTGGTTCTAATCTGTTACTTTTGGATGAACCCACTAACCATTTGGATATTGCTTCTGTTGAGTGGCTTGAGAACTTCCTTGCAAACTATAAGGGTGCATTTATTGTTATTTCGCATGACAGATACTTTTTGGACAAGGTAACCAACAGAACCTTTGAATTAGAATATCAACACTTGACGGCATTTGACGGCAATTACACAAGATATTTAAAGCTAAAAGAAGAAAATGAAAAGTATATAGAGCGCAGATATGAAAACACTATGCGTGAAATTAAACGCATAGAGGGTATAATAGAGCAGCAGAAGCGTTGGAACAGGGAACGGAATATAAAAACTGCCGAGCATAAGCAGAAATCTATTGACAGGCTTAAGGAAACACTTGTCATACCAAAAGAAGAGCTGGATAATATTAAACCTCGATTTGATATAACAAAAACAGGTGCAAACGAGGTTTTGGATGTTAAAAATCTTTCTAAATCTTTTGGGGAGAACAGATTGTTATCCAGCGTAGACCTTCTTATAAGAAGAGGCGAGAGAGTATTTTTGATTGGGGATAACGGGTGTGGTAAAACGACGTTTTTTAAAATGCTACTTGGTAAAGAAATGCCTGACACAGGAGAAATAAAAATAGGTGTTAGTGTTGATGTTGGATACTTTGACCAGACACAGTCAACCCTTGATTACGGCAAGACTTTATTTGATGAGGTGGCAGACAGTTTTCCGGAACTTACCATAACTGAAGTAAGAAATGCTCTGGCAGGTTTTTTATTCAAAGCTGATGATGCATTTAAGTTTATATCAGAGCTATCTGGCGGAGAACGTGCGCGTCTTATGCTTTTAAAGCTGATGCTTAGGCGTGCGAATTTCTTACTCCTAGACGAACCTACTAACCATATTGATATAAAGTCGCGCGAAATGCTGGAAAATGCATTGGAAAAATATCAGGGAACTATTTTTGCTATTTCTCACGACAGATATTTTATAAATAAGCTTTCAAGCCGAATTTTGCGTATAAATAACAGAACATTAGAAAACTATGATGGGAACTATTCATATTTTCTGGAAAAAAGCGCAAAAACGGCTTTTGAAGAGAAAACTAGTGAAGCAAAAAGAGTTTTTTCGAGCGAAAAAGAAGATTATCTGTTAAAAAAGAAAAATGCAGCAGAAGAACGCAAAAGAAGGAACAGAATGGAAAGGCTTGAAACGGAAATTTCTCATATAGAGGAATTGATTTCTCAAAAAGAAAATGAGCTAACCCTTCCTGAGAATGTGTCTGATTATGTGTGTTGCGCCGAGTTAAGTGAAGAAATTGATGCATTAAATGAAAAATTGCTCATATTATATGAGGAATGGGAGAGTCTACAATAGGGTGGTTTTTTATTCTTTATCTGTTTTCGTTAAAAAAGATATGATTTAAAAACCGAAAAAATATATTGATTTTGTAATAACATAGGTGTATAATTAGTTTGTTCTAAAACCTATTAATTTTAATGTAAAGGATGAGTGAAAAATGCGAGTAATTGTATGCGACACTTACGAAGAAATGTCAAAAGAAGCTGCAAAAATTATGGCAGCACAAGTGCATATGAAGCCGAACTGCGTATTAGGTCTTGCCACAGGTTCAACTCCTGTTGGTGCGTATAACGAGTTGGTAGCTATGTACAAAAACGGCGAAATCGATTTTAATGATGTTACAACCTTTAATCTCGATGAGTATTACCCTATTAAGCGTGATAATGACCAAAGCTATTACTACTTTATGCACGATAATCTTTTTAATCATATCAATATTTCAGAAGAGAGAATCCATGTATTAAATGGAGAAGTGGCAG
Source organism: Congzhengia sp. (assembly GCA_045649085.1). GTDB lineage: Bacteria > Bacillota > Clostridia > UBA1381 > UBA9506 > Congzhengia. The sequence goes on from JAZRPE010000002.1 coordinate 29,886, forward strand.
ACCCCGAAAAGGAGTGTGCTGACTATGACAAGCATATCGAAGAACACGGCGGCATTGATTTACAGTTGTTGGGTATCGGCAGAAATGGTCATATAGCATTCAATGAACCTGACGAAAATCTTGTTGCTGCTACACATGTAACGGGTTTAACAGAGGATACAATTGATGCTAATGCAAGATTTTTTGCAAACATCAAGGATGTTCCTACCAAATCTCTTACAATGGGTATGGCTCCCATAATGAAGGCGAGAAAGATTTTAATCCTTATCAACGGTAAAGGTAAGCATGCTGCTTTAGCTAAACTGCTATCCGGCGAAATCTCAACATCTTGCCCTGCAACAATGCTTAATATGCACAACGATGTAGTAGTTATCTGTGATAAAGAAGCCTACGAAGGATAGTAATTATCAAGCATAAAAAAGAGCTTCCGATAAAATATCGGAAGCTCTTAATTTTTTTTTTATCTTTTTGAAAGTTTTTTCTTCCTAATCAAAGATTTAAGACCTACCCAAACTGAACCTGCCAAGAATACACTGGAGAATGTACCTGCAAGTAGACCTACCATAAGGGGAAGTGCAAATTCTTTGATTGAGTCAACGCCTAAGATATACAACAGTATTACAGGAACAATAGTTGTTAATGTTGTATAGATAGAACGCTTTAATGTCTGACTTACGCTTGTGTTAACAAGAGATTTTAAATCTCTCATCGCTTTACCCTGATTTTCACGGACGCGGTCAAAAACAACGATGGTGTTGTTGATTGAATAACCGATGATAGTGAGCATAGCAGCGATAAAGTTTGCGTTCATAGGAATTCTGAATATCGCGTAGAATGAGAGCATAATCAATACGTCATGGATAAGGCAGAGTACTGCAGAAAGACCTGTGAAGAACTCGAATCTTATTACGATGTATAAGAACATCAAAAGACAAGCAACTAATGCAGACGTCATTGCCTGATTTCTAAGGTCTGCACCCATTGTAGCTGTAACGTCTTCAATCTGAACGAATGCAGAGTTTCTGTCAAGCTCGTATTTTTCAACAAGTGCGGTCTGAATTTTATCACGTACATCACGCTCTATGGGTGTTGTCTGAATAACAACAACATTACCGTCAGAGCGGAGTACATTAGGGCTTTTGATAGATGCGTCAGCACCTTCGACAACCTTTGTAATTTCATTAAGGTCGGCCTCTTTGCCCATATCTACATACATTGTCATACCGCCAGCAAAGTCAACGTCTTGCACGAAACCGCCGTTTACAGCGAAGAAAACTACACCTAATAAGATGATTACAAGAGGTATAGCGAAATAAATTTTTGCTCTTTCAACAATTTTAAGCATTATTCAACTACCTCCTTTTTCTTTCTTACACCGTACCAGGCAATGTTCTTAATCTTAAGATTAACTACAAGATTTAACAAATACTTGGTAACGAAGATTGCAGTAAACATACTAACAACAGTACCGATAGCAAGTGTGATGGCAAAGCCCTGAATTGTACCAGTACCGAAGATGTAGAGGACAACTGCTGCGATAATTGTTGTAATGTTTGCGTCGATAATGGCAAGGAAAGCTCTGTTAAAGCCTGATGTAACAGATGTTTTGATTGTCTTGCCGAGTTTTAATTCTTCCTTAATTCTTTCAAATATAATAACGTTAGCATCAACTGCCATACCGATTGAAAGGATAATACCTGCAATACCCGCAAGGCTTAAGTTGATTCTGAAGAAAGTCATTATATAAACAACGATAGCGATATAAGCTAAAAGTGCAATGTCAGCAACAAGACCGGGGAGTCTATAAACTAATAGCATAAATAAAAGAATAAGAACAACACCGATAGCCGCTGCTATTAAGCTGGTTGTTAATGCTTCTTCGCCGAGTGTAGGTCCTATAGAGCTCAACTCCACATCCTTAATTGAGAAGGGTAAGTTACCTGAATTAATTAAAGCTGCAAGCTCTGCTGTTTCTGTAGAATCTGTAAATCCGCCTGAGATTACACATTCAGATGAGTTGATTGCAGAATCTACTCTGGGTTGGCTGATAATTTCATCGTCAAGCATAATTGCAATATAGTTAGAGCCTTCGGCTTTTTGTGAAGCGATTGATGTTGCCTGCGCAAATTTGTCAATACCTGATGAATTGAGTTTTAACTTAACATGATGTACAGCTACGCCTGTATCATCGATAGCTGCGTATGCTGCAGTTGCTGATGAAACATCTGATGCTTCCAATACTGTGTTGCCGTCTGAATCAGCGAAAGTAAGAACTGCAGTTTTACCTAAGGTTTCAACCGCTTCTTGAGGGTCCTGAATAGCAGGAATTTCAATTCTTATTTTCTTTTCTCCCTGACGAGAGGTTGTTGCTTCATTGTAACCCAATGAGTCAAGACGGTTTCTTAATACGTTTTCAACTGACTGCATCTGTTCGTCAGTCGCAGTTTCAGTCTGAGCTTCATAAGTAATAACTGAACCGCCAACAAGGTCAAGACCCTGTCTGATACCCCAGTCTTCATCTAATGCGTTGGGGTAAGTAATGTCATAATCAAACACGCTTATATTCATACCGCCAAGTACGACTACAACCGATGTAACGATTACAAGTAGGGCGATTATTAATTTCGCGATACTTTTTTTCATTTGTCTGCCTCCTTTAAAATCGCATAGATATATTATATATTTTTATTCGATTTAAGTCAACACAAAAATGGAAATTTTCCTAAAAACTTTTTTGGATAATAAATTTAAAAATACTACTTGAAAAATAGAAAAAAATGTGCTAAAATAGAGCAAAATGAATATTTTAATGACTATGATGAAGCAAAGTAACCCCGCAAACACCACATAGAGAGGATTTCTCGACAGGCTGAAAGGAAATTCGGTTAAGGCGTAAGGCGAAATTTCACTTCGGAGTTCTGTGCTTGAAACAACAGTAGAGTACGGCGAGCAGTGCCCGTAAGGCACAAAAGAGTGCTTCTGTTTATCAGAAGAATTTGGGTGGTACCGCGGATTATTTTAGTTGTCCGTCCCTTGCGGGGCAGGCAACTTTTTTTATTGTCCCGTAAAGCTGCTAAGGTAGGCTCACGCCATAGCAGAAATATTTGGTGAGCAGAAAGGTTAAGTAATTATGAAAGAACAGTTGTTGGCAATCAGAAAGTCAGCAGAAGAAAAATTGGCATCTTTATCCTCGTTACAGGAATTAGAAGATGTGAGAGTAAGTGTACTCGGTAAAAAAGGCGAACTTACACAGGTACTTCGCCAAATGGGTGGGTTATCAGCAGAGGAACGCCCTGTTATCGGTGCTTTGGCGAATGAAGTACGTGAAGCGATTGAAGCGGATTTAGTAGAAAAGAAAACTACACTTTTAGCAAAAGCACGCGAAGAAAAGCTTGAAAAAGAAGTAATAGACGTTACTATGGCAGGTAGAAAGCCTGAAATTGGTGGACTTCATCCTATCACAAAGGTTTTGGATGAGGTTAAGAATATATTTTTGGGAATGGGTTTTTCAATTGCTGAAGGTCCTGACGTTGAACTCGATTACTACAATTTTGAGGCGCTAAATATTCCTAAAGAGCATCCGGCTCGTGATACACAGGATACCTTCTATGTAAGTGATAATGTGGTACTTCGTACACAGACATCGCCTATGCAGATTCGCGTTATGGAGCATGCTAAGCCTCCTATAAGAATTATTGCGCCTGGCCGTGTTTACAGAAGTGATGCAGTTGATGCTACACACTCTCCTGTATTCCATCAGATTGAAGGTCTTGTTGTAGATAAAGGTGTTACAATGGCAGACTTAAAGGGTACTTTGGAACAGTTTATCAAATCCTTATATGGTCAGGATGCAAAGATAAGACTTCGTCCTCATCATTTTCCCTTTACAGAGCCAAGTGCAGAGGTAGATGTTTCCTGCTTTGTTTGTGGTGGCAAGGGCTGCCGTGTGTGTAAGGGAGAGGGCTTTATTGAAATTTTAGGTGCAGGTATGGTACATCCTGATGTACTCAGACGTTGCAACATCGACCCTGATGAATACAGTGGTTTTGCTTTCGGTTTAGGTCTTGAGCGTATTGTTATGAGAAGAATGAACATTGATGATATGCGCCACCTTTACGAAAACGACGTAAGATTCTTAAGGCAGTTTTAATTAGAGGAAGAGAGGTTATAAATTATGAAGTTACCATTAAGTTGGCTTTCTGATTATACAGATATGTCAGGTATTACACCTGAAGAATATAATCATGCCTTAACTATGTCAGGCTCAAAGGTTGAGGGCATTGAAAATATTGGCGATAAAATACAGAATGTTGTTACAGGTAAAATTTTAAGCGTAGAAAAACATCCTGATGCAGACAAACTCAAGGTTTGTATGTTAGACGTAGGTACAGAAACTTTGCAGATTGTAACAGGTGCTGACAATGTAAAACCCGGTCAGACCGTTCCCGTAGCAAAAGACGGAGCACTGCTTCCTGACGGAACAAAAATCAAAAAAGGTAAGCTCCGCGGAGTAGAGTCAAACGGTATGCTCTGTTCTTATGAGGAAATCGGCATGACACAGGAAGATTTTCCTGATGCAGAGTACGGTATTTTAATATTAGAAGATGGACTTCCGTTAGGTAAGGACATTAAAGAGGTTTTTGGTTTAGATAACCCTGTTGTTGAGTTTGAAATCACATCCAATCGTCCTGATTGCTTTAGCGTAATTGGACTTGCGCGTGAAACAGCAGTAACTTTTGGTAGACCTTTTAATGTTAAAACTCCTGTTGTAAAAGGTTCAGGAGATGACATCAACAACTATATGAAAATTACTGTGGATGAACCCGCTCTTTGCAAGCGCTACACAGCGAAAATGATTAAAAATGTTAAGATTGGTCCTTCTCCTGCATGGATGGTAAAAAGACTCCAGTCCTGCGGTATCCGTTCTATCAATAACATTGTAGATATTACAAACTACATTTTACTTGAGTATGGTCAGCCTATGCACGCATTTGATATGTCATACTTAGAGGGTGGAGAGATAAATGTGCGTCGCGCTAAAGACGGCGAGCCAATGACCACATTAGATGGTACAGAGCATACATTAGACAGTTCAATGCTTATGATTTGTGACGGCAAAAAGCCTGTTGCAGTAGCAGGTGTTATGGGCGGTCTTAATTCTGAGGTAAGAGAAGATACAAAGACAGTTTTGTTTGAATCCGCTACTTTCTTGGGTTCATCGGTTCGTATTACAGCTAAAAAACTTGGACTTCGTACAGAAAGCTCATCAAGATACGAAAAAGGCTTAGATACAGAAAATACTTATCCTGCGGTAATGCGCGCTTGTGAACTTATAGAAGAACTTGGTTGTGGAGAGGTTGTAGACGGTGTTATCGATGTTTACGGCACAAAACCCGAAACAGTTACAATTAAATTTGAACCTGAAAGAATTAATGAATTTATAGGTTTTTCCGTTCCTACAGATGTAATGGTAAAGACCTTGACAGATTTAGGCTTTAAGGTTGAGGGTAACGTAATTACAGTTCCCACATTCCGTCCTGATGTTCTTTGCTTTAACGATATTGCTGAAGAAATTGCCCGTATGTACGGATATGATAAAATTCCGTCAACACTTATGGATGGAGATACAACAGTAGGTATAAAAACTTACGGACAACAGATTGAGGACAGAGTAAAGAATACGCTGGTTGGTTGCGGTCTTTATGAAACATTGGTGTTCAGCTTTACAAACCCCAATATTTTTGACAGACTCAATATGGCCGCTGATAACAAAAAGAGAGATGCTGTAGTTATCACAAATCCGTTAGGTGTTGAAAACTCAATTATGAGAACAACGGCAATTGCATCTATGATGGAGGTTGTGGCTCGTAACGAAAACTTTAAAGCTGATAATGTAAGACTCTTTGAGCTTGGTAAAATCTATATTCCCAAAGAGGGTGAAGACCTTCCTGAGGAAAGAAGAGTAGTGACAATCGGTATGTATGGAAATTGTGATTACTTTGATTTGAAGGGTGTTGTTGAGGTAATGCTTGATGACTTAGGCATTGCTAAACGTTCCTTTGAACCTGAAAAAACAAATTCTACATTCCATCCAGGCAGATGTGCAAATTTAGTTGTCGGTGGAAAAACAATCGGTGTCATCGGACAAATACATCCTGCGGTAGCTGAAAATTACGGCGTTTCCAATGATATTTACGTTGCTGAAATTGACTTTGAAGATATGTTAAGGTTAGCTAAAACAGAAAAAACATATAAGAAACTGCCTAAATATCCTGCGTCTCAGCGAGATTTGGCTTTAATTGCTGACGATAGCGTTTTAGCCGCTCATATTGAAAACATAATTAAGAAAAAATCAGGAAATATCTTTGAAAGCCTTACATTATTTGATGTGTACAAAGGTAATCAGATTCCTGAAAACAAAAAGTCTATGGCATATTCTTTGGTGTTGCGTGATGAAAACAAGACACTTACAGATGATGAGGTTAATCCTATTATTGAAAGTATTTTAAAAGAACTTTCAACAAAACTTGATGTAACCTTAAGATAACTGGTGATTTAATGTATAAAACAGTAAAAATCACTCCTAAAAAGTTAAAAGGCAAAGTGAGTGCGCCACCTTCTAAAAGTGCGGCGCACCGCGCTGTTTTATGCGCATCACTTGCGTCGGGAGTGTCCACAATTTCAAATCTTTCTTATAGTCAGGATATTTTAGCAACACTTTCTGCTGCAGAATGTCTTGGGGCAAAAACGACTATAGAAGGCTCTACAGCAACAATTACAGGGATGTGTGAAGAGCTTAATGGTGTTTTGATAGATTGTAATGAGTCAGGCTCAACCCTCAGATTTATTATTCCTATTGCTTTAGCTATTGGAGGTAGCTTTAGCGTCACAGGCCGCGGTAGACTTTTGGACCGCCCCTTGGATGACTATTATAAGATATTTGACAAGCAAGGAATTTCTTATAAAAAGGAAGCTGACAGAATATATTTTGATGGAAAACTTACAGGTGGAATTTATGAACTCTCGGGAAATGTGAGTTCACAGTATATAACAGGATTGCTGTTCGCATTGCCACTATTGCAGAATGATAGCGAAATAGTAATTACAACACCGCTGGAGTCGGCTGGATATATTAATATGACCTTGGAAGCGCTGTCAAGATATGGAATTGATATAAAAGTATCCGATAATTTAAGACATTACCATATTAAAGGAAATCAAAAATATAACCCTTGCGATTACGCAGTTGAGGGCGATTATTCACAGGCGGCGTTTTATTTGGTGGCAAACGCTATTGGAAACGACATTGATATAGAGGGATTGCCAAAAACCTCTACACAAGGAGATAAGGCAATACTTGATGTAATCAGAACTATGGAAAGTCAAAAAGGTGAGCGCACCATAGATGCAAGTCAGATACCGGATTTAGTACCAATTATGTCAGTTTTGGCAACTCAAACAGAAGGTACCACACATATAGTTGGAGCTGCGAGATTGCGAATAAAGGAAAGCGACAGATTGTCGGCTGTAACGTCCGAGCTTACTAAACTCGGCGCAAAGATTGATGAATTTGAAGATTCTATTACTGTCTATGGCAAAACTGCATTGACAGGTGGAGTGGTAGACAGTCACAATGACCATAGAATCGTAATGTCTTTAGCTATTGCATCAACAGTAGCAAATGGTAATGTTATAATCAATGGCGCAGATAGTGTAAAAAAATCATACGCTGATTTCTGGGATAAGTTCTGCGAGCTTGGAGGTAGTATAGCAGATGGCGAATAGTTATGGAAAAATATTTAGAATAAGCCTGTTTGGCGAATCTCATTCAGAGGCTATTGGTGTAGTTATAGACGGTGTTCCCTCTGGTGTAGCGCTTGATATGGAAGAACTTGCTTTTGAAATGAGCCGACGCGCTCCGGGGCAGAATGCCTTTTCGACTCCTCGTGCAGAAAGTGACATTCCGGAAATCTTGAGTGGTGTATTTAACGGCAAGACTACAGGCACGCCTATTTGTGTAGTTATCCGTAACACAAATACACGTTCTAAAGACTACCATCCTGAAATTTTGCGACCAGCCCATGCCGACTACAGCGGAAAGCTACGTTATAACGGATACGGAGACTTTCGCGGCGGCGGTCATTTTTCAGGCAGGCTGACAGCACCAATAGTATTTGCAGGTGCAGTTGCAAAACAGATAATAAAAAAAGAAAATATCGAAATTTTTGCTCATATTAAAAACATAGGCAAAGTTTATGATGATTGTGTAGATTTTGTAAATCCGGATATTAGTATACTGAAAGAGTTGAAGAGAGAAACATTGCCTTTTATAAATGAAGAAAAGGAAAAAAGTGCTGAGGAAGAAATTCTTACAGCGCGCAGCGATGCAAATTCTATCGGAGGAAGTATTGAAACTGTTGTTTACGGCATTCCTGGTGGTGTAGGTTCGCCCTTCTTTGAATCTGTAGAGAGCAGACTTTCATCAATGCTTTTCTCAATTCCTGCAGTAAAGGCAGTCGAATTCGGAATCGGTACAAAATTTGCTGAAATGTTAGGTAGTGAGGCAAATGATAGCTTTACAATAGAGAAAGATGAAATTAAAACAAAAACAAATAATAACGGTGGAATAAACGGCGGAATTACAAACGGTATGCCTGTTGTATTTACGGCAACAATCAAGCCCACTCCCTCTATTGGCAAGGAGCAGGAAACTGTAAATATAGAAACCAAAGAGAATATAACAACTAAAATTATGGGTAGACACGACCCGTGTATAGTTCAGCGTGCTGTTCCTGTAATAGAAGCAGCAACGGCAATTGTTGTTTTAGATATGCTTCTGGAGGCAAAAACCTATGCTTAATAAATACAGAAAACAAATTGATAAAATTGATACAAAGCTTACAAAGCTTTTTGAAAAGCGTATGGATGTTGCAAAAAAAGTTGGCGAATATAAAAGAGAACGCAATATGGAAATTTTTGTTGCTGAGCGCGAGAAAGCTATTTTAAAAAAGAGAACCGCACAGGTAGAAAATTATGAATATAAAAAGTATGCTGAAGATTTTTTTGAAAATGTAATGCGTATCTCAAGAGACTTACAGAGTAAAATTGTTGCCAAGGAAACAAAAGACTATATAGAAACTGCAAATTTTAATGACGAAATGCTAAGAGTGGCATATCCCGGCATTGCAGGTTCATATAGCGGAGAAGCACTCAAGGTGTTTTTTCCTAATGTAAAAAATGTGATTAATACAGATACATTTAACGAGGTAGCTGATATGGTTTCCAAAGGAGAGATAGACTTCGGTGTGTTGCCGTTTGAAAATAATTCATCGGGGGCTATTGCTGATACTTTAGACCTTATAATTTCTCACAAACTTCATATCGCAGGAGAATTGAGTATAGACATAAAGCATTGCCTTTTAGGTACTCAGGATTGTGAAATTGACGATATTGATGAAATCTATTCTCATAATCAGGGGTTCTTGCAAAGTAAGGCGTTTTTAGATACCCTAGGCGATGTTAAATGTGTACCGTTAGATAACACTGCTTTCGCTGCTAAATTTGTAGCAGAGAGCAAAAATAAGACCAAAGCGGCGATTGCGAGCAGATTAGCAGGGGAAACTTACGGATTAAAAATATTAAAAGAAAATATAAACGAAAATTCATCTAACAGTACACGTTTTGTAATTGTATCCAATAAGCTGACAAGTGGAGAAGCCTGTGACAAAATCAGTGCTATCTTTACTACCAGACACAAAAGTGGTGCGCTTTGTGATGTTTTAGCGGTATTTGCACATAATGCAATCAATATTTCACATATCGAATCGCGTCCTTTAAAAGAACGGAATTTTGAATATGTTTTCTATATTGATTTTGATGGAAACCTGCGTGATAAAAACGTAGTTTCCACCATCTCACAGGTGCAAAGTCTGGGGGCTGAATTTACTGTTTTGGGCAATTACAAATCACGGATTAACAAATAAGAGGCTTATTATGGATAAAAACATTGTTTTAATCGGTATGTCGGGTGCTGGTAAAACCACAATCGGTATGGCGATGTCTTATAAACTTAAAATGGCTTTTGTAGATATGGATGCATATATTGAAAAAAAACACAATATGCCCATTTCAGAAATATTTGCAAAGTACGGCGAGGAATATTTTAGAAATTTAGAAACTGAAACAGCAAAATATCTGAGCGAAAACTACAAAAACACCATAATTTCCACAGGCGGCGGAGTAGTGTTGCGACCTGAGAATATGGATTATTTAAAAAGTACGGGTGTTGTAGTATATATTAACAGAACTGTCGAGAACATTCTGTCCACGCTCAATGCTGAAAAAAGACCGCTTTTAAAATCTAATCCAGATAAGCTCTATGAGATGAGAAAAACTCGACATCCGCTATATAATAAGTACGCGGATATTTGCGTTTTGAACAGTGGCAAATTTCAAGAATGTGTTGATAATGTTTGCGAAGCGATAAAAATATATCAACGAACAAATAAAAATAACCGTCATTAATGATATGCACCCCAAAAGTTAGACACTTTTGGAGGTGCATATTTTTATGGCAAAAAAAGGACAACTTTTTAAAACCCACTCGCCAGAATTCAAAATATCTGTTATAATGGATATGCGAAACAACCATTTGGGTTTAAGA
>JAZRPE010000003.1:0-9155 GCA_045649085.1 Congzhengia sp.
AGTATGCTTTGCAGGAATATTTAGCCGAAAAGAATAATGACCCTAAAGTCCCGTCCAACGAACATGCTTTCTTTTTATCTTTGCAATATAAACGAATTAACGTTCGTTCGGTTGAAATTTTAGTCAAAAAATACAGTAAAATTCTTTCTCGGTGCAAATTCAGATAATGGATTTATGTCATATTTTAAGCAGTTGCAGGAGCCAGGCTCTTTGCAACTGCTTATTTTAAAAGGCGGACCGGGAAGCGGAAAGTCCACCCTTATGAAAAGAGTGGCAGAATATGCTCTTAAAAACGGGCATGTTGTAGAAACTGTACCTTGTGCGTCGGATGTAAGGTCCTTTGATGCGGTTATAGATAAAACCGCAAACTTCGCTATGATTGACGGAACGGCACCCCATACGGAAGACCCCGGCATTCCCGGTGCAAAGCATCATATAATGTACACCGGTGATTTGTGGGATACAGATAAGCTCAAGAAGAAAACAGAAGAAATAGAGTTTTACAGCAACCTGACAACACAGTTTCACGAGGAAAGCCGTGCATATATCAAAGCGGCAGGAGCGCTTCTTCGTGAAAACATAAGAATAAGTTCAAAATATATACTTGACGGAGCAAAGGAGTTTGCCTTTGAATTAATGACATCTTTAAAAGACGGCGATGAGTATAAAGAAAGTAAACGGCTTCTGACTGCGGTTACGGCAGACAAAATCAGTTTTTTCAAAGACACGGTTAATCTTCTGGCAGATGAAGTGTATATTATTGAAGATGAGTGGGGCGGAGCAAGTAATGAAATTTTTGAAACGGTGAAAACGCTTGCACGTTTAAAGAATATGGAAATTATAGTTTGTCCATGCTCTGTAATGCCTGACAAAACAGATCACATCATTTTTCCCGGGGCGGGAGTGGCATTAACTAAAAAGAACAGATTTTTTGGCTGTGAGGAGGGGCGGACAATAAATGCTGACGCATTTTACAGAAAAGGAATCAATAAAGCTTCTTCGGAAAAACGCTGTCAGGATGCCGAAAGACTGCTTGGCAGGGCATCCGGCTTTATAAGAGCGGCAAAGAAAACTCACGACAGCCTCGAAAAATTTTATATCGCCGCTATGAATTTTGACCATATGGATGGATTGTTCGAAAAAATAGTAGCAGATTTTTATAGGTAAAATCTTCAATTTATGTAATTTTTAATAAAAACATTGACTTTTTAAGCCATTCGTTGTAAAATATAATGGTCGTAGGATTATTATTCCACAACGGAGGTACAAAATGAAAAACAGAATCAGCAAACAACAGAAAGAAAGTTTTGACAATAAAATAGTGTTTGTTTCTTCAGCAGTGTTCCTTTATGCAATGCTATTGATGTTTATACAGAAGATGTCGGCTGATGCTATAACAATAAGCGGTGCTTTCGCTTTTATAGAAATTCTCAGATGGGTAGCCTTGATTGGTGCTATGGGTTGTGCCGCATGGAGTGCGTACAAGGAGAAAAAGAGCTTTTTCATTTATTGTGCTATGTGTCTGTTTATATTCCTCAGCACAACAGTTCTCAAATTCTGTACAGAGAGAAGCTCAAATTTCGCATATTACATCAATTATGCTACACTTGCCGCATTGTTTGTAATGGTTCAGGTTTTCGGTATACTTTATGTTCGCGGTTTGTTTGAGAAAAAGGCTGTGAAGGCAGTATTTGTAACTGTAAGTATTATCGGCGTGATAGGCGTTGTATTAATCAGTGTGTTAAATATCAACAGTGTATTTCTTCCTGATTTTCTGGTTAATATACAGAGTAAGATTTTAGGAATATTTTAAAAAATAAAAGAGGATGTAAAGAAATGAACTGCTCCAATTTGTACAGACAGCACAAAAAAGAGTGCCTATGGCATAAATATTAAATTTAAGCAACATACTGACTTCGTTTTTCGAGCGGAGTCAGTTTTGTTTTCAGTTGTATTCTTTCGTTATTGTAAAAATGGATGTATTCACCTATGAGGAGGCGAGCCTCCTCATAACTCTCAAGCTTAGTGCGATAAATACACTCGGTTTTGAGGATTGAAAAGAAATTTTCAGCTAATGCATTGTCATATGGATTTCCTTTCCTTGACATTGATGGCGTAATGTTGTATGATTTAGTTAGCTTAAAGTACGCATGGGATGTATACTGAAAGCCTTGGTCACTGTGGAGCTGCAACTCTGCAGTGACTTTTTCCTTTTTCTTTGCTTCTCTAATTGTGGAAAGCACAAGGTTGATATTTTGCTCGGTTCCTGTTTTGTAGGCGACAATACTGTTGTCAAACAAATCTCTGATAATCGACAAGTACAATATTCCTTGTTTTGTCTTAATATATGAAATGTCTGTAACCCATTTTTGATTTGGTCGTTCAGCATTAAAATGTCTGTTCAACAAATTTGGATAACGATGTAGATGTTCACCATAATTGCGATATTTCTTTCTTCTGACAACAGATAAAAGATTGTATTTCTGCATTACACGGAGTATTGTTTTGGGATTACGGTGTATTCCTTGTCTTTCAAGCCATATATGTACTCTACGATAACCATAAGTTTTTCCACAGTTTTCTTGACATTCTTTTATCTTTTCAGCTAAAGGCAGGTCTTTTGCAGGAGTTTCCATTCGTGACACATAGCCATAATATCCGCTTCTTGATACATCGAAGAATCTGCACATTTCGCTAATTGAATATTTTTCTTTGTGACGATAGATAACCATATATTTTACACTTGTTCTCACTTCCTTTCTGTGAGCGAGAGAAAATCCCGCATTAGTTCATTTTCCATTTCTAAAGATTTGATTTTTGCATCTTTTCGAGCAAGTATGTATTTTAGTTCTGCAATCTTATCTTGCTCGCTAACAACATAATCCTTTGGCGGTCTGCCTTTCCGTTTGATAGCTATTCCTGCTGCAATTTTATCTCGCTTTCTGTTATATCTGGTAATAAAGTTTTCATATTGTTTTTTACTGAATCCAAATTTCTCGCATATTTGTCTACCTGTATAGCCGTTATTCTTTAATTCAATAATTTCTTTTTCGTATTCTTGTATATGACGATAACTTCTTGGCATAAAAATACCTCCTATGGTTTTTTTATTATACCATAGGAGGCTCTTTTTTTCTATTGTCCGTTTTTACTGGTTCTGTTCACTTTTTGTGCTTTTTTGTTTTCTTGACATCTTCTTTTAATAAGGATATAATTAAAATATCTTGAAAAAGGAGAATTACTATGCTTGATTTTACATATTACGCGCCGACGAAGGTGATTTTCGGAAAAGACAGTCACAAAAAAGTTGGCGAAGTTATAAAATCCTACGGATACAAGAAAATTATGATGCAGTATGGATTGGGTAGCATCAAAAAAAGCGGACTTTACGATTCTGTTATGGCTTCTCTTTCTGAAAACGGCATTGAAGTTATCGAAATGGGCGGTGTTGAGCCAAATCCCAAGCTTTCATTTGTCCGTGAAGCCATAAAAATCGCCAAAGAGGAAAAGGTTGAAATGATTCTTGCCGTTGGTGGCGGAAGTACCCTTGATTCCTCAAAATATACGGCGACAGGGGCAATGTACGACGGTGATGTGTGGGATTTCCCCACAAGAAAAGCTGTTCCCAAGGCAGGTCTTCCCGTGGGATGCATCCTGACAATTTCCGCCGCAGGAAGCTGCATGAGTTCCTCTGCCGTAATCACTAATATGGAGCTTAATATGAAGCGCGGCTATAACAGCGAATTCAACAGATGTAAATTCGCAATCTGCGACCCTGTTCTTACATATTCAGTTTCAAAATATCAGACGGCTTGCGGTATTGTGGATATTATGGCACATACTATGGAGCGATATTTTATCCCCGTTCCCCCTACAGACCTTACCGACCGCATTGCGGAAAGCATACTGAAATCTGTAATAAATGCAGGAACAACCCTGATGACAAATCCCGAGGATTACGATGCCCGTGCAAATATGATGTGGGCATCAAGCCTTTCTCATAATGACCTTACGGGATGCGGACGTGAAAACGCCCTCCCCGTGCATCAGTTTGAGCATGCGTTAAGCGGTGAATTTGACCATATAGCCCACGGTGCAGGTCTTGCAGTTCTATTCCCTGCCTGGGCGAGGTTTGTATATAAGGAAGATACCGCCCGTTTTGCGCAGTTTGCAAGACGTGTGTGGGATGTTGCGGAAAAAGACGACGAAAAAGCCGCACTTATGGGTATTGAAGAAATGGAAAAATTCTTCACATTTATCGGTATGCCCCTTAAATTACGTGAATTCGGCATAGAAAATGCGGCAGACAGACTTGCACAGCTTTGTACATTCGGAAAGCAGAGAAGTATTCCTACGTATAAGAATATGGACTATGAAATGGTCAAAGAATTATTTGAAAGCTGTTATTAATGAATATTTATGCAAAAAAACTTGCATTAAATGAAAATTTGTGATAATATAACGCTATCTATGGGTACATATTAAGGAGAAATATGATGGATAAGTTTATGTTATGGTGGGATGGAATTTCTGCCACTTTTGAAAAATGTTTTATACGTGATGACCGTTACCTTCTTCTTCTGGACGGTATAGGTGTAACTATTAAAGTATCGCTTCTTGCAGTTGTGTTGGGTATTGCAATTGGTCTTATAGTAGCGCTTTGCAATCTTTCAAAAAGCAGATTTCTTAATTTCATCGGAAAAATTTATACGGACATAATCCGCGGAACTCCGTCTGTTACACAGCTTATGATAATATACTTTGTTGTGTTTGCTACGGTAAACTGGGAAAAATGGATTATTGCATCTATCGCTTTCGGTATAAATTCCGGTGCTTATGTTTCGGAAATTATCCGTGCAGGTATTTTGTCAATTGATAAGGGTCAGACAGAGGCAGGTCGTTCGCTTGGTCTTAACGGCGCGCAGACTATGATAAATATCGTTATTCCGCAGGCGGTGAAAAATATTTTCCCTGCGCTTTGTAATGAATTTATTGTTCTTATTAAGGAAACTGCCATTGTTGGTTATGTTGGACTTGTTGATATCCAGAAAGCAGGCGACTTTATAAAGAGTTCTACCTTTGAAGCATTTATGCCTCTTATAGCAACGGCAATAATTTACTTCATACTGATAAAGATTCTGACGGTTATTCTGGGATATGTGGAAAAAGTTCTCAGAAAGTCAGAAATAAGGTAAGGGGGTGCCGGAATGATTACAGTTAAAAACTTACATAAAAGCTTCGGTGAAATAGATGTCCTTACCGGAATTGATGAGCATATCAGTAAGGGTGAGGTTGTGGTTGTTATCGGACCTTCAGGCTCCGGTAAGAGTACATTCTTAAGATGCCTTAATCTGCTTGAAACTCCTACAGACGGAGAAATTTATGTTGACGATGAGCTTATAACTTCGCCAAAGGCTGACGTAAACAAAATCAGACAGAAGATGGGTATGGTTTTTCAGCAGTTCAATCTGTTTCCCCATCTCACAATAATGGAAAATATCACGCTTGCTCCCGTTAAACTCAAGAAAATGTCAAAGGCAGAGGCTATAGAAAAAGGCAAGGAGCTTCTTTCACGAGTTGGTCTTTCGGAAAAAGCCGATGCATACCCCGCGCAGCTTTCCGGTGGACAGAAGCAGAGAGTTGCCATTGCAAGAGCGCTTGCTATGCAACCCGAAATTATGCTTTTTGATGAGCCTACTTCCGCGCTTGACCCTGAAATGGTCGGCGAAGTTCTTGATGTTATGAAAGATCTTGCAGAATCCGGTATGACAATGGTGGTTGTTACTCACGAAATGGGATTTGCAAGAGAAGTGGGAACAAGGGTCCTCTTTATGGACCAGGGCGTAATAATGGAACAGGGCGCCCCCGAGGACCTTTTCGGAAATCCTCAGAACGAAAGAACGAAAAGTTTCCTCAGCAAGGTTCTTTAATTTTGTTATCCTGGGAAAAATCCCTTGATAAAATATATTTATAGGAGTGTTTTTTATGAAAAAACAAATCAGATTTTTAGCACTTGTACTTACACTTGTAATGGCTGTTTTTGCATTCGCTGCTTGCTCAGGAGAGAAAGCTGCTGAAGAAGCTGAAGCTCCCGCAGAAAAAATTGTATTTGGTACAAATGCAGAATTTCCTCCCTTTGAATTTGTTTCAGCAAATGGTGTTATCGGTGAATTTGATGGTATCGATATGGCTATTGCAGACCAGATTGCAAAGGACAACGGCATGACAGCAGAGATTTCAAATATGGAATTTGACTCTCTCCTTATTGCTCTTGACAACGGTCAGATTGATGCAGTTATCGCAGGTATGACTGTTACAGAAGAAAGAAAAGAAAAGGTTGATTTCTCAATTCCTTACTATCAGGCTACACAGGTTATGATTATTAAGGAAGGCACAGAAATCAAGACTGCTGAAGATATGGCAGATAAGAAGATTGCTGTTATCCAGGGTTACACAGGCGAAACCTGCGTAAGCGATATGGGTTATGAGTACCAGTCTTTCAAGAAGGGTACAGATGCAATTCTTGAACTTGTAAACGGTAAGGCAGACGTTGTTGTTATCGACTCTGCAACAGCAAGCAAGTATGTAAATGACAACGAAGGTCTTGTAATCGTTGAAGATGCAAACGCTTTCGCATCAGAAGAATATGCTATCGCTATCAAGAAGGGTAACACAGAACTTCTTAACAAGGTTAATGCATCTATCGAAAAGATGCTTGCTGACGGTACAGTTGGCGAACTTGCTGATAAGTATTCAGTTGCTGAATAATTTTACACACTGAAGACTGATTAAAAAGTAAAGAGGGTGTAAAAAACTTGGGGTTTTTTACACCCTTTTTGTATGGGGAGAGAAGTATGAAAAAAGTTTTAATATTATTTATTTGTTTTGCGCTTATAATTTCAAATGCGGTATTTGTATCTGCAACGGAAGATGCAGAAAAAATCCTCAGCGATTTTGTGAATAACCGTGCGGATGAAATTTATCCGACCGACCAAAAAGGTATAGAAGATGCATTTCTTGCCGATCTTGATAATGACGGTGTGCCGGAGCTTTTATGCAGTCGTAACACATATTTTTACGGATTAAGTGTTTATGCGGTTAAAGACGGTGACGTTGTAAAGGTGGGCGATGAAATCTTTTTTGAACGCGGAACGGGTATAAATGAAGACCTTTTCCTTGTAACAGACACAAAAGGAAAGCTGATGTTTTACCGTGAGGCGATTCATAACCCTCAACCCGGAGCAGAGCTGTATACAACCCAGGCGGTGTACGCGTGGAACAGCGGTGAACTTACTTGCATAAAAAACCTCAGAATGACGGTAAATTACGGGGATAATCCCGAAAAAACAGGCTTTACAACCTCTATTTCGGATGAAAACGAGGTTTCACTTGAAAAAATCACAAAAGAAGAAGCACGTGAAAAATTTAACAGCTTTAAAAAAGAACAGATGCCGTATGTGGTATGGGAAAAGTACAGGGAAGAAAACCCCGGATTTTCTGATATATGGAATAATCAGAAAGCGGAAATATCAGGGAATTCCAAGCTGATGAGAAGTCCTGCCGGGAAAATCGTTTTACAGATTGGAAATCCTGTAATGGCTGTTGACGGAAAAGCTGTAAAAGCAGATGCTGATATCAAAGCTGTACCGGTAATAAGAGAAGGAAGAACTCTTGTTCCTGCGGATGAAGTCGTTAAGGCAATGGGCGGTTATATTATATGGGACATTTACACAGATGTTAACATACTTGTCTGTAACGGAAAAGAAATAAAACTGGATTTCGGTGCGGGTAAAGCGTATCTTGACGGGACTGAACAGAGTATAGACGTTGCACCGGTTATAATTGGCGAAACAGCTATGATTCCTGTAAGATTTGTTGCTGAAAGTTTTGGCTTTTCTGTTAACTGGATACAGGAAACATCGGAAGTAATGATAACTCAATAATTTGACATAGATGTAAAAAAGTCCAAAAAGCAAAAGGGCGGTATAAAAAACGAGTTTTTATACCGCCCTTTAATTGTGTCTTATAGATCAGGCTTTTAATTTCAGTGTTTTTTCATAAGCTGCCGTTACTGCCTCCATAGCATTTGCTCTGAAACCACCGTCCTCAAGAGCCTTCACGCCCTCGATAGTTGTGCCGCCGGGGGAACATACCGCATCTTTAAGTGCGCCGGGGTGAATTCCCGTCTGAAGCACCATTTCAGCTGCGCCTTTAACAGTTTGTGCCGCATAGGAAAGTGCCTTATCCCTGGGAAGTCCGCAAAGAACACCGCCGTCAGCTAAAGCTTCAATAAATAAATATACAAACGCAGGACCGCAACCTGATACCGCACTTGCCGCATCAATAAGATTTTCGGGAATACGGTCAACTGTTCCGCATTTTGAAAGGATTTTCTCAAAAGTTTCTGCCTTAAGTGCGCTCACTTTATCATTGGTTGTGTAGAGAACTACGCCCTCACCAACCTTACAGGGAGTGTTGGGCATAATGCGGATAACGGGTACATCTGCACCAATCATTTTTTCAATAGCTGAAATGGAAAGACCTGCCGCCATTGAAATAACTGTAAAATCGTCTACTCTGTCTTTCCAGATATGATTTACCTCGTCAATGGTTTTGTCCATAACCTGGGGTTTAACACCGAGGAAAATGTAATTGCAATCTTTTGCTATTTCTTCGTTAGTGGAAATATTTGCACCTGTAGCATCGCAGAATTCCTTTGCCTTTTCGGGGAGAAAGTCAGAAACATAAATATCCTTGTTTCCAACTGCTTTTATAGCGGCAGAAGCCAGGGCGCTGCCCATATTACCGCATCCGATGAAACCGATTTTCATTGTAAATCAATCCTTTCTTTACATAGAATGCAAAATGCATAATGCACAATGCAAAATTATGGACGCCTTTCGCAGAAGCGAAAGCCTTTAATTTTTGCATAGGGAAATTTATTTATCAAACAATAAAATATTCAAAAGGTTTTGAGTAGCAAAACCTACCTTCATTGTGCATTTTGAATTATGAATTATGCATTTATCTTACGTGTCCTTCGCCTTTAATAATATATTTGTAAGTTGTAAGCTCACACAGTCCCATCGGTCCTCTTGCGTGAAGCTTCTGTGTGGAAATACCCATTTCGCAACCGAGACCGAACTCGCCACCGT
>JAZRPE010000004.1:0-41357 GCA_045649085.1 Congzhengia sp.
ACCACATCGGAACAAGTTTCGCTTGTTCCGATTTTTATTTGCATAAAAATTTGAAAAAAATCATTTTTCAGTTTTGACAACATGTGTTTTGACTTAATTGTGGGTAGAAAATATTATTCTTTCCTATAATTTTTTCCCAAAAATCTTTTTCAACTTCCTTTGCTCCATCCAGGTCTTGGAATTCGCACTGTCCAATGTCTTGGTACTCTACTATTCTTTTCAATTCAGCAAGCGCTAAACGATGGGCTGCCTTCGAAAACGAAGTATTCCTGTATTTAATTCAAAAGGTAATATGTAAAAAATAAATGTAACTAAATACATAAGGGAACAAAGAAAATCAGAAGCGAAAAAACATATTATTCTGTATAGTATAAAAACTGTCCTGTCGCAAAGCTCTTTCCAATATGGTTTTTTAAATATTTTTAGTTTTCATTTTTTGTGCAATAAAGGTCAGACACAACAAAATAATATAAAGGCACGCAATTGTTACAAAAATAGCAGTCCAACCAAATGTATCTTTTACAAATCCAAAAATAATTGCCTGAATTGCTGCACCCATATAAACCGACCAGTCAAGCACTCCTACTATTGTAGATGAAAAAGCTCTGCCACCCATATCTCCGGCAATAGCCCAGATAACTCCTGTAACCATAGCAAATACACCTAATACAAACAGCATAATTGATGCCGGTACCTGACTTTTAATGAACGGAAAGCAAAGCATTCCAAAGAATGTAATAACTGACGCAAGAATAAGCATAGGCTCACGCTTGCCTTTAAAGGCCTTATCGGTAATTAACGGAAATACAAACATAGCACACGCTTGACCGACAGGAAGCAATATCGAACTGAAGATACCATCTTTTATTGATAAACCGAGTGCTTCTGTAAAATATGTAGGAATCCAAGTTAACAATCCATAGCGTCCGATACCTGCGATAGCAGAAATTAAACAGAATACTAATACTTTAGGTTCTGTAAAAAGAACCTTGTATGGGTACAAATACCCATTTTCTTCTATTTTTGAAGTAAGTAATGCATCGCGTTCTGACGCTTTGGCATCAGGTTCGTCAAAAGGTGCAAGACCTACATCCTCCGGTTTTTCTTTAAAGAATGCCGCGAAAGCAATCAACATCAAAACCATAGGAATCATCGGATATCTAAACGCCGCACGCCATCCCCATTCAGGATTCCAATCCATACAAAGCAATATGGTAAGATAAGTTACTACCTGAGCCATGCCCGAAAAGGCAGTAGTCAATCCAGATGCAAAACCACGTTTTTCCTTTGGCCACCATTTGTTTAAAACTCCAAGTCCATTTGCCCAAACTGTAGATTAAAAAAAACCATTAAGTCCCCAAAGGACCGCAATTATCTGAATAGAATTCTGAAATGATATAATTACATTAATTATTGCCGAGGCAACAATACCAAACATCATAAAGCGTTTATAACCAAAATAAGCACCTAATCTGCCATTTATCAGTTGCCCGAATGCATAGCACCAAAACAGCGCAGATGACACAACACCTAAAGCAGCTGTAGAGGACCCTAACCCATCTGCCATTTGTGTCATAACAAGATTAATGTTTTGTCTGCCGTTGTAAAAAAACAAATAAGTAAGACCAAAGCTTAATAACATAAGCCATCCATATTTTTTGAATTTAGCATAATCCTTATCGGAATAACCGTAAATATTCTTTTTAACATCTTGCTCATTCTGTATGTTTTGTAACTCTCGTATATTATTCATTTTTCTTTTGCTCCTTTATATGTTTTATTTATTTAAAAATGGCTAAAATAACCGATTTTTTGTTACTCTTGGTTAGGATACCTTCCTTCTATATAAATTTTACCATAATTCGACATTCTTTTCAATAGTTTATGGTAATTTTTATATTTATTTGGATTTTTCCAAAAATCAGCTTGATATTCTCCTCACAACCACCTGTCCATCTACGCATTTAATTCTAATTCTATTCTGTGAAATTACCACAACTGATTCAACTGTATTCCTTACTACTGCATCAAGATAGTCAAGTATATTACGATGAGGCGATCCTCATAGGCGAATACATACATTTTTACTACAACGAAAGAATACAGCTAAAAACAAAACTGACACCAAAAGAAATGCGATGTCAGTATGTTTCTTAAAATTTAATATTAGCCACCATATGGGTTCTTTTTGTGCTGTCTGCACAAATTGGTACAGTTCAAATTTCCGTCTGTGTTTTTTATTTCAAATTTGCTAAATATTCTTCTACAAAACGAGATACGATCGCACCATCCGCTGTAGCAGTTACAATCTGTCGAACAGGCTTAGTGCGGACATCGCCTACTGCAAAAACTCCGCGTATACTGGTTTTGGTTGTTTCATCTGCTATAATATAGCCATTCTTATCAATATCAAGCTGACTGCGAAACAACTCTGTCTGTGGATATCTTCCAATGCTTATAAAAACACCGTCTGTGTGGATTTCTTTTTCCGTACTATTGACTGCATTTCTAATCTTAACACCAGTAACCTTATCGTCCGCTAAAATTTCACAAACTGTGCTATTCCACTCAAATATTACATTCTTTGCTTTAAGCAAAGGCTCATGATAAAATTTTTCGGCTCTTAATGTGTCTCTCCTGTGAATGACAATAACTTTTTTACATATCTTGGAAAGCAAAAGAGCATCTGCTGCCGCAGAATTTCCTCCGCCTATAACTATGGCGGTTTTTCCTTTATAAAACATGCCATCACAGGCAGCACAATACCCTACACCTTTGCCAATTAATTTTTCTTCATTTTCAAGTCCCAGATGCTTATGTTCAGCGCCCGTTGCAATTATAACGCTACGAGCTAAAAGAACTCCGTCAGGTGTCTTGATTGTTTTTGTTTTATCTTTCAGATTTGCTTCAACAACTTCTGCTTTTACAGTTTTTGCGCCAAATCGTTCTGCTCCTTGCTGCATTTTAGTTCCTAAATCAAATCCATCCACACCTTCAGGAAAACCGGGATAATTATCTATTTGTGTGGTTTGAGTCATCTGTCCTCCTGCAGACAACTTTTCAAGCACTAAAGTATCAAAACCTGCTCTTGATGTGTAAATTGCCGAAGTGTATCCCGCCGGACCGCCACCTATCACAATTACATCATATATTTTCTCCATTGCTGATTCTCCTTACAGCTAAAGTTTTATACTCACTCAAAGCATTTCAAGAATTTGATTTTTGGGTTTTAGTCCAACTGATTGGTTTGCTACTTTACCTTCTTTTATAACCAAAAGCGTCGGAATACTCATTACATTAAATTGTGCGGCAAGCTCTTGCTCTTCGTCTATATTTAACTTGCACACCTTAATCTCAGGATGTTCTATCGAAATTTCATCTATAATAGGCGAAAGTGATTTACAAGGACCGCACCAGCTTGCCCAGAAATCTAATAGCACCGGTCTGTCACTTTCTAAAACTTCTTTTCGGAAATTATTCTTATTAACTATTACAATAGGCATAAGTTCATTCTTCCTTTTGGCTCAATATCTTTTGTATATTATTTCTTATTTTGCATCACGATATACTGTTAAACCTGTAAAAAACGGGCATTGCCCGTTTTTTACAGATATTCTCTTATATCTATTGCCAATTTTTCTTCTAAGTTGATAAGTCGTTTCGTTATGTCTTTTGATACCTCTGAGGCTGCCTCGTACTGGTTCAGGTATTTATTAAGCGATTTTACACCCATATTACATCCGTCTGTCATAAGGTCGGCTATTGTTTTGTCGGATTCATTTACCACCAGCATAACGTTTGTTTTAAGCCACGACATACCCTTTGCCATCGGATTTGGCTCTTTGCCGTCGTCTTGATAATCATCAAGAAGCTCCTCTATTTCGTTTCGCAATTCTTCGTGCTCCGTCTTGCATTTTGTCAGGCGCTGGCGAAACTTTTCATCACTTACATATTCCACCACATCATTTATTGATGAAACACCCATCTTAACCCCTGCATCACACTCTCTCAGCAATTTTACTGTATCTTGTTCTATCATATCAATTTCCATAGCCTTTCTGCCCACAAGTAGTAATTAAAAATATATACGCGCTTTTTCGTGGGCTGATAAGGCGTATAGTGGAAATTATGCACATCGCCGTTTCGTGCCTTTTGGGACGAATGGTCGGCGGTGCTATAAATTCCGCCGGAGGCTTAACGTGATTTTTCACGTTAAGCACTCCTTTCGTAATAAAAGTTTAACCCATTTTATGACATATTATGCTTGATTTTGTAAATAATTTGTGGTACAATCCTATATGGTTTTAAACAAATTATGAAAGAAGGCACATAAAGAAATGGAAAACACACAGAAAAAAAGCGGTTGGCGCACCAACAAGTGGATAAAAGCTGCTATTCCTGCGCTTTTATTGCACTGTAGTATAGGTACTGTTTACTGCTGGTCAATTTTCAGTCAGGAAATTGCGGACTATATCGGCTTTTCTAAGGGTGCAACAGAATGGGCATTCAGCTTTGCTATTTTCTTCCTTGGTATGTCGGCAGCTTTTTTGGGTAACGTTGTAGAAAAAGATATTCACAAATCATCACTCATTGCTACAATTTGCTTTGCAGGCGGCATGGCAGGTACAGGTTTCTTTATTTGGTACGGCGGTACAAACCCAGGTAATATACTGGCTCTTTTAGGCATTTACCTTTGCTATGGTTTTATTATGGGTGTAGGCTTGGGTACAGGCTATCTTTCTCCCGTAAAGACACTTATGCTCTGGTTTGCTGACAGAAAAGGTTTAGCAACTGGTCTTGCAGTTGCAGGCTTCGGCGCTGCTAAGGCTATTGCCAGCCCCATCATGACAGCTATGCTTGACGGTCTTGGTACAAACGGCATATGGCTTATGTTCTTGATTTTGGCTTGTGTTTACTTCGTAATGATGTTCGTTGGTCATCTCTTGCTCAAAAAACCTGATGACTGGCACGAGCCTCAGGGCGATGAAAAAGCACCTAAGATTTTAGATGTGTTAAAAACAAAGAAAATCACAAACTACATCGGCATCTGGCTTATGTTCTACATAAACATTACCTGCGGTCTTGCACTTATCTCTCAGGAAAAAATGATTTTCAAGTGCTTGGGTCTTGCAGGGGCTGTAGGTATTTTATCAACAGTTTCTGCAATATTTAACGCAGGCGGCAGACTTGGTTTTTCAGCCTGGGCTGATAAGCTGAAGGACAGAAACACTATCTACAAGCTTATATTTATCATTTCTATCGCATTAACAGGTATTGTAATTGTTACAGGCGGTATTGCTAACGGCGAAGGTAATATCGGTCTTATCGTTTTGGTTGTAGCACTTATTATGATGGTAAATGCAGGCTACGGCGGCGGCTTCTCAAACGTTCCTACACTGCTTTCCGACCACTATGGTATGAGCAATATCAGTGCAATTCACGGCATTACATTATCTGCTTGGGGCTTTGCAGGCTTAACAGGTAACCAGATGGCATCATGGATTGTATCTCACTTCGGCACACCCGAGGCTGCTTACAATCCTGTTGGTTATCAAACAGTTTTATACGTTACAATCGCACTTTATGCAGTTGCATTATTGCTTAGCATATTCTTTGTTGAGAAGGCTAAGAAAGGGGCGTAATATAAAAAATTAAGGGCACCGCAAGGTGCCCTTAATTTTTTATATATTATCTAATATTAGTTGCCCCATTTGGCGGCAACCTACCTTTTTGCAGTTACTGTCATCTTCCATAATATCAGCAGTTCTGTAACCGGCATCTAAAACATCATATACCGCTTTTTCGATAGCGTCAGCTTCCTTTGTCATATCAAAACTGAATCTTAGCATCATCGCAGCAGAAAGGATCGTACCTATCGGATTGGCCAAATCACACCCTGCAATGTCGGGCGCAGAGCCGTGTATAGGTTCATAAAGTCCGCAGGTAGTCGCTCCTAAGCTTGATGAGGGAATCATACCGATAGAACCGGTAATCATTGAAGCCTCATCTGACAAAATGTCGCCAAACATATTCTCTGTAACTATGACGTCAAACTGTGCAGGATTCTTTACAATCTGCATTGCACAATTATCTACAAGCATATCCGACAACTCAACATCAGGATATTCCTCTGCCAATCTGTGCATAACACTTTTCCACAGGCGGCTTGAGTCTAAGACATTGCTCTTTTCTACCGAACAGAGCTTTTTATTTCTTTTTCTTGCAGTTTCAAAGCCGATTCTTCCGATACGCTCTATTTCTGACTCTGTATATACTAATTCATCAATTGCACATTTCTCGCCATTTGCATCTTGCGTTTCGTGTTTACCAAAGTAAATACCACCGATAAGCTCACGAACAATAATAAAGTCAATACCTTTTTCCACTATAGATGGTTTTAAGGGCGAAGCCGTGCTTAACTGCGGCCAGATTTTTGCAGGTCTGTTATTAGAATAAACTCCCATACCTGCGCGAAGCTTAAGTAAACCTTTTTCAGGACGTAAATGTCCGGGAACAGAATCCCATTTTGCTCCGCCAACTGCACCCAGGAGTACACTGTCAGATGCAACACATTTTGCAAGCTCAGACTCCGGCAACGGTTCGCCATATTTATCAATAGCGCAACCGCCCATATCTACCTCTGTATAATTAAATTTATGGTTGTATTTTTCTGCAATTTTATCAAGCACTAAGATTGCCTCGCGCACAATCTCAGGACCGATACCATCTCCTCGGATAACCGCTATGTTCTTTTCCATTATTCCACCTCTTTAAGAGAAGCTAGCAAACCGCCTGATTTTATAATATTCTGGATAAATTCAGGGAAAGGCTGAGCCTGATAAGTTTTGCCTGTTGTGATATTTGTAATAACACCTGTGTCAAAGTCAACCTTAACTTCGTCGCCAGCGCATATTTCTTCTGCCGCTTCCTCACATTCTAAAATAGGAAGACCTATATTTATTGCATTTCTGTAAAAAATCCTTGCAAAGCTCTTTGCAATAACGCAGCCTGTTTTGCAGGTTTTGATTACTAAAGGTGCGTGTTCACGGGAAGAACCGCATCCGAAATTCCAGCCTGCAACCATAACGTCGCCCGCTGATACTCTATTTACAAATTCTGCGTCAATATCCTCCATACAATGCTTGGAAAGCTCCTGTGCATCCGAAGTATTTAAGTATCTTGCAGGAATAATAACGTCTGTGTCTACATTGTCAGGATATTTAAAAACTTTACCTTGTGTTTGCATTTACTCTATCTCCTCAGGTGCTGTTATGTAGCCCTTTATGGCACTTGTAGCCGCAGTCACAGGGCTTGCCAGATATACTTCACTGTCAACGTGACCCATACGGCCTACGAAGTTACGGTTTGTTGTAGCGATACATTTTTCGCCGGCAGCGAGTATTCCCATATAGCCGCCAAGACAAGGTCCGCAGGTAGGCGTTGAAACTACTGCTCCTGCATCAACAAATGCAGTCAAATATCCGCGCACAATACATTCGCGGTAAATATCCATTGTAGCAGGGATAATAATGCACCTTACACCCTGTGCTACCTTATTACCCTTTAATACGTTATATGCTGCTTCCATATCTTCCATACGACCGTTTGTACAACTACCAATAACAACCTGATCAATCTTTATATTGGAAAGCTCTTTAGCCGGATGTGTATTTTCAGGTAAGTGAGGACAGCTTACTGTGGGTACGATTTTTGACAAATCAATTTCTATTACTTCGTCGTAGCAAGCATCTGCGTCTGCAGTGTATTCTACAGGTGTGCGCTCACATCTGTTCTTCATATATTCACGTGTTACATCGTCAACAGGGAAAATGCCGTTTTTGGCACCTGCTTCAATTGCCATATTGCAGATACACAAGCGATCATCCATAGAAAGAGTCTTAACACCCTCCCCTGTAAATTCCATACTGCGGTAAAGCGCTCCGTCAACGCCTATCATACCGATTATAGTTAAAATTACGTCCTTGCCGCTGCAATTTTTCGGAAGTTTTCCAATAAGATTAAATTTAATAGCTGAGGGTACGCGGAACCAAGCCATACCCGTTGCCATACCTGCAGCCATATCTGTGCTACCTACACCTGTTGAAAATGCGCCTAATGCCCCGTATGTACAGGTATGACTGTCAGCACCGATAATACAGTCGCCAGCTGTGACTACGCCCTGTTCAGGGAGTAACGCGTGCTCAATACCCATCTTGCCCACATCGTAAAAGTGGCTGATGCAATGTGAGCACGAAAATTCACGGCACTGTTTTGACTGCTCTGCAGCCTTTATATCTTTATTCGGTACAAAGTGGTCTAAAACCACAGCTATCCTGTCTTTATCAAATATTTCTTCAAATCCTGCCTTTTTAAACTCATTTATTGCAACAGGCGTGGTAATGTCATTACCCAGAACTATATCAAGCTTTGCATTGATTAACTGCCCTGCTTCAACACTACTAAGTCCTGCGTGAGCTGCCAGAATTTTCTGCGTCATTGTCATTGCCATAGCTATTACTCCTTAATCATATTGTTATAGGCTGCCAAAAGCGCGTGGGAGCTGGCTTTGATAATATCGGTATGTACGCCAGCACCCCAGTACATCGCTCCATTTTCCGCCTCAATGCCGATATATGCTGCAGCTTCACTCTTTGAGCCATGTCCCTGCATACTGTGTTCTTTATATACAGAAAGCTTATAATCCTTGCCTGTGTACTGCTTGAGGGCATTACTTACTGCATCAAGCGAACCGTTACCATCTGACTTAATGGTTGAATTTACGCCGTTTTGTGTAAATATAATTTCTGCCTCAACTATACTGTCTGCCTGTTTAAAGTGAATTTCAGAAATAGAAACAGGAGTTTCTGTAAAGTAGCTTGATTTAAATACCGCAAAAACATCATTAACCATAAGCTCTCTGTGCTCGTGGTCTGACATACTCTTGCAGGCATAGCTTAAATGCTCGCGCATCTGAGCAGGCAAATCATAACCATAGGTCTGCTCAAGAAGATAGCCGATACCGCCCTTGCCGCTCTGTGAATTAACACGGATAACATCTGAGTCGTATGTTCTGTTAATATCTGTGGGGTCCACAGGAATATACGGAACACTCCACGAGTGAAGGTCTTTTTCCTCGCGCCACTTCATACCCTTTGCTATGGCATCCTGATGACTGCCTGAGAATGCAGCAAATACTAAAGAACCGGCATACGGCGAACGGTCATGAACGTGCATTCTTGTGCAGCGCTCATATACCTCAACAATTGATGGCATATCGGAAAAATCAAGCTTAGGGTCAATACCATGAGAATACATATTCATCGCAAGCGTGATAATGTCCACATTACCCGTTCTTTCGCCATTGCCAAAAAGTGTACCTTCCACACGGTCAGCGCCGGCGAGTAATGCAAGCTCTGTATCTGCAACGCCTGTACCTCTGTCATTGTGAGGATGAAGGCTGATGGTAACGTGTTCGCGATATTTTAAGTTTTTGTCCATAAACTCAACCTGTGAAGCGTAAACGTGAGGCAGGCTCATCTCAACGGTTACAGGAAGATTGATTATAACGTTATTTGTTTCTGATGGTTCTAATACGTCTAAAACCGCATTACAAACCTCTAAAGCATACTCAGGCTCTGCACCTGTGAAGCTCTCAGGGGAATATTCAAATCTGAAGTTACCTTCGTATTCTGCGGCAAGCTGCTTAACAAGCTTTGCGCCGTCAATAGCAATCTGCTTTATTTCTTCCTTTGTTTTTTTGAAAACCTGCTCTCGCTGAGCAACACTTACTGAATTATAAAAATGAATTATAGCATTGGGCGCACCACAGCAGGCATCAAATGTCTTTCTTATAATATGCTCACGGCACTGCGTAAGAACCTGAACTGTTACATCATCAGGAATCATATTGTTGTCAATAAGTGTTCTTAAAAATTCGTATTCAGTTTCCGATGCTGCCGGAAAGCCTACTTCAATTTCCTTAAAACCAACCTTTAATAATAATTTATAGAATTCAAGTTTTTCTTCCAAGCTCATGGGGATAATTAGGCTCTGGTTACCATCGCGTAGGTCTACACTACACCAGTGCGGCGCCTTTTCTATATGGTCTTTTTTTACCCAGTCGTATGTAATCTCTTGCGGCGGGTAATATCCCACGCTGTATTTGCTTACATCCATAGTCATATCCTCCTTCGTTTTAGTTTGGTAAATGGGTATTTTTCATTGTATATGGGATTATATCACACATAACTTAAAATTGAAAGAGTAATATAATGCTTTTATATTTTTGTTTTTTTAATGTTTCTTGCTGCAGCTGCCATTTTTATAACTACGGACAATTCTCGTTATGATTTTTCTATATAACTATCAACAGCAAATTGCCCACCTTGACTTATATATGTTTTTCGTGGTATAATTTTAAAAAATCAACATCAGGAGCAGACCTATGAAAATTATAGACTTATTAAACAGCAAAAAGCTCTCTTTATCCTTTGAGGTTTTCCCGCCCAAGACGGAAACAAGCTTTGAAAGCGTAAAGTCTGCCACAGAAGAAATTGCAAAGCTAAAACCCTCTTTTATGAGTGTGACATATGGTGCAGGTGGCGGTACGAGTAAATATACTTTAGATATTGCCAAAAATATCAAAAGCCTCTATGGTGTGCCTACCCTTGCCCACTTAACTTGTGTTTCTTCAACGCACGAAACCGTAAACGAAAGAATTAGGGATATAAAAGCCGCCGGCATTCAAAATGTTATGGCTCTCCGCGGAGATATTCCTGCTGAGCTGAAGGGCGCTGACCGCAGAAATTGGGATTATCAGCACGCCATTGACCTGATTTGTGAATTAAAAGCGACAGATGCTGATTTTTGCATAGGTGGCGCTTGCTATCCTGAAATTCATCCTGAAAGTGAAAATCAGGCAACGGACATAAAGCACTTAAAAGACAAAGTAGATGCAGGTTGCGATTTTTTAACCACGCAGATGTTTTTTGACAACAACCTTTTATACAATTTCTTGTATAAAATCCGCGAGGCAGGGATAACTGTACCTGTTATTCCAGGTATTATGCCCATTACCAATGCCAATCAGGTAGAGCGTGCAATATCCCTTTCAGGCTCATTTATGCCCCAGAGGTTTAAGAGTCTTGTGGATAAATTCGGTAGCTCTCCTGTTGCTATGAAGCAAGCAGGCATAGCTTATGCCACTGACCAGATTATTGATTTGTATGCCAACGGCATAACAAATGTACACGTTTATTCAATGAACAAGCCAGATGTTGCCGAAAAAATTCAGGCAAATCTTTCGGATATTTTAGAAAAATGACAGTATTAACGAAAACTTTCGAAGAACTACCCTTTTGCAGAAAAGAAATATTACGATATGCAGGCTGCAAAGCGGCAACTAACGACGTAACGGAGCTTATAGAGTCGTGCATTGCAGAGGTGCGCTCAAAGCTTTCCTACAAAGTGTGTTGGTGTAATCTCAGCGTGATAGTAAATGATAACGTGTGCGACTTTGGAGCTTTTCACATTTCGTCTGCTGACCTTGCCAAATGTCTCAAAACAAGCACGGAGGTTGTACTTTTTGGCGCAACCATTGGTGTTGAAATAGACAGACTTATCGCAAAGTACGGGCGCATTTCGCCATCCCGTGCGCTTATGCTTCAGGCAATCGGAGCTGAACGAATTGAGACTTTGTGTGATGCTTTTTGTGAAGAAATTAGCTGCGGAGTTCGCTTCTCGCCAGGGTATGGAGACCTTCTATTAGATGTGCAAAAGGATATTTTTGACATACTTGATTGCAATAAGCGAATAGGACTTACATTGAACAACAGTATGCTGATGTCCCCCACAAAATCTGTTACCGCCTTTGCTGTAAAGGGTGCAAAAAAACACAACAAATGCGCAACCTGTAATAAAACAGATTGTGCATACAGAGGTGCAATATGAACTTTAAAGAATACTTACAAAATAATATAGTTTATCTTGACGGCGGTCTTGGAACACTCCTGCAGGCTAATGGTTTAAAAGCAGGAGAGTACCCTGAGCGCTGGAATATAACTCATCCCGACATAGTTACAAAAATCCACAGGGATTATTTTGACGCAGGAAGTAATGTTGTATGCACCAACACCTTTGGTGCAAATATTTTAAAGTTTTCTCACGATGAGCTTGATGAGATAATTAAGGCTGCCATCAACAATGTAAAAACCGCCAAAGAGCAAAGCATATCAAATAAGGAAAAGTTTGTTGCTCTTGATTTGGGTCCGTCAGGCAAGCTACTCTCTCCCTTAGGAGACCTTGACTTTGAGGATGCGGTGTCAGTATTTGCAGAAACAGTAAAACTAGGCGCAAAATACGGCGCTGACCTTATAATGATAGAAACAATGAATGACTCCTACGAAACAAAGGCGGCGCTTTTGGCAGTTAAGGAAACCTGTGATTTGCCTGTTATTGTTTTAAATGCCTACGGCGAGGACGGAAAGCTCATGACTGGCGCAACCCCTCAGGCAATGGTTACACTTTTAGAGAGTATGGGTGCTGATGCATTGGGCACAAACTGTTCATTAGGCCCTTTTCAGTTACGAAGCGTTGTAGAGGAATTACTTAAATACGCCTCTGTGCCTGTAGTTTTAAAGCCCAACGCAGGTTTACCTAAAGCGGTAGACGGAAAAACAGTTTTTGATGTGACTGTTTCAGAATTTGCGGAGGAAGTAGTCAACCAGATAAAATGCGGTGTGCGCGCCGTGGGTGGTTGCTGCGGAACAACTCCTGAATATATCAGAACGCTTTGTGAAAAGTCAGAAGATTTAACACCTGTTGAGCTATCACGCAAAAATATAACCGCTGTGTCATCTTACACACACGCAGTAGAGTTTGGCGCTTCTCCTGTTTTAATCGGCGAGCGTATTAATCCCACAGGCAAAAAACGTTTTAAACAGGCACTTCTTGATAATGACATTGATTATATCTTAAACGAAGGCGTAAATCAGCAGGAAAAAGGCGTGCATATATTAGATGTAAATGTAGGCTTGCCTGACATAAACGAGCCTGAAATGCTAAAGAGCACAGTATGCGAACTTCAGGCTGTAACAAATTTGCCGTTGCAGATTGATACTGCAGACGTCGCAGCTATGGAGATCTCTCTCAGGCGCTACAACGGTAAAGCAATGATAAACTCTGTAAACGGAAAACGGGAAAGCATGGAGGCTATTTTCCCCCTTGTAAAAAAATACGGCGGCGTGGTAGTTGCCTTAACTCTTGACGAGGACGGAATCCCGCAAACCGCTGAGGGCAGAGTGAAAATCGCAAAGAAAATATTAAAAACTGCCGAAGAATACGGCATAGATAAAAAAGATATTGTGTTTGATACTTTGGCTATGACAATAAGCGCAGACACCACATCTGCCACAGCAACACTTGATGCGCTGAAAACCATAAAGCACGAGTTAGGTTGTCACACGTCGTTAGGTGTTTCCAATATTTCCTTCGGTCTTCCTAATCGCGATGCGATAAACGGAATATTCTTTGCGCTTGCTTTGGAAAATGGCTTATCTGCCGCCATTATGAATCCGTATTCTTCAGATATGATGAAAGCATATTATTCCTACTGCGCACTTAAAAACCTGGACGAAAACTGCGCAGAATACATCAAGGCTTCGACAATTTTTGCAATAACTGCCCCAACGACACAAGTAAGCACCAAAACAAAGGAAGAGTATAAATCAGAACTTCAAAGCGCTATAATCAAAGGCTTTAAAGACAAAGCAGGAGAAATCACAAGTGAGCTTTTAAAAAGTGTTGCTGCTTTAGAAATCGTACAGAATGAAATTATCCCTGCCTTAAACATTGTAGGCAAAGGCTTTGAGGAAAAGACAGTTTATCTCCCTCAGCTTTTAATGAGTGCAGAATCGGCAAAAAGCGCCTTTGAAAAAATAAAGGAAGCAATGTCAGGCGAGAAAAAAACCTCAAAAGGAGCGATTTTTGTCATTGCCACAGTAGCAGGCGATATTCACGACATCGGCAAAAACATCGTAAAGCTACTTTTAGAAAATTACGGTTTTGACGTTTATGACTTAGGCAAAGATGTGCCTCCTGAGGCAATCGTCGAAAAAGTAGTTGAGCTTCACGCACCGCTTGTGGGGTTGAGCGCTTTGATGACCACTACAGTTCCCGCTATGGAAGAAACCATTCGCCAACTAAAGCTTGCTGCTCCCTGGTGTAAAACAGTAGTAGGCGGCGCAGTTTTAACAAAAGATTACGCCGATAAAATCGGCGCAGACAAATACGCCCGTGATGCAATGGAAACTGTACGTTATGCCGAATCCATTACAAAATTCGAAAAAACCACATAATAAGTTTCAAAACTTGCTTACATGGGTGTGAAAGTTGTTGGTAAAGATGAGGAGAGTCGTATTTGCTTCGCAAATATCCTGCTCAACGACCGATTGCCCAGCAATCAGTACCCGTTTCGCACCACTCGCTGATAAAACAGTCCACAGGACTGTTTTATTTTATCGCTCATGCCTTGCGGAGTTCGACTCTCTCGCTATTACAACAAAAAACCACGCATACAGCGTGGTGTTTTGTTGTTGGTGGAGATGAGGAGAGTCGAACTCCTGTCCGAAAAAAGTTCCGATCCGAGCACTCCGGGTGCAGTTTGTGATTAAACTTCCCGCCACATCAGGTTCACAAACAAACCCGATGTTTTGGTAGCTTCATAGGTCATGGCAGCCGCAAAGCTTTGGCTGCTCACGTTCACCGCTTAAATGATACCCTTATAGCCGCTGCGGTAGGCGGCTTAAGAGCAGCTGCCATTAATTAGGCAGCGTAAGCTAATCTGTTATTGTCGATTATATTTAAGTTACGGATTTTTAAGTGGCTCCGCACCACTACCCGCTCTCAAATGTTCTCTCTTCCCGTCGAAACCGTTGCATCCCCATATTCATTTGCATCGTTAATTATACTATTATTATCGTCTAAAGTCAACGGTTTAATTCTGACATATTTGTAAATCTTTTGATATTTTATGCAACGCGTCTACTGCTGTATCTACATCTTTTGGAGTATTGAAATATCCAAAGCTGAATCGCACGCAACCCTTTTCCTGCGTTCCCAAGGATTTGTGAGCAAGTACAGCACAGTGAAGTCCGGCGCGCACACAAATTCCGTATTCCTGCGCTAATCTTTGAGCTACCTCCACACAATCGGTATCACAAATGTTCAGCGCCGTAATTGCAGTTTTATTGTCAGCACCGTAAATTTTAACATTTTTCATATTCATTACTTTTTCTTCAAAGCGCATTCTCAGGTCTTTTTCATAGTTGTGAATGTTTTCTACGCCGTTTCTTAACAGAAAATCGCAAGCTGCACCGAGTCCTGCAATTGCAGGTACGTTTTGCGTTCCGCTCTCTAGCATATCAGGAAAAAATTCAGGTTGGACAAGGCTTTCTGACAAGCTGCCTGTACCGCCCTCCACAATCGGTTTTATATTGACGCCCTCACGCACATAAAGACCTCCTGTACCCATCGGTCCTAACAGTCCTTTGTGTCCGGGAAAGGCCAGTAAATCTATGTTCTTCACACTAATTGGAACGCTGCCGGCGCTCTGGGCCGCATCAACCATAAAAAGTGCACGGTTATTGTGTGCAATTTTTGCCGCAGCCTCTATATCGTAGACATTGCCACAAACATTTGAAGAATGGGTCATAACTATTAATTTTGTCTGTGGACGAATCATTTTTTCAAGCTTTGACACATCAATTTTGCCATCTTTGTCCGCCTGAAGAATTGAACAGGAAATTCCCTGTTGCTCAAGCGCTGCAATAGGGCGTACAACGGAATTGTGCTCCATAGAGGTTGTGATTATATGACCACCACGCCGCATTACACCTTTAATGCCGAAATTCAGTGCCTCAGTAGTGTTTTTGCAGAACACTATTCTTTCAGGATTATCTATATTAAAAAGTGTCGATAGCTTTTCTCTTGTTTCATATAATATTTCTGACGATTTTATTGCAGCGCTATAACCTCCTCTGCCTGCATTTGCACTGTTTTTATATGTTGCCTCACAGACAGTTTTTAAAACAATATCAGGTTTTACATAGCTTGTAGCTGCATTGTCCAGATAAATCATAAATATCCCTTCCTTTTGTTTCATTATATGAATTTGTTTGTCAATAAGTGAATAATGTCTGCATATAATGTATCAAAAAGGAGTGACGATATGAATTTAGATTCATTATTAAAGAACATTGACAAGGAAAAGCTTTCAAAGTTAGCAGAAAATCCCGAAATTCAGGAGAAGCTTAAAAACGTAGATTTGAACAAACTGCTGACAGAGTTAAAAAACAACCCGGAAATACTCCAACAGTTAAAAAAACTGTTTTAGCGAGGTGGCAGTATGGCAGATGAAAATGATTTATTGGGAGGACTTTCGGAGATTTTGTCGTTGATTTCTACAGACGAAAAGAAAGAAGAAGTCCCCGCGCCTGAGCCTCCTCAGGAAAGCCCATTAGACCTTGATATGATATTAAAGCTTGGAAGCGTCTTTTCTCAATTAAACGAAGAAGATGAACGTTCACGGCTTTTAAACGATTTAAAGCCTTTTTTGTCAGAGGACAAAAAAGGCAAAGTGGACAGAGCTGTTCAGCTTTTGAAATTGGCACGGGTTGCCGAAAAATTAGGTGGTGAAAACTGATATAATGGTAACAAATTATTATAATTCAAAAAACAATTTCTCCTCGCCCGTAAGGCGTGAGCCAAAGCCCCATACAGAAAGCCTGTGTATTCACAAAGAAGAGCACATAAAAAAGGGAATCGACAATGATAAAACGCTGATTTTAGGATTGCTAGCAATTCTCTACTTTACAGGTTGTAGGGATAAGCTGCTTTTCTTGGCGCTTTTGTTTTTGCTCATTAACTAAACCTGAGAGGCACTAACTGAATAGCCGTACTTCTTAACCGCGCGGATAAAATCACTTTCCGTTGCGGTTTTTATTATTTTCAGGTTTTCATCAACTATATAAATAACATAAAAACAGCTCAGATTGAGCTTCTTTATAACCTTTGCAGCAGGAGCTGTTTCCTTTATTGTGATAGTGCGACAGGGGATTATCTTTCGGTCGCGGAATTTTTCTTTTTCGTGTATAAGCTCCGAGGCTATTAATATCTCTGCATTTCTCTTTTCCTCTACAAGCGAAAATATCAAAAAAGCACCGATTACACATAGGCTGGGGTTTGATTTTGAAATAATTACTAACATCACTCCCAAAATACACACCATTACTGCAAAGAAACGTGAAATTTTATACATTCTGCCCGTGGCGGTAATAAGTCCTGATTTTTTTATCACTATACTGCGCAAAATTCTCCCGCCGTCTAAGGGTGGCACAGGAATAAGGTTAAGCAGCAGCACCGACCAGTTTGCCACAGTAAATATTAAAAGGTTCAAATTTCCTCCCTCGTATCTCAGTACAACGTCGGCAATAACAAGCATTATAACGTTGGATAAAGGGCCTGCCGCTGCAATCAACGCTTCTTTTTCAGGATGTCTTATAACATCTTCGTCAAGGCGAAGTGTCATACCGAAGGGAAGAACAACTATTGATTTTACCCTTACTTTAAGCAAAAGTGCTGCAAACAAATGAAAAAGCTCGTGTATTAAAACAACACCGAAACACATAAAAAATGTTGTCTGACTCTTTAACACAAAAGCCAGCACAAGCATCGGTGCTAAAAGTATATGAATATAGAAAAATTTAGTTATCCTTATCATTTTTCTTCACCGAAGTCAATAAACTCAGCAGGGTCTAAATAGGTGTCGTTGCGTCTTATTTCAAAATAAAATGTATTGTTTTCGTCATTTGCTCTTGCAATAGTTTTTCCAGCCGTGACCTTTTCGCCCACATCAGGCAGAATTTCCCCGAGGTGCGCGTATGTTGTAAAGATTTCATCACTGTGTTTTATGATAATATGCGAGCCAAGCTCCTCATTGGTGGCAATTTGTGTTATCTCGCCTGAGGCTGCAGCTAAGATATTTGCATTTTGTTCGGTTTTTATATCAATGCCGTAGTGAAAACCACTGTTACCCGCATCCTGAACTCCAAAGCCTGCCAATATCTCGCCTTTTGGTGCAGGATTTACAAACTCTGCCACAGGAGACATTGCATCTATATTTTCTTCTGTCACAAACGTAGATTTTATTTTATTGATTTGCTCTGCCATATCTGTGTTCTGTGTAAGAATCAGTTTTACTGCATTTTTTGTTTTTGTAAACCGTCCTTTAGGCATAATGGATACAATCCCCAATGCCACCGCCAGAATAAGACATACTAAAATCTGAGTTTTGAGAGTTTTTCCAAAAGCAGTTTTTGCGCCTATTCTTACTGTATTCGCGCGCGTTCTTTGGGGTGTATAATAAGCTTCATTTTTCATAATTGTACCTCCTCATAGGTTGTACAATATTATATTGGACAAAATCTCCCAATATGACAAAAACACACCGCTATATAGCGGTGTATTTTTGTTAAACTGCAATTACCTCATACTCTTCACATTCGATTTCGTCTGTGCCGATTAGCTGCTCCACTATATCGTAGCAGGACACAGGCGTTACTGTGTTGTCAGCTAAAAGATTTGCTGCACTTATTGCCTCCTGTTCAGTACAGAATATATCAAAAATCTTTCTGTACTCCACACGAAGAGTTTCAAATACTGTTTTTTCTCTTTTTAAGACTTCTATACCGTAGGTGTTGGTGCTTGCACCTTCAATATAAATTTCTTTTTCCAGAATGCTGTACTCAAGTACAAAGCTTCTCTTCTCTCCCTCATCAATGTTTACTACCGCTTTCCTGATAGTTTTTCTGTTACTCATTTGTTTACTCCCTTTGCTATTTTGTGTTTTCCTTGTCGACAATACACATTATATAGTATCTAATGTTACAATTCAATTACAAGACTTCGACAAAAAAGTAAGTAAAAAGAAAAATACCAGGGTAAAAGGTCGAAAAGACAGATATTTGCAAAAAAGCTTGTGTAATTTCTTGACCTTAAAAAGAAATTATGCTATCATTAAGATAAATAATACCCAACTCTGCTGAAGCAGAGAAAACAAATTAAAGAACGGAGAAAAACTATGCAGGAGTTAAAACAAAAATACGGACTCTTAACTGCTATCGCAATGGTAGTAGGCATCGTTATCGGCAGCGGTGTCTTTTTTAAGGCAGAAAAGGTTCTGTCATCTACAGGCGGCAATCTTCCCCTGGGCATAGGCGCTTGGATTTTAGGTGGTTTAATTGTTTTGGTGTGCGCTTATACCTTTTCAGTACTTGCGACA
Source organism: Congzhengia sp. (assembly GCA_045649085.1). Taxonomy (GTDB): domain Bacteria; phylum Bacillota; class Clostridia; order UBA1381; family UBA9506; genus Congzhengia. The sequence goes on from JAZRPE010000004.1 coordinate 19,337, forward strand.
CGCTATATCAAAGTTAACGGTATCGTTGACTACGCAGAAAATGCAGTAGGCAACCGCTACGCTTACTTTATGGGTTGGTTTATGGCGTTTATTTACTACCCCAGCTTAACATCGGTTTTAGCTTGGGTTTCAGCCCGCTACACAGGTGTGTTGTTCAATCTTCACATTGCAGGACCTGAGGTTATGGTTATTGCCTTTGTTTATATGGTAATATTCTACACTCTTAACACCTTATCTCCCGTTATTGCAGGTAAATTCCAGGTTTCTACAACTATTATCAAGCTTATTCCCTTGCTTTTGGTGGCTGTTGTAGGTTTGATTGCAGGTCTTTCAAATGGTTTAACCATTGAAAACTTTGCAACAGCTCATATCGTTCCCGAAAACGGATACGGCGTGGCTTTATTTACCGCAGTTGCAGCGTGCGCATTTGCTTACGACGGCTGGATTATTGCAACAAGTATTAACGCCGAACTTAAAAATCCCAAGAAAAACCTGCCTATAGCCTTATCACTTGGTATGGTAGCAGTTATTGTGGTTTACATACTCTATTATGTAGGTCTTGCAGGCGGTGCTACAAACGCTGCCTTAATAGAACAGGGCGAAGCAGGTGTTAAGCTTGCATTCACAAACATTTTCGGCTCTTTTGGCGGAAGTCTGTTGTCGGTTATCGTTGTTATTTCCTGTCTTGGTACATTAAACGGACTTATGGTTGCAACAACAAGAAGTATCTACGCATTATCAGCCAGAAAAACAGGCCCTAAGCCTGAGATGTTCGGCGAACTTGACAAGCACACAAATATGCCCACAAATTCATCAATCGTAGGTCTTTTGATGGCAGCTTTATGGCTTTTCTTCTTCTACGGTTCGGTAGTTATAACTATTGAGGGCAAGGCTCCTATATTCGGCGCTTTAAGCTTTGACTCATCAGAGTTATCAATCGTATCAATTTATGCGCTTTACATTCCTATCTTCTTTATGATGATGAAAAAAGAAAAGGATTTGCACCCCGTAAAGAGATTCGTTGTTCCCACACTCAGTATCCTGGGATGTCTCTTTATGGTAGTAGCGCTTGTGGTATCACACGGCTGGACACCAACACTCGCATTTATACTTATCGGCGGCGTAATTATGCTTTTGAGCATTCCTTTTTACAAAAAACAACGCTAATAACAACACAAAGAGCAGTGAGTAATCACTGCTCTTTTATTCTTTCTAACCTATGTTCCGTCTGAATATCTACGCTTTCAGTACTATGTATCGTTCCGTCCTTAGTTATCAGAACAAGTTCAAAATCTTTATTATTCTTCCAGTATTCTATTGCCTTGTCCTTCCCCATTACGAAAAGTGCCGTAGACAATGCATCAGCAGTTGCCCCGCTATTGGCTATCACTGTGACAGATGTCAAATCCGAATCTGCAGGATAGCCGGTCGCAGGATTTATTATGTGGTGGTATCTGCGTCCGTTTTTTTCAAAATAACGCACATAATCTCCTGAGGTAACAACCATTGTGTCCTGAGCTTTGATTGTGGCATAGAGTCCGTCGCCAAAGGGGCTTTGTATCCCTACTGTCCAGGGTGTTCCGTCAGGCTTTGCGCCAATTAGCGCCACGTTTCCTCCCAAGGACAAAACCGCCGACTCCACTCCCTCATTTTTCAAAAGCCAGGAAAGCTTGTCAGCGCAATACCCTTTAGCAACGGCGCCAAAGTCCAAATAAACTCCTTCGCTTGCTGCGCCCAGCGCCTCGTTTATTTCACTTTGTGTGGGCACTCTGTGATTTTTCTCCCCAAATTCATCAGAATAAAATCCCCATATTCTCATAACAGGCGCTACATTAATGTCAAAGGCACCACCTGTTTTTTCTTTTATCCCCTGCGCCGCCTCAATCAGCGCAGTCGTTTCGCCGTCCTGTGCAAGTAGGCTCTTTGGAAGATTTGCCACAGAGTATTTTTCGTTTATTCTTTTTATTTCTTCTTCAGCTTTATCAAGCATTTCTTCTCCGTTACGCCCGTAGATGCTCAGCTCTATCTGGGTATCCATAGAAAAGATTGTTCTGTTATGCGGCTTTTCGCTCCCGCAGGAGGTAAGAAGCACCGCACACATAAGCAGCAATATTATTTTTTTCATATTTTACCTCTTGTCCGTCATTGCGTTTAATGTATAAGTAGCAACCAATCCCGTAAATGTACCTGTAACGATGCCCACAGGAATAAGTATGGTCAGATACCACAGGATTTTGTCTGTTCCCATCAATATTATAGCAGCTATAATCTGTCCTATATTATGAAATATAGCTCCTGTTATAGACACTGCCCACATCTGCTTTTTTGTAACAATTCTAAACATCAGCATTTCTGCTATAAAGCACGAAATTCCACCCAACAGGCTATAAAACAAAGACACTGCAGAGCCTGTAAAAAGATTACCCAGAAAAATCTTTGTCATTAATACAACAAGCGCTGCTTTTGTTCCCATTGTTGCCTTGGTGTAAAGTGTTACCACATTGGCAAGTCCAAGCTTTACTCCCGCAACAGGAATCAGTGGCGGTATCTGGCTTTCTAAAACAAATATTATCAGGGACAGTCCCGACAAAATCGAAACTCGGGTTAAATTCTTTAGCTTCATAGGCTACCTCCCTGCCACAGCATCTATGTCTGTGTCGGTTTTGTACTCTATTACCACCTTGTTTGGTAAGCACACAATGGCATCATATTTATTTTTCAGCGAGCCGTGTCTTACGCAAAGTCGGTCGGGGCAGCTTGCCTCTTCTACATATATTTCTTTATCATTTACTGTCACAGTATTGTGCCCCTTATTCGTTTCTATAACAAAGCTGTCATCAATGCTCAAATCCACCTGTCGATAAAATTTTCCGTTTATCGTAATTATTGCTACGTTTTCCTCAGGCTTTATACTTCCTACAATCACAGCCGCAACAGAAAACACTATGAATATACAAACAAATATTATAATAAGCTTTTTGTTGGTCATAGACACACTCCTTTTAGTTTAGTATAACAAATTTGAGCAAAAAAGAAAAGCACTTTAATGCTATTTTAATTTTTACCATATAAAATGATATAAAATTCACATTTTATTCACACTGTTGACTTAAAATTATGTTATCATAATCAATATTAATCAATCAGGAAAGGAACAGCGCAATGAAACTCAATCCCAAAGAAACAGGAAAAACACTCGTACATAAAATAAAAAGCTTTAAACCCAAAAGCCTATGGATAAAAATCAGGAGTTTTAAGCTTTCTGATTTGAAAAAGATAAAAAAGTGGCAGGCGGTTGTTGCAATTTTAGTTGTAGTTACAATTATTGGTGGCATTACAGCAGTAGTACGCTCAACTAACGCTAAAGAAGCTATGAAGGTGGTCGCTGTAGATACTACAGTAGAAAAGCGCGACATCACATCGTCAATAACAGGCTCTGCCGTTGTTAATCCCAAGGACCAGTATTCTATTACAGCCCTTGTTTCGGGAGATGTGTTGACTGCAAACTTTGAGCAGGGCGACGTGGTACAAGAGGGCGACATTCTCTATGAGATTGACGCATCGGATGCACAGACCTCTATTGAAAATGCCGACATTTCATATCAGCGCTCACAGATGGACTATAACAAAGCCGCAGAAAACTACGCTAACTTAACAGTAAAATCAAAAATTGCTGGCACAGTAAAGACCCTTTATGTAAAACGTGGCGATTCTGTTTCTCAAGGCACAAAAATTGCGGACATCTATGACGACTCCACGCTTACGCTTACGATTACATTTAACGACGCAGATGCTGCCAACATTTCAAAAGGTATGAGCGCAACAGTCAGAGTTTCTTCAAACGGCGAAATTCTTTCAGGTACAGTAACAGACGTAAACGCATCAGGCTTCGCGTCAACAGGAAATACAAAGGTGCGAAAAGTAAAAATCTCCGTTAAAAATCCGGGCGTTTTAATGAATACAGAAACTGCAACTGCAGAGGTTAACGGCTTTGCCTGCAGTGCAGCAGGTACTTTTGAGTATGCCACAGAAAAGACAATTACAGCCGAAAACTCAGGGGACATTGATGCAGTTTATGTTTCCGAGGGCGATAAGGTATCTGTAGGCACAAAATTAGTTCACATAGACTCAGACACCGTTGAAGACAACCTTACATCTTCATCACTTTCCTTACGTTCTTCTGCTCTTTCACGTCAGAACGCACAGGACAAACTTGATGATTACACAATAACTGCTCCTATCTCGGGCACAGTTGTTATGAAAAACATAAAAACAGGAGATAAGCTTGACAACTCAAATATGTCAACGGAAATGGCAGTAATTTATGATATGTCGAGCCTTGAGTGCGAGCTATCAGTTGATGAACTGGATATTAAGAATGTTGAAATAGGTCAAAGCGTTGTTATTACCTCGGATGCCGTTGAGGGAAAAGCTTATCACGGAGAGGTATTAAACGTCTCCATAAACGGCACAACCTCAGGCGGTGTTACAACCTATCCTGTAACGATTGTTATTACTGATTTTGACGAGGATTTGCTCCCCGGAATGAACATTGATGTAGAAATCACAACCTCACAGGCAAAGGATGTTTTAGCAGTTCCTGTTACTGCCGTAAACCGCGGAAATATCGTCTATGTAAAGGGAGAAAAAACCGAAGAAAACGACAGGGCCCCCGAAGGCTACAAATCAGTTAAGGTTGAAACAGGCGTGTACAACAACGAATACATCGAAATCAAGTCAGGACTCAATGAGGGCGACGTAGTATACACGCCTCAGATTCAGTCTGCTGCTACCGATGTTTTTTCTGATATGGCAGGAATGATGGGAAGCATGGGCGGCGGTATGCCAGGAGGTATGGGTGGCGGTATGCCACAAGGCGGCATGAGCGGAAGCCGTCAAGGCGGTAATATGGGTGGAAACCGACAGAGTGGCGGTATGCCAGGAGGTATGCGCTGATATGGATATTAAGCCTTTAGTAGAATTTCAGGACATTTATAAAATATACAAAATGGGCGACTCAGAAGTCCGAGCCTTAGACGGTGTTTCATTTTCCGTTTACGAGGGCGAATTTGTTGCTATCATCGGTCAGTCAGGAAGTGGTAAATCCACCTGTATGAATATAATCGGTTGTCTTGATGTTCCCACCTCGGGGACTTATCTTTTAAAAGGAGCTGACGTAAGTAAGCTGACAGATGACGAGCAGGCAGAAATAAGAAATAAAACATTAGGCTTTATTTTTCAGCAGTACAATCTGTTGCCAAAGCTTAATATTTTAGACAACGTTAAGCTTCCTTTAATGTACAAAGGATTGAAAGAAACAGAGCAAAACCAGCGCGCGATAGAAGCGCTGGAGCGTGTGGGAATTGCTGACAAATACCATCACAAACCATCACAGCTATCAGGCGGTCAGCAGCAAAGAGCGTCAATAGCGAGAGCTCTAGCCGGCTCTCCCTCGGTAATTCTTGCCGATGAACCCACAGGCGCGCTGGACTCTAAAACAAGCTATGAGGTTATAGAATTTTTAATAACTCTGAATTCTCAGGGTAATACAATAATTTTAATTACCCACGACAACGGGATTGCAGCGCGCGCCAAGCGTGTAATCCGTATTCACGACGGAAAAATAATTTATGACGGCACTCCCGACGGCGACAGCATCATCCGCTCAACCATTCTTTCACAGAAGGAGGCGGCAGTATGAAGTTTACAAAGACAGTACAGCTTGCCTTCTCCAGCATAATGTCAAACAAACTCCGCTCATTTCTTACAATGCTTGGTATCATTATCGGCGTTGGCGCTGTAATTATTCTTGTGAGCATTATGGACGGTGTAACAGGTCAGGTAACAGACGCCTTTGAGAGCTTTGGTATGAACAATATTACCGTGTCAATAACTTCACGAGGCAGTACGCGTTATGTTGAGCCTGAGGATATGTACGAAATAATCGATGAAAATCCCGATTTGTTTGTATACTGCACTCCTAACGTTTCATTAAACGCCACCATCAAGTCAAAAAATTCCTCCGACAGCGAACAGGCTTCCGTTACAGGTATTGACGAAACCTACGACGAAATCAACGAGCTTGAAACAGAGCAAGGCAGGTTTTTGCAGTTCGTGGACGTTGACAAAATGGCAAAAGTCTGTGTAATCGGTACATATTACGAACAGACTTATTTTGAACGTGGAAAGGCTTTGGGCGAAACTCTTAAAATTAACGGCGAGCCATTTACCATCGTGGGCGTTTTGGAAGAGCAGGCAGACTCTGAGGAAAACTCCTCTGACCAATGTATATACATCCCCTACACAATCGCCTCTAAAATGTCCTGGAACCGTTCAATCGGTTCATACACGGTTACTATGGTAGATGCCAACAATCTTGATGCAGCAAAGGCAGTTTTAGAACGCGAGCTTACAGATATTTTGGGCAGCAGCGACTTCTTTGCCATTATTGCAACTCAGGAGGTTTTGGAAGAATTAAACAGTATCATCGGCACAATGAAAATGGCACTTGTGTGCATTGCAGGTATTTCACTTCTTGTTGGCGGTATCGGTATTATGAACATAATGCTGGTAACTGTTACCGAGCGAACCAAGGAAATCGGTATACGAAAATCTCTGGGCGCAAAGAAGAAAAACATTCTGAGCCAGTTTGTGGTGGAAGCCGCTACTGTCAGCGGTGTAGGCGGCATACTCGGAATTGTATTTGGCGCAGTAGTGTCCTTTGTGGCAGGTAAGCTTTTGGATCTTACCATTATTCCATCGTTCTTTGCGGTGGCACTTGCCTTTTCGGTATCGGTTGGTATTGGTATCATATTTGGTTTCCTGCCTGCAAAAAATGCTGCTAACTTAAACCCAATAGACGCTTTGCGCTTTGAATAGAAAGGAGAAAATCGTGAAAAAAATATTATCTCTACTGATTATATGCTTTATGCTCTGCCCTGCCTGCGTATGCGCTGCTCCTATATATACAGACAACGTTGCAGCAATGCTTTCTGAGCTTAAAATTATGCAGGGCGACCCTGACGGAAATATGAGGTATGATGACCTTGTTTCCCGTGCTGAGTGTACGAAAATCGCTGTGGCAGCGTCCTCATACCGCGACTCTGTAGCCTTAGGCAGCAAGACATCTCCCTATAGCGATGTCACATACACCCATTGGTCAGCTCCATATATAACTGTAGGTGTTAAAAATGGTCTTTGCAAAGGGTACTTAGACGCCACCTTCCGTCCTAACAATACCGTTTTATACGAAGAAGCGGCAACAATGTTTTTGCGCGTTTTAGGCTATACTGATGAAGATTTCGGCGTAAGCTGGCCTGACGGTCAGATGGGAATTGCCAAAAACATAGGTATTTTAGACAACATTGACAAAGCAATAGGTCAGGAAATGACGCGCCGCGACATTGCAACACTTGCATATAACACCCTTAATACTAAGCTAAAAGGTTCTCAGGCAGTGCTATTGTCTGACCACAACCGCACAATTATTGATGACGTCGTGTTGATTTCCACTATAGCAGAGGATATAAACGTACCGGAGGGAAAAATCTACACCTCAGCAGGTACATATAATGTTGCCGACAGCCTTGACACCTCATTAATTGGAAAACGAGGTAGTCTTGTTCTTCGCGGAGGTAATACTGTTGTTTCGTTTATACCACAGGGTTCTGTTTCTTCAGGTACAGATGTGCGTATGGTTTATTCAACATTGGGTAATGGCATAGTTACTTATAAAAATGGCGCTTTTTCTCAGCTTGATGTGAATAGCAGCACAGTATTTTATCAGGATTCAGCCAAAGTTTCATCAAGTTCCGCCCTTGCTTCTTTAGAAATGGGTGACGTGCTGCGCATAAGCTACAAATCAAATGGCGAAATTGACTATATTATGTGTACCAAAGGCTCGACCGAAGGACCATTGACTGTTAAATCTTCTGCCTGGTACTCGTCATTCGGCGCTGACGCATCATCAATTACCGTAATGCGCGATGGTGTGAAATCGTCCGTTACAGACGTTAAAACAAATGATATTGCTTACTATTTACAGGAGCTTAACATTGCCCTTGTTTACTCCAAGAAGGTTACAGGTATCTACGAGAACGCACTTCCCAACAAGGATGCACCTTCTTCCGTTATTGTTTCCGGTGTGACATATAATCTCGAAGGCGTGGATGCATTTACAAAGCTTTCATCAAGCGGTTCATTTAATTTAGGCGACACCGTAACACTTCTTTTAGGAAAGTCGGGAGATGTGGCAGACGTTGCAACAAATTCACAGCTAACAGACAAGGTATACGGCTTTTTAACAGAAGCAGGAACAAAGCAAACAACCGTATCAGGCTCAACGGTTACCAAACCATATGTAAAGGTAATTCTGCCCTCAGGGGAGGCTTGTGAATACATTACAGGCAAGGATTACAGTTCACTTCTCAACAAAGCAGTTTTGGTAACTTTAAAAAATGGTGTTGCCACCATTTCTGCAAATGCTAACAGTAACGATGTTTCAGGCAAATTCATATGGACATCAGGCACACACAAAATTGGTTCTGATGTGGCAGCAGCTGATATTAAAATTATAGAAGTAGGTACAACCAACGCATACGAAAGCGCTTCAACCGCAAAGGTCTTTCCACAGAGATTAAACGGTATTACCCTCTCATCAAGCACCGTTTTGTACGCCAGCAAAAACTCTGACGGAGAGGTTGACGCACTTATTTTAGAAGATATTACAGGCGATATTCATACTTATGGTGTACTTACCAGTGCAAAGAACAACTCCTCATCAACGTCTGTATCAGGCAGCTATGAATATATTGTAAACGGTAACATATCGTCACTTTCTACACAGAACAAGGCATTTTCAGTTTCTACAGGTCAGGCTGTAAAGATAGTGTCCGCAGACGGCAGAACCATTTCTTATATGTCCCCGCTCTCAAAGGCTGCAACAGGCAAAATCACGCAAGTTTACGGCTCACAGGTAACAATAGGCGGAAAAACCTATACAATGGCAGACAACGTACAGATTTACCTGAAAAAATCTTACGAATACACCATGGTCACAATGGACGAACTGGATAATATAAAATCTGACTACTCCGCCTCAATTTATCAGGACAAAGCAATTGCTTCTGGCGGCAGAATAAGAATTATTGTTTTGTCATAAAACTACAAATAAATACAAAAAAACTATTTACAAATAATTTTTGATATGGTAAAATTATTTTAAATGAAATAAAAAGTCTTTGTACGGATGCAGGTCATCGACAAGACGGATGGTTTTATGGTTTTTGGTACGCGTTTGTTCGCCCTGTCGCACCTGCGGCAGGGCTTTTATTTTTAAAAAATTAAATTAATAAGGAGAGTTATTATGGCAAACACAAATGAGGGCATTTACGATGCTCGCACCCTTGGTAAGGGAAAAATGTTAGTGCTGGGCTTTCAGCACATGTTCGCAATGTTCGGAGCTACAGTTTTAGTTCCCCTACTTACTGGTCTTGACATCGCTACAACTCTTTTAATGGCAGGCTTAGGAACACTTTTGTTCCACGTTCTCACAAAGTTTGAAGTTCCCGCATTTTTAGGTTCATCATTTGCATTCTTAGGCGGCTACGCTGCAGTTGCTCCCCTAGACGGCGCAAACGGAATGACAAACGCAGAACTCCTACCCTACGCGTGCTTAGGTGTAGCCGCCGCAGGTCTTGTTTATTTGGTACTTGCTCTTTTAATCAAGGTTGCAGGAATCAAGCGCGTTATGGCTTATTTCCCGCCTATCGTAACAGGTCCTATCATCGTATGTATCGGTTTAGGATTGGCTGGTTCTGCTGTATCTAACTGCGAAGCAAACTGGCTTATCGCTTTCATTGCTTTAGCATTAATTATTGTCTTTAATATTTGGGGCAAAGGTATGGCTAAAATCATTCCTATCCTCATCGGCGTTTTGGGTTCTTGTGCTATTGCTGCAATTTTAGCTTTAATCTGGGGCGTTGAGGTTAACGGCTACATTTGCCTTGCAGGCAACGAATCAATGAAGCTTTTCTCAGTTTCAGCACTTAACCAGTTAGTATCTGCCCCCTGGATTGGTTTCCCCATCAAGTGGAACGGCACTGTTTTTGGTGGCATAGACTGGTCAAATACTTCACTTGTTATCAGCTCCATCGTTGCTATTGTTCCCATTTCACTTGCTACAATGATGGAACACATCGGCGACATTTCTGCTATTTCATCAACAGTTGGTAAAAACTTCATCGGCAAACCCGGTCTTCACAGAACATTACTTGGCGATGGTTTGGCAACATCACTGTCAGCTATCTTCGGTGGTCCTGCCAACACAACCTATGGCGAAAACACAGGTGTATTGGCGTTATCTAAAGTTTATGACCCCAGAGTTATCAGAATTGCTGCAGTTATTGCAGTAATACTCTCCTTCTCGCCTAAATTCGCAGCGTTGGTTAACGTTATTCCCACAGCTGTTATCGGTGGTATTTCATTTGTTCTTTACGGAATGATTTCTGCGGTAGGTATCAGAAACGTCGTTGAAAACAGAGTTGATTTCACAAAGAGCCGTAACTTAATAATTGCCGCTATTATCCTGGTTTGCGGTTTGGGCTTGTCAGGTATCACATTTGCTATCGGCAGCGTAACAATTTCACTTTCAGCCTTGGCTGTTGCTTCAATTGCAGGTATTGTATTAAATGCAATTCTTCCCGGAAAAGATTATGTTTTCGGCGAAACACCTGAAGAAACACAGACCGGCGTTGATTTAAGATTTAAATAAGAATAAGACATTTAAAAAAGCTGCGCTATTGCGCAGCTTTTTTGTATATTTTTTTGTTTCTTTTCAAAAACTACCTAAGAGGTGTTTTTATGTTTAAAAGGAATGGAAAACAAACAGTATTTTTCGAAGATAGTCCATATATAAGGTCTTATGCCTCCATTGCGGGAAAAAAAGAAAGCGAAGGACCTTTTAAAAAGGCTTTTGACAAAACAGTAGAAGACGTTTACTGGGGCGAGGACAGTTGGGAAAAGGCAGAAAACAAGTTCGTAAAAAGCGCGGTCTTGTCAGCTCTGTCCAAAGGCAGTCTTACTGCAGATGATATCGACTATATTTTTGCAGGTGATTTACTAAATCAATGTACAGGAACAAGCTACGGCTTGCGTATTTTCGGTATTCCCTTTGTGGGACTTTTTGGTGCCTGTTCCACAATGGGACTGTCCACAAAAATGGCAGCTATGATGGTTGACGGTGGCTATGCTACACGCTGTTGCGCCGTTACGTCAAGTCACTTTTGCTCGGCAGAACGCCAGTTCCGCTTCCCCCTGGAATACGGCGGTCAGCGACCGCCCAGCGCTCAATGGACAGTAACAGGCTCTGCCTGCTTAGTTGTGGATAAAAAAGAAGGCGATGTAAGAATTGAGGCAGCCACAACAGGAAAAATCATAGACCGCGGCATAAAGGATGCCAACAATATGGGTGCTGCTATGGCACCTGCGGCAATTGATACCCTGCTTGCTCATTTTCACGATACAGGCAGAAAGCCTGACTACTACGATGCAATTTTCTCAGGTGATTTAGGAAGTGTGGGCAAGTCCATTGTAGTGGACTTAATGAAAAAAGAGGGGTATGATTTAAGCAAAAACTATTTCGACTGCGGAGAACTTATTTTTGACTCGTCACAAGACGTTCACGCGGGCGGCAGCGGCTGCGGCTGCTCAGGACTTATGCTTTGTGCTCATATTCTTCCCGAAATGAAAAAGAAAAATCTGCGCCGCGTTCTCTTTATGCCAACAGGCGCATTAATGAGTCCCACCGCAGTACAGCAGGGAGAATCTATCCCAGGCGTGGCACATGCGCTGAGTTTGTATATAGAATAACAAAAGAACGGCAATGCCGTTCTTTTGTTATTAGAATTTACTTTTACTTTCTATTACTTTACCAATAACCCTCACTCTTTCCATATCCTTGCCTGAAAATTTTCTTGGCGGATAGTTGTGGTTTTGGGAAATCAGGGTTATTGAGTTTTTGTCATACTCTATCTTTTTTACTACTCCCTCTTCTTCATCAATGGTCACTATACCGTAGGCACCGCTGTCAATAGTTGCCTGTCTGCGCACCAGCACCATATCTCCTTCATAGAGTCTTGGCTCCATACTGTCGCCCTTTACCACAAGGTAAAAAAAGTCGTTGTTGTCATAGCCGCTGAGAGTTCGCGCATCTACACTTTCCGTTCCCAAATCCTCACACAGAGCAAGACCCCCGCTGCCTGCCCGAACTACGCCCACAACGGGTACTAAAACCATACGCTCAACAGGAATAAAGTTTTCTTCATTTTTGCGTCCGCCAAGCTTATTCATAAGTTCAGAAACAGAGATGTTTAAAGCCTGCGATACCGCCTGCAGCGTTTTCGTGGTAGGCATAATCGGTTGCTTGGTCCTTGGGTTTTCATTTTTTTCAAGCATTGAGATATATCCCTTACTAAGACCGCTCATCTGAGCAAAATCATCCATAGTAACATTGTACTTTTCTCTGTATTCCTTTATTATATCGCCAATAGTCATAACGCAACCTCTCTTATTTAGTATGTTATACATTATACAATACAAAACTCCAATTGTCAACAAATTTTTAACAAATTAAACAAATATATTTAATATACTTGACAAATCATATTTAATATGTTAAACTTAATACATAATCTAAACGAAAGGATGAGAATAATGAATTCAACAAAGGTAAAGACAGATTGCTTCGGCTACCGTCGGGGCGAATGCACAGTTCTTTATGAACTGGTATGCGAACACAAAAATTGCAGTTTTTACAAAACCTGCAGTGAGTACAATCGCGACAAACTTAAATATTCTTACAAGGGGCGTGAGGGTTATTGACCAAAGAAAAGCTTGAACAGTACAGAGTGAATATGAAAGAGTTAAAAAGATTTGCAGAGCATTACAGAATGTTTCACGACGTGTCAATGGCTCTGGGCACATTAAGAATACCCGCAGCAAATGCGGCTGCACGTGACATTGAGAAAGAAAAATTAAGCCTTTGTAAAAAGGTCAGCACAATACTTAAAGAAAAGAGAGCGATTGAAAAAGAAATTGACAATGTAGATGATGCGTCAGAGGCACTACTCTTGCGCTACCGATATATAGATGGCTACGGCTGGGAGGAAATTTCTGAACTTATGAATTATTCCCCGAGAAATCTTCACTATATGCATAAAAAGGCACTTACTGCCGTAGCAAATTAAAAAGGAGCTGTAGCAAAATGCACACACCACACAAGGCAAATAAAAGGCTTAACAAAGCCTTTTACTTAAAGAAACAAAATTAAAATAGTGCAAAAATTAAGGAAGGAATTCGTAAAACGACGAATTCCTTCTGTTTTTATTGCCTTGTGTTTTGAACAAACTTCGCCTCTCGTCGTACCCACGTACGACTTCGGGTAACCGAAAGCAAGGCTACGCTTGCTTTCGCTCAGTTTGTCCAATCTGTGCTATTTTCCGTCCATCCCCAAAGGGGCTGCAGCAAATAAAATCATTTTGCCGCAGCCCCTTTAATTATTCACTACCTAGGTCACGGTGATTTATCGCTACAAAATAATTCTGCTGCGAAAGTGTGTTTTTAAGATACTCTGCCACCGCAACAGAACGGTGTTTGCCGCCTGTGCATCCAATGCCTACAACTAAGGAATTCTTGCCCTCCTCAATATACAACGGCAACAAGTGCAGGAGCATATCTGTCAGCTTTTCCAAAAATTTCTGGCTGGACTCACAAGAAAGTGCATAGTCTGCAACCTCTTTGGTCTTACCTGTCAAGTTGCGCAATTCCTCTTCATAGAACGGGTTTGGCATAAATCTCACGTCAAATACCAAGTCGCAGTCCAAAGGAATACCGCGCTTAAAACCGAACGACACCACATTGACAGAAATAGGCTCATATTCTCTGGTGTGCGATTCAAAATACGACACCACCTTTTCCCTCAACTCACGCGTCAAAAGATTTGACGTGTCAATAACCAAATCTGCACTTCTCTTAATTTCAGAAAAGAGATTTCTTTCAAATCTTATGCCATCATTAATTCTGCCGTTTCCGCCCTGAGGGTGCTTGCGTCGTGTTTCCTTGTAACGCTTAATCAACGTTTCGTCGTCTGCATCTAAGAAAAGCACCGTACATTCCTTGCCGCCGCGTCTAAGTTTATCAATTTCTGTATATAAATGGGTTACCAACTCGCCGCTTCTTGCATCAGCAACAAAGGCAATTTTATTTGTGTTGAAATTTGAACCCTCGCACAGCGTAATAAAGCTTGAAATAAGCATAGGAGGAATATTATCTATACAGTAGTACCCTATATCTTCCAAAACATGTATGGCAGAGGTTTTACCTGCTCCTGACATACCTGTTATAATTACTGTTTTCATACCATTCCTCCCAAGTTTTAAGAAAGTCTTGCTTCGATAAGCTTTACTAAATAGCTTGCTTTTTGCTTGATTAATTCATATTCAGGTCCTTCTATCATTACACGAACACAGGGTTCTGTACCTGAAGGACGGATTAATACTCTTCCGTTTCCTGAAAATTCTGCCTCTACCTCGCGGATAGCTTCCATAACTACCTCGTCCTCGGTGTATGCGTTTTTCTTGGCATTTGACACCTTGGCATTTATCATTACCTGAGGTAACGGTGTAAACACAGACGACAAATCAGAAAGCTTTTCGCCTGTTTTCTTTAAAATGGAAAGAAGCAGGAGCGCTGAACACAAGCCATCGCCTGTTGTGTTGTAGTCCAAGAATATAATATGACCTGACTGCTCGCCGCCTAAGGTGTAGCCGTGCTTTAACATCTCTTCTAAAACGTATCTGTCGCCAACCTTGGTCTGGGCAATTTTAATACCAAGCTCATTTGCAGCGTTGACAAGACCTAAGTTTGTCATAACAGTTGTAACTAAAGTATCCTTTGCGAGTTGTCCGTGCTCTTTTAGAAATTTCGCACAGATTAACATTATCTTGTCGCCGTCAATCAATGTACCCTGTTCATCAACAACCAAAAGTCTATCCGCGTCGCCGTCAAAGCTTAATCCTAAGTCTACGTCAATATTCTTAACATATTCGCAGAATTTGTCTGTGTGGGTTGAGCCGCAATTCGCATTGATGTTGATGCCGTTAGGATGGTTGTGAACAACAAAAACCTCTGCTCCCAATTCCACCAATGTTTCAACTGAGCTTTTGTAGCTTGCGCCGTTTGCACAGTCTACCGCAATCTTAAGACCAGAGAGGTTTTCTCCTGCCAGCATTGATTTTGCAAATTCTTTGTAATCGTGAAGTGCCGTATCACACTTAGACATTGTGCCTACAGCGTCCCCTGTGGGAATATCAAGCTCCACACCGTCTAAAATAATATGTTCAATTTCTTCCTCGATTTCGTCATTTAACTTATAGCCGTTTCCGTTAAAAATCTTGATACCGTTAAACTCCGCTGAATTGTGAGACGCCGAAATTACAACACCTGCGTCAGCTTCGTACTTGCGTGCAAGATAAGCCACCGCCGGCGTAG
The DNA here is from genome assembly GCA_045649085.1 of Congzhengia sp. Classification (GTDB taxonomy): domain Bacteria; phylum Bacillota; class Clostridia; order UBA1381; family UBA9506; genus Congzhengia. Next base: position 34,883 of record JAZRPE010000004.1, read on the forward strand.
GAATAACACCAAGTGAAATTACACTTGCACCCATACTGCAAAGGCCGGAAGATATAGCTGCCTCTAACATATCGCCTGAAATTCTTGTGTCTTTGCCGATTAAAATTTTTGGTTTATGTTTTGTTTCCTTTGTTAATACATGTGCTGCTGCTTTTCCAATATTATAGGCAAGCTCGCAGGTTAATTCGGTGTTGGCTACACCTCTGACACCGTCTGTTCCAAATAGTCTTCCCATAAAAGAAGCCTCCTCGAAAATTATTTAGCGCCCATGCGCCATCTATTGAATCGTTATCTATTGTATCACAAAATCTATAAAATGTTAAGTTTTTTTTGATTTTGAGCATACTATATTTATATTTTTTTGCAAGGAGATACAAAAATATGAAAATTTCAATTGAAAAAGGTCTAGAAAATATTAAAGAATACCTTGTTTTGAAAGGATACGAGATAGTTCCGGAAAATAGCGTGGCAGATGCTTACATCTATGAAAATACGCCTATTTCCTCCATTCCGGTTAAAAACGCTTCGCCCGTTGCCGCATTAGCCGAAAATCCCATTTTACTTATTTGTGCTAAAAACCGTTCCTTTGAAGAAATAGAAAATACATTAAAGCAAAAAACATACACCAAATTGTTTTAATTTTTGCGGTTTGGGTGTTGAAATTCACAATTCTTTGATGTATAATGTTTAGTTAGAGTAATATAGGAGGGATAATTTTGGCAAAAAGCATTTATCTTGACAACAGTGCAACAACACCCCTTAAAAAAGAGGTTTTAGATGAGATGATGCCGTACTTAACAGAACATTACGGCAATCCGTCTTCTATATATAAAATCGGTCGCGAGGCAAAGGCTGCAATCGAAACTGCCCGCTGCCAAGTAGCAAAAGCAATCAATGCTGATCCCAAAGAAATTTTCTTTACAGGCTGCGGCACAGAGGCTGATAACTGGGCAATAAAAGGAATTGCCGCATCAAAAGCAAAGAAAGGTAAGCACATCATTACCTCAAAGATTGAACACCATGCAGTGCTTCACACCTTAGAGAGCTTAGAAAAACAGGGCTATGAGGTTACTTACTTAGATGTTGACGAGTACGGAAAAATCTCACTTGATGATTTAGCTTCTGCAATTCGTCCCGATACAATTTTAATCACAATTATGACCGCCAACAACGAGGTTGGTACAATTCAGCCTATCAAAGAAATCGGCGCAATCGCCAAAGAGAATGGTGTACTTTTCCACACAGATGCAGTACAGGCAATTGGTTCAATGGATATAGATGTTAAAGAAATGAACATAGATTTGCTTTCGCTTTCTGCTCATAAATTCGGCGGACCAAAAGGCGTAGGTGCTCTTTTTGCCCGCAGAAATGTATTGCCTGCTGTATTTATGCACGGCGGTGCACAGGAGCGAGCGCGCAGAGCCGGTACAGAAAATGTAGCATCAATCGTAGGTCTTGGCAAGGCAATCGAGCTTGCAACCGCAAATTTAGAAAGTAAAGCCGCGAAAATCTCCGCTATGCGCGATAGATTACTAAAGGAAATTCCTGAAAAAATCCCCTACGTTAAGTTAAACGGACATCCCACAGACCGCTTACCCGGTAACGTGAATTTTTCCTTCAACTTTATCGAGGGCGAGGCTCTTTTGTTAATGCTCGATTTAAACGGCATTGCAGCCTCTTCTGGTTCTGCTTGCACAAGTGGCTCGTTAGACCCATCACATGTGTTACTTGCTTTGGGACTCCCCCACGAAATAGCACACGGCTCACTTCGTCTTTCTATCGGCGAGATAAATAGTGACGAAGATATCGACTATGTATTGGAGGTGCTTCCTGGAATCGTACAAAGACTCCGAGATATGTCGCCTCTCTATGAAAACGTAAAAAACAGCTAAGGAGTTGATATAAATGTATTCTGAAAAAGTAATGGACCACTTCGCAAATCCCAGAAACGTAGGCGAGCTTACGGACGCCAACGCAGTGGGCGAAGTAGGCAACGCCAAGTGTGGCGATATAATGAAGATATATATGAAAATTGAAGATAACATCATAAAAGAAGTTAAATTCAAGACTTTCGGCTGCGGTGCTGCCGTTGCTACAAGCTCTATGGCAACTGAAATGGTAAAAGGAAAAACCATTGATGACGCCTTAAAGCTTACAAACAAAGCGGTTATGGAAGCACTTGACGGTCTTCCTCCGGCTAAAGTGCATTGTTCAGTATTGGCAGAAGAAGCAATCAATGCTGCTATTGCTGACTACTACAAGCGTCAGGGCGTTGAGCCTCCTGTGGACATCAAATGCTCAGGTTGCTGCTCTGACTGTCATAAGCACGATTAATATGAGTAAGGTTTTAATAGGTATGAGCGGTGGCGTAGATTCATCTGTTGCCGCTGCTCTTTTAAAAAAACAAGGCTACAACGTACAAGGTGTAACTCTCAGACTAACTGACGGCGATACTGCATTTATTGACGATGCCCGTAAAGTAGCCGAAAAAATCGGTATTCCCTTTGAGGTTTTAGATTTTCGTGATACCTTTAAAGAATTGGTAGAAAACGCCTTTGTAGAAGAATTTAAAGCAGGCAGAACGCCAAATCCGTGCGTAATATGCAATCGTGAGATAAAATTCGGCGTGCTCTTTGACTACGCTATGAAGCAAGACGCAGACTTTGTAGCTACGGGACACTACGCACGAATTGAGTGTAATGACGGCGTATATTCACTCTACAAGGCAGAAAGTCCTGATAAAGACCAAACATACTTTTTGTACGCTCTTTCTCAGGAAAAGCTTTCAAAAATTTTAATGCCCTTAGGTGGTTTTAATAAAGATTATGTACGCGAATTAGCCCGTGAGTTTGACCTTCCTGTCTGGAAGAAAAAAGACAGTCAGGATATATGCTTTATTCCCGACGGGGACAAAAATGCCTATCTCAAGCGTTTCTTAGATGATGCTCCCGGGGACTTTTTAGATACCGAGGGCAAGAAAATCGGTCATCACTCAGGTATTTTTAACTACACCTACGGCCAGAGAAAGGGCTTAGGCGCATACGGCGAACCAAGATTTGTGCTTTCCATAAATCCTGCTGACAACAGTATTGTTTTGGGCAAAAAAGGGCAAGAGTTTTCAAAAAGCTTTTTCATTGATAACGTAAATGAAATGATTGATTTCCGCGAAGAATTTACCTGCTCCTGCAAGGTAAGATATTCGGCAAGTGATTTGCCCTGCACAGTATCCAAAGAAGGTTCTGTGTACAAGGTTACCCTGGACAGTCCGGCACGGTCAATTACACCCGGTCAAGCTTGTGTTTTTTATGACGGCAAAAGACTCCTGGGCGGCGGAACTATTGTGACGCGCTAATGCTTTTTGCAGTATCAAACTTTGATATTACATCATCAGGAGTTGTTACAATAACGTGGTCAAAGCTATCAGTAAGACGCCAAAGGATTGTGTATTCATCCAAATCAAGACCATCACAAACAACCATAAGTGCGCACTTGTTTTTTAAACTTTTTGACAGTGCTGTGCGAACATCACATTCTATGGTTTCGCTATCGTGGTTAATCTCCAGCACAAAAAAAGCACGCATTGGATAGCGGCAGTAGCGTCTTAATAAAAAGTCGGATGTGTTATAAAATATGCTAACCAACGCATAGCATATTAAAAATAAAAACAGACAATCAACAAAAACATTTCCAAACATAAAATGACCTCCGCGATAAATTTATTACATTTTATGTTGGATTTAGTTTTTCGTTACAACAAAGGAGAAGATTTATGAATAATTCCAAGTTTAATGCAAAAGATATTTCTATAGCGGCTCTGCTTACGGCATTAGCACTTGCAATACCGCTGTTTATGCCTATCAAGCTGATTTTAGAACCGATATTCTCAGCTACATTTGCATCACACGTTCCAGGCATTCTTTCAATGTTTGTCGGACCTTTTGCGGTTATCGGTACTGCCGTAGGCAGCGCGCTCGGCTTTATACAGTTAGGACCATGGGTAGCACTCAGAGCTTTATCGCATATGATTTTTGGACTTTTAGGCTATAAGATGATTAAATCAAAGTGGAACATTTTCTTGGTTCTTTTACTTACAGCATTACTCCACGCAGGCACCGAAATGATTGTAGGACTTATATCTATTCCTTTTATTGTTACACCCGCAGGTGGTTTGCTTAAATACATAATCATTACAATTGGTTGCGGTACAATTATCCACCATTGTATTGATTTTGCAATTTCTATCATTATATTCTACGCATTAAAATCCGCAAGACTTTTGAAGACAGACGTTAACTTTAAAAATATAAAGGGTTAACTTTTGTTTGCCCTTTAAATAACACGGAGGTATTTATGAGGGCAGAAAAGCAAAAAGTAGTATTAATCGGCACAGGTTTTGTAGGTATGAGTTTTGCATATGCAGCACTTAATCAAAACGTGTGCAACGAGCTTGTTTTAATCGACATAAATAAACAAAAAGCACAAGGGGAAGCTATGGACTTAAACCACGGACTTCCCTTTTCTAATTCCAATATGAAAATTTATGCTGCAGACTACGACGCGTGTAGCGATGCCGACATAGTGGTAATAGCAGCGGGTGCATCACAAAAGCCCGGCGAAACAAGACCCCAATTACTTGCGCGAAACACGGCGGTTTTTAAATCTATCGTCGACCCTGTTGTGGCATCGGGATTTTCAGGAATTTTCTTAATTGCCACAAATCCTGTTGACGTTATGACACATATTGTAAAGACCTTATCAGGCTTTCCTGAAAATCGTGTAATCGGTTCAGGAACAACACTTGACACCGCAAGACTTCGTTTTTCTTTAGGCGAATATTTCGGTATTGACCCCAGAAACGTACACGCCTACGTTATAGGCGAACACGGCGACACCGAGTTTGTTCCCTGGTCACAGGCAATGATTGGCACAAAGCCTGTGGAGAGTGTAGTTTCTGAATTTGGCGACAGATTTAAGCGTGAAGAAATGGACGCAATCTCAGAACGTGTAAAAAATGCAGCTTATGAAATAATAGAGGCAAAGCAATCTACCTACTACGGCATCGGTATGTCGCTGGTACGAATAGTAAAGGCAATACTAAAAAATGAAAACAGTATTCTCACATTGTCTGCCTATTTAAATGGTCAGTACGGTCAGCACGATGTGTACGCAGGCGTGCCTGTTATAGTTGGAAGAGAGGGTGTTGTGGGGCACTTAGACCTGCACCTGACTCCTGAAGAATCAAAGAAATTCGCTGCATCTTGTGAAACTTTAAAACAATTTTATAAAGAGGCTAACCTATAAAGAACGACGCGGCAATACCGCGGCGTTCTTTATAATATGTATTTTAGAAAAGTTCGCTTAATGATGTATCATTATAAATTCTTCTGATTGCTTCAGCAAAGAGTGATGCAACAGAGATTGTCTTTATTTTAGGAATTTTTCTTTCGTCAGGGATAACAATTGTATCAAGTGTCAGGAGCTCTTTGATAGGGCTCTTGTCAAGTCTTTCCATTGCGGGACCAGACAATACGCCATGTGTACAGCAGGCGTAAACTGCTTTTGCACCGCGGTCAGCAAGTGCCTGAGCACCATTTGTGATTGTACCTGCGGTATCAATCATATCGTCAAGCAGGATACAGGTTTTACCCTTGATGTCGCCAATAATATTCATAACCTCTGATACATTAGGCTTGGGACGACGCTTGTCGATAATCGCAATCGGAACGTCAAGTTTTGCTGCAAAATCTCTTGCTCTTGTTACGCTGCCCAAGTCAGGAGAAACAACTACAACGTCATCTCTTACGGGGAATTTTTCAAGATAGTATTCAGCTAATAATCTTCCTCCCTTTAAGTGGTCAACAGGAATATTGAAGAAGCCCTGAATCTGTGCTGCGTGTAAATCCATTGTCAGCACTCTATCAGCACCTGCTGTTGTTAGGAGGTCAGCAACTAATTTTGCTGAAATCGGATCTCTTGCTTTTGATTTTCTGTCCTGTCTTGCATAGCCAAAGTATGGAATAACAGCTGTAATTCTTGACGCTGAAGCACGCTTTAAGGCATCGATCATAATTAAAAGCTCCATTAAGTTGTTGTTTACAGGATTTGATGTAGACTGTACAACGAATACATCAGAGCCTCTTACCATTTCGTTGATATTGATAGCGATTTCGCCGTCTGAGAACATACCAACATTTGAGTCGCCTAACTCCATACCTAAGTTTGCTGCAATCTTAGCTGCCAACTGAGGATTTGAGTTACATGCAAAAATCTTTACGTCTTTTCCGTGGTTTACCATTTGTAAAAACTCCCCTTTTTTTGTTTTTATATTATAAAAATTAAATTATTTTTCAATTTTTTTAGGTCTTTCCCAACCGCTTTTATTTACCTGACGGGCACGTGCAATAGCAAGATTATCCGCAGGAACATCGTCTGTGATTGTAGAACCTGCCGCAGTAAATGCGTTTTCGCCAACGTG
>JAZRPE010000005.1:0-10694 GCA_045649085.1 Congzhengia sp.
GCAGGTAAAATGAATGTGCCTATTGCAAAGAACCTGGCAAATATTTTGGAGCAGCTGAGAGCAAAGACTGAAAAAGATATAGAAATAGAGAAATGATTAAAAGCGCACCTTTTTATAGGGTGCGCTTTTTTCTGTTTCCCGGAAAAGTTGACAACTTTTTGACAACCTCGATAGTGCTTTTTTGTGCCTTTTTGTGCTTTTTTGTGCTTGTGTGAAAACAAGAAAAAACCGCATAACCAAGCGGTTTTTCGCTTAATTACGCGGTTTTTAATTTGGCGGAGAAGGAGAGATTCGAACTCTCGCGCCGGTTTCCCGACCTACACCCTTAGCAGGGGCGCCTCTTCGGCCTACTTGAGTACTTCTCCAAGAATGACGAAATTAACGTTTACATATTAAAATAAAAAAAGCACCAGTAAAAATGGCGGAGAGGGTGGGATTCGAACCCACGCGCCCTCTCGGACAAACGGTTTTCAAGACCGCCTCGTTATGACCACTTCGATACCTCTCCGCATCTTTTGGGCTTACTCGAACATTATATCAGCTAAATAACGACTTGTCAACACTTTTTTTAAAAAAGTTCATACTTAAATTAGGAAATAAATTTATAAAATGTACAAAATATAAATAAACCGTTAACTTTTGATTATTCTTTGACAGGGGATATCTTTTGTGATATACTCAATAATAGTGTATTATGTTCCAAAAAAACCTACGAGGTGATATATTTTGAAAAAATTACTGGAAAAAATTATGGGCTCATACAGCGACAGAGAGCTTAAGAGAATTCGTCCCATTGCAGACAAGGTAATGGCATTAGAAGACGAATATAAAGTGTTGACAGAAAGTGAACTCAAGGGAAAAACCGCAGAGTTTAAGGATAGACTTTCAAAGGGCGAGACGTTAGACGATATTCTTCCTGAGGCGTTCGCTACAGTAAGAGAAGCGTCAAGCAGAGTTTTGGGTATGCGTCATTTCTACGTGCAGATATTAGGCGGTATTATTCTTCATCAGGGAAGAATTTCCGAAATGAAGACAGGCGAAGGTAAAACTTTGGTTTCTACATTGCCTGCATATCTGAACGCCTTAACAGGCGAAGGCGTGCATATTGTTACGGTAAACGATTACCTTGCAAAGCGTGACAGCGAATGGATGGGCAAGGTGTTTAAATATTTAGGTCTTACTGTCGGTCTTATCATCCACGAAGTGGAAAACGAAGACAGAAAGGCAGCCTACGCTGCTGACATCACATACGGCACAAATAACGAGTTTGGTTTTGACTATCTGCGTGACAATATGGTTATTTTCAAGGAAATGATGGTGCAGCGTGGTCAAAACTTTGCAATAGTTGACGAAGTTGACTCCATCTTAATTGACGAGGCGCGTACGCCCTTGATTATTTCAGGTGCGGGCGATAAGTCAACAGACCTTTATCAGTTGGCTGACAGATTTGCGCGTTCACTTCGTGCCTATAAGGTAACAGAAAGCGATTCAAAGCAGTCCTACGAGGACGTTGATGCCGACTATATGATAGATGAAAAGGCAAAAACAGCTACCCTTCTAAAATCAGGTATAGAAAAAGCAGAGCGTGCCTTTGGTATCGAAAATTTGTCAGACCCTGACAATATGACACTTTCTCATCATATTAATCAGGCGCTTAAAGCTCACGGCACAATGTGCCGGGACCGCGATTACGTTGTAAAAGACGGTCAGGTAATTATTGTCGATGAGTTTACAGGCAGACTTATGTTCGGTCGCCGTTACAGCGATGGACTTCATCAGGCAATTGAAGCCAAGGAAAATGTAAAGGTAGAGCGCGAAAGCAAGACCTTGGCGACGATTACTTTCCAGAATTATTTCAGATTATACAAAAAGCTTTCAGGTATGACAGGTACAGCATTAACCGAAGAGGACGAATTCCGCGAAATCTATAAGCTTGACGTTATTGTAGTTCCCACAAATAAGGAGCTTGCGAGAGTTGATTTACCTGATGCCGTTTATAAGACAGAAAAGGGAAAATTCGAAGCGGTAGTTGAGCAGGTTAAGGAGTGTAACGCTAAAGGTCAGCCCGTGCTGGTTGGTACAGTTACAATCGAAAAATCAGAAATTTTGTCTTCTATGCTGAAACGTAACGGCATAAAGCACGAGGTGTTAAACGCTAAATTCCACGAAAAAGAAGCAGAAATCATTGCTCAGGCAGGTAAATTCGGAGCTGTGACCATTGCTACCAATATGGCAGGTCGTGGTACTGACATTATGCTTGGCGGTAATGCGGAATTTATGGCTAAGCACGAAATGAAGAAAAGAGAGTATTCTGATGAATTGATTGCCGAGGCTACAGGCTATGGCGAAACAGATAGCGAAGATATCTTAGAAGCGAGAAAAACCTACACCGAGCTTCTTGCAAAATATAAAGCAGAAATTGCTCCCGAAGCAGAAAAGGTGCGGGATTCAGGCGGTCTTTATATTATTGGTACAGAGCGCCATGAATCAAGACGAATTGACAATCAGCTTCGCGGTCGTGCAGGACGTCAGGGCGACCCGGGTGTGTCAAAGTTCTTTATTTCCTTAGAAGACGATTTGATGAGGTTGTTTGGTTCTGACCGTATCAGGAGCATAGTTGACACATTGGGACTTGAAGAAGACCAGGCAATAGAAAACAAAATGCTCACAGGCGCCATTGAAACCTCGCAGAGTCGCGTTGAGGGCAGAAACTTTGATATAAGAAAGCACGTTTTACAGTATGACGACGTTATGAACCAGCAGAGAGAAATCATCTATTCTCAGCGTCAGCAGGTACTAAACGGAGATAGTGTAAAGTCTAATATTCAAAAAATGATAAGGGATTTTGTGGAAGAAACGGTGCTTCGTTTTGCGGCAGATGAAAATAACCCTGAAAACTGGAATATGGCTGCAATGACCGAGTTTTTGGAAACTATTTGCTTGAAGCCTGGTCAGTTCAAGCTTACTGATGAGGAATTGATGGATTCTACTCGCGAGGGACTAATAAATCAGCTTACAGAAATTGCACTTGCAAATCATGCTCAAAAAGAGGAAGAGTCCAGTGCAGAGCTGATGCGTGAGCTTGAGCGTGTAGCACTTCTTCGTTCCGTTGATACAAAATGGATTGACCATATTGATGCAATGGAGCAACTAAAACACGGTATCGGACTTCGTGCATACGGTCAGCAAGACCCTGTGATGCTTTATAAATTCGAGGGATTTGATATGTTTGAGGAAATGATAGCCTCAATCCGTGAAGCTACGTTGAAGCTTGTGTTTAACGCAAAACTAAGCGCTCCTGTTGAGCGTGTTCAGGTGGCGAATCCCATTAAGCCTGCGGGCGACGGAACAGTTGCTCCGAAACAGGCCAAGGCAAATGATAAGGTAGGCAGAAATGACCCTTGTCCCTGCGGCAGCGGCAAAAAGTATAAGAAATGCTGCGGTGCAAATCAGGAATAAATATTACAATAAAGGATTGATAGAATGATAGTCGAGCTTGACCAGTACCGTCTGGATTTGGCATCACAGGAAGATGCAATCAAAGAACTAAAAGAGTCTTTAGGGATTGCGCACACAGAACAGAAAATTAAAGAATTAGAGGAATTATCGGCTCGTGAGGATTTTTGGAATGATATGGATAATTCTCAGAAGGTACTTCAGGAAGTAAAGCAGCTGAAGGATAGGGTTGCCCGATACGCAAAACTCCACGGAGACTGGGAGGACTTGAGTACCTTAGTTGAGCTTGCTCAAATGGAGGAAGATGAAAGCTTGCTGCCTGAAATTGCAGAGGGCTATACTGCGTTAACAGACGAGCTTGAAACAATGAAACTTGAAACTCTCCTTTCGGGTAAATACGATAAAAACAACGCAATCATTGCAATCCACCCCGGCGCAGGAGGCACAGAGGCTCAGGACTGGGCTTCAATGCTCCTTCGTATGTATCAGCGCTGGGGAGAGCGTCGCGGATTTTCAGTGTCTACACTTGATTACCTGGCGGGAGATGAAGCAGGCGTAAAGAGTGTCACAATTCAGCTGACGGGCGAAAATGCTTACGGTTATGCAAAGTGTGAAAAAGGCGTACACCGTTTGGTTCGCATTTCGCCTTTTGATTCGTCAGGCAGACGTCACACATCATTTGCATCGGTTGACGTAATGCCCGAAATTGATGATGATATTGAGATAAATATTCGACCTGAGGATTTAAAAGTTGATACATTCCGTGCCAGCGGTGCCGGCGGTCAGCACATTAACAAAACTGACTCCGCAATCCGTATGACGCACATTCCCACGGGAGTTGTTGTGTCCTGCCAGACTGAGCGTTCTCAGCACCAGAACAGGGAAAACGCCATGAAAATGCTGAAGGCAAAGCTCGTTGAGATGGCAGAGCGTGAGCAGAAAGAAAAAATCGAGGACTTAAAGGGGGATATGAAAGACATCGCCTGGGGCAGCCAGATTCGCTCTTATGTTTTCCATCCTTATAATATGGTTAAAGACCACCGAACAAATTTTGAAATGGGTAACATTGGTGCAGTTATGGACGGCGATCTTGATGGATTTATAAATGAATACTTAAAAGGTGCAAATGCAGGAACATTGAACTTGAAATAAAAGAGGAGTGATTTGTTATGTATAGCGATACAAAAAAATCGTTGATGCTGGCAGCAACAGAGCTTATAGAAAAGGCAAAGTTAAAGTCTGGCGACATTGTTGCAGTGGGCTGCTCCACAAGTGAAGTAACGGGCGAGCGTATCGGCACATCCTCGGTGGCAGAGCTTGGAGAAGAAATCTATCAGACGCTTGCGGCAGTTTTTAATGCTGAGGGGATTTTTGTTGCAGCTCAGTGCTGTGAGCATCTAAACCGCGCTTTAATTGTTGAGCGTGAAGCAGTACCGCACGCTTATGTGTGCAATGTAGTTCCTCAGCCGAAGGCAGGCGGTTCTTTTGCAACTGCGGCATATAAATTTATGAAAGATCCTGTTGCGGTAGAAGCAATTGTTGCGGATGCAGGTATGGACATAGGAGATACGCTAATCGGTATGCACGTTCGTCCTGTGGTTGTACCGCTGAGACTTTCTGTAAAAACAATAGGCAACGCTCATCTTTCCTGTGCAAGAAGCCGTGCGAAATTTATTGGCGGCGAGCGTGCGCATTACGACAACGATTTATACTAAGATAAAAATAAGCGAACCATTCGGTTCGCTTATTTTTATCTTATAAAGTTTGTTCTCTTACCAGGCTCTCTTTGGGGAACTGTTATTCCGTTTTGCTTTCCTAAATCAATACACTTTAACATCCATGCCATATTTCGGGCTAAGGTTCTCATTGTCTGCATACCCTCTTCGTCACGGGAAGCTTCTTCAGCTGATATGCCGTGTACGCTGTTCCAGTACTGAGAGGGAACAACGGGCATACCTGAGATAGGGTAATATTTGTTAATTTGGTCAAACGCCGCTGAAGCGCCGCCGCGTCTGCAGCAGGCAACTGTTGCTGCGGGTTTTCCCATAAATACTGATGCTTTGCCATAAAATACCCTGTCCATAAATGAAGTGAGAGCGCCTGATGCTGCTGCATAATGAACAGGTGTTCCGAAGATAAAGCCGTCTACATCGTGCGCTTTATCAATAAACACATTTACAATGTCATCGATTACACACTTACCTGTCTCCTTGCATCCGCCGCAACCAAGACACCCTGAAATAGGCTTTACACCCAGCCAGAAAATTTCTGTTTCTATCCCGTTTTCATTTAATGTTTTTGCAACCTCAGATAAGGCGCCGAATGTTGTGCCTTTTTCGTGGGGGCTTCCGTTAACTAAAATAACTTTCATAGTCAATTCTCCTTAAAAATAGTGATAAACATAGCATTTAAGCATACCGTTGTAGAGCTTTCTGCGTTTGTCTGCTTCCTTGCCGTAATATTTTTCAAACTCCTCGTGGGAAGTAAGTATAAGCTTTTTGGCGTCACTGAATTGTGAAAATTTTTTCCCCATTGTGCGGTACAATGCCTGACAGCTTTTTGCGTCCATAAGGCGCTCGCCGTAAGGGGGATTGCAGCATACGACGCCTTTGTCACGAAAAGGTGTAATGTGGGCAACGTCCTTAATTTCAAAGTGAATTTTATCGGCAACGCCTGCATTTATGGCGTTCTGCTTAGCAATTTTTATAGCCTCGGGGTCGATGTCTGAGGCAAAAATCTGGGTTTCACGGTGGTGGACCTCATTTTCTCTTGCCTCTGTACGAATATCCCTCCACAATTCCTTGGGCATTAAGTTTCGCCAGGTTTCAGCCACAAATCTCCGCTTCAATCCTGGTGCTCGTTTGGTGGCAAACATAGCAGCCTCGATTGGAATTGTGCCGCTACCACAGAACGGATCAATGAACGGTCTGTCCCCTTTCCAAAAGCTTAAAGAAATCATAGCAAACGCCAGAGTTTCGCGCATTGGCGCGATAACACTTTCTACGCGGTAACCGCGCTTATAAAGGCTGGGACCTGATGTATCGAGGTAAATTGTCGCCACATCTTTCATAATGGCAAAGCGCACAGGATAAAGTCCACCTGATTCCTCAAGCCTTCCTGTTATGCCGTATTTTTGGGAGAGTCTTTCGACAATGGCCTTTTTAACAATAGACTGACAGTCAGGCACGCTGTGGAGAGCGCTCTTTAAGGCGTAGCCTGTTACGGGGAACTGGGCATCGGCGGGCAGAAGTTCTTCCCAATGGATACCACGTACTCCCTCAAAAAGTGCGTCAAATGTGGTAGCCTTAAATGAAGCCAGTTTAATCATAACGCGCTCAGCGGCACGCAAGTTTACATTTAAAACTGCAATAGCCTCCTCGTCGCCAACAAATGAAACGCTGCCGTTATCAACTTTTGTAATGTCGTACCCCAATTCCTTGACCTCAAAGGCAACTACCTGTTCTGTGCCAAGAAGAGTGGGTATAGTCAGATTGAATTTGCTCATAAAATCACCTTTAATTAATCTTATCACGAAAGGTCAATTTTTACAAGACCAAAATCTATTGACAAAAAAAAATAATGTGGTAAAATCAAATCAGGAGGGATAAGTTGTGTTGAAGTTGTATCATTGTGACATCTCAAGAATGTCCGATGAGGATTTTTTAAAAGCTTACATAAAGTCCGACGAAATGCGCAGAGCAAAGGCGGATAAGCTTAAGAAAAAACCTGCAAAAAAGCTTTCCATCGCCGCAGGCGAATTGGTAAGAGGAGCAATAGCCAGAGAATTTAATATAGTGGCTGAGGATATACGGTTTCGCGTTGATAAAAACGGAAAGCCCTACACAGACGACGCCCCTGTACACTTTTCCATCAGCCATTCAAAGAATATTGCTGTGTGCGCGATTTCTGACAGACCTGTGGGTATAGATATTGAATATATAAGGGATGTAAATCTAAATGTTGCAAAGCGTCAGTTTGCGCCCGATGAGATGAGATATGTATTTGAGAAATGGGAACTGTCAAAGAAACGTTTCTTTGAGGTATGGACGCGAAAGGAAGCCTATGTTAAATTAATGGGTAAGGGAGTTTCGTATTTTCCGAATTTTTCGGTAATGGGAAATAACAAGATAGAAACTCATATAAGAGATAAGTATATAGTATCAATAGCAAGGTAGCGGCGTAGAAAAATCAAGCAAAGTGAGACTGTTGAAAATCATAATAAAAGGTGGGAATTCGCAAATTTGCGAATTCCTTTTTTATGCATTGCTTTTTATATTAAGAATTTGTAACAACACTTGACATAGTATCTAAAACCAGATATAATGGTATCAACAACAAAACGAGAGGTTGACTATGAAAAAGCATAACATATACATATTACTTACAAAGTTTCCTGATGCGGGAGCTGTCGCAATGAAAGCTATAACGGGCTTTAACTACACCCACGCATCAATCGGTCTTGAAGAGGATATGAACACCTTCTACAGTTTTACCTACAAGGGATTTATTGTTGAGGAAATCACGCGCTACTTAAAGCCTGAGCGTGAGCCATTTCCCTGTCAGCTCTATGTTCTCGAGGTCAGTGAAAAGGTTTACCTTGCCACCAAAAAGGTGTTGGAGTATTTTGTAAATATGAAGCCCTTTTTTAGGTACAGCAAGATGGGCGTAGTGCTGGGGTTGTTTCATGTGCCCTTTAAGCGTAAATACCACTACTTTTGCTCACAGTTTGTAGCAACGGTATTAGAACAGGCAAAGGCAGTAGCGCTGAAAAAGAGCAGCGCGTTGTATTTTCCCAAGGATTTCAGAAAGCTTCACGGAGTGAGGCTTTATTTTCAGGGAAATCTGCAGGGATTTGTAAACAGATTCGGTTTAGCATAGAAAAAAGGCGCCAGCGGCGCCTTTTTTTAATCGCAACACTTGTTACGTTTTTCGTCACAGACTTCTTTTTCGGGAGGGAAAAATTCGTCAAATGGGAAGCAAATTTTTTCGAACAGGTCACAGGGATTGCAGTCATAAGATGTGTCACATTCCTTCTGCGGAACACAGAAATCATAAGCAGGAATGAGCAGCTGTACACTGCGTTCTAACTTGACAATTGAGAAAAGACCGATAGAAACGTAGAGCTGCTTTCTGCCGGTGTCATCGCAAAGTGCGTCGTCAAATACGTCATTGACGCTGTCGGGAACGCTTGATAAATCAAACATACCGCAGGGGCAGTCACACTCGCAATCGCAGATTTCTTTGGTGTTGACAGCAAGGATTAACGGGTCAACAACTTCAACAACTGCCTTGGGCAGATTTGTTTTCTGCCAGCTTGACTGATTGAAGCAGCCGGATTCTTTAGTATATTGTGAAGAGAAGATTTTGGCGCTGCCCTCTGAGCCGAACAGAACGACTTTTTTGGAGAATACTGCAAGACCTTCCACGCACAAGGGCTTACCGTGACCGAGGCATACTTCCAAAGTGATTTTGAAGTAGAAGGTGGTGTCTACTGTGTAGTAGCCGCAGTTAAAGGGGATAGGCTCAACATCGGGATACGCCCAGATTACCTCTGCTTTTTTTGATTTTATGGATATTGCTCTGTCTATGAGGTCCTGATCTGCTGCACTAAAATACACTCTTGCATCTTCGATGCAGTCTTTATCTTTGCAGGAATCATAGACCTTATCTGTATGTACACAAACTGAGTTTTTGATGTCTTCACAAGGTGAAGAAGGTGAAGGATAGCGTCTGTCTGCCATAACAACCTCCGTAATGAAAATATTTGAGAATAATCTCTATAATATACTATGTATACCTGCGAAAAATGTTACACAAAATAAAAACAAGATTTTTTTGGTATTTTGGGAAAAAAGTGTTGACCTCGGGGGTAAATTTAATATATAATAGGAACGTATATTATTACAAGGGGGCGATGTTTTGATTAACGTTGCAATATTAGGATATGGAACGGTTGGTTCAGGTGTTTATGAAATTTTGAAAAACAACTCCGAAACAATCGCCAAAAAAGCCGGCGATATATTAAATGTTAAATATATACTTGATATCAGAGATTTTGACGACCATCCAGAAAAAGAAATCTTTACAAAGGATTATAATGATATTCTGCAGGATGATGACGTTAGCATAGTTGTGGAGGTTATGGGCGGAATATCCCCTGCTTATGACTTTACAAAGTCAGCGCTCCTCGCTGGAAAGACAGTAGTAACATCAAATAAGGAGCTTGTTGCCACACACGGTACTGAACTGATTTCTATTGCCAAAGAAAAAAGTGTAAACTATTTCTTTGAAGCGTCGGTTGGCGGCGGTATTCCTATTATACGCCCCATCAATCAGTGTTTGGCTGCGAATACAATCAATAAGGTCTACGGTATCTTAAATGGTACAACGAATTATATTTTGACAGAGATGTTTACAAAAGGCGCAACCTTTGAAAGCGCATTGGCTGAAGCTCAGGAGTTAGGCTACGCAGAGCGCAACCCATCTGCTGACGTTGACGGACATGACGCCTGCAGAAAGACGGCTATTTTATCATCGCTTGCTACAGGCAAATTTGTAGACTACAACAACATCCCCACAGAAGGTATCAGAAATATCTCTACCACAGATGTACAATTTGCTGATAAGATTGGCTATGTAATTAAGCTAATCGGCGCGGCAGAAATAGATGAATCAGGTAAGGTTTCAGCAATCGTTGCTCCCAGACTTGTATCAAAGGAAAATCAGCTTTCTGGCGTTTTGGGTGTGTTTAATGCAATAATGTTAAATGGCGACTCTTTGGGCGAAGCAATGTTCTATGGTCGCGGAGCAGGTAAGCTTCCCACAGCCAGTGCGGTAGTTGCTGATATTATTGATGGCGCTAAACACTTGAACGTAAGCAAATGGGTTATATGGGACAAGCCTGAAGAAAACATTATGGCAGAGCCTATGGATGCTACATACAAATATTTTGTACGTACCACTGACAAAAATCTCTTTGGCGAGATTGGCGGCACAGAGGTAGGTTCAACAGATGATGAATTTGTATTCGTTACAGATGAAATGAAAGAAAGAGATTTCTTATCAATTGCTAAGGAAAGATGCTCTTTCATCCGCATACTTGCGTAGAGGTGGTTGAATATGGCTAAGATAAAGGTAAGGGTTCCGGGCAGTTCAGCTAATATGGGTCCCGGATTTGACTCTTTGGGCTTGGCGTTAACTATTTACAACTACATAGAGGTAGAAGAAACAGAACAGGG
>JAZRPE010000006.1:0-177910 GCA_045649085.1 Congzhengia sp.
GCAGTAATTATTTTCGAATAATTTTTAAATTTTAAGAGGTCGGCAAAGCCGACCTCTTTTTTGTTGACTTTTTCAGGCGTTGGTATTATACTGTACTTATGAAAAAGAGGAGGGTTAATATGAACAGAGAAGAAGTGATGAATTTTATAGATAATTCTAAAAAGTTTGGCTCAAAATTAGAGCTTGATAGAATAAATAAGCTCTGTGAGTTGTTGGGCAACCCTCAGGACAAGCTGAAATTTATACACATAGCAGGTACAAATGGCAAAGGCTCAACCTCTTTGTATATACATGATATTTTAGTCGACGCAGGTTACAAAACAGGCCTTTATACTTCGCCCTTTATCTACGAATTTAATGAGCGTATCCAGATAAACGGCACTCCTATACCTGATGAGGAATTGACAGAAATTATGTCGATTGTAGTAGACAAAGTCAAGGTTATGACAGAGGCGGGTTATGAGCACCCTACCGAATTTGAGCTTATTACCGCTGCTGCCTTTTTGTATTTTGAAAAGAGTGAGTGCGACGTGGTAGTTTTAGAGGTAGGACTTGGCGGAACGTATGATGCAACCAATGTAATAAAAACATCTGTTTTGTCAGTAATAACATCTATCAGTCTGGACCATACTGATTACCTTGGAAATACTGTTCGTAATGTAGCAAAGAATAAGTGCGGTATTATAAAAGAGGGAGTTCCTGTGCTTTCTTATATGGAACAGCCAAACGATGCCCTTGAGGTCATAGAAAAAACTGCAGAACAAAATAATTCGCCGTTACTTGTTGCTTCAGGCGAAACACTTGATATAAAAAATATGAGCCTTTTGGGAAGTGATTTTACATACCGTGGCAACGCATACCACACAAGCCTTGTGGGTAAATACCAGATATATAATGCAGTTACTGCCATTTCTGCATGTAGCTTGCTTGAAGAGTGCGGTTTTGCGGTTACTTTAAAAAATGCACAAAAAGCCTTATCACATGCAAAATGGCCCGCAAGATTTGAGATTTTAAGCAGCACGCCTTTGTTTATAGCAGACGGCTCACATAATGCGGACGGAATGAGGGCGTTCGTAGAAACTGCCAAAGCAGTGATTTCGGATAAACCTGTATGTGTATTTGGTATGTTGATGGATAAGGATTATGACTATTGCCTAAAAAAACTTTCCGAAATAACGGATACCGTTGTTGTTACAGAAGTTGACAACCCAAGACGTGAAACTGCAGAAAATTTAGCTCAGAATGCAAAAAAATATATAAAAAATGTATATACAGAAAAAAACAACCAAAACGCAGTCAAAAAAGCTCAGGAGTTAGCAGCCACAGATGGTACAGTAATTGCTCTTGGCTCGCTCTATATGATGAAAAATATTAAAGATGCTATAAAAAATGAGGAGCTTTGAGCTCCTCATTTTTATAGTAAGTAATCTGAAATCGTATTTCTTGAACGTGTGCGGGGAGCTGGAATTTCCTCTTTACCTAATAGCCAAGCCTCAAATTCAGCAGACGTAATGTTTTCGGCTTTGTAGTCTGCGTACTTTTTAGATGCATCACTCATCCAATTATTGTATTCGTAAGCGCTCATAGCGCCTTTTGATTTTAAGTAGCGGTTGTGCTTTGTAACCTTGTCATACAGCTTTTTCAAATCATTGGCGCGGCTATTTCGGCGATACTGCCTGTGTGCGCCAATTTTTTTACAGGAGTATCCGTTCTCAAGTATTCTATCGCAATACACAGAGTCGGTTCTGCCTGAAGGGAAGAAATATCCACCACAGTTTTCGCAAATTTTTAAAGGTTTTTTCGCAATTGCGGCAGTTAAAATCTCAAGTGCAAAAAGTTCTCTTGCAGACGATAATGTAAAGCAGGGAACAACTGTTTCGTCTGCTTCATAAGAAATAGTAAAGTTCTTGCCGAAATATAACTTTGCTTTTCTTGAATTATCAAACTCCGCAAGTGTTTCCGTGCTGAAATCATGTATAGCTATAAGCTTTGCCAATTCAGAAGCAGCGAACTTTGCCAATTCTTCTTCGTTGTAATCTGTAAAATAGGCATAAGGATTTTCAAAATCCCATTTGCCGCCTAAAGACACAGCAGCAGCGCCTGTCGGGTATTCAGTTGATTTTTTGCCGGATACTATGCGGATTGTGCCGTTTTTTATGTAAGCTTTAATCAAGTGATGACCTTCTTTCATTTTTCTTTAACATAAGGTTATCACATTATGTTTAATTTTGTCAATAGTTTTTTAGCACCAATGCTATATTTTTTAATTTTCGCACATCAACGAGGTCTTTAGCTTTTCTAAAATTTTTTTCTCTAGACGTGACACCTGTACCTGAGAGATGCCTAATTTTTTTGCGATGTCTGACTGTGTTTTATCCATAAAATAACGCATAATAACGATTGTTTTTTCCCTTGTTTCCAAAGCTGAAATGGCGGTCTTTATGTCTATTTTAGTAAGAATTTGTCCCTCGTCTATACTGTCTTTTAATAAATCCGAAAGCTTTGTGTTGCCGTCGCCTACCTGTTGGTTTATTGATTCCGTGGGAGCGGTGGCGTCAATCGCTGTTACCACTTGGTCAGGAGAAATTCCAAGAGCGTTGGCAATATCCAAAACACCAGGAGAAGAGCCTCTTTCTTTTGTCTCTTTATCTACAAATGCTGCTATTTGTGCTGCTGTTTGTTTTATGGAGCGGCTGACCTTTATTGGTCCGTCATCACGTAGAAAACGTTTTATTTCTCCCAAAATCATAGGAACGGCATACGTGGAAAACATATATTCCCGATCAGGATTAAAATTTTCTATGGCGCGAAGGAGTCCTAAAACTCCAAGCTGATTTATGTCGCAGGGATCATATCCGCGGTTATAAAATCTTTTGGCAAGACTAACCACAAGTCCCATATTTTCTTCCACAAGCGTTTCTTTGGCTTTTGCATCTCCGGAATGGGCGGCACGAATAAGTGCGTATGTATTATCCTTTTTAAATTTGTCCACACTGCACCTCATTACAGAGAAGAAGGAGATAACGCACCGATTTTTTTAATCAGCCTTACGGTTGTTCCTTTTCCCTGTGTACTGTCAACTGTTACAGTATCCATAAAGGTTTCCATAACTGTAAACCCCAGACCGCTGCGCTCAGAATCGGTTGTGCCGGTATATAGGGGAGTGCGGGCCAACTCCACATTTTCAATTCCGCAGCCTTGGTCTGAAATCTCAATTTCAGCCGCATCATCCCTCAATATGCAGCTTACATAAACTGTGCCGCAAGTGTCCTTATAGCCGTGAATGATAGCGTTTGTAACGGCTTCTGACACTGCAGCTTTTATGTCCTCGATTTCATCAAGTGTAGGATTTAACTGTGTGACAAAGGCGGCAACTGCGCTGCGGGCGAATTTTTCGTTTTCCGATATCGAGATAAATTCTAATTTCATATTGTTGTTCATTATGAGATTTCCTCCTGAAGATGATTGATTGCGCCGGAAACAGAGTCGTGTACGGTTATTATTTTTTTGATACCGGACATTGTGAGCAGCCTGTCTATAGAGGCAGAATTGTTGACAATCGCCACTCGACCGCCGATGGACGTAACAAGCTTGTACCTGCCAACTACAACACCGATGCCTGAACTGTCCATAAACGTAAGGTTGGTAAAATCAAACACGAGATTTGTGACGCCTTTGTTTTTGATTACCTCCTCAACAAGGTCTTTGACGCTTTTTGCAGTATGGTGGTCCAGTTCTCCTGATAAGGATGCCACCAGAACTTTTTTTCTGATTGTAACGGTAATTTCCAAAAAGTATTCCTCCTTTGTATATTTTCCGTTAATACTTATTCTTCAAATAGTGTTCCCATACCTTTAGCGAAATATACATCTATTTGTCGAAAATAAACAAGAATTCGACAAATAAAAAAGCAGTGGCGAAAGCCACTGCTCAAAAAAGTTTTTATAATGGTTTTTTCTGTATTTTTCCCTGAAGTCTTGGGTATTTTTCAGGAGTTGTTTTTATTTTTGTAATTACCACAACAGAGTGAGTAATGTCAGTATCGGGTATGGTGTAGGTAAATACTCCTGAAACCTCGCCGCCTAAAAGCTCTATAGCGTTTTGTGAGTTTGCCAACTCTTCCTCCACATCCGGACCTTTATAGGCTAAAAATAAACCGCCGCGCTTAACATAGGGAAGACAGTATTCGCACAGACAGGAAAGGTTTGCAACGGCGCGTGAAACTGCTGCATCAAAGCTTTCGCGTAAGCGAGTGCCAGATGCTGCACCGTCCTCAGCCCTTGAGTGCACACATTCCACATTTTCTAAACTAAGTTGTTTTTTTACCTCAGTAAGAAATGTAAGACGCTTGTTTAAAGAATCTAAAAGCGTCAGCGAAATTTCGGGCTTTGCAATTTTCAAAGGAATACCCGGAAAACCTGCCCCTGTGCCTACATCTATAACTGTTTTTCTGTTGCCTAAAACCTTAAGACCATAAAGACTGTCCACAAAGTGTTTTGTTACAATCTCATCAGGCGCAGTTATGGCAGTAAGGTTCATTTTTTTGTTCCATTCTACTAAGAGGTCGGCATAAAGAGAAAACTGCTTT
This sequence comes from Congzhengia sp., assembly GCA_045649085.1. Classification (GTDB taxonomy): domain Bacteria; phylum Bacillota; class Clostridia; order UBA1381; family UBA9506; genus Congzhengia. The sequence goes on from JAZRPE010000006.1 coordinate 4,589, forward strand.
AGCTGTGTATCATCTAAACAAACCCCTGCCTTATTTGCTATATCAGATAAAAATTGAATCATCGTCAGTACCGTTATCTTTCTGTAAAGTGGTCATAATAATTTTTGAAACCTGCTCTATATCATCAATATACCTGAATGCAGGCGTTTCCTTTGAAAACTTTCTAAAGAATATATCCAGTCCCAAACCGTAGATAAAATCGCCGATGGAATTTGTTTCGCCCAATTCAAGGGATTTATATCCGAGGGAAAGGTCTGTATCGCGCAGCGGGATGTCAAACAATACATCATCTCTCATAGTATCAAAGCCGAAAACACGCTTGTCTGTTACGAAATAAGCTTGACGGCTGATGCGCTTCTTTCTGTACCAGAGTCTTATAAATATAAGGTACACGCCCAAAAGCAGAAATGTAATTCCCACAAGTGAAAAAAGAATTCCGTGTCCTGCAAGCATAGCAATTGCGGATATGATAGCGTAAGCCAACAAAAAACCGCCAAAAATAACAGAGAAGGGCACAAGCAAAAAGTCAGACCTTGTAAATACAGGCACTTTCTTTGGTGCGCCCTGCCAGAGGACTGTATCGTGTTTAAAATACTTTTCTTTTATTTCGTTATTCTTCATAAATATTTCCATAGCCTTTCTGCCCACAATAGTAATAAAAAATACGCACGCCTCTTATCGTGGGCAGAAGGGCGTAAAATGGAAATACGGTAGACTTCTGCCAATCGTCCTCGCCGTTGCTCGGCTCGTCTCTTGAGAAGTCCTCGCATGCGACACAATACGAAATCAAAGATTTCTGTGTGTCAGCATATGCACATCGCCGTTTCGTGCCTTTTGACGCGAAAAATCGGCGGTGCTATAAATTCTGCCAAAGGCTGACAATGTGATTTTTCACGTTATTCTCCTTAGAAAAAATAAACGGCAGCACTTGCTGCCGCGTCAGTTTAATATGAGCCGGAGGAACGCTTGTAGGCAGAACCTCGCTTTGAGTCAATGCCTCGTTTCATATCTTGAAGCTTTTCATCACTGTCCTGCTTGAACTTTGCCATCATTTCTTCAAAGCTTGAGGGCTGAGAAGACTTTTTTGACCAATCAAAATCATCGGGCTTTCTGGGAGCTTTTTTCTGAGGGGCGCGCTTAGCTACTGCACGTTCGTCTAAAAGTGCTTGCTTGATAGAAAGGCTGATTTTGCCTGATTTGTCAATCGATAAAATCTTGGCCTTTACCGTATCCCCCTCTTTTAAGTGGTCTTTGATGTCCTTAACATATTCCAAAGCGACCTCAGAAATGTGAACAAGTCCTGTCTTTCCTGCGTCAAAGGAAATAAAGGCACCAAATTGTGTAATGCCCGTAACCTTTCCTTCTACTACTTTTCCCGGTTCTAATGCCATTAAAACCTTTCCTCCTGTAATGTACTCTTATGTATTATTTTGTGGCGTCAACAAAAACCTTCTCGTTAGGTCTTGTGTATCCAAGTCTTTCGCGGATAACTCTGCGGATATAGTCCTCAGAATCAATAGCTTCAAATTGAGCGTTTAACTGTTCCTGATGTGATAGAGCTTCTTCAAGCTTTTCATCTACGATTTCATTTTGCTTTTTCAGTGAGGCGAAATTAAACTGCTGAGAAATCAAAGAAACCAGAAGATATATAAACAAAAAGCAGAACAGCATTCTTTTTGCAAAAACTCTGAAATTTATTTTTTTAGTTCTCTTTATGGTGTTTGCCATAGCAATACTCCTACGTTTTTTTAAAGGTTTTTCGCAATGTATGTAAGTGCAAGGCACATCTGTTTTTCACAGGGAATATGAGCCTGCCAGCGACTTTATACAATAACCCTATAATACTATACATAATTTTATACATAAATTTAATCGGTGTCAATAGTAATTTGAAAATTTTTGTAAAAAAACTGTAAAAAAAGAAGAGAATTTTTTGTACAAGGAATTTAAAGTAACGCCCCAGTATGATTTTGTAGAGTAGTCCCCCGATTACAGCGCCTATAAACTCATAGGTTCGCACATATCCGTTAGATGAACAAAATGTAACGAAAATCATAACTACAGCCGCTGCAGCGACAAATATACCGTCGCAGATGTTGCATACGAGGATGGAGAAATTTTTGCTGCATCGTGCTACGGAAAAAATATCATACAGCGCCATAATTATGACTCCGCAGACTACGGACCACAGGAAAATCTCCAGCTCTTGTGAAAGTGTAAACATCGGATCACCTATTTCATAAGCTTTTTGAAGAAGCCTTTTGAACCTCTTGAGGATTTGTCGCTTCCTGTATATGTGATGCCGTAGATTTCGCCCTCGATAGTAAGCTCGCCAGATGCTACGTCGAGCTTTTGTATATGCAGGTCGTCGCCTTCTATAATCAGCGTGTCGTCGGCTATGTATAACACGATTTTACCCTCGTCAAAGGTATCTACGTCCTCTACGCCTGTTACGGACATTTTCTGCTTATTTTCCAAAACAATGTTGTGAGGCAAAATGTATTCTGCCATAATAACCACCCTTTTTTGTGTATTTTTTATCAGTTTATGAACATTTTGAACTTATTATGACGGGGTAAAAAAATTCGTTGACTAACTAATGCCAAAATGGTAAAATATTTAGTGTAGAATAAAGTAACTATAAGTGGCGAAAGGAATGAACAAAATATGTTTATTTGCGATAAATGGAAGGACTATAAGGTTTTAGATATATCAGGCGGAGAGAAGCTTGAGGATTGGGCGCAGTACAGATTAATCCGCCCTGACCCGCAGGTTATCTGGGAGGATAAATCGCAACCTCAGTTGTGGAAAACAGCAGCAGCTCACTACCACAGAAAGAACACAGGAGGTGGCTCATGGCAGGTACATACAAAAATCCCTGATAAGTGGAAGATAAAGTTTGAACCATTAAATTTGAGCTTTTGGGTTAAACCTATGGGTTTTAAGCACACAGGACTTTTTCCTGAACAGGCTGTAAACTGGATGTGGTTTTCGGAGCTTATTAAAAGCGCAGGTCGCCCCATTAAAGTTTTAAATCTTTTTGCCTACACAGGTGGTGCAACGGCGGCAGCAGCAGGGGCGGGAGCGTCTGTTGTGCATGTTGATTCATCAAAAGGTATGGTAGCCTGGGCAAAGGAAAATTTAGAATGCTCAGGACTTCGTGACAAGCCTGTAAGATTTATTGTAGATGATGTAATAAAATTTGTAGAGCGGGAAGCAAGACGTGGAAACACCTACGACGGTATCATTATGGACCCTCCCTCGTACGGCAGAGGACCCAACGGAGAGGTGTGGAAGCTTGAAGAAGAGCTTTACCCCTTGGTTGAAAGATGTATGAAAATAATGTCTGATAACCCCTTGTTTTTCCTGATAAATTCGTATACCACAGGACTTCAGCCTACAGTGTTGGCAGATATTTTAAAGCTTAAGATAAAGAAAAAATATGCAGGAACTGTAGTGTCAGAAGAAATAGGTATTCCTGTTGAGAATTCGGATTTGATTCTTCCCTGTGGCGCATCGGGCAGATGGTGTGCAAACTGACAGAAAGGGTGATTGTTATGAACACAAATCAAAGAGTGTTAGTAGTAGATGATGACAGAAACATCTGTGAAATTATAAGACTTTATTTAGAAAAAGAGGGCTTTGAGGTAATTATCGCAAACGACGGACAGGAGGCGCTTGATGCATTTCGTGAAAAGACTCCTTCAGTGGTACTGCTCGATGTTATGATGCCTAAAATGGATGGTTTTCAGGTTTGCCGTGAAATACGCAGAGTAAGCAGCATACCGATCATGATGCTTACGGCAAAGGGCGAAACCTTTGACAAGGTTTTAGGGCTTGAGTTAGGTGCTGATGACTATATGGTAAAGCCCTTTGACAACAAAGAGCTTGTGGCGCGTATCAAGGCTATTCTTCGCCGCTATGATCCCAAGGACTCAACGGATAAAGAAATAATCTATCCAAATATAGTGATTAATCTTACAAACTATGAGTTGAAAATCAATGGAGAAACGGTAGACATTCCTCCCAAAGAGCTTGAGCTTTTATACTTTTTGGCGACAAATCCAAACAAGGTGTTTACACGCGAGCAGTTGCTTGAAACTGTTTGGGGATTTGACTATTTCGGCGACTCAAGAACGGTTGACGTGCACGTTAAAAGACTCCGTGAAAAGTTAGAGCTTGCAGGGGAAAACGTAAACTGGCAGTTAAAAACCGTGTGGGGTGTAGGTTACAAATTCGAGGTGAAATAACGTGATAAAAAAGCGTAGTATATACGTTCAGCTTTTTTCTCTTGTAATGTCAATATTTTTAATAAGCGTTATTTTGACAGGAACGCTTCTTTTCGGTTTCTTGGGTACGTATTTTACCCAGAGCAACGAAAAAAAACTGACAGACATTGCGCATCAGGTAGTAGATATGACATTGAAACTGAAAGATGTGGGTCGGGCGGCGTCCTATTCTGCTTATGTAAATGATTTAGAAACCATAGCCACTACTACTGGGACTGAGGTTTTCGTTTTCGACCATGAGGCTAAGGTTATAGCATCCAGCATAAAGGGTTATAGCGGAACACTTAAGGAAAATTTCACACAGAGTATATTACAGGGACAAACAAGTACCTTTAAAGGCTCTATTTCGGGAGTGTCACGGGTCAGTATGTTGGCGGTGGGCAGACCTATAAAATATGCCGACAATGTGGTTGGCGGTGTACTGGTAAGCATCCCTATGCCGCGGATAAGTCAGGCGCGGAGTGAAATCATAGGAATATTTTTAAGAAATATGATTTTGGTAACTCTCTTTGCAGCGGTTTTGGTGTATTTTGTGGCAAAGAGAATTTCAAAGCCTATAACCCAGCTTAACGAGGCGGCAAAATCAATTGCAGCAGGAAACTTTAACCAGCGTGTTGAGGTAGAAGAATCAGGCGAAATCGGAGAACTTAGCGAAACCTTTAACTATATGGCAGAGTCTATAGAACAGTTTGAGAACACGAGAAATAGCTTCCTTGCAAACGTATCTCACGACCTCAGAACACCTATGACAACCATAACAGGCTTTGTGCAGGGGATTTTGGATGGGACAATACCTGATGAAAAGCGGGACTGGTATTTGTCAATTGTTCTTGATGAAAGCAAAAGACTGTCAAGAATAGTGAATGACTTGTTTGACATAAGCAAGTTAGAGCAGGGGAACTTTAACCTTGAAATCAAGGATTTCGACATTAACGAGCTTACAAGACTGAATATCATAAAGCACGAAAAGCGTATAACAGACAAGGATATTCAACTGAGTGTTGAATTTGAACGGGACAGCTTAATAGTTTCTGCTGACCGCGATGCGGTTGCGCGTGTTATGACGAACCTTTTTGACAATGCTATTAAATTTACAAACGAAAAAGGCTTTATCCATATAAGAGTCGGCACGAAAAACGGCAAGGCTTATGTCAGCGTCGAAAATTCGGGAATGGGTATTGCCGAAGAAGAGCTTTTGCATATTTTTGACAGGTTCTACAAAACAGACAAATCAAGAAGCCTTGACAAAAACGGTGCAGGCTTAGGGCTTTATATTGTAAAAAATATTGTTCAGGCTCACGGAGAACGCGTGTGGGCGGAAAGCAAGCAGGGAGAGTTTGCCCGCTTTAGCTTTACCCTGAAAATTTCAGAAAATAAAAAACAAATTGAGGGATAAAAATGTCTTTAAAAATTATTCATTGTGCCGATGTGCATTTTGACTCGGCAATGTCGGAGCTTACGCCTTTATCGAAAGTGAATATAAGACGGGAGGAAATGAAGCGCACCTTCGCAAAAATCACGGCTATGGCAAAAAACGCCGATATGCTTATTATTGCAGGTGATCTTTTTGACGGCAAAAATGTTTCCGCACAAACCCTCAATTTTTTGAAGAACGAATTTGGAAAAATTCCACAAACAAAGGTGTATATAACAGCAGGTAACCACGATTATCTGGGCGTAGACAGCGTGTACAGAACCTTTGATTTAGGCGAGAATGTGTATGTGTTCGGCACAGAGCTTGAGTGTATAGAAACGCCTCAATATGACATTTACGGAGAGTCGTTTAAAACTGCTAATGACGAACGTGAGATGTTGTCAGGATTTCGTGTAAAGAACCCTGATAAAATAAATATCGGTGTATTCCACGCAAATGTAGGCGGTAACGACTACAACCCTGCAAAAATCGCAGATATTGAAAAGAGCGGCTTGGATTATCTGGCTCTTGGTCATATCCACAAGGCAACACCCGTAAAACAGGCAGGTGCAACTCATTATGCCTACTGCGGTTGTCCTGAGGGCAGAGGCAATGACGAAACAGGAGAAAAAGGCGTTTACGCCATTGAACTGACAAAAGGAAATATTGTAAGTGCAACCTTTGTCCCTGTGTGTGAGAGAATGTATTTTGATGAAGAAATAGACGTAACAGGGGTTGCTGATTATAGCGAAATCTTAGGAAAAATAAACGAAATCTACAAAGGCGAAAACCATATTTACAGGTTTACACTGACAGGAAAATGCAATATGGCAATAGATGCCGATGTGATAAGTGAACAGATAGATGGATTTTCGGTGGTTGTGAGAGATAAGACCGCGCCTGCAGTTGATATAGAAAAACTTGCAGGAGAGTTTTCACTAAAAGGACTTTTTGCTCATTTTGCTCTGGCGGATAAAGAAAATATGAGCGAGGAAGAATTTAACGAGGCTCTGAAAATCGGTATAAATTACATAGAAAAAGAGGAAAACAATGAGAATAGATAAGGTTGAGATCGACGGCTTTGGAAAATTGAATAATTGCGAATTTACTTTTGCCGACGGGGTAAATCTTATCTATGGAGAAAACGAAAGCGGCAAAAGCACATTGTGTGAGTTTATTCTTTCTGCATTTTACGGACTTCCTAATGAGAGCAAAAAAGTTTTTGATGACATAACCCCCAGAAGAAAATACCGCCCCTGGAGTGGCGACACCTTTGGCGGCAGAGTGTATTTTACAGATGATAGCGGGCGCGAGCTCGTTATAGAGCGAAGCTTTAAGGGGACAAAGCGAGGCGATAAGGCAACTCTGAGAGACGCCAAGACATGGGAAGAGTTGGACAACTCTGACGATATAGGCGAGCGTATTTTTGGACTTTCCCGTGAGGCTTTTATCAAAACCCTTTATGTAAAAAGCTTTGGGGCAGACAGCTTGAAGAATGACGACGGGGAGATAATGTCGCGCCTTTCAAATATGGAAACAAGCGGAACAGAGGACGTGTCCTATTCCAAAATTATAAACTCAATGGAAAAGGAAATCTTCAGCCTTAAAACAAAAACAGGCAGAGGCGGAAAAATTTCTGCCCTTCAGGATAGAGAAACATCATTGCGTCAGGAGCTTTCTTTGTCAAAAATGACATACAGTGCGATTGCCCGTGACGAAGAAATGGTACAAAGCCTGAAAGTACAAGCGGCACAAAAAGAAGAAAAAGCAAGCGAATTGGAAAAAAAGTATGAGCTTGCGGTTTTGCACGAAAAATATCTGCAAAAGAAAAAAATAGATGAAACAAGAGAAATAATAGAAAAAAGGATTACTTCTGCTAAAGAAAAACTTGCGCAAAAGGAAGAGTTACTTAAAAATCTTGATAAAAAGCAAGATCTGGCGGTTTCTGCTGATGAAGTAAGCCGCGCAAAAGCATTGGAAACCAAAAAGCTGATGGCAGAAGAAAAAATGCTTGAGGCAAAAAGAGAAGTTCCGGAAGGTGTGCGCCCTATATTGGACGAAACAAGATTGATTCCCGGCTTTTTTGGTTTTGTCATCTTGCTCATTGGTTTTTTGCTAAAGTCCTACATTATGTACATATCGGGCGTGCTTGTTGCTGTTGTCGGAATATTAATTTGTTTGCTTATAAACATCAAGAAAAGAAAAGATGACGATAAAAAAAGAGAAGTGTATTATGAACTAAAGCATGACGTTGACAAAATAAATGATGAGCTTAACAGTATTTTTGAACCCTATGATGTTAAAACTTCTGATGAGCTTTCCGCGCTTTTTATGAATACAAAAAGTATAGAAGAAAAAGAAGCAGAGCTTAAGATGGAATACAACGAATGTAAGACGGAAATTGAAATGCTTGAAAAGAGTATTCCCGAAAGTAGTGACGCCGAGGAATTTTCTCAGGAAGTGATGGAATATCAACAGGAAGCGTCGGTTGTTATCTATTCACAAATAAATCAGCTTAAAGAAGAAAGCAGACAAATGACAAAGAGTGCCTCTGAGCTTGACCTTAAGATAGCCAAGGAAACTGCAGAAATAAGAAAAGAAGCAGACATTTTATCGGAGCTTAATGAGGTAGGCGAGGAGATAGCGGCAGCGGAAAAAAGATACACATCATTAACTACTGCAGCGCGCTGGCTCGATATGGCTCATGAGGAGATAAAGAATAATTTTGCGCCGCGCCTGAATGAAAAAACCTCTCAATATCTGTCCCGTCTTACTCAGGAAAAATATACAGATGTGCGTGCAAATGACAGCTTTTCTCTAAATCTCAAATCAACCGGTGGAGAAATTGTGGAGGCTGGCTTTATGAGCCGTGGTACATACGACCTTTTGTATATTGCCTTAAGATTTGCGGCGATGAACGTAATAACAGACGGAAAAATTCCCCTTGTTATTTTAGACGATGCCTTTTCTCAGCTTGATAACACAAGGCTTTTGGCGGCGGTGGATTTGATAAATAACGCACAGGAATTTCAACAGGCTATACTCTTTACTTGCCACGAAAATTACAAAGAGCTTTTAAAGGATAAAAATATTAATGTAGTTTCCTTGTAAAAAGCTTGCAATAGACGGCTTTTTGTGGTATAATCTACAGATAATTGCAAACAACAAAGGAGAAATAAAAATGCAGAACGTATTTGACATCTTAAAAGAGCGTGGTTTGATCGCGCAGACTACTCACGAAGACGAAATAAGAGAGCTTCTTGGAAAAGAGAAGATAACTTTTTATATAGGATTTGACCCTACGGCTGATAGTTTACACGTTGGTCATTTTCTGCAGATGGTGGTTATGCGCCATATGCAGAATGCAGGCCACAGACCCATAGCGCTTGTCGGCGGCGGTACAGGTATGGTAGGCGACCCCTCAGGCAGAACAGATATGCGTCAGATGATGACAGTAGAAACAATCAACTACAACTGTGAACGCTTCAAAAAACAGTTGTCATCTGTTATTGATTTTTCTGACGGTAAAGCAATTATGGTAAATAATGCCGATTGGTTAAGAGATTTAAACTATATCGAATTTTTGCGTGAAATTGGCTCATGCTTTTCTGTAAACGAAATGTTAAGAGCAAAGTGCTTCCAGACAAGACTTGAAAACGGTCTTTCCTTCTTAGAGTTTAACTATATGCTTATGCAGAGCTATGACTTTTTAGAGTTAAACAAAAGATACGGCTGCGTAATGGAATTAGGTGGCGACGACCAGTGGAGTAACATCTTAGGAGGTATCGACCTTTGTCGCAGAAAAGTAAAGAAACAGGTTTACGGTATGACCTTCACACTTCTTACCACATCAGATGGTAAGAAAATGGGTAAAACTGCAAAAGGCGCTCTATGGCTTGACCCTGAAAAGGTTTCTCCTTATGAATTTTACCAGTACTGGAGAAATGTTGATGATGCTGATGTTGTACGTTTAATTAAGATGATTACATTTGTTCCTATGGAAGAAATTTATGAAATGGAAAAATGGGAAGGTGCTGACTTAAACAAGGCTAAAGTTCGCTTAGCTTATGAGGTTACAAAGCTTGTTCACGGCGAAGAAGAGGCGAATAAAGCGAAAGCTACCGCAGAAGGAATCTTCGGCGGTGCAGGTGGCGGCGAAATGCCCACGACAGAGATAGCTGTTTCGGACTTAGCTGACGAAACGCAGCTTTTAGACTTAATGGTAACAGCTAAGCTCATTCCGTCAAAAGGCGAGGGCAGACGTTTAATCCAGCAGGGCGGCGTGTCTGTTGACGATGTTAAAATTACAGAACCCAACTATGCAGTCGCAAAGGATACTTTAATGAATGGTATCGTAGTTAAAAAGGGAAAGAAAGTGTTCCATAAAATCATTGCAAAATAATCGAAAGAAGGAAAAACAATGAAAATAGATACAAAATGCATCCACGCCGGCTACACACCGAAAAACGGCGAGCCAAGACAGATGCCTATATACCAGAGTACAACATTTAAGTACGACACAAGTGAAGAAATGGGCAAGCTTTTTGACTTAGAGGCGTCAGGATATTTCTACACAAGGCTACAGAACCCCACAAACGATTACGTTGCAGCACGTATTGCAGCGCTTGAGGGCGGTACTGCTGCGATGCTCACATCATCAGGTCAGGCGGCGAATTTCTATGCGGTGTTTAACATTGCTTCCTGTGGTGACCACGTTGTGGCATCATCTGCAATTTACGGCGGCACATACAACCTCTTTGCAGTTACAATGAAGAGAATGGGTATTGAGTTTACATTTGTTTCTCCTGATGCGACAGAAGAAGAACTACAGGCGGCATTTCGCCCCAACACTAAGGCTCTCTTTGGCGAAACAATTGCAAACCCTGCTTTAAATGTTTTAGATATTGAAAAGTTTGCGCAGGTTGCTCATAAAAATGGTGTTCCGTTAATTGTTGACAACACATTCCCCACACCTATCAACTGCAGACCTATTGAGTGGGGTGCAGACATTGTTACACATTCTACAACAAAGTACATCGACGGCCACGCTTCATCAGTAGGCGGTTGTATCGTAGACTCGGGCAAATTTGACTGGACAAAGTATCCTGACAAATTCCCTGGACTTTGCACACCTGATGATAGCTATCACGGTGTAACATACACAGAACGCTTTGGCTTAGAGGGAGCGTTTATAACAAAGGCGACAGCACAGTTGATGCGTGACTTTGGTTCAATTCAGGCTCCTCAGCACGCATATTACATTAACTTAGGTCTTGAAAGCCTGCCACTTCGTATGAAGCGTCACTGTGAAAATGCGCAGAAAGTAGCAGAATACTTAAGTAAGCACGAAAGCATCTCATGGGTAAGCTACTGTGGTCTTCACGGCGACAAATATTATGATTTGGCACAGAAATATATGCCCAACGGCGGTTGTGGTGTAGTAAGCTTTGGTGTAAAGGGTGGAAGAAAAGCTGCAGAAGCCTTTATGAAGAAGTTGAAGTTGGCATCAATCGAAACACATGTTGCAGACTCTAAGACATGTTGCTTGCACCCTGCAAATGCAACTCATCGGCAGATGAATGATGAAGAACTGGAAGCCTGCGGCATCACACCTGATTTGGTAAGATTTTCCTGCGGATTAGAGGATGCAGAAGACATCATTGCAGATTTAGAGCAGGCACTAAAAAACTAATGTCAGGGAGGCGATTTCGTGCCCATTAAAATACCTAATGAATTACCGGCAGTTAAGGTTTTAAACAGCGAAAACATTTTTGTTATGACAGAAACGAGAGCTATCACACAGGACATTCGTCCCCTGAAGCTTTTGATATTAAACCTGATGCCATTAAAAATTGATACAGAAACACAGTTGTCAAGAATGTTGGGAAACACTCCCTTGCAGATCGAAATTGAACTTTTAAAAACGAGCTCATATGAATCAAAAAACACATCTGCAGAGCATCTTTTGTCTTTTTATAAAACCTTTGATGAGGTTTGTGACCGCAAATTTGACGGACTTATAATTACAGGTGCTCCTGTTGAGCAAATGGAGTTTGAAGAGGTTGAGTACTGGGATGAGCTTTGCCAGATAATGGAGTGGTCAAAGAAGAATGTAACCAGTACATTCCACATCTGTTGGGGCGCTCAGGCAGGACTTTATTACCACTACGGAATAAAGAAATATCCTTTGGAGAAAAAGCTCTTTGGCGTATATCCTCATACAGTTGAGTACAAAAACTCTATTCTTATGCGTGGCTTTGATGACACTTTCTATGTTCCTCATTCAAGACATACTACAATAAAACGTGAGGATATTGAAAAAGTTCCTGAGCTAAAAATTCTTTCCACATCTCCTCAGGCGGGAGTATATGCGGTTTCCAGTAAAAACGGAAGACAGATTTTTATAACGGGACATTCCGAGTACGACCCGGGAACCTTGAGAAAAGAGTATCTAAGAGACAAAAACTTAGGGCTTCCCATAGAAATTCCCGAAAATTATTTCCCTGATGATGACGATACGAAAGAACCGGTTTCAACGTGGCGGGCACACGCAAACCTTCTGTATACGAACTGGCTCAATTATTTCGTCTATCAAACGACCCCGTACGATATTAATGATATTAAGTAAAAAGACGGCGAAAGCTGTCTTTTTTTTACAAATTTTGCAAAATTGCTATTGACAAGAACACTTTAGTGGATTATAATAGTAAAGTAAATAAATATTGAGTTAAGTGAAGGTTGCAGGAAATAAGGCGATAAGCCTTTCCGAAGGAGTAACACTCTCAGGTACAGAGGACTGCAAACGGATAACATTCTGGAGAAGTCTACTTAAATGTAGATGCCGAAGGTGCAAAACGTGACACGGTGTGTCGTGCGTTAATCTCTCAGGCAAAAGGACAGAAAACATTAAAACACTCCTAAAGTGTTGTTTCCTTTTGCATTGCAGTTGCGCAATGCTTTTTTCTTTGCTTAATTAAGATGTTTAAACAAAAAAATAGGAGGCAATCAAAAAATGGCAAACATTGAAAAAACTTTGCTTGATGTCATGAATGTAATCAATACATACATGGCAGACTACGTTCTCATTATTTTATTGGTAGGCGTAGGTTTATTCTTCACATTCAAAACAAAATTTGTACAGGTACGTTGCTTTGGCGAAGGTATAAAGAACGTATTTGGCAGTATGTTTAAAAAGGGCGGCAAAAAAAGTGGTATCAGTTCTTTTCAGGCTTTTGCAACAGCAGTTGCAGGTCAGGTTGGTACAGGTAACATCGTTGGTGCCAGCGGTGCTATTTTAACCGGTGGTCCCGGTGCTATTTTCTGGATGTGGATTATTGCATTCTTAGGTATGGCAACAATCTATGCCGAAGCAGTTTTAGCTCAGAAAACAAGAAAAGTAGATGAAGACGGCAACGTTCAGGGGGGTCCTATCTATTACATCAAGACAGCTTTTAAAGGCAAGTTTGGTACATTCTTAGCAGGATTCTTCGCTATTGCAACAGTTATTTCTTTGGGTTTTATCGGTGGTATGGTGCAGTCTAACTCAATAGGTGCGACAATCAACACAGCATTTGGTATCCCCACATGGGTTACAGGCTTGGTTGTTGCCTTGGTAGTTGCATTTATCGTTATTGGCGGCGCTAAGAGAATTGCGTCAACTGCAGAAAAAATCGTACCCATTATGGCAATTCTCTACATTGTAGGCGGTTTAATCGTTCTTGCTGTAAACATTACAAGTATTCCTGTAGCGTTTGGTGCTATTTTTAAGTTTGCATTCCAGCCCCAGGCTTTAATTGGTGGTGGTATTGGTGCAGCACTTAAAATTGCTATCAGCCAGGGTGCTAAACGTGGTCTTTTCTCAAATGAGGCTGGTATGGGTTCTACACCTCACGCTCACGCTTTGGCGGATGTTAAGACAGCTCATGAGCAGGGTACATCGGCTATGATTGGTGTATTCCTTGATACATTTGTAGTGCTCACTATGACAGCTTTAGTTGTTATCACATGCACATACACAGGCGATGGTGCTTTAGCACTTGCTAACGGCTCAAACTACGCTGATTTAATTGCAGCAGCAGGTATCAATAAGACAAATGTGGCACAGATGGCATTCGGTAGTGTATTTGGCACAACAATCGGTAACGCTTATGTTGCTATCTGCCTTATGTTCTTTGCTTTTACAACAATTATCAGCTGGAACCTCTTTGGTGAAATCAACTTCAAATACCTCTTTGGTAATAAGACAAAGATTTTCTACTCAATAATTGCGGTAATTTTTGTATTCGTTGGTACAGTTGTTCAGGAAAACGAACTTGTATGGTTGACACAGGATACATTCAATCAGTTTATGGTACTTCCCAACGTTATCGGTCTTGTAGCTTTAGCTGGTATTGTAGGTAAAGAGGCAAAAACCAAGGGAATTGAAAAAGACGAAAACGATAAACTTTAATTTTCATAAAAAAGAACCGCTCGGCGGTTCTTTTTTTATGTCCAAAATAGGTTACAAAGCACAACAGCAGCAATAATCCCCACAATATCAGCCACAACTGCTGCAAATACGGTGTAGCGGGTATTTTTAACCTTGGTTGCACCGTAGTAGACTGCAAGAGCATAGAAGGTTGTTTCCGATGAACCAAGCATTACAGATGCAAGCTTACCGGAAAAAGAATCAACACCGCAACTTTCAAAAATGCTTTTTACCATTGCCAATGCCCCTGAGCCTGACACGGATTTTAAAAGCGCTAGCGGCAGTACCTCTGACGGAAAACCCAAAATACTAAGAACAGGCGCGAGAGCATCTGCCAAAAAGCCAAGTAACCCCGACGCTCTCATCATAGATACGGCAACTACTAATCCCACAAGGGCAGGCAATATTGCAAAGCAGGAGGCAGCGCCTTGCTTTGCTCCTGTTAAAAAAACGTCGAAAATTTTAACTTTTTTAATAAGTGCGTAGCTGAGAATGATTATAAACACACAGGGAAGAATATAAGCTGTCACAAGCATTTCCTCCTGCTGCAGAATTTTGCGCATAAAATGCCTGATAATACAGAAAACAAGGATGCAATCCATACAGGCACCATAATTTCAAAGGGTGCTGCGGAATTAAAAGCCGCTCTGATGGTTAAAAGAGTGGTGGGAATAAGTGTTATTGAAGCGGTGTTAATTACAACGAACATACACATCTCATCAGATGCCACATCTTTAGTGAGATTTCGCGCTTCCAGTTTTTCCATAGCTGCAAGCCCCAAGGGTGTGGCGGCGTTTGATAAACCCAAAAGATTTGCAGTTATGCTCATAGATATTGCACCTGCGACAGAGGTGTTTTTGGAAATTGTGGGAAATAACCAATGAATAACAGGAAAGAGCAGCTTTTGTATTTTATCAGTAAGTCCCGATTTTTGAGCAATTTCCAACAACCCTGTCCATAGGCACATCATACCGAGAAGTGAAATAACAAGCGTTACGGCGCTTTCACACCCATCAAAAACGCTTTTAGTTACGGCTTCGGTAGTTCCTGTAAAAAACGAAAATATGTAAGAAATTATAATCATAAAAACCCATATGTAATTCACAAAAATCTCCATTCCGCCGCCATACATCGGCACAAATAGTGATTAAATATCTCTTATATGTATGGCAAGGAATGATAAGAGATTTTTACGCCCAAGTGCGTTTTTCGAGCGAATGCGAAGAAAATTTCGCACGGGCAATGAAATCCGCCGAAGGCAATAACGCGAAAGAAACTTTCACATTATCCCCCCCTTAAAAAAATATACTCACAAATATTGATTTTTATGAAAAAATGGTGTATACTAATAAGGTAAATTTATTCAAAAAAGGAGATGAGCTTATGGATAACGGGCAACCTAAACCTCGAAGTTGTAAGATGCAGGGAATCTGTGAGCTTATCGGTCTG
This sequence comes from Congzhengia sp., assembly GCA_045649085.1. Taxonomy (GTDB): domain Bacteria; phylum Bacillota; class Clostridia; order UBA1381; family UBA9506; genus Congzhengia. Next base: position 20,208 of record JAZRPE010000006.1, read on the forward strand.
AAATAAGATTTTAGCTCATTGGCCCCCTGTTTTGTTGTGACAAAATTTAATAAGGGGGATTTTTTATGGAATTCACAGAAAACACCACAGAAAACATTGTAGATACTAAGACAGAAGATGTGATAGAATTAGTGCGTGCGGACCATTATGTTGATGCGCGTAAAATTCTTATTACTATGAATGAAGCAGATATTGCGCTTCTTTTTGAAGAAATACCCGAGGAAAAAGTCCTCAGGGTATTTAGAATGTTGCCTAAAAGCTTGGCGGCAGAAACATTTTCATATATGATATCGGAGCTTCAGCAGTTTATTGTTGAGTCTATAACAGAGCGCGAAATTGTAAGCATCGTAGATGAAATGTTTATGGACGATACAGTAGACTTTCTTGAGGAAATGCCTGCAAACGTTGTAAAAAAGGTTTTGAAGGTAACAGACCCGGAAACAAGAAAGACAATAAATCAGCTTTTGAAGTATCCTGATGACTCAGCAGGCTCTATTATGACGACAGAGTTTGTAGACTTAAAAAAGGAAATGACTGTGCGTGACGCGATTTCGCATATCCGCGCAACAGGCGTTGACAAGGAAACAATTAATACCTGCTACGTTATAGACGAAAAACGTCACTTGGAGGGAACGGTTTCTATAAGAAAGCTGATACTCAGTCAGCCTGACGAGGTTATTTCTGACATTATGACAGAAGAACCTATGTATATCTATACACACGATGACCAGGAAACCAGTGCCAATTATTTTAAAAAATATGACCTTTTATCAATGCCTGTAGTAGACGCAGAAAAGCGTTTGGTAGGTATTATTACCATCGATGATATCGTGGACGTTATTGAACAGGAAACCACCGAGGATATTGAAATGATGGCTGGTATGACACCTTCTGATAAGCCCTATACAGAAGAAGGTGTAACGGAAACCTTTAAGAAGAGAATACTTTGGTTGTTGCTTTTGATGATTACTGCTACCTTTACAGGGGGAATTTTAGCGACATTTGAAGAATCTTTGGCGATTTATCCTGCTCTTGTTGCTTTTATTCCTATGCTTATGGGTACGGCAGGTAATGCGGGCGGGCAGTCATCTGTTGCGGTAATCCGCAGCCTTGCTCTTGAGGAAATAGAATTTCGAGATATATTAATGATTGCGTGGAAAGAGGCACGTGTTGCAGCACTATCCGGTGCGGTTATGTCGCTTGTGTGCTTTTTTAAGGTGCTGTTCATCGATAGCTTGTACACAAACGGTATTAATGTAGTTGTTGCACTTGTTGTAAGTGCGGCAATATTCTCGACAGTAGTATTGGCTAAAATCGTAGGCTGTACGATGCCTATGTTTGCAAAAAAAGTGGGACTTGACCCAGCGGTTATGGCAAGTCCTTTTATAACAACGATAGTAGATGCATTATCACTTTTGATTTACTTTGCCATCGTTTCGATGGTATTGCCTATGTAGGAGAAAAGTATGTTATATTTTGATAATTATTATTTAATTTTGGTTGTTCCGGCGATTATAATTTCTTTGATTGCACAGATGAAGGTCCAGAGCACATACAGTAAGTATTCCAAGGTTTTTGCCAAAGGTTCAAAAACTGCCAAAGAAGTTACCCGCGCTATTCTTGATATGAATGGGTTGCAGAATGTGGGAATAGAGTCGGTCGCAGGCAATCTTTCTGACCACTACGACCCTAGGAGCAATGTTATAAGACTATCCGATTCTGTGCGCGGGGATGTGTCTGTTGCGTCAATCGGCGTTGCAGCTCATGAGGCAGGTCACGCGATACAGTATGCTAAAGGGTATGCGCCTATTAAACTTCGTAATACGGTGCTGCCTGTTGCAAATCTCGGCTCAAGATTATCGATACCGCTTATACTCTTGGGAATACTGTTTTCATTTGACACGTTAGTGACAATAGGTATATTACTGTTTTCAACAGTGTTGCTTTTTCAGCTGATTACGCTGCCTGTAGAGTTTAACGCAAGCAGACGTGCCATAAAGACACTAGAAACAAACGGGATATTAGTCGGAGAAGAATTGACAGGTGCAAAAAAGGTACTGTCAGCTGCGGCAATGACATATGTTGCGGCGGTGCTTGTTTCGGCGATGCAATTGTTGAGGCTGGTGCTGATAAACCGCAGAAGGAGATAACTGATGATACACATCTACACAGGTGACGGCAAGGGAAAAACTACCGCAGCAATCGGTCTTGCAGTAAGGTATGCCGGCAGCGGTAAAAGGGTAGAGGTACTGCAATTTTTAAAAGACGGCACATCATCTGAGCTTTGCTTTTTGAAGAATACGAGTATAAATGTAACACCTTGCCAGACAAAAACAAAGGGTTTTTTCTGGACAATGAACGAAGAAGACAAAGAAAATCTGAAAAAAGAAACCGCAGAAAACTTTAATAAACTGCAAAAATTGATACTATCCTGTGATATGATAGTTCTGGATGAACTTGCAGGAGCAATTACAAACGGACTTGTGGCTTTGGATTCAGTGGTTGAATTTTTAGAAAGCGCCAATGAAAAAGAAATAGTGATTACAGGAAGAAACCTGCCTGAAGAGATAATTAAATTGGCAGATTATGTTTCTGAAATTAAGTGCATAAAGCATCCTTTTGAGAAAGGTTGCTTAGCAAAAAAAGGAATAGAGTATTGAAAAGGCCACCACCAGATAGGGAAGTGTTGGTTTTGAAGTCACATTTTTAGTTTATACCGTGTCAAAAAATGCCGAAATGCGCCAGCATTACGGCGTTTTTATTCCTTGTCTAATTCTAAAAATATGAAATTCAAAACTGCTTTGCATCCTAAAATCAGAATTTTTGAATAAAGTTCAAGGCGAAAACCCCACATAATCCTGACGGATATGTGGGGTTTTTAACGCAGAAATTCGTCTAAAATACGATTTTAGGACAATGCTTTCTTATCTGGTGCTGGCAATAATATTTCGCAATGCGAAATATTATTTTTTTGTGACATTTTGCATATACTATTGCATTTTACCACTACATAATGTATAATAGTGTTGTATAGTTATAAAAATAATTATTTCAAATTACATACGCAGGAGGATTAAAAAATGAAAAAGGTACTATCATTAATACTGGCAGTTACAATGTTGCTCTCTATGAGTGTATTTGCTTCAGCAGCTTTTGCTGATGTTGATAGCAATTACTCTTGGGCGAAGGAAGCTATCGACAGCCTATCCGGCAAGGGTATTATCACAGGTTATGAAGACGGTACATTCAAACCCGGCAAGAGTATTACAAGACAGGAAGCAATTACCCTGTTTTCAAAAGCAATGGGCGCAAGCGAAGAGGTAAATGCACCTATAGTAGATCTTGCATATGGTATATACGAGGCGGATTTGGGCGCTTGCTCAACATCTTATGCAGTAAAGCAGGGCGCTTACCTTATTTACAGAAACGTGTTCAGCGTTGAAGAGGTTATAGACTATCTGTCAACTGCAAACCGCGATAAGGAACTCAAAAGATTTGAAGCGGCAACACTTATTGCAAAGGCTTTAGGTGCTGATTCCTGGTTTAAAAACAATCCCACAGCCGACACATCAATGAGTTTTGTTGATGTAAACGACATTCCTGCAAAATACATAGATTACGTTTATTATACAACAGCTTTGGGCATTATGGGCGATATGGGCGACAACAAGTTCGGACCTAACGAATCTGTTACACGCGCTCAGGTTGCTGTAATGATTCAGAGAATTTTAAACACAATGGAATTTGAGTTTATTGGCGGTATTATCACAACGGTTGATACATTAAATGACAACTTAGCAATCAGAAAGGCAGACGGCGAAGTTGTGAAATTCGGCGTAGATGCAAGCAGTGTTATTTTCATCGACGGTTCTAAGGTAACACTTTCAGACCTTGACATCGGCATGGAAGCTGTGTTTACATTCTCACAGGGCGCGTTGTATGAAATCGATGCCATCTCAGTTGTAGGAGATGCTGCAATAGCAGGTGCATACAAAGGTCAGACAACAAACAATTCAGGCACAACAATCAAGATTGCAGACATAACACAGGCAGACCAGCCTGTAACGAACTATAAGCTTTCCTCAAGTGTGGTTATCACAGTTAATGGCGTAGAAACAGATGATATCACAGACGTTAAAACAGGCGATTATGTAACAATTGAGCTTTCAGGCGGACTTGTAGTTGCACTTACTGCAGAGCCTAAGTCAACAACAGTTGCAGGTGTTGAAGTAACAGAAATCAACACAGCAAGTGACAATGGAGTAGAAATCACAGTTATTGATAAAGAACATAACGTGTCAAAATACATTCTTGCAGACGATGCTACGATCACAAGAAATGCTGACACAGCCACTCTTACAGAACTGGTAGTAGGCGATAAGGTTAACCTTACATTGGAATATGGTATAATTAAGGTTATCCGTGCAACAGGTGTTGAAAAAACATTGGAAGGTACAATTGAAGAAATTACAATTTCCAATGCTACATCATATATCACAATATCAAATAACGGTTCAAAATCAAAATTCGTTATGGCGCGTGATTGCAAGGTAGAATTAGAAGGCGAAGCTGCTACAGTTTATGACTTAAGACTTGGTGCGTACGTTAAGCTTACAACATCAAGTTCAACAGTTACTGAAATCAAGTCAGAAGCAGTTACATCATCACTTTCTGTTCAGGGCACAATCAAGACAATCAACACATCATATGGTCTTATTGTTATCCAGCTTGATAATGGTGCAGAGAAGCAGTTGTTTGTGAAGGATACAACAAAGATTTTAGATTCAACAACAAACAAGCTTATTACGTTAAAGAACTTAAAGGTAGGTAGCGTTATTAACGCAGCAGGCACAGAGGGTCTCGGCGTGTATGAAGTTAACTCAATTATGGTTCTTCAGCAGTAGTTTAAATTAAAAGCTAAAAAGCGGTCTGCCGTTTTGCGGCAGACCGCTTTGTAAAGTGAGGCTTATATTATGGAGAAAATTTATGTATATGACACCACTCTGCGTGACGGTACACAGGGAGAGGGTGTTGCTTTTTCCTTGGAAGATAAAATAAAAATCATAAAGATGTTAGACGAGCTTGGAGTGGACTACATCGAGGCGGGTATTCCTGCGTCAAATCCCAAGGACCGCGAGCTTTTTAAAAGAATAGGCGAATTAAATCTTGCACATTCTAAGATTGTTGCTTTTGGCAGTACTCACAGAATTGGCGTCAATGTTGAAGAGGATGGGGGAGTTGCTGAGCTTATTTCGGCTCAAACTCCTACAATTGCAATTTTTGGAAAAACCTGGGATTTGCACGTCAAAGAGGTATTCCACGCAACTCTTGAAGAAAATCTTAGTATCATAAAGAATACTATATCTTATGTGAAATCCCACGGCAAAGAGGTAATTTTTGACGCGGAGCATTTTTTCGACGGCTATAAGAATAATAAAGAATATGCAATGGAAGCGCTCAGAACTGCAAAAGAAGCAGGAGCAGACGCACTTTGCCTTTGTGATACCAATGGTGCTACTTTTCCTGACAAGATAGCAGAAGCGGTGAAGGACGTAGTCGAAATATTCCCTGATATAACGATTGCTATCCATTGCCACAATGACGTAGGTGTTGCGGTTGGAAACAGCCTTATGGCGGTGTTTTCAGGTGCGCGACAGATACAGGGGACTATCAATGGGTTGGGCGAACGTTGTGGCAATGCAAATCTGTGTACCATTATCCCTAACCTGCAGTTAAAACGTGGTTATGATGTCGTCCCTGCGGATTCGTTGAAAAAGCTTAAAAGTGTATCTAGGAAAATTTACGAGCTTGCAAACATTGTACCCGATGAGAGAAAACCATACGTTGGCGGTATGGCGTTTGCTCACAAGGGTGGAATGCACATTGATGCGGTACTGAAAAACCCTGCAACCTTTGAGCATATAAATCCTGAAGACGTAGGAAATGAGCGAAGACTTTTGATGTCTGAAATGTCGGGTAGGTCTATGGTCTATGAAATAATTAAAAAAATTGAGCCTGATATTTCGAAAGATGCAAAGGTTATAACTGAAATTTTAGAGAACATTAAAGAGCTTGAGAAGGATGGCTATCAGTTCGAAGGTGCAGAGGGTTCATTTGAGCTTATGGTTATGAAAAAACTTGGCTATTACAAACCCCAGTTCAGCCTTGAACAATTTAAGGTAATATCTATAGCTCCAACTACTACAAAGACAGCGTCAGCTTTGATTAAAATCGGCGTTGATGGTAGTTTTGAAATAACGGCGGCGGAGGGCGACGGCCCTGTAAACGCGCTGGATAAAGCTCTTAGAAAGGCTCTTTATCGTTTCTATCCTGAGATAAAAGAATCCCGCCTTATTGACTTTAAGGTAAGAGTATTAGACGGAATGGCAGGAACTGCAGCCCTAACACGAGTTTTGATAGAATCAACAGACGGACACAAAAACTGGACAACAGTGGGCGTGTCTGAAGATATAATTGAAGCCAGCTGGCAGGCCCTTGTTGACTCAATTGAATACTATCTGCTTGACAGAAAAATCAACGGCGAGACCAAATAGGAGAATTTATGAAAGAATTATTTGACCTTTTTAAATCATTCTTTATGATAGGTGCATTTACATTTGGCGGTGGTTATGCTATGCTTCCTATGCTGGAAAAGGAAGTGGTAGCAAAGCACAAATGGGCGACTATGGAGGAAATCTCCAACTATTTTGCCATCGGTCAGTGTACACCTGGAATAATTGCGGTAAATGCCGCCACTTTTGTGGGTTATAAGCAAAAGAAGAACCTTGGCGGTATCATTGCAACGTTAGGTGTCGTTACACCCTCTATCATTATAATTTTGGTGCTTTCGGGGATTTTGGAATATATATTTGAATACGAAATAGTAAAAAGTGCTTTTGTAGGTATTTCCGTTGCGGTTTGTGCTCTTTTGGTGCAGGCTCTTTATAAACTTGCAAAATCAGGTATTAAAGATGTGTATACCGCGATAGTGGCGATTGTGTCTGCTGCTGTATCTGTATTTTTTAAGCTGTCGCCTATACTGATTGTAGTAATTACGGCAGTTGTGACTATAGCCTACAAAAAAATAGCTGACAAAGCAAGAGGAGGCGAAAGCAAATGACACTTTTGACTCTTTGTTGGGAATTTTTTAAAACAGGTCTGTTTTCAATAGGCGGCGGTCTTGCTACATTGCCTTTTCTCTTCGATATGAGCAAAAATCATCCTGACTGGTTCAGTGTACAGGATTTGACCAATATGGTAGCTGTAGCAGAGTCAACACCAGGTCCTATAGGCGTTAATATGGCAACCTATGTCGGCTCAACGGTTGCAGGGATTGCAGGTGGTATAGCGGCTACACTTTCGCTTATTCTTCCCAGTATTATTGTGATACTTATTGTGGCAAGAATTTTAGAAAAATTCAGTGAAAACAAGCTCGTAAAAGAAACCTTTTACGGACTTCGCCCTGCGGTGGTCGGTATGCTTTTTGCTTCCGTTCTTTCGGTATTTGAGTCGTCCCTTTTCGGTGGTAACTTTATGAGCGGAGTGGATTGGAGATATTTGGCGCTATTTGCAGCGCTTGTTTTTGGTATATTCAAATTTAAAAAACACCCTATTTTATTTATAGGAATAGGTGCAGTAGCAGGAATAATATTTAAATTTTAAAAAAGTTCCACAATTGTGGAACTTTTTTAAAATTTTAGCGTCTAAACATACAAAGAGTAAAAAGAGTACATAGAAGGCATTTGACTCTTTTTGCAACCATTTCAAACCTTAATAGTCGACTTCTTCGGCACAAAGAAGTCAAGTGGAATGTTAAAAAAGTTTAGACCGCAAGAAGAAATGAAAGTATTGAAATACAGTTGTTAAGTTAGTGAAGTTTTATGTAAAGGATGAAAAATCTCACTAAATTCGATTTTTCTTAAATTGTTAATCTTCTTGCTATAAACAAACTTTACCTCTTGGCGTACCATTTGTACGCATTCGGGCTCAGTTTGTTCATTCTGAAACTGTTTTACCTATTCCACTATAACAAAAAGCACTCCAAGGAGTGCTTTTTGTTTATTTATTTCTGATTTTTAAAAGTCTAATGATTGCTGGGCAAAGTACAATATTTACCGCAAGCTCTATAAAGAAATTCACTCCGATAAAACTGAAAATTAAGGCAGGTACTGTCATACCGTCGGTCATAAAGTGTTTCAGGAAAAATACAAACACACCGAGTATAAATACGCCGGTATTTACTATTGGACAGGATACTGCGGATATTGCCACAGCCAAGGTGTTATTTTTAGACTTTAACACCTTAAATATCAATCCTGCAACAAGACCTGACATAGCACCTTTTAAAAGTACTGTAATTACCGTTCCGGGAATAGATAGTGCTAAGAACGGTCCTGCGTCCCCTGAAACTAAAACCGACACGCCAAAAACAAAACCTAACCAAGTGCCGCCCTTTACTCCCAAAAGTGCCGCACCGATAACGATAGGCACAAGTGAAAGTGTGATTGAAAAAGTACCTGTTCTGATGAACATACTGATGTACTGCAAGACAAAAGTAATTGCAGTAAGTACGGCATACATCACTAAATTTTTAGTTGACATTGCCTTTCTTTTTTCCATATTGAATTCCTCCTCGACTGCCGCCTGATGTCAGTGCAGCGTCCTTAAAATTTATAATCAGTTTTTGACGTTTCTTTGATACATAATACAAAGACCGTCTAAAACCAAATTATCATCAATTGTTATTTTATTTTTGCAGTGGGGAACAACTGCTTTAGCATATCCCCCTGTCGCAACAAGGGTAGTAGAAAAGCCTAATTCTTCCTCTATACGCTCTATCATTCCATCAAGCATCGATGCAGAGCCGAAAACAACACCCGATTTCATACACTCAACAGTGTTTTTGGCAATAACCCGTGAGGGCGCATCAAGACTTATCTGGGGAAGCTGGGCTGTACCACCTGAGAGAGCTTTTAAGGAAAGCTCTACACCTGGAGCAATAGAAACTCCCATAAATGTTCCGTGTGCGTCTACAACCATAATTTTTGTGGCAGTACCCATATCAATAATAAGAACAGGGGAGCTATATTTGTTGTACGCACCCACGCAGGCACAAATAAGGTCAGCGCCTACCTGAGCGGGATTGTCCACTTGAAGATTTATACCTGTTTTAATACCGGGGCCTACAACCAGCGCCTCAACGCCATAGAGCATATTGATAGCGCTTTGTATTATTTTTGTCAGAGGCGGAACAACAGAGGAAATAATAGCGCCCTCGATTGTATCACTGCTTTCACTGTCAAGAGAAAGAATACTCTTGATATTAACGGCATATTCTGACTCACTCTTGTGGGCATCTGTCATCATGCGGGCAACGTATGATAAAGTGTTTCCTTTATATTTTCCTATAACAATATTTGTATTTCCAATATCAATTGCAAGAACCATAAAAACTCCGCCTTTCGAGAATATTCTACCACACAAAAGAATGTGTGTCAAATTAATATTCTTTTACAGATTTTATGTGACGGAAGGTTTCTTTTTCGCCTTTGTCTCTTAACATAATGAGCCACTCTTCGATTAAATCAGATGTCTGCTGATTTATTTTACGTCGGCCTTTTCCGCGTTGGAAATACTCATAAGGATGAGCATCTGTATAATTTTTACCCTGATAAACCTTACTTGCCGCAACTCTGTCGCAAAACATTTCTTTTACAAAAACAATGGGCATTTTAACAGGCTCCATAAGCTTTGTTTGCGGGTTATAATCTGTCCAATATTCAAAATGATGGCGGTTTCTGCCCTTGTGGTGCATCCAGGCATCAGAATAGCCCTTTACTGCACGTTCTCCCTCGTTGGGACTTCGTGTGCCGATAAAGTAACGTACCCCTTCAAAAAATTCGGTAGGCGAATATTTTGACAGGTCGTGGAGCAATCCACGACGAAGTATTCCCGCTTTCCAGCAATGGTAAATAACGTGTCTTCTGTGGCGCATTATAGTATTTAAATGTCCGAAAAACTTACGCATTTTTTTCTGACCTCATTTTTTTTAATATTAATGTGAGTATAACAACTAAGGCAGGGAAGATGGCACATGCAAGTATTCCTGCTTTTAGGGGAGATGCAAAAAGTGAGAAGTTCTCAGAAACGGCAGCAGCTACCGCTGCAGCAACCGCCGGACCTGTTGTGCATCCTATGTCGCCGAATATTGCCATATAAGCAAACATTGCCGTCCCGCCTAAGGGGAATTTTAAAGAAGCTAAGGATAATACCCCCGGCCACATAATACCCACAGAGAACCCTACAATCCCAACTGCTGCCAAGGCTATGTATTTATTGGGAATAAGCACCATAGCAAGGTATGACACGGCGCATAAAACACCGCAAAAAACAATGTAGTAGGAAAGATTGAGCTTTTCGCTATACTTAGCATAAATAACACGGGCAACTCCCATTAAACTTGCAAACATACAAGGTCCTAATAAATCTCCCACAGTTTTTGATACGCCAAGGGCAGTTTCAACAAACATTGATGCCCATTGGGCAACTGCGATTTCTGATGCTCCTGAAGCGGTCATAAGCAGTAGAAATATCAAAAAAGTTTTATTTTTAAATAACCTGACAGAAGATGCTTTTTCTTCTTTGGGTAGACTTTTTACAGGTACTTTTGAGAACAAAAAAGAGGCACACGCCGGAATTATTGCCCAGAATATACTTATTACCCACCAGCTGTTGTTGCCAAAGACAAAGAGCAGGGTAGTAGAAACTAAAATTGCTACCATTTGCCCCCAACAGTAAAATGAGTGCAAGAATGCCATATTTGATGCTTTTCCGTCTTCAGGAATAGCTTCAACAATTGGACTGATAATAACCTCCAAAAGACCGCAGCCTATGGAATAAACTACCGTTGCAATAATTAATGCCAGGAATTTTGCACTCATTATTTGTGGCAAAATTCCCAAAAGCAAAAGTCCGATTGAAACGAAAGCGTCAGCAGATATTGCGGCTTGCTTGCAGGTTATTTTTTTATCTACAATATTTGCACCTACGATATCCGTTATCAGCTGCACGCCGAAGTTTAACGATATAAGTGCACCTAAGTCTGCCAGCGACAAACCAAACTGTCTATGGAAAAATATAAATAGCATAGGTGGAAAATTGATAGCCACCGCAGATGACATATAGCTTGAGTAGCAGGCCAGTTTTGTATGCTTAAATGTAAACCTCATCATATCACCTAAAAAGGCACTCATTATGAGTGCCTTATATATTATTTTTTGGGAAAGCTGTCCTTTAAGCCCACAACGCGGTTAAAGGTGTTTTCATATTTTGAATCCTTTACATAGTAGCCGTCGCGGACAAACTGGAATTTTTCGCCTGCGGGCACGTCTTTCAAAGATTTTTCAACTAAAGCGCTTTCTATGATTTCTAGGGATTCGGGATTTAAGAAATCTGTGTAGGTCTTGTCCTCGGGTAATTCTGAGGGATTTTCCAAAGTTGTAAGCTGTGAGTAAAGACGTAATGTTGTGGGTACAGCATTCTTAGCTGACAACCAGTGAATTGTGCCTTTTACCTTTCTTCCGTCAACGGGGTTGCCGTTTCCTGTTTCAAGGTCCGCAGTACAACGGATTTCCAATATATTGCCCGCTTCATCCTTTACGATTTCTTCGCACTTGATGATGTATGCGCCCATTAAGCGAACCTCGCCATCAGGCTTTAAGCGGAAGAACTTCGGAGGAGGAACTTCCTCAAAATCACTTGCATCAATATACAATTCACGAGAGAACACCATATCCCTTGTGCCCATTTCGGGTTTCTGGGGGTGGTTTGGAAGTGCAAACACTTCTTCTTTGTCCTCAGGGTAGTTTGTAATAACTATTTTAATAGGCTTCTGTATCGCTACGCGACGTAAGGCAGTTTCGTTAAGCTCATCGCGAATGCAAGCCTCAAGCTGACGAATGTCGATTAAGTTTTCAGACTTCGCCACACCTGCTTCTTCAACAAAGCGAAGGATAGCAGAACCTGTGTAACCACGACGCCTGAGACCGCAAAGAGTGGGCATTCTGGGGTCGTCCCAACCGTCAACAACTCCGTCTTCCACAAGACCGCGTAGAAAGCGCTTTGAAAGAACTGTGTATGTTAAGTTCATTCTGGCAAACTCAATCTGTCTGGGGAAGCCGGGGTAAGGCTTGGGAACGCTTGTGTTCTCAATCACCCAGTTATACAAAGGTCTGTGAATTTCATAGTTAATATCGCAAAGTGAATGTGTCACACCCTCTAACGCATCCTGAATGGGATGAGCAAAGTCATAAAGAGGATAGATACACCATTTTTTGCCCTGTCTGTGATGCTCAACGTGACGAATTCTGTAAATAGCAGGGTCACGGAGCCAGAAATTACCTGATGCTAAATCTATCTTTGCACGAAGTGTATAAGCACCTTCAGGGAACTCGCCGTTCTTCATGCGCTCAAACAAATCAAGGCTTTCTTCAATGGGTCTGTCGCGGTAAGGAGATACTGCAGGGTTCTTTAAATCGCCACAGTATTTGGGGTCGCGCATTTCCTCAGGAGAAAGAGCACAAACGTAAGCAAGACCTTTTTTTATGAGCTCTACAGCGTACTCATAGTCCTGTTCAAAGTAATCGGAACCATAGAAAAATCTGTCCTCCCAGTCAAAGCCTAACCAGTGGATATCTTCTTTTATAGCATCTACATATTCAGTGTCTTCCTTAGCAGGATTAGTGTCATCCATACGAAGATTACATATGCCACCAAAGCGGCGTGCCATACCGAAATCGATTGCCATAGCTTTGCAGTGACCGATGTGAAGATAACCGTTAGGCTCAGGCGGGAAACGGGTGTGCACCTGCATTCCGGGGTTAGCCGTTATGTCCTCCGTGATAAAATTTGATATAAAGTTATTTATTTCTACTTTGTTGTTTTCCATAAAATAACCTCTCTTATAATTCTTCTATTGCAAGCTTGATACGCTCAATTGATTCTGATTTTCCGAACACTTCCATAAGCTCTGTTGCGCCACCGGGTGTTACGCCCTGGCGTGCTACTGCCACACGGATTGCCCACATTACAGCACCTGCTTTTCTTTCTGTAATTTCTGCAAATGCCTTTAACTTTTCAAACAACACATCGTTGCACCAGTCATCGATTGTTTCTAACAGGGGAAGAACTTCTTCCAAAATCACTTTGCAGATTTCAGGAGATGTTTTATTCTTTTTGTTTGTGTATAAATCATCGCTCATAGGAAGTCTTTCGATTACAAAACCAACCTGGTCGCGAATGTCTGAAAAGGCTGCAATTCTTGTGTGTAAGAGCGCACCAAGTTTTTTTGTGTTTATATAATCAGGACAAAGCTCGGAGAGTATCGGCATTGCCTTTTCTTCGTAAGCTTCATCATCCATATTCTTAATGTATTCTGAGTTAAACCAGCGGAGCTTCTCGTAGTCAAATACTGCAGGAGATTTGCTAAGACCATCCATTGAGAAAACCTTCTTTAAATCATCAAGAGAAAAGAACTCCTGGTTTGTTTCTTTCGGACTCCAGCCTAGGAGTGCAATATAGTTTATAATTGCCTCGGGGAGGTATCCGTCATTCACTAAATCCTGAAAACTTACTGCACCGTGACGCTTGGAAAGCTTTGAAACATTTCCCTCAGCGTCTTTGCCCATAAGCAGGGGAAGATGGACGTATTCAGGTCTTTCCCAGCCAAAAGCATCATATAGCAAGCAGTACTTAGGTGTGGATGTCAAATACTCGTTACCGCGCACAACGTGAGTAACTCCCATCAAATAGTCATCAACAACGTGACAGAAATTGTATGTGGGGTATCCGTCAGCTTTTATCATAATCTGGTCACGAAGCTCAGAGTTTTCAATAGAAACCTCGCCGTAAACGTGGTCTACATAAGATGTAGCACCGGCAAGCGGCATTTTTTGACGTATAACGTAGGGTATACCTTTGGCTAAGTTTTCCTCAACCTCTTCTTTTGATAAATCACGACAGTGATTGTCATAACCGCCTATACCGTTTTCGTCTTTTAATGATTCAAGACGTTCAGCAGTACAGAAGCAGTAGTAGGCGTGTCCGCTTTCTACAAGCTTTTCGGCATATTCTTTATATATAGGCAATCTCTCACTTTGAATGTAAGGACCATGGTCGCCGCCGACAATAGGACCTTCATCGTAGTCCATACCTGTCATTTCCAAAGTTTTGATAATAACATCGGTAGCACCCTCAACCAGTCTTACCTGGTCGGTGTCCTCAATACGAAGTAAGAATTTTCCTCCCTGTGATTTCGAAAGTAAGTAAGCGTAGAGCGCCGTTCTCAAATTGCCGATATGCATAAATCCGGTAGGAGAGGGCGCAAATCTTGTTACAATAGTTTTATCTGACATAATAAAGCCTCTTTTCTTGTGTACATAGATAAACAAATTATAGCATAAATACGAGTATAAGTCAATAAAAAAGCCATTTTGATTTAAAGCTACAGATTAAACAAAAATGCTTGCGAGATAACTCTCACAAGCATTCTAGAAGGTGGTGCGGATGACAGGAATCGAACCTGCACGTCGTGGACACTAGATCCTAAGTCTAGCGCGTCTGCCAGTTCCGCCACATCCGCTTAACGATATCTATTTTAACATTATTTTATCCCTTTGTCAAGTTGACAAAAGTAAAAATAAGGTATATAATGCTTATAAATACTTATAAAGGAGAATTATATATGAAATACGAAGTAATAAATTTGCGAAAAGAGCCTGTTAATGGTTTTATGCCTACGCTCACAACATACCTTGTTGACGATTGTTTTGATGTAGATTCGGGTAATGCACGTCCTGCTATAGTTGTTTGTCCCGGAGGCGGATATTCTTGTTGCTGTAAGCGTGAAGCAGAAATTATAGCATTGCAGTTTACTGCGGCAGGTTATCACGCGTTTGTTCTTGATTACGCGGTAGCGCCTGATAATTGTTATCCCGAACCGCAGAAGAACCTTTCTGATGCACTGAGCTTGGTTCGCAAAAATGCTGTAGAGTGGAGAGTAGAGCCTGATAAAATAGCAGTTATAGGTTTTTCAGCAGGCGGACACCTGGCAGCGTCTTTAGCTACAATGTGGAATAAAGAACCTCTGAAAAAAGATGATGCAAGCAACAAGCCAAACGCTGCAATCCTTTCTTACCCTGTTATTTCTTCAGTTGAGGGAGTAGCGCATATGGGTACCTTTAATAACCTTTGTGGTGATAATGAAGAGCTGAAAGCTAAAATGTCACTGGAAACACAGGTGGACTCTGATACACCGCCTTGCTTTATTTGGCACACCTTCGCCGATCAGGTTGTTCCTGTGGAGAATAGTTTGAGATTTGCAAGTGCATTGAATAATGCAAACGTTCCATTTGAAATGCATGTCTTCCCTGCAGGCCCTCACGGGTTGTCTGTTTCAAATCATGTGACAGCCAACGATGAAAGCTATAATGTTCCTGAGGCTCGCATCTGGGTAGAGTTAGCAGTTAAATGGCTTAACAGAACATTCAATTATGGAAATTAAACCTGTAGCATATATTCATACAGATTTTAAAGACAAATTCGGCATTCCACGTCAAAGCGGCAGAGTGCCTGAATTAATGGGAAAAATTGTATTCGAAAAGGAATACAGAAATCCTGAAGCTATACGCGGGATTGCGGAATTTTCACACCTGTGGCTGATTTTTGGTTTCAGTGAGGCCGAATACAAAGTGGGCACGATGACGGTGCGACCGCCAAGGCTGGGTGGAAATACACGAATAGGTGTATTTGCAAGCCGCTCGCCCTACAGACCTAATTCTTTGGGACTTTCGTGCGTAAAACTTGAAAGAATAGAAAATGGAGAACTGCTCGTTTCGGGAGTTGATATTTTAGACGATACGCCCATCTATGATATTAAACCATATATCCCATATAGCGATTGCGTCAGCAATGCTTGCGGCAGCTTTGCAGAAATGCAAAAGGACCATTTTTTAGACGTAGATTTTCATGATGAACTGTTGAATAATATTCCCGAAGAAAAGAGAGTAGCGGTAATTTCTTGCTTGCGGGATGACCCAAGACCCTCTTATCAGGATGATGACAGAGTGTACAGTATGGCATTTGCTGATTGGGATATTCGCTTTAAAGCAAAAGGAAATAAATTGACTTTGATGTCAGTAGATAACAAAAGGAGCAACGGTTAACCGTTGCTCTTTTTGTTGTTATATTACTTTGAGTATTTGGCCAAATATTTTTTGTATTCCTCTTTGAAATAGGGGCTGTTCTGTTTGATATTTGCCAAAGACTGATGGATGTTCATATTGTGTTCCGCTGCGTCTAATGTGCAAACTGCAACGTTTGAACAATGGTCAGCAGTACGCTCTAAGTTTGTGAGTAGGTCTGTCCATACAAATCCTGCACCAATTGAGCATTCGCCTGTCTGCAAACGGTTGATATGACCGTCGCGCATCTTAGCCTTTAAGTCATCGATAACCTGCTCTAAGGGTTCTATTTTGCGCGCAATATCTAAATTGTTATAGATAAATGCCATAGAAGCGAGGTCTAAGATTTCTGCAACTGCCATAGACAAGGTGTTCATTTCGCTTTGTGCAACATCTGAGAATTTGATTTCTTTTTCGTGAAGCTCTTCAGCTGATTCCACAACGTTTACACTGTGGTCGGAAATTCTTTCAAAATCGCCGATTGCCTTTAATAATTTTGAAATCTGAACACTGTCAGAGTCTGAAACCTGCTGAGCGCTGAGCTTTACTAAGTATGTGCCCAAAATGTCTTCTAAGTGGTCAACGCGTGACTCGTCTTTTCTGATTTGCTCAGCTTTTTTGGGGTCGTACTGCTTTAAGAGGAGTAAACTGCTTTTGAATGCGTTAACTGCATTTTCGGCCATTTCAACAACTAAAGCATTACAACGCTGAATAGCAAGTGACGGAGTAGCCAGTAAACGTTCGTCCAGCTCTGTAATAACTTCCTTTTTACCACTCTTGTCGGGGATGAGTCTTAATGCCAGCTTTTCAAGAAGTGCAGATGCAGGCAGAAGGATTATGGTGCATAACACGTTAAATATTGAGTGCGCAATAGCAATACTCACATGACTTGCTGATGCGTCAAATAATACGGGGTTCAACAAAGATTTTATAAGTGTGAACAATATAAGGCCGATTATAGTACCGATTACGTTAAATGATAAATGCACTAAAGATGCACGCTTAGCATTTTTGTTTGCACCAAAGGATGAAAGGATTGCTGTAATACATGTACCGATATTCTGACCCATAATAATCGGGATTGCAGCGCCGATTGTTATCTGTCCTGTTGAAGACAGAGCCTGCAGAATACCAACTGATGCTGATGAGCTCTGGATAATTGCAGTAAGGATAGCACCTGCTAATACGCCAAGTATGGGATTCTGGAACATAACAAACAACTGCTGGAATTGAGGGACATCTTTAAGTCCAGAAACTGCAGCAGACATTGTGTCCATACCAAACATAAGTGTGGCAAAGCCTAAAAGAATTGTTGCTGTATCCTTGCCCTTGGAAGACTTACCGAACATAAACATTGCAGTGCCTATTAAAGCAAGTACAGGGGTAAATGATGTGGGTTTTAAAAGCTGCATAAAAAGGTTGTCACTTGAAATGCCGCCCAAGCTCAAAATCCAGGCTGTAACGGTAGTACCTACATTGGCACCCATGATAACGTTAATAGCCTGACGCAAGGTCATAAGACCTGAGTTGACAAAGCCAACCACCATAACGGTTGTAGCGGAGGATGACTGAATAACAGAAGTAACGCCAAGACCTGTTGCAAAGCCTGCAAGCTTGTTCTGTGTCAGTCTGCCAAGAAGTGTTTTTAAGCCGCTTCCTGCACGACGCTCTAAAGCTCCGCCCATGAGCTCCATACCGAAGAGGAACAAACACAAACCGCCAATTAGATTCAATACGTCAAAAATGTCCATTTCTTCACCTCGAAATATAAAATGTAGTTTTATCAGTTTTGTAGATGCGCAAACTCGCGCATCTAATAAAATTATAACATCTAAAAGTCAAGTTTTCAACAATAAAATTATTTTTTGATAAGATTTGCCAAAGTGCAAAAAAGAAGAACTTTGCTAGATGTTTTTTTTGCAATTTTTCACAAAAAATTGATTTTCTAATTTTGTTTTAATTTTGGTTCTTTACAATTAAGTCAAAAGGAGGCGGTCTGGGTGGCTATTGAGGTGTTTAACAGATATGAGTACAGAAGACCTTGGCTCTCTGTTTGAATTGTGGTATAATATAACTGTAGACCGTGATATTAATGAACAGGAATTAATAAATGAGCTTCGTTGCAGAAACGGCAATTTAAGTATTCAGCTTATGGTTCCGACAAAAGTGATAAAATAAGGAGGCAGAATATGAAAAAAACATTGGCACTGGTTTTAGGACTTACGATTTTACTCAGCCTGACAGTAAGCTGCTCGGCTGATGATG
This sequence comes from Congzhengia sp., assembly GCA_045649085.1. Classification (GTDB taxonomy): domain Bacteria; phylum Bacillota; class Clostridia; order UBA1381; family UBA9506; genus Congzhengia. The sequence goes on from JAZRPE010000006.1 coordinate 38,711, forward strand.
CTTGGAAAAACAACACAGGCACTATCGACCTTAACACTTTCGCTGTTACAGGCGATGGAATATCGGTAGAGGAAAATACAATAAAAATAACCAAAGGCGGCGACTTTGAGGTTACGGGGGAGTGTTTAGATGGTATGATTTATGTGAACACAGAAGACCGTGTAAAGCTGCGCCTCAGCGGTATGAGTCTTACCAATAACGACGGCCCTGCTATATTTTTTGATAATACAGACAAGGGGTTTATCACAATTACAGAAAACACTGAGAATTTCTTAGCCGACGGCAAGGAATATGTAACAGAAGACGCCGATGCCGCGCTTTTTTCAAATGATGATTTGGAGATAAAAGGCGATGGTACGCTTACTGTCACAGGTAATTACAAGCATGGTATTGCAAGCGATGACGATATGAATATTGAAAACGGCGTGATTAATATAAGCTCATATGAGCACGGTATCAAGGTAAACGATACGCTCCATATCACAGGTGGCGAAATCAGTGTTACTACCGAAACAGGTAAGGGTATGAAAGCAGAACTTGAGGTGCTGATAGACGCAGGCGCGATTAATATCAATTCTTTTGACGAGGGCATAGAGAGTAAAGGCTTGTTGACAATAAACGGCGGCGATATTTCGATTACTTCACAGGAGGACGGTCTAAATACAGGCAGCTCTTCTACCACAACAGAGGAAACAACAGATGCAGTACCTCCTGAAATGCCTGAAGGACAAATGCCCGAGAGAGGTTTTGGTGGCGGCAGAGGTCAGCGCACCAATGGTCAACGTCCCGATATGAGTCAAATGCCGGAAGATATGATACCTCCGGGGGAAAACGGCGACTTTCCCCAAATACCTGAGGGTATGATACCTCCTGAAAACACAGGCGAGCGACCTGAAATGAATGGTAAAAGACCACAAGTCGGTGGCTTTGGAATGGTAGATGAAGAAACTGCAGCGGCTCACACTATAACAATAAACGGCGGTAAAATTTATATTAAAGCTGCAGGCGATGGTATTGATTCCAACGGCAACCTTACTATCACAGGTGGCGAGATAATTATTGACGGTCCTGAAAACAATGGCAATGGAGCGTTGGATTCTGACGGTGCAATGAATATTTCGGGCGGTACGGTGTTTACTGCGTCGTCAGCGGGTATGATGCAGCTTCCCAGAGAAGGTAAAGTTTGCATTGCACGTATCAATATGCAAGAAACAAAAGCGGCAGGCACAAATGTAGAAATCAAAGACGCAGACGGAAATGTGATATACTCTCATACTCCTACAGTTAAATTCCAGTTGATTACATTTACATCGCCTGAATTGGTTGAGGGCAAGGAGTACAAAGTCTACATTAACGGCGAAGAATGCCAGTCATTTACCGCAAACAATGAGGTTGCAGGCGGTATGGGCGGCAGAGGACAGAAACCGGATGAACCTCAGATAAGCAGTAACTTTTCCAATATAATTACTTCTCTTATTGAAAAAATCAGCGGGCTCAGGAAAAACCTGAGCCTTGGTCTGTTTACGAATTGATGATTTTATGATACAATTATCAAAGGTGGTGAAATTATGCGTTTGCTCGTAGTAGAAGACGAAAAAGATTTAAACAGAGTTATATCCAGACGTTTGGAAAACGAAGGCTATAGCGTTGACCGATGCTTTGACGGCGAAGAGGCATTGGACTATATTGATGCTGGAGATTTTGACGGAATTATTATGGATATAATGATGCCCAAAATTTCAGGTATAGAGGTTTTAAAAACCATAAGAAATAAAGGAAACGTAACACCGGTGCTTTTGCTTACGGCAAAAGATGCAATAGAAGACAGAGTAGAGGGATTAGACGCAGGGGCAGACGACTATTTAGTTAAGCCTTTTGCTTTTCAGGAGCTTTTGGCCCGTATACGAGTTATGACCAGAAAAACCTCAGGAAACGCCACCAACATTTTTACAGCCGGCGACCTTGTGATGGATACAAAATCACATATTGTAACAAGAGCAGGTAAGGAGATTTCTCTGTCAGCCAAGGAGTTTGACATCTTAGAGTATCTGATAAGAAATAAGGATATTGTCCTTTCCAGAGAAAAAATAGAAAACCACGTTTGGAATTTCGACTACGAGGGTGGAACAAATGTAATAGATGTGTACATCAGATACCTACGTAAAAAAATAGATGATTCGCATAAATCAAAGCTTATCCATACCATAAGAGGAAAGGGATATGTACTGAGGGAGGAAACGCAATGAAAATATCGGTTAAGCTGAAAGTAACTCTCTGGTACACCCTTGTTATGATTATAACCTCTGTTATTGTTTTAACAGCGATGATTTCCATAAGCCGTGATATGATAGAGCGGGATGTAAAGGCGCGCGTTGTGCGTACTGTTGAGGAAAATTCGCGTCATATTATGATGCCGTTTCCGCCTATGCGACATGAATCGGCACAACGCAGATTTCCTTTCTATGAGCAGGGTGTACATATGATAGTATATGGCACTGATGGAAATATCATAAACGGACAGATGCCATTTGATTTAGGGGAAAATACAGGCTTTATGACTGAGCTTACTGAGAAAATATGCGACGGAAACAAGTACTATATATATGACAAAGAAATAAGAACTCCACGAAGTGAAGAGATTTACTGGTTAAGAGGTGTCATATCGGTAACTGACGAAAGCTACGCCGTAGAAACAGTAACCAAAAACAATATAATTCTTACTGCTATATTGATTTTATTTGCTTCGGCAGGCGGATACCTGATAATTAGCCGTGCCTTTGTTCCTGTGAACAAAATAAGCCGTACCGCTCAGGAAATTTCGGAAAGTACAGACCTTTCAAGAAGAATAAATATAGGCAGGGGAAAGGACGAAATATCCAGCCTTGCAAATACCTTTGATACAATGCTTGACAAAATCGAAAGGACATTCGAAAGGGAAAAGCAGTTTACTTCGGACGCTTCTCACGAGCTGAGAACGCCTGTTGCTGTTATTCTTTCCGAGTGTGAATATATGGAGGAGTGCGCGAAGGATGAGACAGACTACAAAGAATCAGCAAACTCCATCAGGCGTCAGGCGGATAAAATGTCAAAGCTTATATCAGAGCTTTTGATGATTTCCAGAATGGATAAGAACACAGTAAAACTAAATTTTGAAGAAACTGACGTATCGGAGCTTTTGACCTTTGTTTGCGACGAACAGGAGGAAATACGAGATACCCACATTGAGCTTATAAGAAATATAAAGGAAAATGTCATTGCAAATATTGACCGTGACCATTTTGCAAGAGTTTTTATTAATCTTATATCAAATGCGTACCAGTATAGCGGCAATGGGCGCAAAATAACCGTTTCTCTTAACGAAACAGAAAAAGATGTGGTATTTTCGGTTGCGGATGAAGGAATAGGGATAGCGGCGGAAAATGTGCCTAAAATATGGGAGCGGTTCTATCAGGCAGAGCAATCCCGAACAACAAAGAATGAAGTGGGAATGGGACTTGGGCTATCTATGGTAAAATGGATAGTGAAAGCTCATAAAGGCTTTGTATCAGTACAAAGTGAATTAGGAAAGGGAAGCGCCTTTAAAGTAAGAATTCCCAAACAATAAAAGTGCCCTCTTAGGAGGGCACTTTTATTGTTTCTTTTTAATCAATCCTATTCTTTTTGAACCTTCCATAACAATCGTAGGAATGATAATCAATATCAGACCGATCAAGTAAAGGCGGAAGGGAAGTAATTCTAAGCCGAAAGCAATTCTTAAAGGTGTAAACATAACAAGCAACACTAAAAGAACTGAAATACCAGTAGCGCCATTCAGCTTTTTGTTGGTAAATATTCCTGTTTCAAACAGTGAGTGTTCAGACCTCATATTAAAGCTCTGTACAACCTGAGAAAGCGCCAATACCATAAATGCCAGTGTCTGACCGCCTGCAACTGTTCCTGTTGCTCTTTCGCCCAAAGCAAAGCCTGTAAGGCTAAGAATAGCAAACATAAATCCCTGAAGCACAACACGCACTCCTAAACCGTTTGCGAATATTCCCTCGTTTTTGGGTTTTGGCTGGCGCTCCATAACATCAGCTTCCACATCCTCCATACCCAGTGCTATCGCAGGTAAACTGTCGGTAACTAAGTTAATCCACAAAAGCTGCATAGACAAAAACGGAGCCTTGTGCCACATAATCATAGCGAGGAAAACCGTTATAACTTCGCCTATGTTTGTGCCAAGCAGGAAGCCTACAACCTTTTTGATGTTGGCGTATATTCCGCGACCTTCACGAACTGCGTCAACAATTGTCGCAAAGTTGTCGTCGGTCAAAGTCATATCAGCAGCGCCTTTTGCTACATCTGTGCCTGTGATACCCATAGCGCAGCCAATATCGGCGGCTTTTAAGGCGGGCGCGTCGTTTACGCCGTCGCCTGTCATTGAAACAACACGACCCTTGCGCTGCCAAGCTTTTACAATTCTTATTTTGTTTTCGGGGGAAACTCTTGCATAAACAGAGATGTTTTCCACCTGAGCGTCAAGCTCTGTATCTGTCATTTCATCAAGCTCTGCGCCCGTAATTGCCTTATCGCCCTCTTCTAATATTCCGAGCTCTTTTGCAATTGCAGATGCAGTCACAACGTGGTCACCTGTAATCATAACAGGCTTTATACCTGCACCGCGGCAAACCTTAACAGCTTCTTTAGCTTCGGGTCTCGGCGGGTCTATCATACCCACAAGACCTAAGAAGGTAAGACCGTTTTCCAATTCGTCCGATATGGGTTCATCAGGAACTTCATCTATTATTTTGTAGCCCACGGCAAGCACACGCAGAGCGTCCTTGCTCATAAGCTCAGCTATAGCTTTTGCTGTGTCTAAGTCGCCTGCAATGCAGCGTGATGCCATAACGTCAAAAGCACCTTTTACGATTACTACGTTTTTGTTGTCAAAGACGTTAACTGTTGTCATCAACTTTCTGTCAGAATCAAATGGGATTTCTGCAATTCTGGGATATTTATCGTTAATAGAGTCTTTTTCCATACCGTTTTTGTGTGCGGCAAGAACAATTGCGGTTTCCGTAGGGTCGCCGATATGCTTTTCTTTTCCGTCGGTAAAAGTTACTGAACCGTCGCAACACAATGCACCCATAAGCAAGAGATTTTTCGTGGGCTCTGTGCAGTCATCGCTTATATACTCAATATTTTCTATGCCGTCAACATAAGCTTTTACCAATGTCATTTTGTTTTGGGTCAGTGTGCCTGTTTTATCAGAGCAGATAACGCTTGCACTGCCAAGAGTTTCTACTGCAGGGAGCCTGCGGATAAGAGCATTTTTCTTAACCATTCTCTGTACGCCGATAGATAAAACAATAGTTACAATGGCAGGTAATCCCTCAGGAATTGCAGAAACTGCCAATGATACTGCAGTCATAAATATCTCAAGCACAGGAATGCCGTTAGCAATACCTACAATGAAAATAATCACACAGGCTAAAATTGCAACTATACCTAAGTATTTACCTAATTGCGCTAGCTTTTGCTGCAGAGGAGTCTGGGTTTCTGATTCTGTGTCCAAAAGGTTTGCAATTTTACCCATTTCTGTGTCCATACCTGTAGCAGTAACTACTGCGGTTGCAGTGCCGTAGGTTATGCTGCATCCCGAAAAGACCATATTGCTGCGGTCGCCTAAGGGTGCGTTGCTTTTAACATCTGCGTCTGCATCTTTTTCTGAAGGAACAGATTCGCCGGTTAATGCCGATTCTTCGCTCTTTAAGCTCACGCTTTTTAAAAGCCTTGCATCAGCTGGTACAAAATCGCCGGCTTCAAGCTTTACAATATCTCCGGGAACCAGCAGTGATGCGTCAACCACGCTTTCTTCGCCGTCGCGGATAACGCGTGCGTGCGGTGCGCTCATATTCTTTAAAGCGTCCAGTGCTTTTTCAGCTTTACTTTCCTGAACTACACCCATTGCAGCGTTTAGTATTACGATTAACAGAATAAGAGCAGGCTCAAAGAATTCCTTGGGATTGCGCTCAACGCAGGCTACCACAAATGAAATGATAGCCGCTGCTATTAGAATTAAAATCATAACATCGCGGAACTGGTCCAAAAAGCGCTGTAATGTAGATTTTTTCTTCTTTTCCTTTAACTTATTTTCTCCGAATTTGTTTCTTAATTCACTTACCTGAGCGGTGCTTAGACCTTCTGCTTCTTTCGTGTTAAAGTGATTTAAGACCTCTTCTTTTGGTTGCTCATAAAATAGCAATTTACATCCTCCTAAAAATTTTATGACTACATATTACCATTATTATGTGTCGTGGGTGTGAATAAAATGTAAAAAAATCAGGGCGTATAGCGCCCTAATAATTATTTTTTTGTGGGAATTTTTGTAAGCAGATACACAATTAAAGCAATGGCAGCCATAACTACAAAAATGCCCAGCATACCCTGTCCCATAAGCTTGAAAGCGCTGCCAAGGTCTGCAATATTAACTTTATCCGCAACGAAATAACCGATTGATGCTAAAAGGTTTGTCATAGTTGTCTGCCTCCTTATTTAATCATCTGAGGGATAAGATTTAAAATCATACCTCCAGCTAGTACTGATGCTATCTGACCTGAAACATTAGCACCTACTGCGTGCATAAGTAAGTGGTTCTGTGAGTCAGCTTCTAAACCTAATTTCTGTACAACACGCGCAGACATGGGGAAAGCAGAAATTCCTGCAGCGCCAACCATAGGATTCATTTTGTTCTTTGAGAAAAGGTTTAAGATTTTTGCAAAGAACACGCCTGCTGCTGTGTCGAATACGAAAGCTATAAGACCAAGTCCCATAATAAGAAGTGTCTGTACGTTTACGAACTGTTCAGCTCTCATACTGAAAGAAATTGTAATACCCAAAAGGAGTGTTACAAGGTTTGCTAAGATATTTTGTGCTGCGTCAGAAAGAGTGTTCAACACGCCACACTCGCGGATTAAATTACCAAACATCAAAAAGCCTACCAAGGATACTGACTGAGGAGCTACAAAGCCTGCAATAAATGTAACAATAATGGGGAATGCAATACGAAGTCCCTTTGAAACATTAGCAGGGTTGTAGGGCATTCTGATTTTGCGTTCGTTCTTTGTTGTTGTAGCCTTGATAACGGCGGGCTGAATGATGGGTACCAACGCCATATAGGAATATGCCGCAACTGCGATAGGACCTACATAGTTTGACTTTAACACCTGTGAAACAAGGATTGATGTGGGACCGTCAGCGGCACCAATGATACCGATAGAGGCTGCGTCTTTTAAATCAAAGCCTAAGATTACTGCAGCGGCTACTACGAAGAAAATACCAAACTGTGCAGCGGCGCCGAATAAAAACATCTTGGGGTTTGAAAGCAGCGGACCGAAGTCAATCATTGCACCAATGCCGATAAAAAGTAAAAGGGGCATTGCTTCTGATGCGTGAATACCAATGTCGTAAAGCCATTCAATAATACCTGCAACCTCGCCGATACCTGCCATTTCGTAGTTTACTACGCCTGATAGGGGAAGATTAACTAAGATTGCGCCGAAACCCATAGGCAAAAGGAGTGAAGGCTCATACTGCTTTTTGATAGCGAGATAAATGAGCAGAATACCCACTGCATACATAACACATTTCTGCCAGGTTACATCATAAAAACCTTCCAATAGGAAACTCATAAAAACACCTCTTGTAAAAATATATTTATTATTTAATAATTCCCGTAATAAAAATCTCCAAGCCGATAGCGACTAAAATAGTACCGCCTAAGAGCTGTGCTTTGTTAGAAAGCTTTGTGCCAAATTTTTTGCCGATTTCAAGTCCGGCAAAGCAAATGATAAATGTTACCACAGCAATAATTAATGCGGCAAAAAGAGCGGTAGAGAAGTCGTAATCTGCAATAGTAAAGCCGACGGACAATGCGTCAATTGAGGTTGCAACACCCTGTACTAAAAGTGATGTTATTCCTAATTTTACAGGCTCGTGATATTCATCTTTGTTTTTAATTCCGTCAATTAACATCTTGCCGCCTATGTAACACAAAAGAACGAGGGCAATCCACGGAATAAGCTTTTCAAATGCCTTAAAGAAATTCACTATTGTGTGTATACACACCCAACCGATAATGGGCATCAAAGCCTGAAAAAATGCAAAAACACCGGCAACGGAAAAAAGCTTTCTTTTCTTCATAAAAGGCTCATTTAACCCGTTTGCCATAGAAACAGAAAAAGCGTCCATAGCAAGACCTACACCTAAAAGTGTGCTGTTTATAAAAAAACTTAATCCTAAATCCATAAATCCTCCAAACAAAAAAAGTATGGCGTGCGCCATACTTATCTTCTGAAACATTATAAGACACATGTATAGCGTATATACATGAGTCTCGCAATTTAAAACAAGCCAGACCGTAAAATGGTCAGGATGTTGACTTGCTACGCTTTTGCGCTTGCTACTCCCTCATGGAGTGATAGGGATATTTTAACACAAGAAAAAATAAATGTCAATCTTTTTAAAAAAATTAAAAAAACACTTGACAAAGGAAAAATTTTCACATATAATAAAACTGAAAATAATAATTATTATTATTTTTTAAGGCGACGTTATAACTTATATATATCCGGTTGTAGAAGTTTCCTATTAAATATTAAGCATTGTAACATTATAATAGTTTTTCAGTGACAAAAATATGTGTTTTTTATATAAAATTTTACAGTTTAAATCATTGACAAACGGAATATGTTGTGTTAGAATGTTTGAGGATATGGTAGGAAGGCCTATATATGTATGTATATAAGCTGGAAACGCACCTATGAGGAGGAGGAAAAAACATGGTAGACTTTAAACAGTGGGAAGGTTTTAACGGTCGCATCTGGAAGATGGAAGTAAATGTCCGTGACTTCATCCAGAAAAACTACACACCTTATGAAGGCGACCAGTCATTCTTGGCAGAGCCTACAGACGCAACAAACAAGCTTTGGGGCAGATTGCAGGAACTCCAGAAGGAAGAAAGAGCTAAGGGCGGCGTACTTGATATGGATACAAGCGTTGTATCTACAATCACATCACATGCTCCCGGATATATTGATGAAAGCATGAAGGATTTGGAACAGGTTGTAGGTCTTCAGACAGACAAACCCTTAAAGCGTGCATTTATGCCTTTTGGTGGTATCAAAATGGCTATGAAGGCTTGTGAAACAAACGGTTACACACCTGATCCTGAACTTGGCAGAATTTTTACAGAGTATTGCCGTACACACAACCAGGCAGTATTTGATGTATACACACCTGAAATGAAGAAGGCAAGACACAACAAGATTATTACTGGTCTTCCGGACGCATATGCTCGTGGACGTATCGTAGGTGACTACCGTCGTGTAGCTTTATATGGTATTGATTTCCTTATCGAGCAGAAGCAGAAGGATATGGTTGCTTGCGGCGAAACAAGTATGCGCGACAGTGTATTGCGTGCTCGTGAAGAAGTTGCAATGCAGCTTAAGGCTTTAAAAGATATGAAGACAATGGCAGCAAGCTACGGCTATGATATTTCACAGCCTGCTAAGAATGCTAAAGAAGCTATTCAGTGGTTATACTTCGGATACTTAGCTGCTATCAAAACACAGAATGGCGCTGCAATGAGCGTAGGTAGAGTTTCAACATTCTTGGATATCTACTTTAAGCGTGATATCGATGCTGGTATCATCACAGAAGCTCAGGCACAGGAAATGGTTGACCATTTTGTAATGAAGCTCCGTATGGTTAAATTCGCTCGTACACCCGATTACAATCAGCTCTTCTCAGGCGACCCTGTTTGGGCAACACTTGAAGTTGGCGGTATCGGTATGGACGGTCGTTCAATGGTTACAAAGACAGACTACCGTTTCTTGCATACATTAGAGAACATGGGTCCTGCTCCTGAGCCGAACTTAACAGTTCTTTACTCATCAGCACTTCCTGAAACCTTCAAGAAGTATGCATCTGAAGTTTCAATCCGTACAAGTTCAGTACAGTATGAAAACGACGATGTAATGAAACCCGTTTGGGGCGATGACTATTCTATCTGCTGTTGCGTATCTGCAACACAGACAGGTAAAGAAATCCAGTTCTTCGGTGCTCGTGCTAACCTTGCTAAGTGCTTACTTTATGCTATCAACGGTGGTAAGGATGCTAAGACTTTAGAACAGGTTGGACCTGCATACTGTCCTATTACAAGCGAATATCTTGATTACGATGAAGTTATCGAAAAGTATGTGGCTATGATGGAATGGCTTGCAAAGCTTTATGTTCATACATTGAATGCTATCCATTATATGCACGATAAATATTACTATGAAGCAGCTGAAATGGCGTTAATTGATACAGATTTACGTCGTACATTTGCTACAGGTATTGCAGGCTTCTCACACGTTGTTGACTCACTTAGTGCTATTAAATACGCAAAAGTTAAGGTTGTACGTGATGAAGAAACAGGCATTGCCAAGTCATTTGAAATCGAAGGCGACTTCCCCAAATACGGCAACGATGATGACCGTGCTGATGATATCGCTGTTTGGTTACTTGAAAAGTTTGTAAGCTTAATCAAAAAGCATCACACATACAGAGATTCTGAACCTACAACATCTATCCTTACAATTACATCAAACGTTGTATATGGTAAGGCTACAGCTGATATGCCTAACGGCAGAAAAGCAGGCGCTCCTTTATCACCTGGTGCTAACCCCGCTTACGGCGCTGAACAGAATGGTTTGCTTGCATCACTCAACTCTGTTGCAAAATTACCTTATCACTGGGCACTTGATGGTATTTCTAATACTCAGACAATCAGCCCTGAAGCTTTAGGTCATGATGAAGCAGAGCGTACAAACAACTTAGTTAACATCTTAGATGGTTACTTCGATCAGGGTGCTCACCACTTAAACGTTAACGTATTCGGTAAGGATAAGTTATTAGATGCTATGGAACATCCCGAAAAAGAAGAATACGCAAACTTTACGATCCGTGTATCAGGCTACGCAGTTAAGTTCATCGACTTAACACGCGAACAGCAGTTAGACGTTATCGCTCGTACCTGCCACGAATCAATGTAATTAACTAAAATTTCTATGCACCTTATTCTTGTGAATAGGGTGCATACTTTTTACAGAGAGGTATGAAATCGATGAAAGGTTACGTTCATTCTATAGAAACCTTTGGTCTTGTAGATGGTCCTGGTGTGAGATTTATCGCATTTTTATCGGGTTGCGCTATGAGATGTAAATACTGCCATAATCCTGATACATGGGCAATGACAGTAGGGGAACAGTATGAAGCTTCGGAGCTTGTTAAAAGAGCCTTAAGATACAAAGCATACTGGAAAAACGGCGGAGGAATTACAGTTTCAGGCGGCGAGCCTATGCTTCAGGCTGAGTTTGTCACAGAACTGTTTACCTTGGCAAAAAAAGCAGGTATACATACTACGCTTGATACATCAGCTCAGCCGTGGAATAAAGATGACGAAAAATTCCAAAAGCTCTTAGAGGTTACAGACCTTGTAATGCTTGATATAAAAGAGTTTGAAAGTTCGGCCCATAGGGAACTGACAGGTCATTCAAATGAGAATATAATTGAATTTGCTCGCTATCTTTCAGATATCGGCAAACCTATGTGGATAAGACACGTTTTAGTTCCAGGGGTTACAGGAAGTGATGAGTCTTTAACCAAAATTAAAGAGCTTGTTGATAGCTTAAAAACAGTTGAAAAGATAGAAATTCTTCCTTATCATTCCTTTGGTAAGCCAAAATGGGAAAAGCTGGGCATCGACTACTCGCTGAAGGATGTAAAACCTCCTTCTGATAAGGAAGTGGAACACGCCAAGAGTATTCTTTACTTAAATGAATAGCAGAGGTGGCATTATGTACGGAAAAATAATGTTAATAAACGGTCCGAACCTTAATATGTTAGGTGTAAGACCTCCTGAAATTTACGGTACAGACACACTTGCAGACATTGAAAGAATGGTAGCAGAAGAAGCAAAATCTTTAGAGTTTGAGATAGAATGCTTTCAGTCAAACAGCGAAGGAGCAATTATTGATTGTATTCACTCATGTTACAAAAAAATGGATGCTATAATCTTAAACGCAGGAGCATATACTCACTATAGCTACGCTATACGCGATGCTATCGAAACAGTTATGCTTCCTGTGGCAGAGGTGCATCTGTCTGATATTCACAAGCGTGAAGAATTCAGACATACTTCGGTTATTGAGCCTGTATGCGCTTTTCAGATTTGTGGACATGGAAAAAAAGGCTACATCGAGGCTCTTCACAAATTAAAAGATGAATATATAAAATAAAAGAGCCATTAGGCTCTTTTATTTTATGTTCGCTTTATCATTTCTGTTTTACACACACCGCAGGTAATTTTTATTTTACCCTTGCCTTTGGGTACTCGTGAATATGTGCCACACTTGGGACACTTGAAGAATTTGTGGGTGTGGCGTTCTGCAAACATTTTCTTGCATCTGTTGATTTTAACAACAATTTTGTTTTTTATATTCAAATATTTGCAAAGTTCACGTCCGCGCTTATCTAAATTTCTCGAAAAACATCGATAATATCCCCAGAATAGAAAAAGCAAGGAAAGGAAATAAAGTATCGGTATACCGAACAAAGATGAAATAACAAGCAAAATACAAGCAACGACAATGGCCGTTCGTGATAATATGTCAAGACCATATCTGCCACGCATAAAATACCGTAGTTTGTAATTAAAATTTGCCAAAAAGTTGCGCATAAATTATCCTACCTTTCTTGATTTTAATTTTACTGCTACAAATTGTAATAATCAAGAAAAAAGGAGCAGTGTTTACAAAAAAGTAAAATTGTTAACAAAAGAAGCGCCCTTAGGGCGCTTCTTTTGTTAAATAATGTATTTCTTTTTGTATTCTTCGTATCTTTCTACAAAATTGTTTTCGCCATCGAATTTTACATGGCTTAAATATTCGTGGGTTTCAAAGCTATCGTTTGCAACCTCAATAAGACAAACAGCAATGTTAGAACAGTGGTCAGCCACACGCTCGTAGTTTGTAAGTAAATCTGAGAAAACAAAGCCTGCTTCAATAGAACATTCGCCCTGTTGAAGACGCATAATGTGTCTGTTTTTCATCTTGATATTGAGCTTGTCAATTAACTGTTCCAAGGGTTCTACATACTTTGCTTTTTCTAAATCGTTATTTACAAAAGATTCTGTAGTTATGTCCATAATTTCAATTAAGGCATCAGTGATTACTTTAATTTCTTTAGAACAAGCACTGGAGAAGGAAAGATTTTTATCGTGCAGTTCTTTTGCAACCTTTACAATATTTATTGCGTGGTCGTTCAGACGCTCGAAGTTACCAATTGTATGAAGTAATGTTGATACTGTGTGAGCATCATCCGTATTGAGACTTTCGCGTGAAATCTTTACAAGATATGTTCCAAGCTTGTCCTCATAGTTATCAACTTTTTCTTCCATTTCGTAGAGCTTATCTACTGTTTCCTGGTTATATTCCTGCATTAATCTCAGAGCTAACAATACACTTTCGTGAGAAATATGTGCCATATCGATTGTAACTTTCTTTGCACGGGCAATAGCGATTGACTGTGTAGAGATAAGACGTTCATCCAGCAACTGTACTTCTTCTGCCGTGTCTGTATCCTTGATAACAAGATATGCAAGCTTTTCAAGCTGCTTGCAGAATGGGAACAACACCAGCGTTGAAATAAGGTTGAATATTGTGTGGAAAATGGCAATGCTTGCAGGAGTAACGTTGTCGCCTAAAAAATCAAAACCTACTGTAACCTGTATTACATAAAAAGGAATAAGGAATACTACAACACCGATAACCTTAATCAAAAAGTGAAGAACTGCAGTACGCCTTGCGTTTCTGTTTGTGCCAATTGAGGACAAAAGCGCCGTAACTGTTGTACCAATATTCTGACCGAGGATAATCGGTATAGCAGTTGCAAAGGAAATAGGTGTTGAAAGTGATAGAGCCTGCAAAATACCTACAGATGCCGAAGAACTCTGTATAATTGAAGTAAGCAAAGTACCTACCAAAACACCTAAAATCGGGTTTTCAAACAAAATAAGTGTTCTCTGGAAGGCTTCGCTTTCTGATAATGGCTCAACAGCAACCGACATTAAGTCCATACCTGTCATAAGTATTGCAAAGCCAATTAAAATAAGTGCTGTGTTTTTCTTGTTTTCAGATTTTGAAAACATAGTAAATACGACGCCGATAAAAGCTAAGATAGGCGCAAATGTAGACGGCTTAATAAGCTGAATCAAAAAACTCTCGCCCTCAATGCCTGTTAAACTCAAAATCCAGGCAGTCATTGTGGTACCGATGTTTGAACCCATCAACACGCCGATGGACTGAGTAAGATTCATAATACCTGAGTTTACAAAACCTACAACCATAACGGTGGTAGCAGATGATGACTGAATAACCGCGGTAACCACTATACCTAAAATAAGTCCTTTAATAGGGCTTGAGGTAAGGTGTTCCAAAATGATTTTCAACTTGTCGCCTGAGCGCTTTTCCAAACCTTCGCCCATAAGATTCATACCATATATGAAAATGGCAAGTCCCCCCAAAAGGGTAAAAACATTAAATATACTCATTAATACCTCCAAAAAGAAATTACATCAATTGTATTATACACTTATTTACCAAAATAAAGACTAATTATGTAAAAAACAAAATAAAGTTGAAAAAATAAGCCAAAAGTGGTATACTAATAGCATAAACTTGAGGAGAATTAACTTGAAAGTTCCTTTCACGTTAAAGCCTTTGGCGGATTTAATTGCCCGTGCGAAATTTTCTTCGCATTCGCTCGAAAAACGCACATGGGCGTAAAAATCTCTTATCATTCCTTGCCATACAGATAAGAGAATTTTAATTACTATTTGTGCCGATGTATGGCGGTGGAATGGAGATTTTTATGAAAAAAATCTTAAGCAGACTGCGGCGTGCAGTTGAAGATTACAATATGATAGAAGAGGGCGACAGAATAGCTGTAGGCGTGTCAGGCGGCAAGGACTCTTTGGTAGCACTTTTAGCTATGAAAAATCTACAACGGTTTTATCCCAAGAAATTTCACTTAGAAGCAGTAACAATAGATTTGGGTTTTTCTGATATGAATTATTCGCCCATTGAAAAGCTTTGTGAAGAAATTGATATACCATACCATATCGAGCACACAGACATAAAGCAGATTGTATTTGACATAAGAAAAGAAGAAAATCCCTGTTCGCTTTGTGCAAAATTAAGACGTGGTGCTATGTGTGCGGCTGTAAAGTCGAGAAACATTGACAAAGTAGTTTACGGACACCATTTTGATGATGTTTTAAACACGTACTTTTTAAGTCTTATTTATGAGGGGAGAATGAATACCTTTTCGCCTGTTACATATTTGGAGCGCATGGAGGTAACGGTTCTTCGTCCTTTTATTTACACAGAAGAAAGTGACATAAGAAGATACGCTGAAAACAATAATTTACCTGTTGTAAAAAACAGTTGCCCGGCTGATAAAAACACAAAACGTCAGTACGCCCACGACCTTGTGTGGAAACTGGAAAGGGAAAACCACGGCTTTCGCAATCGCTTGTTTACCGCAATACAAAAATCAGGAATCAGCGGTTGGAAGTATATAGAGTAGGAGGGACTATGAAAAAAATACTCTCATTTTTATTTGTCTTTATAATGATGATAACTACAGTGTGTGCAGCACATGTAGTTGACATAACAGAAGAAAAAACACTGATAACCGGTGTGACATATAAGAATATCAAAGGACTATATTCCTCAGGCTGGCAGGATATACACATAGTGACTGCTGATTTGAGCGAAAAACATTTAAGTCTTGAAATACTGAAAAATCAAAAGGGCGAAAGCTACACAGAAAACACCCTTTCTGCTGCCAAAAATAACGATACAGTAGTGGCTGTAAACGCAGATTTTTTTGCGGCAAAGAGGGGAGAGGCGGGCAGAGGCAGTGCTGTAGGTGTTGAGATTCGTGACGGCAAGCTCTATTCTTCCGCGTCTGTTGTAGAAAGTATGAGCACCCTTTACAAAGCCTTTGGGGAAAATGGATTTAATATAGATGCATTTACTTTTGATATTACTCTCACTGCTGCAAACGGTATGCAGGACAAGGTAAAGCTTATTAATAAATATGACGATTTGACCGGCATCGTAATGTACACAAATGACTGGGCAGAAAAATCAGTAGGTTCAGTTGGCGGTGTAATTGAGGTATCTGTTGACAAAAATGGCATGGTTTTGGAAAAAGTTACCGAAGCGGAGCCTATTACTATCCCTGAGGGGGGATATGTTTTGTCGGCGCATATGTCTTTTAATACGTTTTTACTTGATAATGTGAATGTGGGCGACAAAATATCGGTTGATATAGTGTCTGCGCCTGATTACAAAAAAATCGAAACAGCAGTAGGCGGCGGAGCAGTTTTGGTGCGCAATGGCGTTGCGCAGACTGAATTTTCTCACAATGTGACAGGCAGAAACCCGAGAACTGCAATAGGACTTGACAAAACAGGTACAAAGGTTACATTAGTTGTTTTGGACGGAAGACGCAATGATGCACGAGGTATGACTCAGACAGAGCTGGCGGAACTTATGGCAGAAATAGGTTGCTATACTGCGCTTAACTTTGACGGCGGCGGCTCAAGTACTATGGTAGCGGATATAATGGGCGAGCAAAAGGTGTTAAACACTCTCTCTGACGGCTCTTTGCGTAATGTAACAAATTCAGTAGGTATCACTACCACGATTGATGATAACGCTGATTTGGAACAGATAAAATTAACATCGCCTGAGTATGCTTTTAGCGGTTACAGTGCAAAGGTTTTAATATATGGAATTGACGAATATGACCGTGAGGTTAACGTTGACAAAACTATTATTTATAAAACTGACAACGGTACTATAAAAGACGGCATACTTATTCCCCAAAAAGCAGGTAAAGCAACAATTACAGCTTACTGTATGGGACTGACTGCAGAAGCTACAGTCACAGTTTTGGAAAAAGCTGCAGAAATTTATTTTGAACAGGATAAAATTGCCCTTACATCAGGTAAAAGCTATGCACCTGTGTTGATTGCAAAGGATCCAGAGGGCAGAATGGCATATCTTGATACTGCAGAGATTACAATGACATCGTCTGCGCCATGTGTTGAGGTAGAAAACGGAAAAATTAAAGCAATATCACAGGGAGCGGCTCACGTTACGGCGCAAATTGACGGAATTACTGCAAATATGCAGGTGCTTGTTGACGGAGCTACTGAAATCGGTTCAATAGAAAATGTAAAAATTGAAGATACACAGAACAAATCGGCGGAGCTTGATAATGGCGGTTATCGTTTTGCGGTTTTTGGGAACACGAGAAATCCCGATACAATGTTTGATAAATTCATTATGAACAGAGCGACAATCAAAATGAAACAGTCAAGCGATTTTCAGTATGTTTTAGGTGCGGATGTAAATAAAGATACACTTTCTCATATTGAGGAAACATACGCCACTGCAAAGGAGTATAGTTGTGTAACAAAGAACGGCGATACATTTATTACGCTTCCTAATGTGGACGGAAATATCTATAACGGCGACGCAAATGTGTGGACTGCATTTTTAAATGACGTAAAATCAAGCGGTAAAAACCTGTTTGTGTTTTTGGACAGAAATTATATTTCGCAGAACGAAACAGAAATAAAGCTCTTTAAATCAGCATTAGAAGAAGCAGCCAAAGGCAAAAATGTGTATGTGTTTGGCGGTGGATTTGTGAATAAAAATACCATTGAAAACAATGTGAGATACGTTAATACTGCAGGAGTTTTTCCCAGTATTGCATTAGAAGGAACAAGTGTGTCCTATGTTAAATATGTGCTTGTTACAGTAAATGGTAGAGAGGTTACCTATGAGTACAAAGAGGCGGTGCGATAATGACCCAAAAAGAAAAAGTATTAAAAATAAAAGAATATTTGGACTCGACCTATGGCGACGCTCCCTGTACTCTTGATTATGATGACCCTTTTCAACTTATGGTGGCAACGATATTAGCTGCGCAATGCACAGATGCTCGTGTTAATATGGTCACACCTGCACTTTTTAAAAAATATCCCACAGTAAAATCCTTTGCAGAAGCTGATGTAAAAGATGTGGAGGAATTAATACGCTCTACGGGATTTTTTAGAAACAAGGCAAAAAACATTGTAGCCTGTGCAAATGCCTTGCTTGAAAAGCACAATGGCATAGTTCCCGACACAATGGAGGAATTAATCGCCCTCCCTGGTGTAGGCAGAAAAATAGCAAACCTGATGTTAGGCGATGTTTTCGGTAAGCCTTGTATCGTGGTAGATACACATTGCAAGAGAATAACAAACCTTTTAGGCTTGACAAAAAACACAGACCCTACTAAAATAGAAATGGATTTAAGGAAAATCATACCCACTGAGTACGGTGCGCTATTTTGCCACCAGATAGTGGAACACGGCAGAGCGATATGCATAGCGCGCAGACCTAAATGTCCTGAATGCGGAATGAATACAGTATGCGACTATTACAAAAAAGGAATGAAAAAACTTGGCAAAAATAAGGCTTGACACTTACATAACTGAACAAGGACTAGCACCCAGCAGGGAAAAGGCAAAGGCTTTGATTATGGCAGGTGTGGTTTTTGTTGACAACCAGAAAGAAGACAAAGCAGGCACTATGATTTCTGAAACCCAAAAGGTTGAGGTACGTGGTGGCGAGCTGAAATATGTAAGCCGTGGCGGCTTAAAGCTCGAAAAAGCAATGAGTGCATTTGACGTATCACTAGACAATAAAGTCTGTATGGATATAGGTGCATCAACAGGTGGGTTTACCGATTGTATGCTGCAAAATGGGGCATCTAAGGTTTTTGCAGTTGACGTAGGCTACGGACAGCTTGCGTGGAAATTGCGCTGTGATGAGCGTGTTATCAATATGGAAAGAACCAACATAAGGTATGTAACGCTTGATGATATAGGCGAGCCTTTGGATTTTGCATCAGTTGACGTTGCATTTATATCTTTAAGACTTGTTCTTCCTGTGGCGTATAACCTTTTAAAAGATGACGGAGAAGTGGTAGCATTAATTAAACCGCAGTTTGAAGCAGGAAAGGAAAAAGTAGGCAAAAAAGGCGTTGTCAAAGATATTGCTGTACACAAGGAGGTTGTAGCGGGAATCTACGATTTTGTGACGGAAAATGGATTTGGGGTTTTAGGTCTTGATTATTCGCCCATAAAAGGCCCTGAGGGTAATATCGAATATTTAATACACTTAAAGAAAAATGCCAAAACTACGGTAGAAAGAGAAGAAACAGACCGAATTGCAGAACTTTCACACAAAAATTTAGATAAATAAGCAGAAAATTTACAAAAATAATAAAAAAACACTTGATTTTTCCAAAAAGTTGTATTATAATCTATTGATGTGAAATATTGCGAATAAGCAATTTTTTAGTTGTTTATGTATTACGGGCGGTCCTCTGGTATGAATTTTACGAATGAACGTCTAAGATGGGGAGGAGGAAACTCATAATGGATTTAGTTAAAGATTTAACCAAAGACTTAATCAGAACAGACTTACCTGAACTCGAAGTTGGTTCAACAGTTAAGGTTCATGTTAAGGTTAAGGAAGGTAACCGTGAAAGAATTCAGGTTTTTGAAGGTACAATCATCAAAATTCAGCACGGTGGTATTCAGAAGTCATTTACAGTAAGAAGATTATCTTACGGTATCGGCGTTGAAAGAACATTCCCTGTAAATTCACCCAAAATCGCTAAGATTGAAGTGGTAAGAAAGGGTAAAGTAAGAAGAGCACGTCTCTACTACTTAAGAGATAGAGTTGGTAAGGCCGCTAAGGTTAAGGAAAGACTCTAATATCTATATTGTTTTTAGCAAATAGTAATGGCAGGGGTAAGTTTATTACCCTTGCCATTTAAACTATTAAAAGGTGATATTATGGAAAATGAAAACAAAGAAGTTTTAGAAACAACTGAAGAATTTAATAACGAAATCGATGAACTCTCTTTTGATTATGCGGATGTTGAAAATTCGTCACTTGAGATTGAAGAACCAAGACAAAAAGGCTGGGCTCGCGAACTTTATGAGTGGGTGTCATCTATTGCGGTGGCGGTAGTTTTGGCACTTATTGTAAACACGTTCTTATTTTCGCTTGTTCAGGTTGACGGACAGTCTATGGTGCCTACACTTAATCACGGCGAACGCTTGGTGGTAAGAAAGATAGCCTACGAGCCGAAGCCACAGGATATTGTAATTATCAAATCTGGAGTTTTAGACAAATATATTGTAAAGAGAGTTATAGCTCTTCCAGGGGAAGAGATTTCCTTTGACACAGGTCTTAACGTTTTGGTAAACGGCGAAAAAATAGAAGAGCCCTATATTGCAGCCCTCCAGACGTCCACAGGCGGTCTTTACAGATTTCCTATGACAGTTCCCAAGAAGGGAGAGGTTGCAAGTCTTGACCTTTTAATTGCAGAAATGCAGTTAAACTTAGGAACAGACGATGTGGAGATTACACAGGAAGAGGGAGGTCTTTTTATTAAAGGCAGCTCACTTGTTGAGGATGGTAAATTCACAGAGGGCGAAACAACCTACAAGCAGGATTGCTATTTCGTAATGGGCGACAACCGTAACGGCTCATCTGACAGCAGAACATTAGGACTTATTCCTGATGAGGAAATTATAGGCGAAGCAGTTTTTCGCTTTATGCCCTTTGATAAAATAGGAACAATAAAATAGATTAATTCGGCAAAGTGGAAACACTTTGCCTTTTTGTGATAAAAAAGGAGCTAATTATGAACATACAGTGGTTTCCTGGTCATATGACCAAAACGCGCAGACAAATCGAAGATAAACTAAAACTGATAGACGTAGTAGTTGAGATTTTGGACGCAAGAATACCTTTGTCCTCAAAAAATCCCGATATTGAGAAAATCACACAGGGCAAGCCCAGAATAGTTGTTTTAAATAAATCAGACCTTGCTGATGAGGTAATAACAAAAAAATGGGTTGAATATTATAAAAACAACGGCATTATGTGCTGCATTGCTGATAGTGAAAAGGGAAAGGGCGTAGCAGAATCAATTAACCTTGTTAAGCAGGTTATGGCGGATAAAATTGCAAAAGATACAGACAAGGGAATGAACAGATCAATTAAAATTTTAGTTGCAGGCGTTCCTAATGCCGGCAAATCCTCATATATCAATCGCCTTGCAGGAAGGGCCAGTGCCACGGTTGGCGACCGCCCAGGCGTTACACGTGGTCAGCAGTGGATAAGACTGAAAAACGGAATTGAGTTATTAGACACTCCAGGAATTTTGTGGCCAAAATTTGAGGATGAGCGAGTGGGCGAACACCTTGCTTTCACAGGGGCAGTAAAAGATGAAATTATGGACGTAGAGCTCCTTGCCTGCAAGCTGGCAGAATTTTTGAATGAAAATTACAGAGAGCTTTTGTGTGCCCGCTACAAATTAGAGAATACAGAGGGAATGCAGGGGTTTGAATTAGTTGAATACATCGGAAGAAAGCGCGGTTTTGTAATATCAGGCGGGGAAATAGATTTCTTGCGAGCATCAAATATATTGCTTGATGAATTCCGCTCCTGTAAAATCGGCAGAATAAGCATAGAAAAACCGGAGGAAACGCTATGAGCCTTCACCAGTTTGACTTAGATAAAATTAAAGAAAAAAACATAAAGATTTTAGCAGGTGTAGACGAGGCGGGAAGAGGACCTTTAGCCGGTCCTGTTTGCGCTGCTGCAGTAATTTTGCCTGTTGATTTTTATATGGATGAAATTAATGACTCGAAAAAGCTAACTGAAAAAAAACGTGAAAAACTCTACGATGTAATTATAGAAAACGCAATCAGCTACTCAATAGCTTTTGCAGATGTGGATTACATTGAAAAAAATAATATTTTACAGGCTACGTTTTACGCTATGAAGCAGGCGGTAGAAGGACTTAAAATTACGCCTGACTATGTGTTGATTGACGGCAATCGCACACAGGGAATTGAAATTCCTACTGAGTGCGTCATCGGGGGAGATGCCAAGAGTCAATCCATTGCTGCAGCATCAATCTTAGCTAAAGTAACCCGTGATAGATATTGCCTTGATGTTTTGGACAAAAAATACCCTGAATATTGCTTTTCAAAGCATAAAGGCTACGGCACCAAATTACATACGGAAAAATTAAGGGAATTTGGACCATGTAGTGAACACAGAATATCTTTCTTAGGCAAAATTTTAGGAGATAAGAAATGATGTTTAACAGTGGAAAAGCAGGAGAGTCAGCAGCAACTAAATACCTGAAGAAAAACGGCTATAAAATACTTGAGCGCAATTATCGGAAAACCTACGGCGAGATTGATATTATTGCACAAAAAGGAGAAAATGTTGCTTTTGTCGAGGTAAAGACACGAAAAAATGATAGCTTTGGCACACCTGCTGAATTTGTAACGGCGCAAAAGCAGAAAAAACTTATAAAAGCAGCTTGCGCCTACATACAGGAGAAAAATCTTGAAGCAGAATTCACATTTGATATTGTAGAAGTGTACATTGATAACCAAAAGATAAAAGAAATAAATCATATTAAAAACGCATTTTATGTATAGGAGTTATCAAAATATGTATAGTATTATAGATACACATTGTGATACTGCAGGAAAGTGGTTTGACAATAATTCAGGAATTGACGATAAAACCTGTATGCTTACCCTTTGTGATATGAACTGTTTTAAAAGCTATGTTCAGTTTTTTGCGGCGTGGGTAGGTAAGGGAGAAAAAAGTCCGAAAAAACGGGCAATGAATATTTTGTCCAAAGCAAAAGATGTACTACAAAGGAACAATATAGAGCTTATTTTGGATTTGCATAGTGTTGAAAATTTCAATCATCACGGCGGTATTCTGGCTTTAGAGGACGCACGCTCGCTGGAGGGCAGTATTGATAATTTGCAGGAATTTTATGATTTTGGTGTTCGTGCCGTAACTCTTGCGTGGAATGATGATAACGATGTAATCTGCGGTGCAAACACAAAAAATGACATCGGTCTTACTGGTTTTGGAAGAAACGTAGTAAGGAAAATGAATGAGCTTAATATGATAGTTGATGTATCTCATGCCTCACAAAAAGGTTTTTGGGATGCTTTAGAGATAAGCAATTCTCCTATTATGGCATCACATTCAAATTGCTACAGTCAATGCAGGCATAAAAGAAATTTAAAAGATGACCAGATAAAAGCGCTTATAAAATGCGGTGGTCTGATGGGAATAAATATTTATCCAACATTTCTGGAAGAAAATGAGCAGAAAGCCTGTATAAAAAGCATAATCCGCCATATTGATTATGCTCTTTCGCTAGGCGCAGAAAATAATATTTGTTTAGGCTCTGATTTTGACGGAATTGATACAACCCCAAAGGATTTGCATAGTGCAAAAGATTATTTAAAGCTGATTGAAGCAATGAAAAAAGAGAATTACAGTCAAGAACTGATAGATAAAATAATCCACAAAAACTTTATAAAATTTGTAAAAAACGGATTATAGTTGCAAAATGTGAAAAAATAGGGTAAAATATAAACATACAAAATATTAAAGGAGAATATTGATGAGTAAAATTTCACTTGATTATTCAAAACTATGCGGATTTGTAACAGATGTAGAAATTAAATCAATGGAAGAGAGTGTGGCAGAAGCCCACAAAACATTGACTGAAGGCACAGGCGCAGGCAATGACTTTTTGGGATGGATGAATCTTCCTTTTGATTACGATAAAGGAGAATTTTCAAGAATAAAGGCGGCTGCAGATAAAATAAAGGCCGATTCTGAGGTTTTGGTTGTTATAGGTATCGGAGGCTCATATTTGGGAGCAAAGGCTGCTATTGATATGTTATCAAATAACTTCTATAACTTACTTTCAAAAGAGGACAGAAAGACACCCCAGATACTCTTTGCAGGTAATTCTATTAGCGGCTCATACCTTGCTCAGCTTGTGAATTACGTAAAGGACAAGGAATTTTCTGTAAATGTAATTTCAAAGTCAGGCACAACCACAGAGCCTGCTATTGCGTTCCGTGTATTTAAGCAGCTTTTAGAAGAAAAATACGGCAAAGATGAAGCAAAGAACAGAATTTATGCAACGACAGATAAGGCGCGCGGTGCATTAAAGAATTTATCAGACGAAGAAGGTTATGAAACCTTCGTTGTTCCCGATGATGTAGGCGGCAGATT
Organism: Congzhengia sp.; assembly: GCA_045649085.1. Classification (GTDB taxonomy): domain Bacteria; phylum Bacillota; class Clostridia; order UBA1381; family UBA9506; genus Congzhengia. Next base: position 63,007 of record JAZRPE010000006.1, read on the forward strand.
TTCTGTACTTACTGCAGTTGGTTTACTTCCTATTGCAGTATCAGGTGCTGATATTGATAAGCTTATGGAGGGCGCACAGGCGGCATCAAAGGCTTATGAAGTATGCGACATTTACAACAATGATTGCTATATGTATGCTGCTATCAGAAATATATTATTAGAAAAGGGTAAGTCTACCGAAATTATGGTAAACTACGAGCCCAGACTCCACTACTTTGCAGAGTGGTGGAAGCAGCTTTACGGCGAAAGCGAAGGCAAAGACGGCAAGGGTATTTTCCCAGCTAGTGTTGATTTTTCAACAGACCTTCACTCAATGGGACAGTATATTCAGGATGGCAGACGTGTGCTTTTTGAGACAGTTTTAAATGTTGAAAACTCAGGCGATGACCTTGTTATTGATGCTACTCCTGATAACATTGATGGACTTAATTTCTTAGCAGGCAAAACAATGGGCTTTGTGAATAACAAGGCATTTTTAGGAACACTTCTTGCTCACAATGACGGTGGCGTTCCGAATATGATTATAAACATTCCCGAAATCAATGAATATTACTTAGGTCAGCTAATCTATTTCTTTGAAAAAGCCTGCGGTATTTCAGGATATATTTTGGGAGTTAATCCATTTAATCAGCCCGGCGTTGAGGCGTATAAGAAAAACATGTTTGCGCTTTTAGGAAAACCCGGTTATGAAGAGGAAAAAGAAGCACTTGAAAAAAGACTTTAATTGTGGTATAATCATTTAGATTATTATTCCTTTGGAGGTACGACATGCAGTTTAAAAGTACAAGAGATGTGAATGTTAGTGTTTCATCAGCTATGGCTATAAAGACAGGACTTTCCCCTGACGGAGGTCTTTTCCTGCCCGAAACAATCCCTCACATCGATATAGATACAATTAATAGTTTAACATCTATGTCATATAATCAAAGAGCTAAAAAAATCTTAGGCCTTTTCTTAACGGACTTTACGGATGAGGAGCTGACAGATTGCGTAAATCGCGCTTACAATCGTGAAAAGTTTGAAACAGATGAGATAGCACCTGTTTATAAAACAGGCGACGGTGTATATTTCTTAGAGCTTTGGCACGGTCCAACCTGTGCGTTTAAGGACATGGCGTTGCAGATTTTACCTCATCTTTTGTCAAAGTCTATTAAAAAGACAGGCGAAACAAAAGAGGTTGTAATTTTAGTAGCAACATCAGGCGATACAGGCAAGGCGGCGCTCGAGGGTTTTAAGGATGTTGACGGCACAAGAATTATTGTATTCTATCCTGCTGAGGGCGTAAGCGATATACAGAAACGCCAGATGATAACACAAGAGGGTAACAACGTTGACGTTGCGGCAGTTGTAGGTAACTTTGATGACGCACAGAGTGGCGTTAAGAAGATTTTTACAGATACAGAGTACAACGAAATGTTAGCACGCAATAACTTTATGTTATCAAGTGCAAACTCTATTAACTGGGGAAGATTGGTGCCTCAAATTGTTTACTATTTCTCAGCTTATGCTAACCTTGTCAAAAACGCTGAAATCAAGCTTGGCGACAAAATAAATTTTGTTGTTCCCACAGGTAACTTCGGCAACATTTTAGCAGGATACTATGCAAAGGAAATGGGACTTCCTGTGAATAAATTAATCTGTGCATCAAACGAAAATAATGTATTGACAGACTTTATTGACACAGGTGTGTATGATAGAAACCGTCAGTTTAAAACAACGATTTCTCCCTCAATGGATATACTCATTTCAAGTAACCTGGAGCGTCTGTTGTTTATTGCAACAAATGGCGATGACGTAAAAGTTTCTACATGGATGGAAGAACTTAAAAACGAAGGTAAATATGAAGTAACAGAAGATGTAAAGAAAAAAATTAAGGAAACATTTGTTGCAGGCTGTTGCTCAGACAGTGAAACATTAGCTGAAATCAAGCGCGTTGAGCTTGAAGTAGGCTATGTTATGGATACACATACAGCAGTTGCAAAGAAGGTTTATGAAGATTATAAGAAAGCAACAGGAGATGACGCCAAGACTGTTATTGTTTCTACTGCAAGTCCATTTAAGTTTGCTGACAGTGTGCTTTCTGCTATTAAAGATGAGATTACATCAAAAAATGAGTTTGAAATGTTAGAAGAGCTTTCGGCAGCGGCAAACGCTGCAGTTCCAAAGCCTTTGGCATCTTTAGAATCAAAGCCTGTTATATTTACTACAACCTGTGAAAAAGACGAAATGTACGACGTTGTAAGCCAGATGTTAAATCTTGCTTAGGAGGATACCATGGATTGGATTAAACTTTCAATTTCTACAACAACAGAAGGTATTGAGGCGGTCTGTGCGGTTTTAATGGAGCAGGGCGTAATGGGTGTAGAAATTGACGACAGTACAGATTTTCATAATTTTTTAGAAAACAACCGCGACAAGTGGGATTATGTGGATGAAGAATTGTTAAAAGCCCACGAATCAGGTTCTTTTGTTAGCTTTTATGTGACAGACGACACCGAGGGTAAGGAAACCTTATCTTTGGTTCGTGATGCTCTCTGCGTATTAAAATCACAGGATATTGATGACGAGTATGGCACGTTAGAAATATCAGGCACCAATATGAAGGAGCAGGACTGGTCCGAAAACTGGAAACAGTACTTCAAACCCTTAAATGTCGGGGATAAGATTTTGATTCTGCCTGAGTGGGAGACATTAGATACACCCACAGACAGAACTGTCTTTACAGTTAACCCCGGAATGAGCTTTGGTACAGGCGCTCACCACACAACCCAGCTTTGCATAAAAGCTATGGAAAAGCACCTGGAAAACGGAATGACCGTTTTAGACCTTGGCTGCGGTAGCGGCATTTTGTCGATTATTTCTCTTCTTTTGGGAGCAACCCACGCAACTGCGGTGGATATTGATGAAAATGCAGTAAAAATAGCGGTCGAAAATGCCCAAAAGAACAATATAGATTTGTCAAAATATCGCACAATGGCAGGAAATGTTACCTGCGATAAGGAGCTTTTTGCGAAAATTTCTGACAGAAAATACGATATAGTTTTAGCCAATATCGTAGCTGATGTTATTATCGGTATAAAGGATATTGTTCCTGCCTTTTTAAAGGATGGCGGCATATTTATTACGTCAGGTATCATTGAGGAAAGATTATCTGATGTAGTATCTGCATATGGCAAAACTGCATTTACACCTCTTACTGAAGAACATCAGGGCGGTTGGGCATCTTTGGTTTATAAGAAATAAGACATAACTCCCGAATTCGTTTCGGGAGTTATTTTGAATAGGAGTATCATTATGAAACGAGCAAGCGGAGTGCTTATGCACATATCATCATTATATGGCGACTACGGAATAGGAAGCTTCGGACACGAGGCGCGTGAGTTTATTGACTTTTTAAAGTCCTGCGGCTTTTCTTATTGGCAGGTTTTACCTTTTTGTATGATAGATGAGTGTAATTCTCCATATAAGTCATACTCAGCCTTTGGCGGAAATCCTTATTTTGTGGATTTACCCACATTGTATGATGAGGGATTAATAACGAAAGAGGAGCTTGAAGCATCAGCCCAGCAGACGCCATACAGTGCTGAATATGTAAGACTTTATCATACGAGATGCGACCTTCTGATAGCTGCTTCAAAAAGAGCTACAAACAAGGCTGAAATTGAATCGTATATAGAAAACAACAAATACCTTTTGGATTTTTGTAAGTTTATGGCATTAAAGAACAAAAACAACCAATTGCCTTGGTACGAGTGGACAGATGAAGAAATTGACGAGGAAATTTTATTTGGTTGGAAATTTATCCAGTTTAAGTTTTTTACACAATGGGCGCAAATCAAAAAATATGCCAATGAAAACGGAATTAAAATCATAGGCGATATTCCAATATATGTATCTTTAGATAGTGCAGACGTGTGGGCAAATAAAGAGCAGTTCTTACTTGATGAAAGAAATAATCCCACACACGTTGCAGGCGTTCCTCCTGACTATTTTTGTCCTGACGGTCAGTTATGGGGAAATCCCCTTTATGACTGGAATAAAATGAAGGAGTCAGACTACCGCTGGTGGCAGGACAGAATAGCGCACAACTTTAGGATGTTTGATGTAGTAAGAATAGACCATTTCAGGGCACTTGAGTCTTACTGGGCAGTTGCGGCAACAGAGGAAACTGCCCGAAACGGTACTTGGGAAAAAGGTCCTGGTATGGATTTAATATGCAAAATTCACCAACTCCAGGGAGATAACTTTATTATTGCTGAGGACTTGGGACACATTACAAAAGAAGTGGAACAGTTGGTTTCGGATAGCGGTTTTCCCGGTATGAGAGTTTTTCAGTTTGCATTTATGAATAATGAAAACAATCCTCACCTTCCTCACAATTATGTAAATAATTCCATAGCCTACACGGGCACTCACGACAACAATACGCTTTTGGGTTATCTGTGGGAATTGGATGAATGTGCAAAGAAAAAAATGCTTGAATATTGTGGCTACGTTAGTCCTGATTGGGAAAGAGGTTACGACTCAATTCTTCGTACAATGTTTGCAAGTAATGCAGGGATTGTTATTCTTCCCGTACAGGATTTACTCGGATATGGCTCGGATACGCGATTGAATATTCCAGGAAAAGCCGATGGGAATTGGCAGTACAGAGTAACAAAGGAACAGATTAATTCAATTAACAGGGATAAATTCAGACGCTTTAACGAATTATATCATCGTATGTAGGTGTAAAATGTTTTACACATATATTTTAGAATGTAAAGATAAAAGCCTTTACTGTGGCTATACTACGGATTTGGAAGCGAGAATTGCCACTCACAACGAGGGCAAAGGTGCAAAATACACAAAGAGCAGGCTTCCTGTAAAGATGGTATATCACGAATGCTTAGAGACAAAATCAGAGGCACTGAAACGCGAAGCGGCGATAAAGAAGCTTACAAGAAGACAAAAGTTAAAACTTATAAAGGGAGAATAAAATGGATAGAACTATTCTTCACTGTGACTGCAACGGCTTTTATGCCTCGGTCGAATGTGCGATATCGCCCGAACTTAAGAATGTTCCCATGGCGGTTGGCGGGTCAGCAGAAGACAGACACGGTATTATCTTAGCCAAAAACGAGCTTGCCAAAAAGTATAATATAAAAACCGCTGAAACTCTCTGGCAGGCGAGAAGAAAATGCCCTGAGCTTGTTATTGTTCCGCCGCATCACGATTTGTATGAGCAATATTCAAAAAGGGTAAATGACATCTATAAAGAGTATACAGATTTGGTTGAACCATTCGGTATTGACGAATCGTGGCTGGATGTAACAAATAGCCGAGCTCTTTTTGGAAACGGAGAAACTATTGCAAATATTCTTCGCGAACGTATAAAAAAAGAAATAGGCATAACCATTTCTGTTGGTGTTAGCTTTAATAAAGTATTTGCAAAATTAGGCAGCGACTATAAAAAACCTGATGCCACAACAGTTATAACAAGAGAGAATTTTAAAGAAATCGTCTATCCATTGCCGGTAACTGATATGCTATATGCAGGCAGAAAAACTGCCGTACAGCTTGAAAAGCTTGGAATAAAAACAATTGGAGATTTGGCAGATACAGACAGAGACATTCTTCGTAAAGCTCTTGGCAAAAACGGCGAGCAACTATCTGAATTTGCCCGTGGAGAAGACACAGACCCTGTAAAGTCCGTAACTGACGAAACGGAAATGAAATCAATCGGTAATGGTCTTACCTTTAAGCAGGACCTTGTAGGTAAAGAGCAGATTAAGCGCGGCATACACATAATTACCGAAAGTGTAGCTACCAGAATGAAAAGATATGGTGTAAAGTGCAAAACCTTGCGCGTGCAGATTAAAGGTACAGACTTTAAGACTGTTTCGCGTCAGCGAGGACTTGACACTCCAACAAATTTAGAAAAAACAATACGCGATGTAGCTTATGAGCTTTTGTGTGATGTTTGGGATATAAAGAAGCCTGTGAGGGCTTTGTCTATTGCAGGCGCAAATCTGATACACGACAATAGCGGTTCTCAGATTTCATTGTTTGAAGAAGATATAAATGATGAAAAGCGTGAAAACTTAGAAGAAACCATAAGGTCCCTTCGCAGGCGCTACGGCTTTAACAGCGTAAAGACGGCGGATGTAATGGATAGAGAAGTTGATGTGTCAGAAACCCACATAAGGTCACAAAGACGCAAAGATAATAAATAAAGACTACCGATATCGGTAGTCTTTGATTTTTATATTGCGTTGAGTAAGTCTGTAAGCCGGGTTCTGTATTAGATGATTATCTGTCTAGGCCATATATTACTATATGGCTCAAGCCACCGCCAGATACAGGCACATCGGGCAGATTAAGCCTGCATAAGCCAATACGGTGTTGCTTCGGGTGGGGTTTACATAGCCGCTGCGTCGCCGTAGCGCTGGTAAGCTCTTACCTTACCTTTCCACCATCGCCAAAATTGGCAGTCTATTTCTGTTGCACTATCCTTAGAGTCGCCTCCACCGGGAGTTGCCCGGCACCCTTGCCCTATGAAGCCCGGACTTTCCTCGTGAATAAAAATTCCCGCAATCATCTGGCTTACTCAACGAAAATATTTTAACACTAAAATAACAATTTGTCAATAAAATAACATTTGACAAAACGAAAAGAATAGATTATAATATATGATTATATTTAGTGGTCTTAGTGTTATAAAAAATACATAATTAGGAGTGGTATAATGATACTGATTGATTTGGATGCTGAGTTGTTAATCAGACTGGTTATTGCTATGATTTTAGGCGGTACGGTGGGCTTTGAACGCGGCAGTAAAAATCACGATGCAGGACTTCGTACACACATAATTGTTTGCATAGGTGCAGCGACAATTATGGTAATCAGCGAGTGCCTTACAAAATTCTACAACATCCCACAGGAAATTATGCGTATGGGCGCTCAGGTGGTCAGCGGTATAGGTTTCTTAGGGGTTGGAAGTATTATAGTAGACGGCAACAAGGTACGCGGCGTTACAACTGCTGCAGGTCTTTGGACTACTGCAGGTATAGGTCTTGCTGTAGGCTGCGGATGCTACCTGATTGCTGTTCTCGTTGTGGTTTTAATACTTGCTACAAATCTTGTGTTAAGACCCTTGGTTATAAAACTTCATACAAGCTTTTTCCATGTTAGCATTCAGATTGGCGAAAAAGAAAACACCAATACATTGCTTCAGGAGATAATTCATCAGAATGTAGAAATTTCTGAAATCAAAATTGAAAAAAATCCTGACAACGGCATAGTGATTTTGGATATGGTTATAAAGGCGGCTAAAGGCTACACTATAGAAAATCTACTTGTGCACTTAAATGAGGAAAGTAACGTTTTGGAATTTACAAAAACGTCATAAAAAGGTGGAGAATTCCACCTTTTTTTGATATAGATATTGACCTTTTTGTAAAATATAGGTATAATATTAAGTGTTATAAAATTTGTTGAGCGGAGGAGTATTAGTATGACAAGATATGAATCAGCTAAGGAAATCTATGGCCGTTTGGGCGTAGATACTGACGCTGCAATCAAAAAATTAATGGAAATTCCCACAGCACTTCATTGCTGGCAGGGTGATGACGTTATTGGCTTTGACCATGATGGTCCGTTGACAGGCGGTATCCAGACAACAGGCAATTACCCTGGTAAGGCAACAACACCGGAACAGTTATTGGCTGATATGGATAAGGCTATGTCATTGATGCCTGGTAAGAAAAAAATCAATGTTCACGCTTGCTACGCTATTTTTGAAGATGGTGAGTTTGCAGAACGTGACAAGCTTGAGCCCAAGCACTTTAAAAAATGGGTTGAATTTGCAAAAGAAAGAGGAATGGGCCTAGACTTTAATCCCACATTCTTCTCGCACGACAAGGTTAAAGATGGTCTTACATTATCAAGTCCTGATGAAGATACACGTAAATTCTGGATTGAACACGGCAAAGCTTGCATCAGAATTTCCGAGTATTTTGCCCGTGAAACAGGCGTTCCTTGCGTTATGAATATTTGGACAGGCGACGGATATAAGGACGTTCCTGCGGACAGAATGGGCCCCAGAATGAGATATAAGGAGTCGATTGAAGCTATCCTTTCTGAGCCTTTTGATAAGAATTTGGTTAAACCCTGCGTTGAGTCAAAGGTATTCGGTATCGGTGTAGAGAGCTACACAGCAGGCAGTGCAGAATTTACACTTACATTTGCTGCAACTCACGACGGATGCTTGCCTTTGATGGATAATGGCCATTACCATCCCACAGAAGTAGTTTCTGATAAGATTTCAACACTTTTATGCTACTTCCCCGAAATCGCATTACATATCACACGCGGTATCCGTTGGGATAGTGACCACGTTTTGGTATTTGACGATGAAACGAAAGAAATTGCAAAGGAAATCGTACGCTGCGATGCACTCTCTCGTGTTCATATGGCGCTTGACTATTTTGATGCAAGCATAAACAGAATTTCAGCATGGACAGTAGGCTTCAGAAGCTGGCAGAAGGCACTCCTTTATGCTTTATGTGAGCCTTCAGCTCTTCTTAAAAAATTACAGGACAACAATGAAATGTCAGAGCTTATGGTAATGCACGAAGAAGTAAAAACATTGCCCTTCGGCGATATTTGGGCAGAGTACTGCAGACAGTGCGGTGTGGCAGCAGACAGCGAATGGTTCAAGGAAGTTAAAAAGTACGAAGAGGAAGTTCTCTCAAAGAGATAAACAAAAAAGGCAGTTCAGTAATGAACTGCCTTTTAGTTTTTGTTATTATTCTTCTGGTTCACTCAGGAAATTCGTTATATAATAGCTTGAATTCATAGCTATTTGATTGTTAAATTCCTCATAACCCATTTCCTCGATGAGAGTCTTTTTGTTAGAGAACAGGTTAGTGCCAAGTCCCAAACGGTTGCCGGGGATTTCAACTCCCATTGCAGCTAATGTGGTGGGGAACAGGTCTACTGCACAGAACTGTCTGTTTTTGTAGTTTTCGCCTGTAGCTGATGAATTTATGAAACAGTTGTAGACGTGCTGCTCATATTCAGGAGCAACGTTTCTTGTGATATATTCTGAGTCCATTGTCAGATGGTCGCCCACAATAACAACAGTTGTGTTTTTGTAGAAACTTTGGCGTCTTAACCAGTTCATAAACATATTAATCTGCTTGCTGGCACAGGATATAACATTTTCGTACTGTTCTTCGTAAACCTCGCCACACAAGTCACATTTATAGCCTGCAACGTGATGGGTGTCAACAGTGAGCATGGAAAAAGCAAATGGCTCCTCCTGTGCTGCAATCTTTACCAATTCACGCTTGGCATATTTAAAGAGATATTCGTCCTCCATACCCCACCAAACGTAGTAATTTTCAGGAACAATACCTTCTTCACGAGCAGTGTTCAAGTCGTATATTTTGTCTACACCGTGAGTTTCGTAATACACATCGCGGTTTGCAAATGACTTATCAGAACCTACCATCAATGTTTGATAGTAACCGTTTTCTTTTAAAATATTTGTTAAGTTTGTAACGCCGGGCAAGAATGTGTCTGTACCATAAGCGTTACGCTCAAAAATACCCGGAGCCTTCAACGGAATACCTGCAGTATGCGCTGTCATAGCAGCAACTGTCCAGGTCATACCTGTGGGTGTCAAAAAACCGCCTACGCCTTCGTTGTGAGAAAAATTCACATACTGCTTTGCGAGCTTTGTGAGCTCAGGTGTGGTGTTGTGCTCAAGCGCTCCGCCTTCTTCTTTGGACTGGAAGGTGGTTTCCATAGATTCCAAGAAGATATAGATAAGGTTTTTCTTCTTTTCGGGGAACTGTAAATTTACGGTGTCTGGGTCAACGTACTTTTCTGTAAAGATAGTTGACTGGTGTGTAAGACTGTAAAGATAGTCAAAAAGTTTTACACTTGTACCTGCGGTTATAAGCAAAATAGCTGATAAAACCAAAGAAATGATTTTTGCCATTTTCGGCATAAGAGGAAGTGCTTTTATTTTTTTATTCTTAATAGGAATAAAAATCTCTTTTTTGTGTTTCCAGAAAAGAACAAACCCAACACCTAAAAAGCAAATAACGGCAGGGAGTAAACCTCCTAAAAGGAATTGACCGATAAGACCTGCCTGTACGCCTTTAAGGTCGGAAAACAGCGTATAGATAACAGAATCAAATCCTGTATCGCCGTAGGTTCTTATATACCAACGGGCAGAAAAAAATGCCACAAGTGCAATAAATAACAGCACTAAAGATAAAATCAACGAAACCTTTCCTTTCTTTTTAACAGCAGGAAAAGCTTCTGTATTTAAAATCTTAGATGTTTCCATCGAAAAAAACTCCTTCTAAATTAAAATTCATCCATCAAACAATTATAATATAAACATAGAAAAATGTCAAGAAGACGGATAAATTACCATATATACTATTTTATACATATCAAAATATATTAAAAAAAATGAAAAAACTCTTGACAAAGTAGAAAAAAGATAGTATAATTAATTTCTGTTAGCGAGTGTGCTGGAACTGGCAGACAGGCACGTTTGAGGGGCGTGTGTTTATGACGTACGGGTTCAAGTCCCGTCACTCGCACCAAAATAGCAGACATCTGTTTCGATGCCTGCTATTTTTTTATTTTTTTTAAAAATTCCTTTATTATTTGGGAAATATCTGTTATAATATATAATAACGATAAATGTGCGGAAATTTTTATATGGAGGATTAATTGTGGCAAAAAATCAAAAATTAAAAATTATACCTCTGGGAGGCCTGAATGAAATCGGAAAAAATATGACTGTATTTGAGTACGAAAACGATATTTTTGTACTTGACTGTGGTATGGCGTTCCCGGATGAAACGATGCCCGGTATTGATATTGTAATACCTGACATTTCCTATCTTGTGAAGAATAAACGCAAGATACGCGGTATAGTAATTACCCATGGTCATGAGGACCACATCGGTGCTATACCATATTTTTTAAAGGAACTCAATGTGCCGATATACGGAACAAGATTGACACTTGGGTTAGTTGAGGTAAAACTCAAAGAATTTAATATGCTGTCAAAAACAAAGCTCCACCGGGTAAAAGCAGGAGATACAATAAAGCTCGGTAATTTCAAGGTCGAATTTATTCATACGAACCATTCGATAGCCGGAGCGGTAGCGTTGGCTATTCACACCCCTTTAGGAACGGTAGTACACACAGGCGACTTTAAGGTGGACAGTACCCCCATAGAAGGCGAAATGATAGACCTTGCACGTTTTGGCGAACTGGGCAGGCGAGGTGTTTTGGCACTGATGTCTGATAGTACAAACGTTGAGCGCAAAGGCTTTACTATGTCTGAGCGGACTGTAGGAGATACATTGGATGAATATTTCAGAAATTGCCGCTCAAGAATTATAGTTGCGACCTTTGCATCGAACATTCACAGAGTGCAGCAGATTATCAACTGTGCAAGCCGCTACGGAAGACGAGTTGCGATTTCAGGCAGAAGTATGGAAAATGTGGTTGAGGTAGCATCAACCTTAGGATATATGAAGATTCCCGACAAGGTGCTTATCTCAATTGATGATATAAAAAAATACAAACCGCATCAGCTTGTTATTATAACAACAGGCAGTCAGGGAGAGGCAATGTCGGCTCTGTCGAGAATGGCATTTTCCGACCACAGAAAGGTAGAAATTACAAAGGGAGACCTTGTTATTGTTTCAGCATCTCCCATTCCCGGCAACGAAAAGGCGATTTCTACAGTTATCAATGAGCTTTTCAAAAAAGGTGCAGATGTTGTCTATAAATCGTTAGAAAATATTCACGTTTCAGGGCATGCCTGTCAGGAGGAATTAAAGCTTATCTTATCACTTGTCAAGCCTAAGTTCTTTATTCCTGTTCATGGCGAGTTCAGACACTTGAAGCAACACGCAGCGCTGGCTGAAAAAATGGGAATGAAGCAAAAGAATATAATTGTTGGCGACATCGGCAAGGTTATAGAGCTTACGTCAAACACCTGCAAATTAGGTGCACCTGTTCCTGCGGGAGCGGTGCTTATTGATGGTCTTGGAATAGGCGATGTAGGTAACATTGTGCTTCGTGACAGAAAGCATCTTGCAGAAGACGGTATTATAGTTGTTGTTGTGACAATGTCAAAAATTGACGGTTCAATTCTTTCAGGACCTGACGTAATTTCGCGTGGCTTTGTGTATGTGAGAGAGTCGGTTGATTTGATGGATGAAGCAAAAACCGTAGCAAGACAGGCACTGGAAAAATGTGCTGACAACAACAAAAAAGACTGGGCAAGCTTAAAATCAAGTTTAAAATCCTCTATGGGTGATTTTGTTTATGCAAAAACAAAGAGAAAGCCTATGGTGTTGCCCATTATTATGGAAGTATAATTACGAAAGAAATACAGGAGATGAATAAAAAATGGCATTTAAACTTTTTACTTCAGAATCAGTAACAGAGGGACATCCCGATAAAATGGCGGATATTTTGTCAGACGCCGTTTTAGATGAAATTTATAAGTGTGACCCGCAGGGACGTGTTGCTTGTGAGGTAACAGTTACGACAGGTTTAGTTTTGGTTGTAGGAGAAATTTCTACAACTACATACGTTGACATTCCCAAAACAGTAAGAGAATGTGTAAGAGAAATCGGATACGACCGTGCAAAATACGGCTTTGACTGTGACACATGTGCGGTTATTACTGCAATCGACGAACAGTCAGCAGATATTGCTCTGGGCGTTGACAAGTCATTGGAAGCAAAGCAGGGCACCGACGATGTGAGTTCTATCGGCGCAGGCGACCAGGGTATGATGTTTGGTTACGCTTGTAACGAAACAGAAGAATATATGCCTTTAGCAATCAGCCTTGCTCACAAATTAACGAGAAAGCTCACAGCAGTAAGAAAGGAAGGTGTGCTTACATACCTTCGTCCTGACGGAAAATCTCAGGTAACAGTAGCTTATGATGAAGAAGGCAAGCCTGCATACATTGACACTGTTGTTATTTCAACCCAGCATGGCGAAGATGTTGATCACTCTACAATCGAGCGGGATATGATTGAAAAGGTTATAAAGCCTACAATCCCTGCGGAGTTATTGCGAGAAGATACAAAATATTACATAAATCCCACAGGGCGTTTCGTAGTAGGTGGACCTAACGGGGACTCAGGTCATACGGGAAGAAAGATTATTGTCGACACTTACGGCGGTTATGCGCGCCACGGCGGCGGTGCTTTTTCTGGCAAAGACCCCACAAAGGTCGACAGAAGTGCAGCTTACGCTGGCAGATATGTTGCTAAAAATATTGTGGCAGCTGGTCTTTGTGACAAGTGTGAGGTTCAGATTGCTTATGCTATCGGTGTTGCAGAGCCTGTATCTGTTTCGGTTGAAACTTTTGGCACAGAACATGTTGCAATTGAGAAAATTAATGAGGTTATAGCTAAGTGCTTTGACCTTCGTCCTGCCGGTATCATTAAGATGTTAGACCTTCGCCGTCCTATCTATAAGCAGACAGCAGCGTACGGCCATTTTGGCAGATGCGACGTCGACCTTCCATGGGAAAAACTTGACAAGGTTGACGAAATTAAAGCAGCACTCAAATAATACGAATGGGGGCAAATCTATGAAAATCCTTATAGTAGATGACGAAAAGCTTCTGGTAAAAGGTATAAAATACAATTTTGAACAGGACGGCTACACAGTAGTTTGTGCTTATGATGGAGAAGAGGCTATAAAAACTGCGTATGACAAGAGCATTGACCTTATCATATTAGACCTTATGCTTCCTAAAATTGACGGCTATGAGGTGTGTCAGAAAATCCGTGAATTTTCTAATGTTCCGATTATTATGCTCACGGCAAAGAATGAGGATATGGACAAAATCTTAGGTCTTGAGTACGGAGCAGATGATTATCTTACAAAGCCATTTAACATTTTAGAATTAAAGGCGCGTGTCAAGGCGGTTTTGCGCCGTATGACACCTGTTGACAATGTTTCAAGGCAGGAATCAATGGTAAACGTTGGCAGCGTGACGCTTGACTACAATTTAAGACGCGTAGCTATCGGCGAGCGCGTTGTTGAGCTTACGGCAAAGGAATTTGATTTAATAGACCTTTTTGTATGTAATGCAGGCAAGGTGTATTCAAGAGAGAACCTTTTGGATATAGTTTGGGGATATGATTATCCCGGAGATGTAAGAACAGTTGATGTTCATGTTCGTCGACTGCGTGAAAAAATTGAGGAAAATCCTGCAGAGCCTCGCTTTATTCATACAAAATGGGGGGTAGGTTACTATTTTAAAGAAGTTTAAGAAGAACCTTTTCAGTATAAAAAATAAAATTGTAGCTACATATCTCATCATTGCGGCTTTGGTTTTGTTAATACTTTCGTCTTACACGATAAGCACCCTGCGTACCTATCTGCTGGAACAGAAAAAGCAGCAGGTGCTAACTCGTGCAAATATTGTTGCAAGTATTGATATACCTGAATTTGATGAAAGAAAATTGTCAAAATCTATGGAAACAATGCCTGTTGAAACAGGATTTCGTGTAATTATAACAGACAGCCAGACCAAGGTTTTTTATGATTCCTACACAGAGGGCGGATACGCTGGCAAGCTTTTGGTTTATGCTCCTGTTACTGAGGTTTTGATTAATAATACAAACACATCCTCATACTATAGTGTTGACGGAGCGTGGATTATTGAGGCGGCGGTGCCGATTATCAAAGGCGGCAGTACCATAGGCTCAGTATTGGTTACATCGTCTGGCGATGATATTGACGGACTTATCAGCCACATAACGTTGGCTATACTCATATTTGGTTTTATTATAATAGTGTTTGTATTTGCTTTGGGTGTTTTTGTGGCAACGGTGCTTACAAAGCCTATTGTAAAGCTCACTACATTTATTAAGGATATGCCTAAGGACAAGTTGCAAAAATGCGACCTTGTCAGCCGTGACGAGGTGGGAGATTTGGTTGTTGCATTTAATGAGTTGATAGACAGAGTTGACGAGCTTGAGGAAAAACGTCGCGCTTTTGTGTCAGATGCCTCACACGAGCTAAAAACACCTCTTTCTATTATTAAATTGCTGTCTGATTCGTTGATACAGACACCGCATCCAGATCCACAGTTTGTAAAGGAATTTCTAAGCGATATGGGCGCTGAGGTTGAAAGACTGACAAGAATAGTACAAAGGCTTTTAGACCTTACAAGGATGGACCAGACAAGCAGAATGAAACAGGAATTTACATCTGTTTGCGAAATAACTCAGGAGGTTTATGAAAAGCTTATACCCCTGGCTGAAAATAAAGAAATCAGCTTTACGCTTACGAAGCCCGATGATGATGTTTTAATTCCCATTGATCGCGACAGTATCACAGAGTCGATTTACAACATTGTAGACAACTCCATTAAATACACCGAAAATGGCGGTAATGTCAAGCTGGAGGTTATGCGTGATTTGGGAAATATTTTAATCCGCATTTCCGATACAGGTATTGGTATTCCCAAGGATGAAATACAAAAAATCTTTGACAGATTTTATCGCGTGGACAAGGCGCGTGCCCGCGATACAGGCGGTACAGGACTGGGACTGTCTATTGCAATGGATGCAGTTAAGCTTCATGGTGGATATATTGAGGTATCCAGCGAAGAAGAAAAAGGCAGCACATTTACGATTGTTTTGCCTTATGACTCGGAGAGTGCAATTCCTGCAACTATGGCAGAAAATATAGAAATTTCTGAAAATATATTGACAGAAGAATAAATAAGTGCTAAAATTTACTTGTTAACAGGGGAGCCCGTGTGCGGGCTGAGATGAAGTAATCCAACTTCGACCCTCATAACCTGATTTGGGTAATGCCAACGAAGGGAGTTACTTTTATCTTTCGTATTTTGGATGCACCCGGATTGGGTGCATCTTTTATTTTTTAATTACGAAAGGAAGAAGAAAAAATGAACACAAAAAAGATGACCCTTTCTGCAGTAATGATTGCTTTGTCTGCGGTACTTTCTATGGTAAAGGTGTATGAGTTGCCGTTGGGCGGTTCTATTACACTTCTCAGTATGCTGCCGATAGCTGCAGTTGCAATCTGTTACGGTACAAAAACAGGACTGTTTGTATCAACTATTTATGCATTTGTACAGATAGCTCTTGATTTAGGAAAACTTATGGGTTATGGTATGACGCCCCTTACTTGGGTAGGATGTCTGGTATTTGACTACATAGTCGCATTTGGGGCGATAGGGCTTGCAGGTATCTGGCGCAGCAAGGGAACTGCAGGTATGTGTGCAGGAGTCGCTCTTGCTTGCGTTGTGAGATTTATCTCACACTTTATATCAGGTGCTATTGTATTTGCAGTATGGTGTCCTGAGGGGTGGAATGTTTACTGGTATTCAATAGTTTACAACGGAAGCTATATGTTGCCTGAACTTATTTTAACCACAATAGGTGCACTGTTGCTATTCAGAGTATCTCAGGTTAAGAAATTAATAGAAAACAGATAGTCAAAAAGTCAGTAGCATTAGCTACTGACTTTTTGGTTAAAATAATATTTTTAGTGCAGACGTTACGTTCTTTGCAAAGAGTACCTGTAATCCATCAGGAATGTTAAGTCCTTTTTTGTTTGAATCAGGAACAATACATTTTGCAAAACCAAGCTTTGAAAGCTCTGCTAAACGCTTTTCCAATTGAACAACGGCACGCAATTCTCCTGTTAAGCCAATTTCGCCGATTAACGCAATATCGGGCGGAATTTCGGTATTTTTAAAGGCAGAAGCCATTGCACATATTATACCTAAGTCTGCTGCAGGCTCGGAAATCTTAATACCACCTACAATGTTCACATATATATCCTGATTTGAAAGATTGTATCCTACACGCTTTTCCAAAACTGCTATAAGCATATTTACGCGGTTAAAATCAGCGCCTGTCATCATTCTGCGGGGTGCAGGGAAGAAAGTCTGCGAAACCAACGACTGAACCTCAGCAAGCAATGGTCTTGTACCCTCTAATGTACAGATTACGGTTGAGCCTGAGGCTTTCTCAGGCCTTCCTTCTAACATCATAGATGAGGGATTTTTTACCTCAATTAACCCTTCGCCTGTCATTTCAAATACACCGATTTCGTTAGTTGAACCAAAACGGTTTTTTACTGCGCGCAAAATTCTGTGACTCTGGTGGCGCTCTCCCTCAAAGTGAAGAACGCAGTCAACCATATGCTCCAATACCTTAGGACCTGCTAAATTTCCGTCCTTTGTAACGTGACCTACGATAAATACCGCAATGGAATTTTCCTTTGCAAATTTCATCAGTGATAACGTCACATCTCTGACCTGACTTACGGTTCCAGGAGCAGATGCTATGTCGGGATTAAACATTGTCTGAATTGAGTCAACTATTAAAATATCGGGGTTTAAGTCCTGTGCGTTCTTTATTACTGAATTAATATCTGTTTCAGCCAAGAGATAAAAGTCCTGAGTTATACCAAGACGGTCGGCGCGCATTTTAAGTTGCTTTTCCGATTCCTCGCCTGAAACATAGAAAAAACTTGTGTCTTTTTCCAATGATTTTATAAGCTGGAGAAGGATTGTAGATTTACCAATACCTGGCTCGCCGCCGACCAAAACCAATGACCCTTCAACAATACCGCCGCCTAATACCCTGTCAAGCTCGCCGATGCCACATACAATACGATTATCTTTAGTTGTGCTGACAGTAGAAAGCTTTACAGGAGAAGAGTAGGACTGAGTAACTTTTTTAGAAGTTTTTGATGTTACGACAATTTCTTCTGCCAAAGTATTCCAGCCACTGCAATCGGGGCATTTTCCTATCCATTTAGGAGATTCATAGCCACATTCTGAGCATATGTAAATAACTTTTGATTTCATAAATTGACCTCTATTCCTGAGGAATTTCCTCTGTTGGTGCAGGAGTTTGCGTTTCCTGTGGAGCAGGAATCTCTGTGGGAGCAGTGGTTTCACTTGGTTCGGGTTCTACCTTCATTGTACCGTGAATTTCCACTCTGTCTTTACCTGCATAAGTACTCTTTGAAAGAACTGTTCGCGAAACCTCTTCGCCGTTTTCATACTCAATCTTATAAGCGATATGCGAGCTTCCAGTCGTTCCTTCGCTTTCGACCTTGATTTCGCCCTCGGGCAACGTTGAATCTTTCTTTATCACAACCTTGGGAGAAGATGAACCTGTCTGCTGGGTCGTGATTTTTATCTCGCGTTCAGGATGTTCGTCAGTTCCAACGATAATGATTGTATTTATACCCCCCTCCGCAATGGCACGTATTTCTACAGGCATTGAGGTGTTGTTCTTAAAGCAAAAATCTGTACCGCCGTAAGAAACAGTAGCATCTCTGCCTTTTGGAACATATGCTACAGGAAGAGTGTGATTGCGACGCTGAGTGATTTCTAAATCTGCAAATACAACTGCGTTGTACATAGTGGAGGAAACCTGACAAATACCGCCGCCAATACCTGGCTGAACTGTGTTTCCTACATATACATTGGCAACTCTAAAGCCGCGCTCAACAGTTCTCGGACCAACAACGTTGTTGTATGAGAACTCATCTCCGGGAGCTAACACATATCCGTTGATTTTTTCGCATGCAAGCTTTATATTAAAAGCTCGGTCAGCGCTGGAAGAAGAGTAGTCTGTAGAGTATCTTCCAAGCTCGTGAGCAAGCAGTGTTTCGCGAAGCTTATCTGATGTAACCTCCGGCTGAGTAATTTTTGCAGGAAGGGTTATCGTATTGCTGATAGTTTTTTCTATTGCTGCTTCAATGTCGCTCTTTTTAATCGCCACACCGGGCTGGCTCTCTGTAAATATAATTCTGTGATTTTCAATTTTGTAGTTTGCTTCAACAGGCACATCGCTCGTGTATCTTCTTATGTATTCGTATGTTATTTCTTCGGGTTCTACATATTTTAACTCTGCGTTGATAACAGAACTGTCGCCTAAAAGGCAGCTTTCGAGACTCTCTTTAACCTCGCTAAACATAATGCCCTGACCTGCAGTACCGCGTGTGATAATCAAGCAGTCATCGCCAAATTCGATTTTGTTGTCAATGGCAGTTATTTCAAGGCTTTGTGATAGTTGTTCAATCTTTTTTTGCAATGCTGCATCATCAAAAGAAAGCATAAAATCAACACTCACAGGATTTTTCTTAAGATTGTTTATCTCGGGGAATCTTGCCAATAATTTCCTTGTGCGACCATAAGAAAACGCTTTGTCTGCCATTGCTTCTGTATTTAATGTGGGCAATACCTCCAAGGACTCAAAACTGATTTCGGCATCATTTGCCCTCAAGGTTATATTTTTTGATAAAGACATATCAAAAATCTCAGGAATTTGCGCAATTAACTCATCGCGGGTCAATCCCGACACATCTACGTTGTTGATGTACACACCTTGATAAACCTTACTGTAGGTAAGATATTTTATTGTAAAACCTAAAAATGAAACCAAAAGCACCAAAACACAAATAAAGGCAGCAAGAAGTACCTTATTATTGATTTTGTAGTTGTGTTTTTGTGTCCTTGCCAAATTAACCACCTCGTAAATTTACATATTTAAAAACCAAACTCCAAAGTTTAGGTAACCGGCATAAATCAGAAATAAAAGATAGGGAATAAGAATTATACCGGAGGATTTTCGTGTTTTATAAAATGTTGAAACCGTAATCGCCACAAAGATAAACAGTACCAAAAGTAAAATAAATGCAGCCAAAAACGCTCTAAAATTAAAGAAAACTATAGGCCAGAAGAAGTTAAGCAAAAGCTGAAAAGCAAAAAGCATCACGCCGTCCTGAGTATAGTTGCTCTTTAAATATAGTAAAAGTCCGATGCCCATTGTGAGATAGAGAATACCCCAGACAACAGAAAAAAGATTGTTGGGCAGAGCAAATGGTGGCTTTGTCAGGACGTCATATATATAGACATTATTCCTGATTAAAAAGCCTGACAGAGCACCTACAATTAATGGAATAGCCACAATAAATGCCGATTTAAAAAAATTTTTCATACAATATACCTCACTTTTTGAAAATATGGTATATTATATGGCAATAGCGTAAAAATATACTTTACGAAAATAAGGTGCGGAAAAGTTCTTTCCACACCTTAAGTCAGTTGTATTATTTGTTGCTGTTTCTGTTAGCGCGGATAGCTTCAGCTGTTTTAATAAGCTCTTCTTCCAAAGCGCGAAGAACATCGTCTGCGTACTGATTTGCACCAAGTCTTATTTCTCTTGAGTTCTGCTGAGCACTGTCAACAATCTGATTAGCCTTAGCATAAGCCTGCTGAGTGATGTCGTGCTCGTTTACCATAGCCAGGATTTTTTCCTCAGTTTCTTTAACCATAGCTTCGGCTCTTTTTTGTGCGTCGTTTATAATTCTCTGACGTTCGTTGTTAACCCATTTTGCCTGGCTCAATTCTTCAGGTAATTTATTTTTCATTTCCTGAAGCATATCCAAAAGCTCGTCTTTGTCAATAATGCCGCGTCCCCAAAAGGGAATAGTGGGGCACCCGTCAATTTTTTCTTCGATAGACTCAATGATTTTTTCAATATCCATTGTCCTACACTCCTTTTTCAATTTTATCAATAATGTCCTTAATAATTTCTTGGGGTAATAAACCTTCTGTATTGCCGCCATAGCGACAAATTTCCTTAACCACACTAGAACTAATATATAAACAATTTAAGTTGGTTACCATAAATAAGGTTTCTACATTTGGGGCAAGCTTTTTATTCAGCATTGCCATCTGGAATTCATATTCAAAATCAGAAATAGCACGAAGTCCGCGTATTACGGTGTGTGCACCTGATTGCTTTACAAAATCAACCAAAAGACCGCCGAAAGACTGCACCTCGCAGTTGGGAATGTCTTTTGTGCATTTTTTAATAAGCTCCATTCTCTCGGAAACAGAAAAGAGGGGAGTTTTCTGACTGTTGTCAAGAACTGCCACAATGACTTTGTCAAAGAGCTTGCAACTACGCTTGATTATGTCTAAATGACCGCAGGTAATGGGGTCAAAGCTACCGGGATAAACTGCTGTTTTCAAAGCTCTCACTCTTTCATTATCAGAATTTTTACCCTGCCGTATTTTTTTTCCTTCGTAAGTTCAAAACGGTTAGCTGAAAAGTAAGGAGTGATTTCTGTGTCGTATTCTAACACGATAAAACCACCGTCGCTTAAAATTCCTGACTCCTTAATAGCAGATAACGATTTGTTATAAAGGTCGGACTCATATGGCGGGTCTATAAAAATTATATCAAATTTCTTGTTTGTGCTTTTGATAAACTCAATACTGTCGGTATTTAATACGAAAGCTGAATCCAAAAGGTGTGTAGCCTCAAGATTTTTCTTTGTAACGCTTATTGATTGTAATGATTTATCCACAAAAGTACATTCCTTAGCGCCACGACTTAGTGCTTCAATACCCAAAGAGCCGCTTCCTGAAAATAAATCCAAAACACAAGAGTCAGGTATATCAAAAGCAATCATATTAAAAATTGATTCTTTAACTCTGTCTAAAGTAGGGCGTACATCAAGGCCTTCTGAGGTTATAAGTTTTTTGCCTCTTGCACTGCCTGAAATAACTCGCAAAACACTTCCTCCAAATTAGACATATTATCACTTTATATTTTATAACAAATATTAAGAATGTCAAGGTATTTCCAAAAAAGTCAACTAAATGTAACCTTAGTGTTAAAAATCTTTAATATTTGCTGGTAAATTGTCGCATTTTCGGTTTTTTTTAGCTTTCTGTCGGCAACAAGTATTTCATTGGCTGCTTTTGAGGTTTCAGCGAGGAGTTCTTTGTCACAATAAATATTGGCAATCTTAAAGGCAATAAGACCATGCTGGCGTGACCCGAAAAATTCCCCCGGACCGCGAAGCTTTAAATCTTCTTCTGCTATTTTAAAGCCATCGGAGCTTTTTTTCATAATTTTCATTCTTGGTGTGTCAACAGGTACGTTTTCTCCCGGGAAGAGAATACAGTATGCTTTGTCACTACCTCTGCCTACGCGGCCACGTAACTGATGTAACTGTGACAGGCCAAAGCGTGCAGCGTTCTCAATAACCATAACTGATGCGTTTGGTACATTGACACCTACCTCGATAACACTTGTGGCAACTAATATTTTAATTTCTCCATATTTAAATCGACGCATTATATCGTCTTTTTCTTTTGGCTTCATTTTGCCGTGAAGATATTCAACACCATTGCCAAACAGTTTTTTAAGCTCTGCACTATGAGTGGTTACGTCTTTTATCCCCTCAATTTCCGAGGGTTCAACTGCAGGACACACTATGTATGCTTGCCTGCCTGCGTCGGTTTCTTTTTTCAAAAATACATTGATGCGGGCTCTCATATCTTCGCCCAAAACAAAAGTGTCTACGGGTTTTCTGCCGGGCGGTAGCTCGTCTATAATAGATATATCCAAATCTCCGTAGAGAATAATAGCCAATGTTCTTGGAATGGGAGTGGCGGTCATAATCAAAACGTGAGGATTTTTGGCCTTTTGCTCTAATGACTTGCGTTGCGCCACTCCAAATCTGTGTTGTTCGTCGGTAACAATTAAAGCAAGATTTCCAAGCACGGTTTTTTCGCTTATCAGCGCATGAGTTCCTACGATAACCTGCACTTTTCCTGCACGGATATCTTCAGTGATTGACTTTCGTTCCTTTTGTGTCATTGAGCCTGTAATGAGCGCAACTTTAAAGTCAAAAGGCTTGAACAATTCAGTCAATGTTTCATAATGCTGAGCTGCCAAAATTTCCGTGGGAGCCATCATTGCAGAGGTGTAGCCAGAACGTGCACATACAAACATAGCCGCTGCAGCAATCATAGTTTTGCCACATCCTACATCTCCCTGAACAAGCCGGCTCATAGGTGTAGCCTTTTTTATATCCTGACAGATTTCGCCTATTACCCTGTCCTGTGCGTTTGTCAGTGGATAGGGGAGTGAAGAGATGAAATCTTTAACGCACTCTGTATTTTTAAGCGGAACAGAAACCGATGACGTCCTGTCCTCGCGCAGATACCTTAAGGCAGTCTGGAATATAAAAAGCTCATCAAAAGCCAGTCTGCGCTTGGCAATTAAGAGTGCTTCGTTGTCTTTTGGAAAATGAATATTGCGTATTGCGTAAGAAAGAGAACAAAGCTTGTACTTCTGGCGTATTGTGTCGGGCAATGTTTCAGGTATTTCAAAATTCCTTATAGCGTCGACCGCTGCAGACATTACGTTCTTTTGTGTAAGACCTGCAGATAAACTGTACACAGGATAGATTCTGCCTGTTATGACGTTTTTTCCGCTTTCTTCAAAAAGGGGAGAATGCATCTGCATTCTGTTGGAAAAAGTGGCTTTGCCGAAGAAAACATATTCTTTTTTTACATCCAGCATATTCTTTATGTATCGATTATTAAACCAGACAACTTCTAAGTAACCCGTACCATCTGAGACCTTAAGGGAGCAAACATACATATTCTTTCGAACAAAATTTTCACGCAAGGGACTAACGGCACGAGCGCGGATGCAAATCGTGTCGCCGTCTTTGATTTCTGCAATTCTTTTGATAGTTGTCCTGTCCTCGTATGTACGGGGGTAAAAATGCAGCAAATCTTCCACAGTATAAATACCAAGCGTGCGGAAAGATTCCGCACGCTTCTGTCCAATACCCTGTAAAACTGTGATATTCTGATTCAATAAGTCTGACATTAAAATCACACCTTATTTCAGTTATTCAACTGAATAAATAAAGTCATATAAAGGCTGTCCGCCCATATATACTAGAACGTCTAAATCGGGGTATAACTCTTCCAATTCCTCAGTTATTTTTTCTAACTGTTCTTCTTTTGTTTCGCCGCCTAAGTAGATGCTGATAATCGAACTGTCATCATCAACTTCCTTTGCAAGCAACTCTTTTAATACAGTCAGAGAATCTTCGCCGACAACGGCAATTTTGCCGCCTGCAAGTCCCATAATGGTGTTTTCTGGATACTCTTTATCTTCAAATGTGAAATGTCTTACTGAGTATGTCACTGAGCCTGTTTTTGTATTTGCAACAGCCTCGTTCATAGCCTCTATGTTGTCTTCCATAGAAGTGCTCGGGTCAAAAGCTAATTTCGCTGAAATACCCTCGGGAACTGAACGTGTTTCTAACACTACAATCTCTTTCTTAGTTAAATCAACAACCTGCTTTGCGGCCATAATAATATTCTTGTTGTTGGGCATAATAACAACGCATTTTGCGTTGATTGACTCAACTGCAGATAAAATATCATCGGTAGAGGGGTTCATCGTCTGACCGCCTTTGATTACTTTGTCAACGCCCATATCAAGGAAAATGCTTTCTAAACCATCGCCTGCGGCAACAACAGCAAAGCCAACCTCTTTTTCGGGTTCGGCAGGTGTGTTTTCTGCCATGGCTGCACCTTCGTCGTGCTGATATTTCATATTGTCGATTTTAATATTTATAAGCTCGCCGATTTTTAAGGCTTCTTCAATAACAAAGCCTGGGTTGTTTGTGTGAATGTGCACCTTAACAACGTCGTCATCGTCAATTACAACCATACAATCGCCCTTTTTCTCGATTCTGTCACGGAAAAGAGTAACGGAAGAAGAAACCTGACTTTTGTTAATTAAAAATTCTGTACAGTAAACAAACTTGATGTCAGCATCGATAGCCTTTTTGTCAAGCGTTGTGTTTACGCTTACCTGGCTGTCGTTAAGTTCTACCATCTTGCCTGTTTCCAAATACTCTAAAGCGCCTTCTAAAATGTATACAAGACCCTGACCGCCTGAGTCAACAACACCTGCAGCCTTGAGCTGGGGAAGAAGTTCAGGTGTACGAGCTAAGCTTTCCTGAGCGGCTTTTGTTGCAGCTCTCACTATTTCAACAATATCGCCCGTTGTGTCAAGGGTTGCTATCGCTGCGTCTGCTGCATCTCTTGCAACAGAAAGAATTGTACCCTCCATAGGCTTCATAACGGCCTTGTAAGCAGAAGCTACGCCTTCTTTAAAACATTCCGCAATATCCTTGGCATCAGCAGTTGTAAGACCGACAAGTCGTCTTGACATACCGCGGAAAACCTGAGATAAGATAACACCTGAGTTACCGCGTGCACCGCGCAAGGATGCTGAGGCAACGGCAGACATTACCTTGTCAACAGATGTGTAGTTATTAGCTAAAATGTCCTTGGCAGCGGCAGTAATAGTCATAGACATATTAGAGCCTGTATCGCCGTCAGGAACAGGGAATACATTTAAATCATTTAAGATAATTTTATTATTACAAAGCTTGTTCGCGCCTGATAAAAATGCGCGGGTCAAGCCTTCGTAATCAGCAGTATATAACAAGTTACAGCACCTCCGAAATTAACTGATACGAACGCCTTCGACGTTAACGTTGACACTTCCAACCTTAAATCCTGTAGCGTTTTCTACAGCGTATTTTACGTTTTCGATGATGCTCTCACAAGTAACGTTGATATTAACGCCGTATTCAACAATGATGTGTAAATCCAGGCTGATTTTGTCATCAGCTGTTGTCACATTTATACCTTTAGTAATAGAATCCCATTTCAATAAAGAAGCGATGCTGTCAGAAGCACTTTTGTATGCCATACCGACAACGCCGTAGCAAGTAGAAGTAGCTACGCCTGCAATTCTGGCAATGACATTTTCAGATACAACGATAGCGCCGTTTTCATTTTCTGTTTTGATAGCCATATTAATACCTTGACCTTTCTGCCCGCAATATAAAAAGCCCTGTTGCTGCGAGCCTGCAGCAGAACCATATGTACATTAACACATTTATATACGCCATTATTATACCATAAAAAATTCCAAAAGGGAAGAGTATTTTAAAATATTTTTACAAAAAGATTACAGCACAGCGAAACCGCCGTGCTGTAAGTCTTAATTTGACCTGTCGCCCTGTGGAACTTTGTCTTTAAACAAGAGTGTAATGCACCATAGTCCTGCAAGACCTACTAAAGCAAAAATGATTCTGCTCGCAACCGACAACTGTCCGCCAAAGAAGTAACCGACTAAATCAAGACCGAAAAGTCCGATTGAACCCCAGTTAAGAGCGCCTATGATGACGAGTATAAGACTGATGTTATCTAAGAGTTTCATAGTACCAACCTTTCTCCCGCAAAAGTTTATAAAAGAAAGCGGCGGGCACACTTTCCTCGTATAGGGATAGTTTTAACTATTGACCCACATATTATTCAGTTACTTTTAATATATATTATCGAGGTGAATAATATGCAAAGAGCAGGAGAATTAAGACAAAAAGAGGTTATAAACATCAATGATGCTACGAGATTAGGCTACGTGTGCGATGTGGAGGTAAGCCTTTGTAAGGGGGAAATCGAAGCAATAGTAGTTCCAGGGAAAATGAAGCTTTTAAACTTTTCAAAAAAAGATGATATAGTAATTCCGTGGTGCAATGTAAAAGTAATTGGCGATGTAATTTTAGTGGATATTCCTTGCAGATGTGAATAAGAAACAACGAGAGTTCCTGATGGAGCTCTCGTTGTTTCTTATTGACCTGCTTTGGGTTTAAATGTGGCACACTCAACGGAACACTGCTGAATAGGGTCACAGGTTGTAACCTTGATGCAGTCGGCGTAGCATTTTTCGCCATCGCCGTGATATTCACAGTTGGTTACTGTGCAGGCAATACCCGAAATGGGCTGGTCTTTTTTCGTATTGATTTCCATCTTTCTACCTCCTTTTTTATTAGGATGCCGTAAAAAATAAAAAATATACAGTCAACTGACAGTTGATTTTATGTGGAAAATTATAGCAAAATTTGCCTTGTAAGTTCTAAGGGAATTTTGTAATAATAACAATGGGTGATACTATGATTGACTTTTCGAAAAAACTGTATAAATTAAGAAAAAAGCATAATATTTCACAAAAAGAGCTGGGCAAAATGCTGGGTATTTCAAATCGTGCGGTTTCCAAGTGGGAGACGGGTATTTCCGTACCATCTACTGAAAATTTTGTCAAGCTTTCTGAAATTTTCGGAGTGAATGTTTCTTATTTTTTTGAAGAAGAGCAAAAAACTCTAAAAGAAGCACTTATTACAGGTATGGAGAGCATTACGGAGCTCTACAAGGTAGGCAGAGGACCGTCAAGTTCGCACACAATAGGTCCTGAGCGTGCTTGTATAATTTTTAAGGAACACTACAGTGACGCTGACCAATTTTGCGTGACACTTTATGGTTCTTTGGCAAAGACAGGAGAAGGTCACGGAACGGATACGGTAATAAAAAAGACACTTGCGCCTGCACCTTGCTCTATTGAATATAACCGCAGTGCAGAAAAGCTGAAGCACCCGAACACTATGGAAATTACCGCCTTAAAAGATGGCAAAACAATGGGTTCTGCCCGCGTGTACAGTATTGGCGGCGGAAGTATAGAGTTTGAGGGAGAAACACCTGACGAAAAGAAAAAAATCTATAAAGAAACCAGCTTTCGTGAGATTGCAGATTTCTGCCGTCAGAAAAAAATCAAACTATGGCAGTATGTGGAAGAAAATGAAGATAAAGATTTTCATAGCTTTATGGAAAATATCTGGAACGAAATGAAAAACTCCATAGAAAAGGGCTTAGAGGACGAGGGGGTATTGCCCGGCGGACTTGGTGTGCAGAAAAAAGCAAAGTATCTATACAATGTCCAGCACATAGATGAAAGTGCCCAGACAAAAGAAAACAGAGTAGTGTGTGCCTATGCTTTCGCGGTAAGTGAACAGAATGCATCAGGGGAGAGAATAGTAACTGCTCCTACCTGCGGCGCGGCTGGTGTTTTGCCTGCGGTAATGTACTATTACCAAAAGAAAAACGACTACACGGATAAAGAAATAATCCGCGCATTGGAAACGGCGGGATTGATAGGAAATCTTATAAAGACAAACGCTTCAATATCGGGGGCAGAGTGTGGCTGTCAGGTGGAAATCGGCAGTGCCTGTGCTATGGCATCTGCAGCGTTATCTGAACTTTTTGGTTTGACTATTGATAAAATAGAGTACGCTGCCGAAATTGCAATAGAACACCATTTAGGCTTAACCTGTGACCCTATTGGCGGCTTTGTTCAGATACCATGTATTGAACGAAATGCGGTTGCAGCAATGCGTGCCATTAACGGCGTTAACCTTGCAAGCTTTTTGTCGGATACAAGGAAAATATCCTTTGACAAGGTAGTAAAGGTAATGAAAGAAACAGGCAATGATATGTCCTGCAGATATAAGGAAACCTCAGAGGCAGGACTGGCTAAAATTAAATTATGATAATCAAAAGCGAGGCATAAGCCTCGCTTTTATCTGTTTATATATGCCTTTAATTTTTCAAATGTAATATCGCTTATGTCGTGCTCAATCTTGCAGGCATCCTCTTTGGCGGTAATTTCATCAACTCCAAGAGCCATTAAGGCTTCGGTAATTACCTGATGGCGCTCATAAACACGCTCGGCAATTTTTAACCCCTTTTCAGTAAGGGAAAGATTTCCGTCGGGGTCTACTGTGATGTAGCCCTCCTCGCGGAAATTTTTCATTGCAACCGACACGCTGGGCTTTGACACCATAAGCTCGTGTGCTACGTCAATACTTCTTACATTTCCTTTTTTATTTTTCAAAACAAGTATAGTTTCTAAATAATTCTCGGCTGATTCTTTGATAATCATATAAACACCTCACAAAGTGATATGAAAATTTTATCACATTTTGATGAATTAGTCAATAACCTGATAACCCTGTGCGGTAACCGCTTTTTTCAATACCTTAATATCAACTTCTGTTGTGAGTTTCACTACTGCAGTTTTTTCTGTGTGAGAGGGAATAACTTCTGCTACACCGTCAATTGCTTCTAAGGTGCTCTTTACTCTTGCTTCACAGTGAGGACACATCATACCTTCGATTTTAAGTGTAATTTCCATTGATTTTTTCTCCTTTTTAGCTTTCATTTTCATATCGTGTTTTGAATTTTTAATATCCTTAAAGTTAAGCCTTAGCGCATTGGTCACAACACAGAAGCTTGATAAGCTCATAGCAGCGGCTGCAATCATTGGATTCAACTGAATACCAAATGCAGGAATCAAAACACCTGCCGCCACAGGAATACCGATTGTGTTGTATATAAATGCCCAGAACAAGTTCTGATAGATATTAAGGAGTGCCATACGGCTCAAGCGTATTGCTGCAGGTACATCTTTGATGGTGCTTTTCATCAGTACTATGTCAGCGGCATCAATAGCAATATCTGTTCCTGCACCTATTGCAATGCCGATGTCAGCAGAGGTAAGAGCTGGTGCGTCGTTTATACCATCGCCTACCATAGCTACCTTACCATCACGCTTTAAACGTCTTATTACCTCGTCCTTTCCTGCAGGGGTTACGTTTGCAATTGCCTCGTCAACACCGACCTGAGTCTTGACAGCATTAGCGGTGGTTTCGTTGTCACCTGTAAGCATAACAACGCGAATGCCCATATTCTTTAATTCTTTTATTGCTTCTGCGCTGTCTTCTTTTATGGCGTCGGCTACAGCGATAATTCCTAAAAATTCCTTGTCTTTAGTAAAAAACAGTGGAGTTTTTCCTTTTTCAGCCATTTGCTCGTAGGCAATCACAAGATTACCCGGAACAGTTGCAAATTTTGAAATAAACCTGAGATTTCCACCTACAATGTGCGCACCGTCAACAGTAGCTTCGATGCCGTTTCCCGAGGACACATTAAAATCAGTACTTTCAATCAACTCAATGCCTAATTCCTCGGCTTTTTTAACAACTGCACGGGCTAAAGGGTGCTCACTTTTTGCTTCCAGAGCATAGGCAAAGTGGAGTAGAGTAACGTCGTCTATATTGTCGGCAGGAATAATATCAGTCACAACAGGCTCACCCTTCGTGATAGTTCCGGTTTTGTCAAGTGCTACGATAGAAACCTTGCCTGTTTCTTCTAAAGATACAGCGGTTTTGAACAATATACTGTTTTTTGCACCGACACCGCTTGCAACCATAATGGCAACAGGTGTTGCAAGTCCTAAAGCACAGGGACAGCTGATAACAAGCACAGATATACCTCGTGATAAAGCAAAGCCTATACTTTGACCTGCAGCAAGCCACACAATAATAGTAATGAGAGCTATAGCCATAACTGCAGGAACAAAAACTCCCGATACTTTGTCGGCAGCCTTTGCAATAGGTGCTTTTGTGGCAGAGGCATCGCTGACAAGCTTTATAATCTGGGCAAGAGTAGTGTCTGTGCCGACTTTTTCAGCACGACAGCGTACATATCCCGACATATTTATTGTGGCAGAGGTTACGCGGTCGCCCATTTCCTTGTCTACTGGAATACTTTCGCCTGTCAGGGCAGATTCATCAACTGCACAATGCCCCGATACCACAATGCCGTCAGCAGGAAAGCTCATACCCGACTTTACTATAAAAATGTCGCCTTTTTTAATATCAGCAGCAGGAATTTCTTTTTCTGTACCACCTGTTTCCACCAACGCGGTTTTGGGTGCTAATTTCATTAGACTCTTGAGAGCGTTTGTGGTTTTTCCTTTTGAGCGAGCCTCGAGCATCTTACCTACGGTAATAAGCGCCAAAATCATAGCCGCTGATTCAAAATAAAATTCGTGCAATAAATGATGGGCATTTGCACCTTTACCTGTCATGGCAAAAAGAGCATAGGTACTGTAGATAAATGCTGCCCCTGAACCAAGTGCCACTAAAGTGTCCATATTTGGCGCTCGGTTTAACAATCCTTTAGTACCGCTTATGAAAAACTTTTTATTGATAAACATAACAATCAAAGTGAGTAAAAGCTGCAAGATTCCTATTCCTATATAATTACCTGTAAAAAATTCAGGCATAGGAAATCCCCACATAACGTGTCCCATAGAAACGTACATTAAAATTATAAGGAACACCAAAGATGCCACAAGACGTCTTTTAAGAAATGGAGTTTCCTTGTCTTCTAAAAAATCGTCTGTTTCTTCTTTTTTTGATGCACCCTTGAGCGAAGCGCCGTAGCCTGCTTTTTCTACTGCTTTTATAATTATATCGTTTTCAACCGCGCCCTCTACACTCATGGAATTGGTAAGCAGATTTACAGAGCAGGAGGTCACGCCCTCTATGCCCGATACTGCCTTTTCTACTCTTGATGAGCAGGCAGCACAACTCATACCTATTATATCAAATTGCGTCATGTAATAGCCTCCTAAAACGCATAAAAATCTAATTTTAATATACCATAAAGAAAAAAATAAATCAACAAAGAAATTTTGTAAAAAACTATTGACAAATCTTGGCGGTTATGTTAGACTAACTGTGAAAGTTAGAGTAAACTAACTTATTTTTATGGAAAAGTCGGGAGATTTGTATGAATTTAAAAGAAGCACAAGAAGGAAAAGAATACATTATTCAGCGAATCGAAACAGACGATGAGGAGTTAGATGCTTTTCTGTTTTCTTTAGGCTGCTACAGCGGAGAACCCATAACAGTTATTTCTCATTTAAAGGGTGGCTGCGTGGTTTCTATCAAAGACGGCAGATATAACATCGATAACCAGTTGGCAGAGGCAATCATCATCTGATTTTTAAAAAGTAGTCCTTTCGCTGATTACTTTTTTACCGCCTGGTTAGACAATACTAACTAAAGTTTGCTAAATTAATTTTACATATCATCAGGAGGAGTTACAAAATGAGAATTGCATTAGCAGGCAATCCTAACAGTGGTAAAACCACAATGTATAACGCCCTAACCGGTAAAAATGAAAAAGTCGGCAACTGGGCGGGTGTTACAGTAGAGAAAAAAGAAAGCCCTATTAAGAAAAGCTTATATTCAGGAGCGGAGGTAATAGCAGTTGACTTGCCCGGCGCTTATTCTATGTCGCCTTTTACGTCAGAAGAAAGCATCACAAGCCAGTATGTTAAAAACGAAAACCCTGATGCTATTATCAACATCGTGGACGCTACAAACTTGAGCCGTAGCTTATTCTTTACAACTCAGCTTTTAGAGCTGGGCATTCCTGTTGTTGTAGCTTTAAACAAAGCAGACATCAACGAAAAGAAGGAAACAGTAATTGATACAAAGTCTCTAGAAAAGCTTCTTGGTTGCCCTGTTATAGAAACAGTATCTACTTCCGCTGAAGGCACAAAAGAAGTAATAGAGGCTGCAGTTGCAGTTATTGGTAAGGGACAGGTCACTCCTTACAAACAGGGAGATATTGACCTTACAAGCAAAGATGCAGTAACAGACGCTGACAGAAAACGCTTCAGCTTCGTAAACGGTATAGTCAAAGCGGTTGAAACTCGTAAGGTACTTACAAAAGAGAAAAATTCGCAGGACAAAATTGACGCAATTCTCACAAATAAATGGGTAGGTATCCCGATTTTTGCTGTTGTTATGTATCTTGTGTTCTGGATTTCACAGGCAGGCCCCGGTGTGTGGATTGCTGACTGGCTTGTAGGCTTATTAGAAAGCGGTCAGGAATGGATAGCACAGTTTTTTGAAAATGCCAATCCCTTACTCTCAGCTCTTTTAGTCGACGGCGTTATCGGCGGGGCAATTGCAGTTATCGGTTTCTTGCCTTTAGTTATGGTAATGTATTTCTTAATTGCACTTTTGGAAGACTGCGGTTATATGGCACGTGCTTCAGTAGTGTTAGACCCCATATTTAAGAAAGTTGGTTTATCAGGTAAATCAGTAATTCCTTTTGTTATCGGTACAGGCTGCGCCATCCCCGGTGTTATGGCTTGCCGTACAATCAGAAACGAGCGCGAAAGAAGAGCTACAGCAATGCTTACTCCTTTTATGCCCTGTGGCGCTAAGCTTCCTGTAATTTCACTTTTTGCAGGTGCATTCTTTGCAGATGCAACTTGGGTAGGTCCTTTGATGTACTTTGCAGGTATCGTGCTCATATTCTTAGGCGCGTTGCTTATAAACAAAATTACAGGTTACAAAGCAAGAAAGTCATTCTTTATCATTGAATTACCTGAATACAAAGCTCCCAGCCTTTGGCGTGCAGTAAAATCAATGTGTTCACGCGGTTGGGCATATATCGTAAAGGCTGCTACAATTATCTTACTCTGTAACACAGCTGTACAGATTATGCAGACCTTTGACTGGAGCTTCGCAGTTGCAGAGTCAGCAGACCAGTCAATTTTAGCATCGATTGCAGGACCTTTTGCTTACGTTTTAGTTCCTATTATCGGTGTATTATCATGGCAGATGGCTGCAGCGGCAGTTACAGGCTTTATCGCCAAGGAAAACGTAGTAGGTACATTGGCAGTTTGTTTCGTAGGCTTAGAGAACTTAATCGACACAGAAGAGCTTGTACTTATGGAGGGTGCAGGTGCAGAGGTTGCAACAGTATTTGCTATTACGAAGGTAGCAGCGCTTGCTTACCTTATGTTTAACCTCTTTACACCTCCTTGCTTTGCTGCTATCGGTGCTATGAACTCAGAAATGAAGAGTGCAAAATGGCTCTGGGGAGGTATTGGCTTACAGTTAGGTGTAGGTTATACTGTGGGTTATTTAGTATATACAATCGGTACACTCATTACTGCTCCTGAGAGCTTAGGTATAGGCGCAGCTATTGGCGGTGGTGTTGCAGTAGCGGTATTTGTGGCAATATTAGTTTACCTTTGCACCAAATCAGACAAAAAGCTTAAAGCTGAATATGCCTTAGGCGGAAAATCAATCAGTAAATAAGGTGATTTTATGGAAAATATAGTATTGATTGCAGCAATTGTTGTAATTGTAGGACTTGCGACATTTTATGTGTACAAAGCAAAAAAAAGCGGCAAAAAATGTATCGGTTGCCCAGAAAGTGGCAGCGGCTCCTGCTCTTGCGGTTGCTCAAGCTGCAATGGGGAAGCCTCCTATCATAGTAAGTAAATTTAAAACATGCAAATTTTCATAATAAAAAAGCCGTGTTAGGAATTATTTCCTACACGGCTTTTCGCTGTCTTTATTTAGATTTATAATATAACATACAATGACAATATCCTTCAAAGTCGGGATCTTTAATTTGTGCTTTAAATTCTTCGCACATACACTTGTTCTCTTCTATTCGCTGAAGCTTACAGGGGCAGTATCCGCCTGTGCGTTCCAAACCCTCCTGAATGGTTTTTACAACCTCTTTGTCATCGTTAAATCTAACCTTCATATTGTTACCTCATACGCTCTTTCATAGCTCTGTCCATATTTCTTTTAGCATCTTTTTCGGCAATGGCCTCGCGCTTGTCGTAGGCTTTCTTGCCTCGCGCAAGTCCCAACTCAATTTTTACCTTGTTGCCCAGAAAATACACAGACAAAGGAATTAGAGATATTCCTGTTTCTTTGGTTTTGCCGATTAGCTTCATAATCTCCTTTTTGTGCAGCAGCAGTCTTCTTGGACGTAAAGGGTCTTTGTTAAAGATATTTCCCTTCTCATAGGGGCTGATGTGCATGCCGAGAAGAATAGCTTCGCCTGTTTTTACTGAAACGTAGCTATCCTTTAGGTTTACCTGACCTGCTCTTATTGATTTTACTTCTGTTCCAAAAAGCTCAATACCTGCCTCAAACTTTTCGTCAATAAAATAGTCGTGATATGCTTTTTTGTTGTTAGAGATTATTTTTTTTGAACGAACTTCCATAGATACCTCTTTGCTTAAAATTTACAAAAATGTGCCGTCGGTTACCCGACGGCACGCAGGATTAATTAGTCGATTTCGATTAAACCGTAACCGCCTTTCTTTCTGCGGTAAACAAGGTTTTTGTCGCCGGTCTTATCGTTTGTGAAAATAAAGAATTCGTGACCAATGAGGTCAAGCTGCAATACAGCTTCTTCGGGAGACATAGGCTTTGTTTCAACAGCCTTAACTCTCACAATCTGGGTAGCTTCATCGTCAACAGGAAGAGCGGGAATTCTGTCAAAAATGACAGTTTCAGTAAACTCTTTCTTCATTCTCT
Source organism: Congzhengia sp. (assembly GCA_045649085.1). Classification (GTDB taxonomy): domain Bacteria; phylum Bacillota; class Clostridia; order UBA1381; family UBA9506; genus Congzhengia. The sequence goes on from JAZRPE010000006.1 coordinate 98,002, forward strand.
TTTCCATTCTAGTTTTGTTTTTACGGAGCTGGCGCTCTAAAACATCAACAGATGTGTCGATTGATACATACATATCGGGAGTAGCTTCTTCTACACGGATTATCAGATTACCTGAACGGATAGTAGCTTCAACAATCTGCTCGTCGCGCTGAACGCTTAAAGTAACTATTGCTTCTGTTTCTTTGGAGAAGTACTTGTCGAGCTTAGCGTAGGCTTCTTCAACCCTTGCCTTAAGACCATCTGTCAAATCAATCTGCTTGCCTGTAATTGTGATTTTCATAACCGTCACTCCTTTTCTTATGAGGAAAACATTAGGATGTTTTCTTTTTGTGATTATAGTATACCATATATTGAGATTTTTGCCAAGCTTTTTTTCAAATTTAACAGATATTTAATCTTTTGCGTACATATAATTTAGTAAATATTCACGGAGGTAATAGCTTTGAAACCAGTATTTTCCTTGATTTTAGTATGTTTTATTCTGCTTATGAATTCTGTTTGCATAGAGGCATTATCAATATCAGCCGAGTGCGCCTGTGTGATTGATGCCTCCACAGGGCGTGTTATTTATAATAAAAATATGGAAAAGCAACATACAATGGCAAGCACCACAAAAATAATGACGGCATTAGTTGCCCTTGAAAATTCAAAATTAGACGATGTAATCACAGTTTCTAAAAATGCAGCAGGGGAGGAGGGCACAAGCCTTTACTTAAAGGCAGGACAGAAAGCAACGATGGAGGATTTGCTTTATGGACTTATGCTGCAGTCGGGCAATGATGCTGCAATTGCTATTGCCGAGGGAGTCTCGGGAACTGTTGCTGATTTTGCGTCGCTTATGAATAAAAAAGCGCAGGAAATAGGCGCTAATAATTCATCTTTCAAAAACCCAAACGGTCTTGACGAGGAGGGACATTTTACAACTGCCTATGATTTGGCAATCATCACACGGGAGGCTATGAAAAACGAAAAATTCTGTGAAATAGTTTCCACAAAGTCAAAGCTGATTTTAGACGGAACACAGACAGTTTCAAATCACAATAAAATGCTCAGAATGTACGATGGCTGCACAGGTGTGAAAACCGGCTTTACAAAAAAATCAGGAAGATGCCTTGTGACTTCTGCTATGAGAAATGGTGTAAAGGTAATAGCTGTTACATTAAATGCGCCTGATGACTGGAATGACCACAGAGTTATGTTGGATTTTGCCTTTGATACAACGGCGAGCTTTACTGTTATTGCAGCAGGGATGACTGTAAATACCGTTCCTGTAGTTAACGGCACATCTAAAAATCTGGAGCTGACCGCGCAAGAGGATTTTGTGATAACAGAAAATAAAGATGATAAGTTTAAAAATATAATGGTAAAGTGCAATATTCCAACCCAGGTCAACGCCCCTGTCACAGAGGGTGAAATCATAGGTGATTTGACGGTTTACTACTGTGACAAACCCCAAAAGACAATAAAGCTTATAGCTTCTGCAAGTGTTGGGTATAAAAAATTAGGGAACAAGACTTTTGAAAATTTTAAAAAGTTGCTGACTTACGGTTGCTAATTTTAAAATTTTATAGTAAAATATTTATATTAACTTTTTACGGAGGAAAAGAATGGCTACGCCCGAAAGACTTCAGAAATATATGGCTCGCTGTGGGGTTGCCTCGCGTCGTGAGGCAGAGAACATAATCCTTGCAGGCAGAGTTAAGGTAAATAAAAAAATCGTCACAGAATTAGGCACAAAGGTGGATACAGACAATGATAAGGTTTTTTTGGACGGAGAACTAATCCGTCCTGAAAAAAAGCTTTATTACATTATGCTCAATAAACCAAAAGGCTATGTTACAACAGTTAAAGACGAATTTGACAGAAAAACCGTGCTTGAGCTTGTGGCTGATATTGATGCGCGCCTTTACCCTGTGGGCAGACTTGATTACGATAGTGAAGGATTGCTGCTCTTGACTAACGACGGCGATTTTGCTTACCGTATGACCCATCCCGCTCAGCATATTCCCAAAAAATACCACGCTATAGTATTAGGAACACCTGATGTGGGACATGTTATGCAGCTAAGACATGGTGTTGAGATTGACGGCTACGTTACAAAACCTGCAAAGGTGGAAATAGCAGACACCAGAGAAAATACAACTCAGCTAAATATCACAATTTCAGAAGGTAAGAATAGGCAGATAAGAAAAATGTGTGAAGCAATTGGTTTTCCTGTTATAAAGCTTAAACGTGTAAGTATAGGAAATGTGCATTTAGGAAATCTTTCCAAGGGTAAATGGCGTCATTTATCCGAGGGGGAGCTTAACATTTTAAACGGAAATCGTTAGGAGGAAATATGGCAGATATACTATGTGAAGCTTGCGTCAATTACACCTACGACGAGGAGTATGAAACCTATGTGTGCGATGTGAATATTGACGAGGATGAGATGATGAGAATTATGTCGTCACGCTACAAGAAATGCCCATATTTTCGTGATGGGGATGACTATAAAATTGTAAAGAAGCAAAATTAAGAGGCTCATAAGAGCCTCTTAATTTTGCTTTCCGTGAAAGTAATATTCAGCAATCCTTTTCATCATTCCCCAAGGGTTTTCTGCCTTTATGTCAGCTTTTGCCACAATGTTGCATTTACCTACCGATTTGCCCTCTGAGAAGAACTCTACCTCGCCGATTTTATGCCCTGCACGAACGGGAGCCTCTATATGGTCGGGAAGCGTGATGGTCTTTTCCATATTTGCAATTTTGCTTTTTTCCATCAGGAGCGAAAATCCCTCAGCAAGACCGATTTCAACCGTATCTTCTATGCCTTTTTTTACTGTTATGGGAGCTAGCTCATCTTCGCTGATTAAGGATGAACATATGCCGTAGTTTGCAAAACCGTAATCAAGCATTTTTGTAGCGTCTGCAAATCTTTCCTTTGATGTAGGAGCGCCCATAACAACAGCGATTAAGTCCATATTGTCACGCTTGGCAGTAGCGGAAATACAAAAGCCTGCCACACTTGTAGAGCCTGTTTTTAATCCTGTTGCTCCCTGATAAAACCGCACTAGCTTATTTGTGTTTACCAGACCGAAAGAGCCATCTCTTAAAGAATCCATCCAAATTGTAGTGTATTCAAAAATCTTGGGATGCCTCATTAATTCCCGTGACATAAGTGCTATATCATTAGCCGATGTGACGTGACCTGCCTCGTCTAAACCGTTGCAGTTAATAAATATTGTATCGTTCATACCAAGTTCTTTTGCTCGTTTGTTCATTTTGTCAACGAACCCCTGATGTGAGCCAGCGGTAAATTCGGCCAAGGCTACTGCTGCATCATTACCTGATGCCACGGCAACCGCCTTTAGCATATCGTGAACACTCATTTGTTCATTTTCTTCTAAGAATACTTGTGAACCACCCATAGATGCAGCCAAAGAAGATACCGAAACCATATCGTCTAATGTGTATTGACCGCTATCGAGAGCCTCCATAACCAATAGCATAGTCATAATTTTGGTTACGCTGGCAGGGGGAAGTGCTTCGTGAGATGCTTTTTCAAAAAGCACCTTTCCTGTAGATACCTCCATTAAAAGGGCGGATTTTGCGGAAAGGTCAAGGGGCGCTTCAGCACTGACTGTTACTACAGGAATAACAAAACAAATGCATAAAAATAAAGATAACAACTTTTTCATAAAGACTACCTTTCTAAATAAATCAGTTGTTATCTATATTATTATTCGATTTAATAAAACATTCCTTTTACAGCACGTTTTGCAGCAACGCCTTTGCCTAAAGCTGTGGCAATTGCAACTGCAAACTCATCTGTCACGCCCGCGCCTTTGGCGGTAATGAAGTTTTTGTCGCACACAAGGCGCTTGTGAGAGGTCTTGGCGCTGAAAAGCTTACCTTCAAAGCCGGGGTAGCAGGTAGCGTGCAGACCATTTAAAAGTCCCATTACACCGGGAATTTTAGGAGCGGCACAGATTGCTGCGATTATTTTTCCCTCGTTGTTTGCCTTTGTTATTAAGTCTGTAACAAACTTGCAGTTTTCCAAGTTGTCAGCACCTGGAAGTCCACCTGGAAGAACAATAGCATCAACTGCGTCCTCATCTACTTCGTTGGTCAAAATATCAGCAAAAACCTTAATTCCGTGAGTACCTGATACCTCTAAAGTTTCGTTGATGGAAACAGTTTTAACATCTAACTCACTGCGTCTTAAAATATCCACAGTGCCCAATGCTTCAATTTCTTCAAAGCCGTCGGCTAAAAATACATATACCATAATATTTTCTCCTTAAGTTGATTTTTTGTTCATTACTTGATAAAATAATTATACACCAAAACAGAAAATAAAACAAGGGGTCATTATGGCAATTATTATTGATAAAAGATATTTAAAAATTGCACAGGCACACTTTGCGGGAGAAGAAATCATCCCGTCTTTTTGCAGTGACAAAATCCAAAAGCCCGTAAGCGCGCATCCTGATATGACATTGACGCAAATCAAAGACATTTTTGTTTGTAGTCCTGACAGCTTTGAATATTATAGGGGATATTTAGGCGATAGAATCGTTTGTGGTAAAACACAGCTTTCCTCTCACTATCCATATGATATTGCATATAATGTATTGGTCTATAAAAATTTTGCCTTTTGTAAAGAAGAGCATATAGACAATGTTGTAAAGGAAGAACTGATAAAACACAATATAAAAATCATAAATGTAAATCAGGGCTATGCAAAATGCTCAGCGGCAGTGTGTGACGAGGGAATAATAACTGCAGACGAGAGTATTTATGCTGCTGTTAAGTCCTGTGGTATAAACGCCTTAAAAATAACACCAGGATACATAGAGCTTCCGGGTTATGATTACGGATTTATAGGTGGCACATCAGGCATTGTGGGCAGTAAACTCACATTTTTTGGTGATATAAGACAACACCATAATTATTTAAAAATTTGTGATTTTTGTGATTGTGAATATTTTGATGATTTTCCTCTTACTGACATAGGTACGATTTTTAGTATTTAATTAAAATTTCGGTAGATAATATTTTCGAAACGAAATCAATGAGGTGTAATGTGAATAACCTGATAAGAGTTAGTTTTCGAAATGACAAAGCTCTGGCGAGCCAGAATGTAGTATCCCGAAGAGAATTTCCCATAAAAACAGTTTTTTATGACAATAACCACACCTACGCGGTTGTGGACTTAAAAAAACCTGAGGACTTTGACAAATATATAAAAGCTTTGGCAAATTACATTATAAATAAATATGAGTCAAAAATCTTAAAAAGAATAATCCAAAAAAACCACCCTGACATACCTCACTATACTGTTAATGAAATCGTAAAGACAAAAGATGAGGTAGATTATAACGAAAGAGTAGAGGTGGTTGAAAATATCTTAAAAGGATATTTTAAAGAAAATAAAAACTGCAATGTAGAGGGCATAGTCAATTTCAGGTTTTATGAGTACAAAAAAGTATTAAATGCGCTGAGTGAGGATTTGGTAGACATTTATTACTTAAATCGTGAGTATGATGATTTTATTGAGCTTTTAAGGTACTTCATCAGTGTGCAGGATTCAAGACCTGAGCTTATTTATTTGGTAGTAAACAGATACGGAATGTACACTATACTAAATGAAAAAAGACAGGACATAACAAACAGATGCCTGTCAGAATTTTTAAGACCTGAGGATATAAGAAACGAGTGCTTTGATGATTTGCTGATAAGCATTGTTATCACTTTGGCACCAAAGAAAATACTGGTGGAGAATAGGGAATATATAAAAAACAAGCAGCTATTCGAAACACTTGAAAAGGTTTTTGAAAAAGTTGAATATATAAAATGACGGTAGCAAAGCTACTGTCGTTTTTTTTGTAAACAGAAATTGCAAAAAACAAAATATTTGTCAAAAAAATAAAATAAGAGTTGCAAAATGATAGTGAAGGTGTTATAATACATAACGATGTATGTTTTTAGTTGTCGAAAAGATTGTTAAATTTTAAACAATCTTTTAAATTCCTTAATAAAGAGAGGTTTATAGCGTGAAAAATCACGTTAAGACTCCGGCGGAATTTATAGCACCGCCGATTTTTCGTGCCAAAAGGCACGAAACGGCGATGTGCATAATTTCCATTATACGCCTTATCTGCCCACGATAAGAGGCGTGCATATTTTTTATTACTATTTGTGGGCAGAAAGGCTATGGAAATTTTTATGAACAAAATCACGGTAATCGGCTCGGGCAGCGTAGGCTCAACAATTGCATATTCTTTGACTGTTATGGGGATTGCTTCAGAAATTGTTATGATTGACATCAATGGCGAGAAGGCGATTGGCGAAGCTTTAGATATCAGACAAGGTATTCCTTTTTGTAATCCTTCTATAGTATATGCAGGTGATTATGAGGATGCTGAGGGGTCTGACATTGTTATTATTACCTCAGGTGTTGCAAGAAAGCCTGGACAGTCAAGACTGGATCTTGCTCAGACGAATGTCAATATATTAAAGTCAGTTGCGGGAGAAATTGTAAAGCACGCACCTGATGCAACATATGTTATAGTAAGTAATCCTGTTGATGTTTTGACCTATGTGTTCTGTAAATGCACAGGCATTCCTGAAGAGCGCGTTATCGGCTCTGGTACAATTTTAGACACAGCACGTCTTCGTGCAAGAGTAGCAGAGTATTATTCAGTAAATCAGAAGAACGTTCACGCATATATTTTAGGCGAGCACGGAGATTCAGCGTTTGTTCCCTGGTCTGTTGCAAATATTTCAAACGTTCCGATAGAGGATTATGCAAAAGCAGTTTTAAATTCAGGAGATTATCCTGAATTAGATAAGGAAGAAATAGAGGAGTATGTGCGCAAATCAGGCGCAAACGTCATCCAGCGCAAGGGTGCTACATTCTATGCTGTATCTATGTCTGTGTGCCACATTTGTAAGTGCTTGCTCAGTGGTATCGATACAACCTTGACTGTGTCAACAATGCTTCACGGCGAGTATGGTATTGACGACGTATGCTTAAGCCTTTTGAATATTGTTGGACAAAAAGGTGCTCATACAAAAATTCATCTTCCTTTAAATGATGAAGAAATCAAAGCATTACATAAGAGTGCAGAAAGCTTAAAAGCAGTAATAAATAATATAGAGATATAAACACAAAACAGAAAGGGAGTAAGATGATGGAATACCGTATCGAACATGACTCTATGGGCGAGGTAAAGGTTCCTGCTGACCGTCTTTGGGCAGCGCAGACCCAGAGAAGCCACGAAAACTTTGAAATCGGCGTAGGCATCGAAACAATGCCTAAAGAAATTATACACGCTTTTGGCGTATTAAAAAAGGCAGCAGCAATAACAAACAATGCTCTGCGTCCTGAGAAAATGACAGACGAAAAGCTGGGAGCGATTAAATCTGCCTGTGATGAGATAATGGCAGGAAAATTAAACGACAACTTCCCGTTGGTAGTGTGGCAGACGGGCTCAGGTACACAGTCAAATATGAATGCCAACGAGGTTATTGCAAACCGCGGTAATCAGATTTTAGGCAAAACCTTGCTCCATCCCAATGACGATGCAAATATGAGCCAGTCATCAAATGATACATTCCCCACAGCAATGCACATTGCTGCTGTGTTGATTTTAGAAAATAAGCTTATTCCTGCAACACAGGAATTGATTGAAACCTTCAAAAGACTTGAAAAGGAAAATGAAGGTATAGTAAAAAGTGGCAGAACACATCTTCAGGATGCAACGCCCATCACTTTCAGTCAGGAAATCAGCGGATGGCGCTCAAGTCTTGAAAAAGATGTTGAACTGATTAAGCGTGCAATTGAGCCTCTGTATGAGTTAGCTTTAGGCGGTACAGCGGTAGGTACAGGTCTTAACGCACCTGCAGGCTTTGCAGAACGTGTAGCCGAAGAGGTTGGCAACATTACGGGCAAGTCCTTTGTTACAGCGGCTAACAAATTTCATTCGTTAACTTCTAAGGACGAGTTAGTGTTTGCACATGGTGCTATTAAAGCATTAGCTTGTGATATGATGAAGATTGCAAACGACATCAGATGGTTAGCCTCAGGCCCCAGAGATGGTCTTGGTGAAATATTTATTCCCGAAAACGAACCCGGCTCATCGATTATGCCCGGTAAGGTAAACCCCACACAGTGCGAAGCAGTAACAATGGTTGCTGTTCAGGTAATGGGCAATGACGTTGCGGTAGGTATGGCAGCATCACAAGGCAACTTTGAGCTTAATGTATTTATGCCTGTGTGCGTTTACAACTTCTTACAGTCTGCAAGACTTTTAGCAGAGGCTATAGTTTCATTTAATAAAAACTGTGCGGTAGGAATTAAGGCAAATAAAGAAAAAATGCACCACAACCTGCACAATTCGTTGATGCTTGTTACAGCACTTAACCCTTATATTGGTTATGAAAATGCTGCAAAAACAGCAAAGAAAGCATTTAAAGATAACATTTCTTTAAAAGAAGCTTGCGTAGAGTTAGGCTTCTTAACAGAAGAGAAATTTGATGAAGTTTTCCATCCGGAAGAAATGGTATAAACGGAGGTTATGAGAATGAAGGTAAGTTATTTCCCCGGATGTACCTTAAAAAACAAGGCTCGAGATTTGGACGCTTACGCTCGCAAATCAGCCGAGGTTTTAGGTATCACTCTGGAAGAAATTGAAGACTGGCAATGCTGCGGCGGTGTATTTACCACTGCAAAGAACGAAATTGCCACAAAGCTTTCTTCTGTTCGTGCATTACGTACGGCAGCAGCAAAAGAACAGCCTTTGGTGTCAGTTTGTTCAGCTTGTCACAATGTAATAAAACAGACAAATTACGCTATGCAGAATGATTCAGAGTTTGCAGCTAAGGTAAATAACTATATGGCAGAAGAGAGCCCTTACTCCGGCGAAACTAAAGTTTATCATTACCTTGAGTTATTACGCGATGTTGTAGGGTTTGATGCTGTAAAGGAGAAGGTTGCAAATGCCTTATCTGGTAAAAAAATTGCGGCATATTATGGTTGCCTGCTTTTGCGTCCCAATAGCGTTATGCAGATGGATGACCCTGAAAATCCCACTATTATGGAGGATTTTATTCGTGCAATAGGAGCTACTCCTGTAGTGTACGCTATGCGTAACGAATGCTGTGGCGGCTACATTTCAATGGAAAGCCCTGACCTTGCAAAGGCGAAAAGTAACTCAGTAATAGAGAATGCAAAGGCAGCGGGAGCCGAAATGATAATTACAGCTTGTCCCCTTTGCAAATACAACCTTATTAAAAATGGTGCAGATATTCCTGTAGTTTATTTTACGGAAACTCTAGCAGAAGCACTTGGAGTAAAGGAGGATACAAATGAATAAGAAATTTATTCAGGAGGAAATCCTGCGCTCAAGCGGTGTAAATCCCAGAAAGTGTATGCGTTGCGGTAAGTGCTCAGCTACTTGCCCGGCATATGATGAGATGGAGTACCATCCCCATCAGTTTGTAAATATGGTAGAAACAGGGGACATCGAGCCTTTGTTAAACTCAGAATCATTATACAAATGCTTATCCTGCTTTGCTTGTATTGACAGATGTCCCAGAGGTGTTGAGCCTGCAAAGTTGGTAGAAGCAGTTCGTCTGGTTGTTGTAAGACAGCAGGGCGCAAATCACTTAACAGCAAACGATATTCCAGCGCTTTTAGACGATGAAACTCCTCAGCAGTTAATCGTCAGCGCATTCAGAAAATATACAAAATAAGGAGGAAAGGACAAAATGCAGAGAGTTGGCGTATTTGTATGTTGGTGCGGCAGTAACATCGCAGGTACAGTAGATGTAGCAGCGGTTGCCAAAGCTTTAGAAAATGAACCCGGCGTGGTCTTTTCCACCGACTATCAATATATGTGTTCTCAGGCAGGACAGGATATAATCAAGCAGGCTATTGCTGAACACAACCTAACAGGTATTGTTGTGTGCTCATGTTCTCCCCGTATGCACGAGGCGACATTCAGAAAAACAGCAGCAGCTGCAGGATTAAATCCTTATATGGTTGAGATTGCAAACATCAGAGAGCAGTGCTCTTGGGTACACAAGGATATGGCAACAGGTACCGAAAAGGCAATTATCTTAGGTAAAGCTGCAGTTGCCAAGGTAAACTTAAATACACCCTTGACACCTGGAGAATCGCCTGTTACAAAGCGTGCTTTAGTTATCGGCGGTGGTATTGCAGGCATCCAGACAGCATTAGATATAGCTGATGCAGGTTTTCCTGTTGATATAGTAGAAAAACAACCTACTATCGGCGGTAAGATGGCACAATTAGATAAAACATTCCCCACACTTGACTGTGCGGCTTGTATCTTAACACCTAAAATGGTTGATGTTGCACAGAATGAAAAAATCAGAATTTTTTCATACAGTGAAGTAGAAGAGGTTGGCGGCTTTGTGGGTAACTTTGATGTAAAAATTAAGAAGAAAGCACGCTACGTTAAGGAAGATATTTGTACAGGCTGCGGCGCTTGTGTAGAAAAATGTCCTATGAAGAAAAACCCCAACGAGTTTAACTTAGGTATGGACAACCGCCCTGCAATTTATATTCCTTTTGCTCAGGCAGTGCCAAAGGTTGCTACAATTGACCCCAACGCTTGTAATATGTTGAAGAATGGCAAGTGCGGTCTTTGTGCACGTGTTTGTGCTGCAGGTGCAATCGACTACACACAGAAAGACGAAATCATCGAAGAAAAGTACGGTGCAATCGTAGTTGCAACAGGCTTTAATCCTATCAGTATGGAAAAGTTCGATGAATTTGCATATAACCAGTCTAAAGACGTTATCACATCTTTAGAGTTTGAAAGACTTACAAACGCTGCTGGTCCTTCAGCAGGTAAATTAATTCGTCCTTCAGACGGCAAGCATCCTCACACGATTGTATTTGTACAGTGTGTAGGTTCACGTTGCGATGCCTGTGCTGAGAAGGGGAAGGAATACTGCTCGAAAATCTGCTGTATGTATACAGCAAAGCACGCGATGCTTACTCGTGATAAGTATCCCGACACAGATGTTTATGTATTCTATATAGATGTAAGAACACCCGGTAAGAACTTTGACGAATTCTACCGCCGTGCGGTTGAAGAATTTGGTGTTAAATACATCAAGGGTATGGTAGGCAAAGTAACACCTGAGGGTGACAAGTTAAAGGTTCAGGCATCAGACCTGCTTTCAAATAAGCAACTTCATATTGATGCAGACTTAGTAGTTTTAGCTGCAGCAATTGAGCCCGACAAATCAGCTCGTTCCTTGGCTACAATGCTTACAGCAAGTATGGACACAAATGACTTCTTCACAGAAGCACATCCCAAACTCCGTCCTGTTGAAAGTCCCACCGCAGGTGTATTTCTGTCAGGTGCTTGTCAGGGTCCCAAGGACATTCCTGAAACAGTTTCTCAGGCGGGTGCTGCAGCATCTAAGGTCATCGGATTACTCGCAAAAGATAAGCTTACAGGAAACCCCTGCGTTGCACATTCTAACGAATTAATGTGTAACGGCTGCTCATCGTGTGAAAGAGTATGCCCATATGGTGCTATCACTTATGAAAATAAAGAATTCCGTATGCCTGACAGAACAACCAAAGTAAGACGCGTTGCAGCAGTTAACCCTGCAGTTTGCCAGGGTTGCGGTGCTTGTACGGTTGCTTGTCCTTCAGGCGCTATGGACCTTAAGGGCTTTGCAAGCTCGCAGATTATAGCGGAGGTGGATGCAATATGCAAATAAAAGAATATAAACCTTTAATTGTTGCTTTTTGCTGCAACTGGTGTTCATATGCAGGCGCTGACCTTGCAGGTAACAACCGCTTAAGCTATCCTGCGGATGTAAAAATCATCCGCGTTCCTTGCTCATGTCGAGTAAACCCGATGTTTGTACTCAGGGCTTTCCAGCGTGGTGCTGACGGCGTAATCATTTGCGGATGCCACCCCGGCGACTGCCACTACACATCAGGTAACTACTATACACGCCGCAGAATGGCAGCGCTTTTCTCAATGCTTGACTTTTTAGGTATTGAAAAAGAGCGTACCCGTGTCGAATGGGTTTCAGCGGCAGAAGGTGCTAAGTTTGCAGCAACTATGAATGACTTTGCTGAAACGGTAGCGGCACTCGGAGAAAACAAGAGATTGGAGGATCTGAGATGCAAAAGATAACACGCGAACAATTAGTTGAAAAGGCAGTTTCTCTGCTTTCAGACGGCACGGTTTCAGCCGTTTTAGGCTGGAGTCGCGGCGAATTTGACTATGATATTACACCTGCTATTTTTAAAACAGCGGAAGATTTAAAAGAAAGCTTCGTATGGAACGATTTCTGCGGTGCGAACTTCTCGAAGTACCTTGTTGCTCATACAGGCAAAATGGAAGGTAAAATCCTTATCTTCTTAAAGCCTTGCGACACATATAGCTTTAACCAGCTCTTAACTGAGCATCGCTTTGACAGAGAAAAGGTGTATGCAGTAGGTATTCCTTGCGAAGGTATGGCAGACATTGCTAAGCTCCGTGAAATCGTAGGCGATGGTATCGTAACTATTGAGGCTGACGGCGAAAACCTCAAGGTATCTACACTGTATGAAGACGCTCCTATTTCAGTAAATGTAAAAGATGTAATGGCAGAGCGTTGCATAAATTGTAAGAGTAAGAAGCACGTAGCCTTTGATGAATTAATGGGAGATGACGGCGAGGTTATTGAATCTAACCGTTTTGATGAGGTAGCTCGTCTTGAGGCTATGACTCCCGATGAAAGATTTGAGTTTTGGCAGAATGAGCTATCACGCTGTATCCGTTGTAATGCCTGTCGTGACGCTTGCCCTGCTTGTACTTGTGAAAAGTGCGTATTTGATAACCCCAATTCAGGCGTTGAAAATAAAGCTCCTGCAAACAGCTTTGAAGAAAAAATGTTCCATATTATAAGAGCGTTCCACGTTGCAGGTCGTTGTACAGACTGTGGAGAATGTTCAAGAGTTTGTCCCCAGAACATTCCTCTGCATCTCTTAAATCGTAAGTTCATTAAGGATATTAACGAATTCTACGGCGAATATCAGGCAGGTGCTGAAGTTGGTCAGCGTGCGCCTCTCGTTGATTATACCACCGAGGATTTAGAGCCAGGTGAGGTTTTTGACAGGAGGGATAACGATGCGTAAAGTTTCATTAGATTCAATAAATAAGGTTTTTGCAAAAATTGCTGAAACTGACACCCTATATCTTCCTGTAGACGGCAGTGACGGCGTTGCAGTTTACACAAAATGGGAAGAGGGCAAAAAATGGAGTAATGCTTTAAACACAGTACGAAGTCCTAAGGATTTCTTCTTCCCTCAAATGGAAAATCTGATGGAGTTTAAAACTTCAGGCAAAAACATTGAGCTTACTGATATAAGAGAAGAATCAGAAGACTTTGTTATCTTCGGTGTTCGCGCTTGTGATGTAAAGAGCTTTGATATTTTAGATAGAGTTTTCTTAAGCGCTCCTGTTGACAGCTTCTACGCTTCACGCAGAGAGCATGGAGTAATCGTTTCAGTTGCTTGCTCTAAGCCTTCTGAAACCTGCTTCTGTCAGACATTCGGCATTGATGCGGCAAATCCTGCAGGCGATGTAACACTCTGGAAAACAGAAGACAGCGTTTACTTTAAAGCAAACACTGAAAAGGGTGATGCCTTTATGAAAAAAATTGAAGGCTTAACAGAAGAATGTGATGATGAAGCAGTAGGTAAGCAGAAAGAAAAGATTGCATCTATTATGAAAAAACTTCCTTTGGCTGATTTGTCAACAGACGCTTTTGGCGCAGGTAAAACAGATGCATTCTTTAATGCTCCCGAATGGGATGAATTGTCTGCGACCTGTCTTGGTTGCGGCACATGTACATTTGTGTGCCCCACATGTCAGTGCTATGACATTAAGGATTTCAACACAGGTAACGGCGTAATCCGTTACAGATGCTGGGATTCATGTATGTATTCTGAATTTACAAGGATGGCTCACGGCAATAACCGTATTTCACAGAAAGAACGTTTCCGTCAGCGCTTTATGCATAAGCTTGTATATTACCCTGAAAACAACGAAGGAATATTTGGTTGTGTAGGCTGCGGAAGATGCTTAGCTAAATGTCCTATTTCTATGAATATAGTAAAAGTAATGAAAAAGATTGGAGGGAAAGTAAGTGAATAATGTAGAAGAAACCTTAATTCCCAAAATCGGTGTCATTACAGATGTGCGTATTGATACACCCGATATCAAAACCTTCAGAGTTGTTACACCCGACGGCAAGAAAGCCTTTGACCATCGTCCCGGACAGTGTGCGATGCTTTCAGTTCCCGGTGTAGGCGAGGCGATGTTTTCAATAACATCATCTCCCACCAACACAGAATATATGGAATTTTCCATTAAAAAGTGCGGTTGTGTCACAGAGTGGCTCCACCAGGCAGAAGTTGGTCAGCAGATTACAATAAGAGGACCTTACGGCAATCCTTTCCCTGTAGATGATGTTTTTGCAGGAAAGAACCTGCTCTTTATTGCAGGTGGTGTTGGTTTAGCACCTCTTCGTTCTGTAATCAACTACTGTAGACACTACCGTGACCGTTACGGCGATATTGATATCGTTTATGGTTCAAGAAGTAAAGACGACCTTTTGGACTACAAGGAAATTATTGATGAATGGTCAAATGATGCAGGTGTAAAAGTGCATCTTACCATAGACAATCCTCAGGAGGGTTGGGACGGTCACGTTGGTTTTGTTCCAAATTATGTTAAGGAGCTTGGCTTTGATACAAATAAAACCGCGGTTTTATGCGGACCTCCGATAATGATTAAGTTCACACTTGACGGACTTTGCTCTCTGGGCTTTGATAAAACTCAGATTTACACTACACTTGAACTTCGAATGAAGTGCGGAGTGGGCAAGTGTGGCAGATGTAATGTTGGTTCTAAGTACGTTTGCAAAGACGGACCGGTATTCCGCTGTGATGAGCTGGAAGAACTTCCGGACGAGTATTAAAGGAGAGATATCATGGAAAAAATGGTTAATATTTTTCTTTTCGGCAAGAAATACGAAGTGCCGGAAAATTTAACAATTATGACAGCCATGGAGTATGCCGGTTACCAGTTAGTCCGTGGTTGTGGTTGTCGTAACGGTTTCTGCGGAGCTTGCGCTACAATCTACCGTATCAAAGGCGACAAAGAATTAAAAGCGTGCCTTGCTTGCCAGACAAAGGTTGAAGATAATATGTACATTGCAACATTACCCTTCTTCCCGCTTGTTAAGGAAGGCTACGATATTGAAAATATCCCCACAAACGAGTCTGTTATGATGCAGCTTTACCCTGAAATCTATGCTTGTATAGGCTGTAACGCTTGTACAAAGAGCTGTACACAGGGCTTAAACGTTATGCAGTACATTGCATATGCGCAGCGCGGCGACTTTGAAAAATGTGCCGAAGAATCATTTGACTGCGTAATGTGCGGTGTTTGTTCATCAAGATGTCCTGCTGGTATTTCACATCCTCAGGTAGCAATGCTTGCAAGAAGAATTAATGGTAAGTATTTAGCTCCCGGTTGCGGACATCTGGAAGACAGAGTGAAAGAAATCAACAATGGCGACTTTAAAGAACTGATTGAAGCTTTAATGGCAAAACCCATTGAGGAAATGAAAGAACTTTACAACAACAGAGATATTGAGAAGTAAGGAGGAGAGCATATGTATTCGGAAAAATTTCAGAAATCAATCGCTTTAGTTGAAGCGGCAAGAGAAAAGAATATCGCATTAGAGCCGGATCGTATGACTGCAAAGCAGAAGGAAGACTTGCTTGCGGCTTTCCATCCCGACTATAAAAAGGACGAATTTGCTGAACTTAAAATCGGTCCTAACAAGGGTGATAAGGTTCCCACAGAATTAGCTGAAATGCTTCAGGCTCACAGCCGTATCACAGCTGACTCTGTTGACCTTGAAAATCCTGATTATGAAACAGATGTATTAATCATCGGCGGTGGCGGTGCAGGTTCATCTGCAGCAATCGAAGCAGACGAAGCCGGCGCTAAGGTTATGATTGTTACCAAGTTAAGAATAGGTGATGCCAACACAATGATGGCAGAGGGTGGTGTTCAGGCAGCTGACAAGCCAAACGATTCGCCTGCAACTCACTTTGTAGACGCATTCGGCGGCGGTCACTTTGCTGCAAAACGTGAACTTTTATCACAGCTTGTTTGCAACGCTCCTGAAGCTATTCAGTGGCTTTCAAACTTAGGTGTTGAATTTGATAAAGATGCAGACGGCACAATGATTACAACACACGGTGGCGGTACATCAAGAAAAAGAATGCACGCAGCGAAAGACTATTCAGGTGCGGAAATTATGAGAACACTCCGCGATGAAGTGTTAAACCGTAATATTCCTGTTGTTGACTTTACAGCAGCTATTGAGCTTATTTTAGATGATGCCGGTCGCGCTTGCGGTGCAGTTTTGATGAATATGGAAACAAAAGAGCTTATGGTAGCAAAAGCAAAAACTGTTATCATCGCAACAGGTGGTGCAGGTCGTATGCACTATCAGGGTTTCCCCACATCAAACCATTACGGCGCTACAGCTGACGGTCTTGTTTTAGGTTATCGTGCAGGAGCAAAGCTTTTATACGCAGAAACATTACAGTATCATCCTACAGGTGTAGCATTTCCTGAACAGATTTTTGGTGCTTTAGTTACAGAGAAGGTTCGTTCTCTCGGTGCAAAGCTTGTAAATGTAAACGGCGAAGTATTTATGCATCCCTTGGAAACACGTGACGTATCTGCAGCATCAATTATCCGTGAATGCAGTGAGAGAGGAAACGGCGTTGACACAGGCAATGGCTTAGGTGTATGGCTTGACACTCCAATGATTGAAGCAATCGGCGGAGAAGGTACAATTATGAAGAGAATACCTGCTATGTGGAGAATGTTTGATAAGTACGGCATTGATATTCGCAAGGAGCCTATCTTGGTTTACCCCACATTACACTACCAGAATGGTGGTCTTGACATCAATCCTGACTGTATGACAACAAATATTGAGAACCTTTATGTAGCCGGTGAGGCTGTTGGCGGAATCCACGGCAAAAACCGCCTTATGGGTAACTCATTACTTGATATTATTGTGTTTGGTCGTATTGCAGGTCAGAGTGCAGGTGCTAAGTGTAAGGAAGTTACAGTTGGTAAGTTAAGCCTTGACCACGTTGCAAAATTTGAATCAGAAATCGAAAAAGCAAACATCGAAACAGAGAAAGTTTCTCCTATGCTTTTGCCTGATTACACAAGAAGAAAATAATAAAAATCAAGGATAAGGGAATATATTCCCTTATCCTTGTATAACGTAATTTTCTAAAAACAGAAAAGAGGTCTTTTTAAATGGATTTATTTGGTGGAGTTATCCCCATTACGGGAATTACATTTTTGGTATTTTGTGTTTTTGCCATTGCGGCAGTTGGTTATGCCATCGGAAGAATAACAATTAAAGGTGTCTCTTTGGGTACAGCAGGTGTATTTTTAGTAGCACTTGTTTTTGGATGCTTATTTTACGATGATTTGAGTGTGCAGCTTCCTGACACAACAAATGCTCTTAAAATTGTAGAAAATATGGGGTTAATTCTTTTTGTAGCATCGGTTGGTTTTATTGCCGGACCTAAATTTTTTGGCAATATGAAGAAGAATTTTACATCGTATGTACTTTTAGGATTAGTAATAATTGTTGTTGGGGGACTTGTAGCTGTTGGTTGTGTTTTTGTTGGTCAGCTTATGGGCGAAACAGATGTAGAGAAACTTTCCGCTATTGTATCGGGTATATTTGCCGGAGCGCTTACATCGACACCAGCATTTTCAGCGGCTAAAGCCTCAGTTTCAACACCTGAAATGGAGCAACTCGTATCTGTAGGCTATGGTATTGCGTACATATTCGGTGTTATAGGTGTTGTTTTGTTTGTTCAGTTATTGCCTAAAATATTAAAGGTAAATATGGAAGAAGAAAAAGCAAAGCTTGTGTCTGCAGAGGAAGGAAAATCAGCTAAAAAACAGTCAGGTAAACTGATTGAACTTGATGATTTTGGTATTGCGCCTTTTGCTATTGCAGCGGTTATCGGTATTTTGATAGGTATGATTAAAATACCTCTTACGAGCAAAGGATTAGACGGAACAACATTTTCGCTCACGACAACAGGCGGTTGCCTGCTTACAGCGCTTGTGTTCGGCCATTTTGGCAAGGCAGGAAAGATTAATCTTATGCCAAGCAACACAACCCTCAAGGTATTCAGAGAGCTTGGACTTATGCTTTTCTTAATCGGCGCAGGTATTGCGGGCGGTGCAAGATTTGTGCAGGAATTTAAAATTGACTATTTCTTCTACGGTGTAGCCATGACAATTCTTCCTATGATTGTGGGCTTTGTTTTTGCTAAATATGTTTTAAAAATTGACGTGCTTAACATATTGGGCTCTATCACAGGCGGTATGACAAGTACACCGGCTCTCGGTACACTTATTCACGTTGCGGGAACAGAGGACGTGGCAGCGGCGTATGCGGCTACATATCCCATTGCACTTGTTGCAGTTGTTCTTGTTTCACAGTTTATAATTATATTGTTCTAAACTATATAACAAAAAAATCAGCAAGAATTGTTATCTTGCTGATTTTTTTATATTAGAAAATTTACATATCAACCTTGACCATTGTCAAGTATTTATTATTTCTGTGCTCCGCCTACGCTTGCAATTTCAGATAAAACAAGCTCTACTGACTTAACGCCTTCGCACAGAGGAGCAACAGTCAGCTTTTCGCCGGCACTGATTTTGTCAACGAAATACTTAAGCTCGTTGTAGTAGCCACCGAGGCTTGAAATGTTACCGCCGATTTCGTTGTCGCCTTCAAAAGAGGGAGCAAGGTCGATTTTTTCTGCACCACCGTTAACGGGATAAACATTAAGACCCTTAGAGTCAGAAACAACAGTAGCGTTTTCAAACTCAACGATAAAATCAGCGGTAAAGGGGAAATCAGCAGGATAGCTCCAGCAACCTTCAACTGATACAACAGCTGTATCATATGTGAAGGTTGTGAAAATGTGCTCGATAAGACCGTCATCGTTTCTTGATTCTTTTGAAATAAAACTGTCGGGTTCACTGCCCATCAAATAACGCATAAAGTCAACGTCGTGAATATGTAAGTCAAGAGCCATAGAGCCGCTTCTTTTGCCGTCGTGCAGCCAGCCGTCCCAAGCCCATGTGGGTTTAGAGCTTAAACGTCTGAATGCCGCGGTTTTGATTTTGCCGTAAGTGTTTTTGTCAGCCTGTTCCTTGAGCCATACATATTCATCCCAGGATCTAATAACCTGGCCAACCTGAACGTTAGCGCCTGTTTCTTTTTCTGTAGCAAGTAAGAGCTCGCCCTCTTCTTTTGACATACAAACAGGCTTTTCGATAAATACGTTCTTAACCTTTTTCATAGCAGCAACAGCGTGCTCTGTATGTAAATATGTAGGCAAGCAGATGTCGATAATGTCAACATCAGCATTTTCAATTAATTCCATACCTGTAGAAAAGATTTCTACCTCTTTTCCGTTTGCAATTTCCTCTGCCTTTTCGCGGCGAACGTCTGCAACCGCAACGATTTCTACACCTTCAATAGCATTGTAGCAAGCGGCGTGCATACCACCCATAAAGCCACAACCGATTAAACCTACTTTAAGCATAATTATTTCCTCCCTAAAATTTTATCCATTGCGTTGGATGTGTTGTAAATTATTGTTTCAGGATAGTGCTTGTACGGGGGGATCATTTCAGCAGAAACCCAGCCGTCGTAGCCTATCTTTTTAAATTCTTCCATAACTGCAGGATAATTTACATCGCCTGCCAACAAATCAACAAAACCTGCAAGATTTCCGTTGCCAGCCTCGCGTCTGAAATCTTTGAAGTGAACCTTTTTGATTCTTGAGTTCAATACTTTAATCCAATGTTCAGGATAACCCATATATAAAACGTTACCAACATCAAAGTATGAACCAACATAATCGCTGCCGATTTCGTCAATGAACTGAGCCATTTCCATAGGAGAAAGCAGGAATCTGTTCCAAACATTTTCCACACCGATAGCAACCTTTAATTCTTCAGCGTAAGGAGCAAGTTCACATAAAGCTTCTTGTGCACGCTTGTACGCCACGTCGTATTCAACAACTTCGCCGGGGTCAAATGCAACTTCAACTGCACCGGGAACAACTAATATCGTATCACAACCTAAAATATTTGCAACCTCTAACTGTTTTTTTGTGATTGCTTTTGCTTTTTCGCGGTTTGCTTCATTAGCTGAAGTATAGTTGTATGTCCAGTAAAGACCGCAAGCCACACTGTAAAATTCAAGACCCAAATCTTCGCCGTAAGCCTTAATGTCAAGGATGTCCTCCTTAGTTGACTCAAGTGAAATTTCTCCTGTTTCGTCCAAAGATAATTCCACACCGTCAAATCCTGCATCTTTGGCAAGCTTTAACTTTTCTTTTAATGTGCCTTCTGCGAAAGACCAAATGCTGATACCTTTTTTCATATTTGCAATTCCTCCTTGCTTTTAATGTATCTTTATGATATAATAGCGTCGTAAAAAAATGAATATATTTTTTTATCATAAAAGTATAATTTTGTAAACAGGTGTTTATATATGGAATTAAATTATATAAAGCATAAAATTGCAAACGTAATAAGTATAAATAAAATAGTTACTATTCATTATTATGAGCTTGACAAGAACTACTTTTTTGAAGGCGAAAGCCATAATTTCTGGGAAATGGTGTATGTTGATGCGGGCGAAGTGGAGATTAATGCTGATAATAAGCAACATCATTTGAAGCAAGGGGAAGTAATATTTCATAAGCCTAATGAGTTCCACACGCTAAAAGCGGCAGGCAGAGCAGCAAACGTGTTTGTAATTTCTTTTGTGTGCTCGTCCAAGACAATGAGCTTTTTTAAAGGAAAAACCATACTTACTCCCCAGAAAATAAGAAGAAATATAAGCGTAATTTTAGAAGAATATCTTGAGACCTTTAATGTAATGAATTCAAAGGATACTAAATTAATTATAAAAGATAATCCACCCATCGGTGGACAACAAATGATAAGAATACATCTTGAGCAACTGCTTATTATGCTTATCAGAAACGAACAGGAAAACAGAGAAACGCACTTTTTTCCGTCGAAAGAGAGCCTTGAAAACTATATTGCTACACAGATGATTAATATAATTGACGAAAATATCTATAAGAAAGTAAATGTGGAACAGATTTGTCAAAATCTTAATTATTCAAGAACGTATCTGTCGAAAATTTTTAAGGCGTCAACAGGATATACTATTTTAGAATACATTTTGATGCGAAAGGTACACGAAGCAAAAAAATTGATAAGAGAAGAAAAATACAATTTTACCCAAATTTCGGATATGTTGTGTTTTGACAATCCCCATTACTTTTCAACAGTTTTTAAAAGAATAACAAATATAAGTCCTTCTGAATACAAAGATTCTGTAATAAAGCCTTGATTTTATGTATATTTTATCTTTGTTTACAGATAATAGAATTACACTTTGTAAACAAGGAGTTATATATGAAAGCAACAGGAATTGTAAGAAGAATAGACGATTTGGGAAGAGTAGTAATCCCAAAAGAAATCCGCAGAACGCTTAGAATTCGCGAGGGTGCCCCCTTGGAAATTTATACAGGAAAAGACGGAGAAGTAATATTTAAAAAATATTCGCCTGTGGGAGAACTTGGAGATTTTGCAGGAGATTATGCCGAGACTCTGGCAAAAACCAGCGGGTATCCAATCTGTATTACAGATATGGATAACGTCATTGCAGTGTCGGGCGTGCCGAAACGCGAACTTTCGGACAAAAAAATCAGCCCCGATATGGAGCGATTGATAGAAGAAAAAACCACTTTCATTTCAAGAGGGGAGAAGAAAAACGTTCCTGTTATTGAGGGAAGTGAAAAATATTCTGCAGGTGTAGTAGCGCCCATAATAGCTGAGGGAGATACAATAGGCTCGGTAGTATTTTTCTCAAATGAGCAACAACCCAAAATGAGTGAAATCGAAGAAAAGTTAGCACAATCTGCAGCAAACTTTTTAGGCAGACATATGGAGCAGTAAGTAAAAGCGTACCGATTACCAATCGGTACGCTTTTACTTATCTAATGTTCCTCTTGCAATCGTAAATGCAATGATTTCTGCAGCGTGCGGGGCACACATCCTTGCAGCTTCGCGCATAGTAAAGCCTGTTGTGAATATGTCGTCAATCAATAACACTGTGCAATCGTTTATGCGTTCGGGATTGTTTACCGAAAATGCGCCTTTAATGTTTTTCTTTCTCTCGGCATACTTTAATTCAGATTGTGTTTTTGTTTCTTTAACCTTTACGAGCAAATCTTTGTAAAATGGTACTTCAAAATATTTAGCAATTCTTTTTGCAATTAGTTCTGACTGATTGTATCCGCGCTCAGTTAATTTATTTTTGTGAATTGGCATACAGATTACTGCGTCAAAGAATACGCCGTCACGCTCAAGTGTTTCACACGCAAGTTTGGAAAATCCGATGTGTAAATCGGGTCTGTTTCGAAACTTGTATGCCTGCATTGTGGACCTTATTCCGCCTTTGTAAAGTGCGCAGGAAATAAGTCGTGAGTATTGCGGATTTTCTCTAAGACAAAAGCCACACATCCTGTTCTCTGAAGGAGGCGTGTGCGAAAGACAGGTTTTGCATTTAAACACAGGACTTAAGTATGAAATTTTATCCTGACATTTTTTACAGGCGTAGTGAATTTTTCGCACGGGCTTTGCACATACGATACAGGTATCGGGGAATATGAAAGAAAGAGTTTTGTCAAATAGCTTATTCATAAGATACACCCCTTGCACTTTTCGTGAAAATATGATACAATAATTATAACAAGATTTTCGACAAAATTCAACACAGGAGGAAGAAAAATGGGTGTTTTAAAAATAACAAAAGAAAACTTTGAAGCTGAGGTTTTAAAGAGTGACGTTCCGGTACTTTTGGATTTTTGGGCAACCTGGTGTGGTCCGTGTAAGATGATAGCGCCTGTTTTAGAAGAAGTGGCAGCGGAATGTGAAAATATAAAAGTGGGAAAAATTGATGTTGACACAGAAGGGGAGTTAGCTGTGAAATTTGGCGTTATGAGTATACCAACGCTGGTAATTATCGAAAACGGCACAGAAAAAACACGCACTATAGGCTTTCATTCAAAGGCAGAAATATTAGAATTGTTAAAATAAAACAACAAAACGACCGAATTTTCGGTCGTTTTGTTGTTTTTGACTAAATATCGGTTGCAAAAATTATGAGATTGTGATATAATAACTAAATATATGAAGTGATATAAGGGTGTGGACAATGAAAAGACTTTTGTTGCGATGGAATCAAATAAAATTTATTCCTTGGATTTTTTTGTTCAAGCTATTAGGTAAATTTATCAAAAAGAGATACTGGGTTATATTTGAGCGAGGTGTAGATGCTCGCGATAACGGATATTTTTTCTACAAATATGTGAAAGAAAATCATCCTGAGCAAAAGATTTATTACATTATGGATAAAAACTCTGCCGATTATCATAAAGTGGCAGAAGATGCAGCAACTTACGGAAGTATTAAAAGTTATTGGGCAATTGCTACAGGAGAAAAATTGATTTCTTCGCACTACGCTACCGGAATACCGTATATGAACAAAAGAACTTTCGATTTGTGCGGATTGAGTAAAAAGTATTACTTTCTTCAGCACGGGATTATCAAAGACAAGCTATCAGCACTTTTTGGCGATGCGATTTCTGTAAGGTTGTTTGTATGCGGAGCTGCTCCTGAGTATGAATATGTAAAAGATACCTTTGGTCATCCGGAAGGTGTAGTGCGTTACACCGGATTAGCAAGGTATGATAGCTTGCATGATTTTCAAGTAAAAAATCAAATCCTTGTTATGCCAACGTGGAGAAGGACTATATTGGGCCGTGAAAATATAGAAGCTTCTGAGTATTTTAAACAGTGGCAACAGTTGTTGCTCAATGAAAGACTTGAGGAGTTTTTACATAAAAACAATATACAGCTAATCTTTTATCCGCATTTTGAAGTACAGAAGCATATACATTGTTTTAGGACTGAATCCCCAAATATAAAGATTGCAGATTTTGCGAATTATGATGTCCAGACTTTGTTAAAAGAGTCCAAACTCTTGATTAGTGATTTTTCTTCTGTTTTTTTTGACTTTGCTTATATGAAGAAACCAATTATATATTTTCAATTTGATCGTGAAGAGTTTTTTGAAAGCCATTATGAAGAAGGATATTTTGATTATGACACGATGGGATTTGGGGATGTTTGCTTTGATGTAGACAGTGTTGTAGACAGCGTTTTAAAATGCGCACAAAATAATTTTGTGCCTGATGATTGTTACGCAAATAGAATGAAAGAGTTTTTTCCGCTTAACGATACAAAAAATTGTAAAAGAATATATGAAATTATCAATCGTTTATAATTGAAATAATCATTTATGAAGGAAATGGGAGATACTGATATAAACTGTGTTAGAAAGAGAGAATTGTATGAGTGCGATAGATTTTGTCATTACGTGGGTTGACGGAAATGATCCGGATTGGATAAAACAAAAAAAAGAATATAATCCTGATAAGACTGCAGATGCAGGAGAATATCGCTACAGAGATATGGGATTGCTGCGCTATTGGTTCCGAGCGGTAGAAAAGTATGCTCCCTGGGTTAATAAGGTACATTTTATTACTTGTGGTCACTTGCCTGAATGGCTTAATACCGATTGCGAAAAACTCAATATAGTAAAGCATAGCGACTATATTCCTGAAAAGTATCTCCCCACTTTTAATTCTCATCCTATTGAACTACATATGCATCGCATTGAAGGTTTAGCTGAGCAGTTTGTATATTTTAACGATGATTTTATCTTAAATGGTCCGGTTATACCGGAATATTATTTTAAAAATGGCGTCCCTTGCGATTTTCTCCATGCACATAATATCTACTACGGAAACACACAGAATACATATGCTCATGTTCAGACAAATGTAGCCAGTGAAATAAGTAAAAAATACTCATATTTCAAAAGTTTTATGCGTCACCCGTTTAAATTTATTAATGTTGCTTATCCTCTTAAGCAAAACATTATGAATTTTTTAAAGCTTGAAAATAAAAATCACTTTATAGGTTTTTACGATTCACACTTGCCGATAGCTTACACTAAACGGCATTTTGAGAAAATTTGGGAACAGTACGAAGAGGTACTTGACTATACTTCAAGAAATAAATTCCGCACACCTTATGATGTAAGTCATAACTTGATGCGTTATTACAGGTTTGCTAAAGGGGAATTTACACCCGTATCTGAGGCATCAAGAGGCAGATATTTCAATTTGATGTTAAATGCAGAAGAGATACCTCTTGCCATATTAGACGAAAAGTACAAGCAAATATGTATAAACGACACTACGGGCGATTTTGATTTTGAAGCTGTTTCCCAAAAGATAGTTGCGGCGTATGAACAAAAATTACCTGATAAGTCAATGTTTGAAAAATAAAGAAGGTTATATTATATGAGTAAAAAAAGCGATATAAAGAGCAAGGCATTCAGTGCGATAATATGGAAATTATTAGAAAGAATGTCGGCTCAGCTTGTTTCTATGATTGTGTCAATCATTCTGGCAAGAATGCTGACTCCTGATGATTACAGTGCTGTAAGCGTAGTTACGATTTTCTTTATATTTTGCAACGTGTTCATTTCCGGCGGTTTCAACACAGCGCTGATACAGAAAAAAGATTCAGATATTATAGATTATTCTTCGGTGCTGTTTGTTTCCTTGGGCATATCGGTAATATTGTATGCTGTTATGTTTTTTGCGGCACCTACCATTGCGTATCTATTTGAAAAGCCAATTTTGGTTCCTGTAATACGTGTGATGTCTCTTATGTTTATTGTTACAGCATATAAGGGGGTTGTGTGCGCTAAAGTTTCAAGTAGCCTCAAATTCCGCAATTTCTTTATCTCTACAATTATCGGCACCATAATATCTGCGATTGTTGGTATAGCAATGGCATCTTACGGCTTTGGCGTCTGGGCTTTAGTTGCACAGCAGATGTCCAATGCTATTATAGATTCGCTGATTTTAACAGTGACGACAAAGATAAAGTTTAAATTTGTAATATCAATAGAACGTTTAAAAGGGCTGTTTTCGTATGGATGGAAGATGCTTGTTACATCTTTTATTTCAGTACTTTATGACGAAACCAAGCCTTTGATTGTAGGTCTCAAATTTTCTACGGTCGATCTTGCCTTTTACAATAAAGGCAAAAGTTTTCCACAGTTGCTTAATTCTACAATATGCGATTCGATTTCTGCGGTCTTGTTTCCTGTGATAGCAAAGCTTCAGGATGACAAGGAGGCCGTATTGAGTGCAACAAGAAGATTTATGAGCGTTTCTTCTTATATAATTTTTCCTTTGCTTATAGGTTTTTTTGTGGTATCTGATGCGTTTATAGAGGTGCTTTTGACAGCAAAGTGGTTACCAGCATCTCCTTATGTCAAAATATTCTGTATATCCTTTGTTTTTAATATTATACAGAAAGGTAATCTTCAGGCAATTCGTGCCATAGGCAGGAGTGACATATTGTTAAAACTTGAAATTATAAAAAAAACTCTCTATTTTATTATAATAGTGATATTTTTGTGCTTTTCTAAAAATCCGCAGGCGATTGCGTTTTCGGAAATTATATGTACCTTTATAGCTACAGTGATAAATACATATCCCAACAGAAAGCTTATTGGTTACAAATACAGGCAACAAATCATGGATATTTTACCCAACATGATAATAGCTCTCGGTATGGGTATTGTGGTTTATGCTATAGGCTTTGTGAAATTGCCTTTGTTTGTGTTGCTTATGTTACAAATCGTGACAGGTGTTTTGGTTTACGTACTTTTAAGTGTTGAGACGCAAAATTCGAATTTAAAATACATTCTTAACTTCATAAAAGAAAAGAGGAATAAAAAATAATGCTATCATTTGCAAGAAAGATTGTGCGTAAAATATTTCCATACTTGTTTAGGATGTTGTTTGGTTTAAAGAATATTATAGTATTAAAGCCGCATCAAAGATTTAGCGGAAATGTTCATGCGTTATACGAGTATTTACATAATAATAATTATGAAAAAAAATATGAAATCGTGTGGTATATAGACGGCGATGAAAAAGTTCCGGAAACGGCGAAGATCATAAAAACAAATACCTTAAAAGACAGGTATTATTACAAGGCTTGTGCGAAGTATATTTTTTACGAAAACACTTGTCCTGTGCGAAAATGTATGAAGGGTCAGCGTGTGATTTATCTTTCACACGGCTGCCCGCCGTTGAAAAACGCAAAGAACTTATTAGATGTTGGTACTGCACGAACAACGGATTCCCTATCGACTTCTAATGAAGTTATAGATATTATGGCAGAAATGGAGAATTTTTATAAGGAAAAAATGTTTGTTTGCGGACAACCACGGAATGACTATATTTTCAACTATCCGATTAAATATGAAAAATATGTAGATCAAAAATATAATAAAACTATTCTATGGCTACCAACTTTTAGAAAAATGACCAATATATATGATGGTAGCGAAAGAATAGACTGCGAGGTTCAATGTCTTTATGGATTACCTTTGATAAAGAGTAAAAACGATTTAGAAGCTGTAAATGACACTTTGTCTAAGAAAAATACTTTGCTTGTTATAAAACCGCATGCAAATGCGTTAAAAGAAGGCATAGAAAACATAAATTATAGCAATATTATGGTTTGGTCTCAGGAATATTTAGATAAAAACAATATAAATTATTATCGATTTTTTCGAAATACTGATGCATTTATAAGCGACTATTCGTCGGTTATATTTGATGCTATGCTTGCGGACAAGCCTTTAGCATATGTCATAGATGATATGGATGAATATAAACTCGGGTTTGCTTTTGATAATGTTTTGGACTATATGCCCGGACACCATATAAGAACTTTGGAAGATATGGTTGCGTTTTTTGAAGATATTTCTCAGGGCAAAGATATCTATAAAGAAGAAAGACATAGAATTAATAACTGGGCAAATAAGTACCAAGATGGGAAAAATTGTGAACGATTAGTAAAAATGTTTGATTTATAGGAGAAAGCTATGAAAAAAGTTATTACATACGGTACTTTCGATCTTTTGCATTATGGACATATTAATTTATTACAAAGAGCCAAGGCTTTGGGCGATTATTTGATTGTCGCACTGTCTACTGATGAGTTCAATTGGGATTGCAAACAGAAAAAATGTTATTTTTCTTACGAGCAAAGGAAGAAACTTTTAGAAGCAGTTAGATATGTTGATTTAGTAATTCCTGAAGAATCTTGGGAGCAGAAAAAAACAGATGTGCGCGAATATCACATTGATACGTTTGTTATGGGAAATGATTGGGAAGGGAAATTTGACTTTTTGAAAGATGAAGGTGTTGAGGTGGTTTATTTGGAGAGAACACCTGAAATCAGTACCACGCAAATAAAAAATGATTTGCTCAAAAAGTAAGGATAAACTTATGCAAAACTTCACTTGGAAAACAGTATTTAGTTACAGAAATTTAATATACGGACTTGCAGCGATATGGATATTGATATATCATATTCACCAAAAATACTGGTTAACTATTCCGCATATTTCCAAAATAATTAATATGGGCAATATGGGCGTAGATGTCTTCCTTCTACTTTCTGCAGTCGGTCTTAGCTATTCCATAGAAAAAAACGACACAAAGACCTTTTACAAAAACCGGCTTAAGAGAACATTTATTACATATCTCTTAATAGCGGGACCATTTATTGTGTGGAAATATTTTATATCACAGGCGATGACGCCAATGACCATTCCAAACTTTGCGTTGGAGTTGTCAACCCTTTCGTATTTCTGGACAAAAGAGGGAACATATCCTTTCTGGTATGTTCCTTGCATATTGCTGTTTTATGCACTTTATCCTGTACTGTATAAGCTTTACAAAAAGAACAAGCTTTACATAATATGCTTAATAGCAGTATCCATTATCGCAGAAATATTGCTGGTGTATATAAATTCGCCAATCATAACGGTTACAGAACGAACATTTTCAAGAATACCGATTTTCTTGGTAGGTATTTTGCTTTCCAATTTTGTGAAGAAAGAAAAGAAAATCGCATTACCTTGGGTTATTGTTTTTTTTGTAATTCTTGCTGTTACAATGGTTATATATCCTGTGACAAACCTCTATCGCATACATACTGTATTGGTAAGATACTGTTACGGCATAAT
Organism: Congzhengia sp.; assembly: GCA_045649085.1. Lineage (GTDB taxonomy): Bacteria > Bacillota > Clostridia > UBA1381 > UBA9506 > Congzhengia. The sequence goes on from JAZRPE010000006.1 coordinate 127,389, forward strand.
GGCGATAGCATTAATTATATTTGGTGCGTTTATAATGGAATTGATAAAGAAATTTAAGGCAACAGATGTGTTCATAAAGATATTCTCGTTTTTTGGGGCAATATCCTTGGAAATTTACCTTGTGCACGTTGCAATTATAAGAGTTTTGACTCACTATAATTTGCACCACTTGACGCATTGGAGCATCTATTATTCAGGGATATTAGTTACTGCAATCATATTAGCCTTTGGCTTTTCAAAGCTATCAAACAAAATTTTAAATACACATTAGGAGGACATAAAAATGGCAGAAAACAAATTCAAAGGTTCAAAAACTGAAAAAAATCTCTGGGAGGCATTTGCTGGAGAATCTCAGGCAAGAAATAAGTATACATATTTTGCATCTGTTGCAAAAAAAGCAGGCTATGAGCAGATTGCGGCACTTTTTTTAAAAACAGCAGACAACGAAAAAGAACACGCAAAGCTCTGGTTTAAAGCTTTAGGCGAGTTAGGTGACACAGAATCCAACTTAAAGGCAGCAGCCGAGGGCGAAAACTTTGAGTGGACAGATATGTATGACAGAATGGCTAAAGAGGCTGACGAAGAAGGATTCCATGAGTTAGCTGCTCAGTTCAGAGGTGTAGCGGCAGTAGAGAAGGCGCACGAAGACAGATATCGCGCTCTTTTGAATAACGTAGAAACAAAGAAAGTATTTGAAAAATCAGGCGTAGTCATCTGGGAATGCCGCAACTGCGGACATTTGGCAATCGGAGAAAAAGCTCCCGAAATTTGCCCTGTATGTGCGCATCCTCAGGCACATTTTGAAGTACACGCAGAAAATTATTAAGATTCTAAGGGATAGAGCAATCTATCCCTTAATTTTTTGAAATAATTTTAAATAATCTGTAACGACAGTTGAAAAAACATTGCATCTTTGATACAATAAAATTAAAGGTGAGTGAATTATGAAAAAGAACGAAATAGCAAAGAAAATACTTGAAAATATTGAACCTCTTTTTGAAGAAAAGATAGGGCAGTATGAAGAACTTATGGCATACTTTAAGTGCGCTATGATGGAGATAGAAACAAAATTTCGAGTTTTAAACGAAGAGTTTTCTCTCCAGTACGACAGAAATCCTATAAGTGCAATAAAAAGCAGATTGAAGAGCTTTAAGAGCATTAGGGATAAGCTTGTAAAAAATGATTTCCCCTTGAGTGTTGCATCAGTAGAAGAAAATCTTAATGACGTAGCAGGTGTCAGAGTAATTTGTTCATTTGAGCGTGATGTGTACCTTTTAGCAGAAGCACTTTTAAGCCAAGATGATATAGAGCTTATCGCAAAAAAAGACTATATAGCAAACCCCAAGGAGAACGGATACCGCAGTCTGCACCTAATAGTAGCTGTTCCCATTTATCTGGTTAATGAAAAACGTACAATGCGCGTAGAAATCCAGCTTCGTACAATCGCAATGGATTCTTGGGCAACGTTGGAACATCAGCTTCGTTATAAGAAGAATATTGAATACACAGAAGAGATGGCAGAGGAATTATACCTTTGCTCAAAGCTGAGCGCAGAATTAGACCATAAAATGGACAATTTAAGAAAATTGGTAAATGTGTAAAAAAGTTGTTGACTTTATTAACTCCTAATGCTATAATATAGGTTAGCCGCGTGCGTGAGGTTATAAATGGAAGTAGCTAAATCCTACCGAAACGGCAGCGAGCAAGGATGGAGGAGGTGCGATTATGTACGCAATTATCAAAACAGGCGGAAAGCAGTATAAGGTTTCCGAAGGCGACGTTATCTACGTTGAAAAGCTCGGCGTAGCGGACGACGAAACTGTTACATTCAACGAAGTATTGGCAGTTGGCGAAGGCGATTCATTAAAAGTAGGTGCTCCTACAGTTGAAGGCGCAACAGTTACAGCTAAGGCTTTAGTTGGAGAAGGTAAGGCTAAGAAGGTTATTGTCTTCAAGTACAAGCCCAAGAAGGGTTATTCTAAGAAGCAGGGCCACAGACAGCCTTTCACAAAAGTTGTTATTGAAAAGATAAACGCATAATTATGACGAAGATTTGCGTTTATAAAAAAGGTTCGCACATTGTAAAGTACACAGTGGAGGGACACACGGGTTATGCGGATACTGGTTCTGACATTGTCTGTGCAGCAATCTCAACTATTGCAACCCACACGTTAAATGGTCTTACAGAGATTGTAAAAATCCCTGTTGGATATGAGGTACATGATGCTTACTTCGAGTGTATTGTTCCCGATAACTTGTCGGAAGAAGAACGTAAGCAGTCGGATATTTTACTTGATACAATGGACTTAACCTTTAAAGATTTAGAAGAACAATACAAAGAATATATAACCATTATTGATATGGAGGTGTAGTTATGCTTAAGATTAACATTCAGCTCTTCGCTCATAAAAAGGGTGTAGGTAGCACAAAGAACGGACGTGACAGTGAAGCTAAGCGTCTTGGTGTTAAAAAAGCAGACGGTCAGAGCGTTCTCGCCGGTAATATTCTTGTTAGACAGAGAGGAACAAAGATTCATCCCGGAACAAACGTTGGCAAAGGCGGCGACGATACATTATTCGCTTTAGTTAACGGTAAAGTTAAATTCGAGAAGTTTGGCGCAGGCAAAAAGCGTGTAAGCGTATATGAGGACGTTACTGCTTAATTGAATTTTTAACAAACATAGCCCCGAGATTGTCCTCGGGGCTTTAATACTTTTTGGAGGTGGGCAGATTGCCGAAAATATTTGCAATTTCAGATTTACATTTAGGTTTTTCCTGTGATAAGCCGATGAACATTTTCGGCAACAGCTGGGAAAACCACGAAGAAAGACTTTTTGCAAACTGGCAGGCAACAGTGGGTAAAGACGATATCGTTTTAGTTCCCGGTGACATTTCTTGGGAAACCTATGTAAACAAAGCTACTGCCGATTTTGATTTTATAAACAAACTTAACGGAACGAAAATAATTACAAAGGGTAACCACGATTACTGGTGGGAAACTCTTTCTAAATTAAATAAATTTTTGGCGGAAAATAATTTTGATACTATCCGCTTTTTGCACAATACTAACGTGGTATTTGGAGATGTGTGCATTTGCGGAACAAAGGGCTATCCCGAGACAGAGGGGATTCCCACAGACGACGAGGGAAAACGCCTCTATTTAAGAGAGATTATAAGACTTGAAAATGCAGTAGCGGATGCTAAGAAAACAGGGGCAGAGAAAATTGTTGTTTTGCTTCATTACCCGCCCGGTACACAGAGTGAATTTGCGCGCATTCTAAAAGAGGCGCAAGTTGATTTTTGTATTTACGGACATTTGCACGGCGGAACGTTTGGCGCAGTAACATGCGGAAATGTTGGTGGAGTAGAATACAGACTCGTCTCAGCCGATTATTTAAAATTCTGTCCTATTGAGATTATGGAGATATAGTAAATCGTTTATAGGTTATATACAAAGCGCAGTGAGATTGCTCACTGCGCTTTTAAATATTTTTTTAGTTTTTCTAAATTTTTCAAAGCAACTTTTCTTCCTGTCTGATACGCTTTTTCTAATTCGTCAGCGTTGTGCTCAATGTGATTTACGTTTAATTTTTCTTCTGGGCGGATGACAAATAATTCGCCGCGTACTTCTTTTTCTTTTATATAGCTGAGCGTTTCGTTATACATAATGTGGCGGTTTGCCATAACCTCAATCAGCTTGGGAAACTTTTTGTAGGCAAACTTTATGAGTGGGAGAACGCTATTCTTTTTCTTAATGTAGCCGTCTGGTTGAGTAAGTATAACCACGTTTTTGTTGTAACCCATATTTTCAAAAGCTTTAACAGGAATAGAATCTGCCATACCGCCGTCTAAAAATTTTTTATTACCTATTTCAACTATGCGTGAAGCTAGGGGCATAGAGGCAGATGCTCTCATCCATAAAAGGCAGTCAGGGTCATCAACATCGTATTTTTGGTAAACAGGCTTTCCTGTTTCAAGATCGGTTGCAACAACGTAAAAATCAATATTTGATTTTCTGTAGGTGTCATTGTCAAAGGGATCAAGCTCGTTGGGAATTTTATTGTAGCAAAAATCCTCGCCATATAAATCGCCTGTCGTTACCAAAGAATGAAAACTGCAGTAGCGTTTATCACGACAGTATTTTTTGTTGTACCTTATTGTTCTGCCAATTTGCTTTGAAATGTAATTACAACCGAACGTTGCACCTGCAGACACGCCGATAACGCCGTCAAATTCTATATTATTTTCCATAAATACATCCAGCACGCCTGCGGTAAACATTCCTCGCATTGCGCCGCCTTCTAGGATAAGGCCGCGTTTTATTTCCATATTTACACCTCCTGCGGATAAAAAAAGTAGCAAGTCATTGTGACTTGCCACTTTTTTGGTGCCGCTGGCCGGAGTCGAACCGGCACGGTATCACTACCGGCGGATTTTGAGTCCGCTACGTCTGCCAATTCCATCACAGCGGCAAAAAACCTGACTTCATTATTTTAACACCAAAATTGCGATTTGTCAACAATTATTTTTTTGTTAAAGTTTTTTAATTAATTATCCAAAAAAACATTAAAAAATTGGTAAAAAAACCAAAAAAAATTAAAAAAGCCCTTGTTTTTTCCGTGTTTTTGTGCTATGATTTAATTATACTTTAAAAGTTGAGGTGAAAATGATGAACAAAACAGAGTTAGTTGCTGCTGTTGCCGCAAAGGCTGAACTTTCTAAGAAAGACGCTGAAGCTGCTGTAAGTGCTACAGTTGATGCTATCAAGGAAGCATTAAAAGCTGGAGATAAAGTTGCTTTAGTTGGTTTCGGTACATTCGAAGTTAGAGCTCGTGCTGCTCGTGAGGGTAAGAACCCCCAGACAGGTGAAAAGATCAAAATCGCAGCTACAAAAGTTCCTGCGTTCAAGGCAGGTAAGGCGTTAAAAGACGCTGTAAAATAATCTTGGCGTATACTAAAGGCGAAAGAGTTTCTGCTCTTTCGCCTTTTTACGTTTATGTTGAAAAAATAGTGAATGTATGATATACTGTTAAAAACATTGTTATGGAGGGCAATATGAACAGAAGTGAAAAAGCATTAGAAAATCATTGCAAGGGATACAATTGTGCGCAGGCTGTTATTTGTGCGTTTGCAGATAAAACAGACTTTACAGAAGACCAGCTCTTCAGAATGTCTGAGGCGTTTGGCTTTGGTATGGGTACGCAGAGTGTGTGCGGCGCTGTGAGTGCAATGGTGTTTTTAGCCGGTCTTAAGAAAAGTATTGGCGTCGACAAAATACCGGAAACAAACAAAAAAGAAAGCTACAAGCTGTCCCGAGAATTGACAGAAGCATTTAAGGAAATGAATAAATCTGTTATATGTAAGGAAATAAAGGAAAATAACCTTCGTTCCTGTGACGGATGTATTGAAGATGCTATAAAAATATTAGAAGAAAAGTTAAAGTAGGTTTGATATGCAGGATAATAAAAAAGCATTAAAAAGACAAATGGCGCAGAATAATCTGCATTTTAACAAAGCGTTGGGACAGAATTTTCTGACTGACGATAATATCTTAGATGAAATAATCGGTGCGGCTTGTCTTGACGGCAACACAAACGTTTTAGAAATAGGTCCAGGAGCAGGTGCCCTGACTCTGAGGTTAGCACCTAAGGCAAAAAAGGTTGTTTCAATAGAAATTGACACTATGTTAATACCTATGCTCGCGGAGAGTTTATCAGAGTATGACAATGTGAAAATTATTAATAACGATATTTTGAAAATAGACCTGAAAAAGCTGATTGATGAGGAATTTGGAGGAGAGCCGGTAAGAGTAGTGGCAAATCTTCCGTACTATATCACAACGCCTATCATTATGAAGCTTTTGGAGGAAAATCCCGGTTTTGAAAGCATTATTGTAATGGTGCAAAAGGAGGTTGCAGACCGCCTTGCAGCAAATCCCGGTGGTAAAAATTGCGGTGCAATAACCTATAGTGTAAACTACTATTGTGAAGCAGAGAAGATAGTAGACGTACCTCCTGAAGCCTTTGTTCCTGCGCCTAAGGTCTGGTCATCGGTTATTAAGCTCACTCTCAGGGATAAGCCGCCTGTTGAGTGTGGTGATGTAAAACATCTTTTTGAGCTTATCAAGGCTGCTTTTTTGATGCGCAGAAAGACTTTTGTCAATTGTGTGTCAAACAGCAAAACCATAAATTGCGATAAAGAAACATTGCGGGAAATTCTTAGTAAATATGATATTTCTGAAACAGTCAGAGGAGAGGCGCTTTCCTTAGTGCAATTTTCACAAATCAGTAATGAGATATTGATGCGAAATTTGTAGAAAAAACTTAAATAAAAATACTATGAATTTACTCAAAAAGAGTGTATAATAGTATATGTCAAAATATAAAGTGTGATAGTATGCACGGATATGGCTTGCTATTGCGCACCGTAACGGTGAAAGGAGATTTTCAAATGACTAACAACAAAGTAGTTTTAAGCTGGCTCGATGAGATGAAAGCTTTGACAACACCTGATTCAATCGTTTGGATTGATGGTTCAGAAGAGCAGCTAGAAGCACTTCGTGCGGAAGCTGTTGCAACAGGCGAAATGATTAAACTCAATCAGGAAAAATTGCCCGGTTGCTACTACCATAGAACAGCAGAAAATGACGTTGCTCGTGTAGAGGACAGAACATTTATCTGCACACCCACAAAGGAAGAAGCAGGTCCCGTTAACAACTGGATGGAACCTTCTGAAATGTACGCAAAATTAAACGCATTATATAAAGGCTCAATGAAGGGAAGAACAATGTATGTTATCCCTTACTCAATGGGTCCTGTAGGGTCACCTTTCTCAAAGATTGGTATTGAGCTTACAGATAGTATTTACGTTGTTTTAAATATGGCTATTATGACAAGAATCGGCAAGGCTGTTATAGATCAGTTAGGCGACAGTGCTGATTTCGTAAAATGCTTACACGCTAAAAAGGATGTAAATCCTGACGAAAGATATATCGTTCACTTCCCTCAGGACAACACAATTATGTCAGTTAACTCTGCTTACGGCGGTAACGTTCTTTTAGGTAAAAAGTGCTTTGCTCTCCGTATCGCTTCATACCAGGGCATGCAGGAAGGCTGGATGGCTGAACATATGCTCATCTTAGGTTTGGAAAATCCCAAGGGAGAAGTTAAGTACATCTGTGCTGCATTCCCCTCTGCTTGCGGTAAGACAAACCTGGCTATGCTCATTCCTCCTGAATACTTAAAGGAAAAGGGCTACAAGGTTTGGACAGTAGGTGATGACATTGCCTGGATTAGAAAGGGTAAGGACGGAAGATTATACGCTATCAACCCCGAAGCAGGCTTCTTTGGAGTTGCACCCGGTACAAGTGTTAAGACAAACTTTAATGCGTTAGAATCAACAAAGAAAAACACAATCTTTACAAACGTTGCTATCAACAATGATGATATGACAGTTTGGTGGGAAGGTTTAGATAAGAATCCTCCTGAAAATTGCACAGAGTGGACAGGTAAGCAGGTTAATGGCAAAACATTCGAAGGCAAGCTTGCTCATCCTAACTCAAGATTTACAGCTCCTGCTGTTAACTGCCCCTGCATTTCAAGCGAATTCGAAAACCCCGAAGGCGTTCCGATTTCAGCTATCGTATTCGGCGGCAGACGTGCAAAAACTGCTCCCTTAGTTTATCAGGCAAGAGACTGGAACCACGGTGTATTCGTAGGTGCTACAATGGCATCTGAAACAACAGCTGCAGCTGCTGGTGCAGTAGGTGTTGTTCGTCGTGACCCCATGGCTATGAAGCCTTTCGTAGGCTACAATATGGCTGATTATTTCCAGCACTGGATTGATATGGGTAAGACACTTGATGCTGACAAAGCTCCTGAAATCTTCCACGTTAACTGGTTCAGACAGGATGACGAAGGAAACTTTATGTGGCCTGGTTTCGGCGACAATATGAGAGTTCTCCTCTGGATCTTAGACAGATGTGCAGGTGTTGCAGGTGCAAGAGAATGTGAAATCGGTTACATTCCTGAAGAGGGCGCAATTGATACAACAGACTTAGATATGGCTCCTGAAGCTTTAGAAGAACTCTTTGAAGTAGATAAGAAACTCTGGTTAGAAGACGTTGCTGATCAGGAAAAATACTTTGCTCAGTTTGGTGACAAGCTCCCCGCTGAAATCAAAGAAGAATTAGAAAACTTAAAGTCTAAGTTATCTAAATAATTAAAACTTTAGGGCGTGCAGTTTTTGCTGCACGCTTTTTGTTTGACATAAATAGGTCAATGTGTTATAATTAACATGCTATGGTAAAAAAGAGAACTCAGATTTTTGAAATAAAAAGCAGGAAGTACAACTGTTCAGGAGGAAAATGATGAATAACATCACTAATGAAGAAAGTAAACGAAACGCCATACAGCTTGGTGTGTTGTGTGCTATAGCATACTTGGCAGTTTATATCGCAAGAAATGTGTTAGGTACTGTAACACCACAGATGATAGCAGAGGGATTTAATGAGGCGTATATAGGCAAAGCTTCTTCTATATATTTTATTTTTTATGCGGTAGGTCAGTTAATTAACGGCGTAATTGGCGATAAGATAAAGTCTAAATATATGCTTAGCCTTGGATTACTTTTGGCAGCGATTTCAAATATCTCATTTATGTATTTCCCGCAGACAAATTCTATCGGCGCAATGTATGTGTATGGACTTACGGGATTTTTCCTTTCTATGATATATGCTCCTATGACGAAGGTAATTGCAGAAAACACCACGCAGGAACACGCAGTACGTTGTAGCCTTGGTTATACATTTTCATCTCTTTTCGGTTCTCCGGTAGCCGGAGTTATTGCAGCAGTAATGGTTTGGCAGAGCGTGTTCTACATTTCAAGTATAGCGCTTGTTGTTATGGCGATTGCTTGCTTTGTATTTTTTACTGTATATGAGAAAAAAGGAATAGTAAAGTATAATCAGTTTAAGATTGAAAAACAAAAGGGCGGAAGTATCGGCGTGCTTCTTAAAAGAGACATAGTAAGATTCGCGATTGTATCTATCGCTACGGGTGTTATCAGAACAACTGTAGTGTTCTGGATGCCCACTTACATATCTCAGTATTTAGGATTTACGCCTTCTGTTTCTGCAAGTATTTTTACAATTGCCACACTTGTAATATCAATTTCGGCATTTATATCAGTATTCATATACGAAAAATTAAAGAGCAATATGAATTTATCGCTGCTTGTAATGTTCGGAGCAGCTGCGGTTTCATTTGGATTGCTATATTTTATAAAAGAACCTATAACGAATATATCATTGCTTATCTTGGGAATTTTGGCATCGAACTGTGCATCTTCAATGATTTGGAGTGTATATTGCCCAAGTCTGAGAGATACCGGTATGGTTTCAGGCGCTACAGGATTTTTAGATTTTGCAAGTTATATGGCGGCGTCGGTTGCGAGTACTATCTTTGCCACAGCGGTAACTGACATTGGTTGGGGCAACTTAATCCTTGTATGGTGTGCTTTGATGGTAGTAGGGATAATTGTGTCAATACCTTTTAAAAAGAGGAAGTAAAGGTATTATACATATAAACAAGAACTGCAATAGAGTGCAGTAATTTATATATTAATTATTAAATATTGGAGGTTATTTGAAATGCTAAGAGTTGGAATTGTAGGTTGCGGAAATATTTTCACAATGCATGCAACCAGTGCTGACCATTTGGAAAATGCACAAATTGTCGGCGTTTGCGACATAAAAAAGGACAGAGCGGATAAGGCAGCAAATAAATATAATTGTACCGCTTACTATGATTACAAAGAAATGATTAATAAGAAGAATATAGATGTGGTACATGTTTGTGTTCCTCATTACCTTCATCCTATTATTTCAAAGTATGCTATTGAAGCAGGGGTGCATGTACTTTGTGAAAAGCCTATGAGTATTAAATACGAAGATGCGCTTGAAAATGTAGCTCTTGCAGAAAAAAATGGCGTAAAATACGGAATTATTTTTCAGTGCAGATATAATGATTCTGCGCAACTGGTAAAGGAAAAAGTAGTAGATGGTACACTGGGTAAAATACTTTCTGCCAGAGTGGTATTAACATGGTCTAAGCCTGATGAGTATTACAGCTTATCTGATTGGAAAGGAACATGGGACAAAGAAGGTGGCGGTGTTTTAATTGACCAGGCAATTCACTCTGTGGATTTGGCGAACTGGTTTATAGATGACGAGATTGAAAGTGTTCAGGCACACCTGTCAAATCGTGGCCATTCCATTATGGAGGTAGACGACACAGCAGAGGGCTTTATAAAATATAAAAACGGAGCAACACTGGGATTTTGGGCAATGAATAATTATGGTTGTGATGAACCTATCGAGATAAGACTATTCTGCGAAAACGGCAAGGTAGTTATGGATTATGACAATGCTGAAATCGTTCTTAATGATGGTCGTCGTTTCTCTGCAAAAACTACCATAGATCCCGATGTTATTTATGAAGACGGAAAGGACTATTGGGGATTTCAGCACATTCGTCAGATTGCTGATTTCTATGATGCGGTAGAAAATGACAGAGAACCTACAATAAGTGGGAAAGAAGCATTAAAGATTCAGAAGTTGATTTGTGAAATTTATCAAAAAGGCATTGAGAATTTCGAAAAACATTCTTGAATTAATTTATAGATATTTTAAACAGTGCATAAAAAATGGCAACTCAAAATTGAGTTGCCATTTTTGTTTTAATTTTCGTAGTTGTAACCGATATTTACAGCTTCGATATTTTTTTCAATGAGCCACGCTTTTGAAGCAGGAACGCTCTTTTCGATACCAAGCTTGATTTCGTCGGGAGTATAAAGGCCTGTTGCTTTGAGCAATGCACCTACAGTAATCATATTTGCTAATGTTTCTAAATGGTGCTGATTGGTAAGTTCTGTTGCCGGAATTTTGATAACATTGACATCTGTACGTTCAACGTCACGGTCAATTAATGAATTATCCATTATAATGTAACCACCAGGTTTTACCTTATCTTCAAACTTATCCAGCGAAGGACGGTTTAATGCAATTAAAACATCCGGGTCTGCAATAACAGGTGAACCAACAGGTGTTTCTTCTGAAATAACAACGCTGCAGTTGCAAGTACCGCCACGCATTTCAGGTCCGTAAGAGGGGAGCCATGTAACGTTTCTTTCTGTTTCCAAGCTTGTATAAGCCAAAACCTTACCGGCAAAAAGAATACCCTGTCCACCGAAACCTGCTAAAATAATCTGACTACTTTTCATTTTATGAGCATCTCCTTTGAGTTATTTAACTAATTATCGATACGCGTAATATCTGCGCCTAAATTTCTGAATTTTTCTTCCATATTTTCGTAACCGCGGTCAATGTACTGAATATCAGTAATAATAGTTTCGCCCTTAGCCATAAGACCGGCAATTACCATACCAGCACCGCCTCTTAAATCGGTAGCCCGCACCTGAGCACCTGTGAGACCTGTACCTTTAATGGTAGCGGTTCTTCCGTTTACGGTAATGTCTGCACCCATACGCGCCAATTCGTCAACATACTGGAATCTTGATTCCCATACGCTTTCTGTCACAATACTCGTGCCGCTTGCTGCGGCAAGTAAAGATACGAACTGAGGCTGCATATCGGTAGGAAATCCCGGATAGGGAAGTGTCTTTATATTTACAGGCTTAATAATACCTGAACCTATAACACGGATACTGTCGTCAAATTCCTTGACGGTTGCGCCGGTTTCTTCGAGTTTTGCGCTTACTGATTCCATATGTTTGGGTATGACATTCTTTACTAAAATATCTCCACCTGTTGCAGCGGCAGCCACCATAAATGTGCCTGCTTCAATCTGGTCGGGAATAATGGAATATGTACCGCCGTGGAGCTTGTCCACTCCGTGAATACGGATGACATCTGTACCGGCACCTTTGATATTTGCGCCCATAGCGTTAAGAAAGTTTGCCACGTCAACGATATGAGGCTCTTTTGCAACGTTTTCAATAATTGTTGTGCCGCGGGCAAGTGCTGCCGCCAGCATAACGTTAATCGTAGCACCAACTGATACTACATCAAGATAAATATTTGTACCGACAAGACCGTCAGTATCTGCACATACAACGCCACTTGTTTCTATTTCTGCATCAGTGCTGACTTTAGCTCCCAATGCCTTAAAACCCTTTAAATGTTGATCTATGGGGCGACTGCCGAAGTTACAACCGCCGGGAAGAGCTACGTCAGCTTTTTTAACTCTGCCAAGCAACGCACCTAAAAGATAGTAAGATGCGCGCATTTTGCGTACCTTTTCGTAAGGTGCTGTATATTTATTCACATTGGAGCAATCAATCTTAATGGTGTACTTGTCCAAAAAGTCAATTTTGGCACCGAGCTCCTCCAATATGCTGCAAATCACGTCCACGTCTTTGATTGAGGGAACATTCTCCACAATACAAATACCATCAATAAGTATGGCTGCAGGGATAATAGCAACCGCAGCATTTTTAGCGCCGCTGATGGTTACTTCGCCACAAAGACGTTTGCCACCTTTTACAACAAGTTTTTCCAAATCTATCGAACCTCCGTAATGTCCAATTACAATGGTTTATTTTAAAAATATACCTAATATTATATTATAGCATTATTTTGTGAAAAATCAATGGTTATTTAGAAATTATTTGACAAAAAAGCAAATCCCGCAAAAAATATGTGTTTATACGTTGACAAAACAGAATTTGAGTGTTATAATTTAATAAGATTTTTACGGAATATACATTTAAAATGTAAATTTATGCACGACTTGTCCTAACGTGCGAACGAAAATTTGTGGACAGAAAGGTTATGTAAATTATGAAAAAGATTTTGGCATTAGTAATGGTTGCAGTATTGGCTCTTGCTATGGTAGCTTGCGGAGCTGCAGAAAAAGACGTGCTCACAATGGGTACAAACGCGGCATTCCCTCCCTACGAATTTGTTGACGAAAACAACAATGTTGTAGGTATTGACGCAGAAATTGCTCAAGCTGTTGCAGAAAAGCTTGGTATGGAATTAGAAATCAAGGATATGGCTTTTGATTCACTTATTACAGCTGTTTCATCAGGTGCTATTGATGTTGCTCTCGCTGGTATGACAGTTACACCTGAGCGTGCAGAATCAGTTAACTTCTCAGATTCATATGCAACAGGTATTCAGGTTGTTATCGTTACAGAAGATTCAGCTATCGCTTCTATCGAAGATTTAGACGGCAAAAAGATTGGTGTTCAGTCAGGTACAACAGGCGACATCTACTGTGCAGGTGACTACGGCGAAGAGAGTGTCGCACGTTATGACAACGGCGCATTAGCAGTAGCAGCTTTACAGAATGGTCAGGTTGATTGTGTAGTTATCGACAACGAGCCTGCAAAAGCATTCGTTGAAGCTAACGAAGGTCTTAAAATCTTAGACACAGAATACATCACAGAAAACTACGCTGCAGCTATCGCTAAGGAAAATACAGAATTACTCGAAAAGTTCAACGCTGCATTAGTTGAACTCAAGGCAGAAGGTAAGCTTGATGAAATCATCGGCAAATACATTAAAGCAGAGTAATTAACCCTGATAAAAATAACAAAAGGGGCGAGGATATCGTCCCTTTTATTTTCGCAGAAAGGGGAATAGCAAATGAGCGTTTTAACGTTTGCTAAGTGGATAGCAGATGCGCCTGGATGGATACTGTCATTACCGGAAGGACTACAGCGTCTGTTCTTCCAGTTTTATCAGGTTTTTGTTTACGAAAACCGTTGGAAATTCTTCACAGACGGTCTTGCAACTACCTTTATAGTAACAATTGGTGCTCTTATCATTGGTGTTATTATTGGTATGATAGTGGCTCTTATTCGTTCCACACACGACAGCCTGCACAAAAAGCCAAACCTGTTTTTGCGCTTTTTGAACGCATTGTGTAAGATATATGTTACGGTCCTTCGAGGAACACCTCTTATGGTACAGCTTCTCATTATGGGCTTTGTAGTTATGATACCTAAGAGTGCATTTGATACAACTCTTTGTGCCATCGTGACATTGGGTATAAATTCAGGTGCATATGTAGCCGAAATTGCCCGCTCGGGTATTATGTCTATAAACGAAGGTCAGCGTGAGGCAGGCAGAAGCCTTGGACTTAACTATGTGCAAACTATGATTTATATTGTTTTACCTCAGGCGTTTAAAAACATACTTCCTGCTTTAGGTAATGAGCTTATCGCACTTTTAAAGGAAACATCCCTTGTTACGGTAATTGCTCTGCAGGATGTAACAAAGGCAGCACAGGTTATTGTTAGTAAGGCGTATACTGCAGTTATTCCTTACATAAGCTTAGCACTTATTTACCTTGTGCTCGTTATGATACTTACAAAACTTCTTGCTATTTTAGAAAGGAGGCTGCGTAAGAGTGAACGATAATGCTATTATAAAAACACAGGACTTGTGTAAATATTATAAGGGAGAGGAAATCCGCGCATTAGACGGCGTAACTGCTGAAATCAAAAAAGGCGAGGTAGTTGTAGTAATCGGACCTTCAGGTTCAGGTAAATCAACGTTTTTACGTTCTTTGAATTTACTTGAGCATCCCACATCGGGTAAAATCTTTTTTGAAGATGTGGATATTACAGATCCCAAAACCAACATCAACTTACACAGACAGAAGATGGGGATGGTGTTCCAGCAGTTTAACTTGTTCCCCCATATGACTGTGTTGAAAAATTTGACACTTGCACCTATGAAGCTTTTGAAAAAGAGCAAAGAGGAAGCGGAAAAGAAAGCTTTGGAGCTTTTAGAACGTGTAGGTCTTGCTGACAGAGCAGGCGCTTATCCTGAACAGCTTTCTGGCGGTCAGAAGCAGCGTGTGGCAATTTGCCGAGCGTTGTGTATGAATCCTGATGTAATGCTCTTTGACGAACCTACGTCAGCGCTTGACCCTGAAATGGTAGGCGAGGTTTTGGATGTTATGAAAAGCCTTGCTCGTGAGGGCATGACAATGGTTGTTGTAACTCACGAAATGGGCTTTGCGAAGGACGTTGCAGACAGAATTATCTTTATGTGTGACGGTAAAATAATGGAGGAGGGAACTCCTGACGAGTTCTTTACGAATCCTAAAGACCCCAGAGCTCAGCAATTCTTAAAGAGTATATTATAACAACAAAACCCACGCTTAGGCGTGGGTTTTGTTGTTAATAAAATGTCGCCAAAGGCTGTTGAGGAGCAGGTGAGTGAACAATTTGTTCAGCGTACAGTACAGGCCCTTTTCCCTCGTACAGTTCGTGGTATTCGTGCTTTAACCTTACCGTTACCATAAGCCAGTCGCGATTATTAACCATTGCAGACTTAGGAAGCACCATTAACATTCCGCCGTAGGCTATGTCGTCTTCACAACAGGTCATAATGTGCCTACCTATAAGACAAAGGTCAGAGGGTAAGGTTTCGTTCTTTGCGCAAATTCCTTTAAACATCAAAGTTTTACCGTCGTATTTGTCAATATCTTCGTTCATATCACAGTAAAATTCAGCAAAGTCTTCATCCTTTATAACTACAATGTCAGCGTTTAAATCGTAAGGTAACGGGTCTTCAATTTCATCATATTCAACGTGACCGTCAATAAATTCAAAAACGATGTTGACACGGCGGTTTACACCGCGTACAATTTTGTGAAACAACATTTTGTCTGTTGCTTCTGTTGTACGGTTGAATATAACCACTTCAGGACTTTTCAACTTATCCACAACGAGAGAACGCATATTGTCGTTGTAGTTAAGAAAAGTTGTTGCGTTCATAAAGCACATTTCCTGAGCGATTACAAATCCGCGGGGAATAATACTGAATAGATTGTCAATGTTCCACATTCCGTTGTATTCAATTATTATTCTTTCGGCTTTGTACTTTTTTGAAAGAGAGGTAATAAGTTTAGGTGTTAAGTCATCCTCGTTTTCTACTGACTCAATAAATACGTTTTCCGAAGAAAACTTAGAAAAGTCGTATTCTTCCACACCCTCCTCGCACATAAGTATAAGAGTACGCTCGCCGTCATTAAATCGCACATCTTCCAAAGTCCCCTGAATAAACTGTGTTTTTCCTGCTTCGATAAATCCTGTAAATAAATAGATTGGTATCTGTTTCATAAATTTATGCTCCAAACAATTCTTTTATAGCGTCATTGTTGATATTTGCACCTATAACGCAAATTCTGCCGCAGACGTCAGCAGAACCACACCTTACGTCAGGCTCTCCGGGAACGTAATCGAAATGAATCCATTCATCATTTGATGCTACATAACCCTTGGCGCGAAGAATTACACCGTATTTATTCTCGTCAGCAAGTCTTGAAAGAATAGTTTCAATCTCTTCTTTTGTAAATTTCTTTGCAGTTTCTATGCCTACACTCTGGAATACTTCGTCAGCATGATGATGCTTATGATGGTGTTCGTGATGATGAGAGTGGTCGTGTCCGCAACAACACTCGCCTTCGTGATGATGGTGGTCGTGTTGGCAACACTCATGGTCGTGATGATGACCGTGATGTTCGTGCTCGCAACAATCATGATCGTGATGATGTTCATGATTATGACCACAAACAGGACAGGAATCTTCTTTTAATTCTTCAATATCGGCATTTAAGCTTGATGCGCCTTCAATTGCTGCAATAATCTGCGAGCTTTCGAGCTTATCCCAGGAAGTAGACACGATAACGGCATCGTGGTTTTTATCTTTTAAGAGGTGCATACATTCGTGTAGCTTTTCCTCCGATAAACCGTCTGTGTGGCTCAGGACGATACATTTTGCAGTTTCAACCTGATTATTGAAAAACTCGCCGAAATTTTTCATGTACATCTTACACTTTTTAGCGTCAACAATAGCGGTAGCGCTGTTTAATACAAGCTTTTCATTATCTATATTGTTGACCGCCTTTATTACATCACTGAGTTTACCTACACCTGAAGGCTCAATTAAAATCCTGTCAGGCGAAAACTCCTTTAACACCTTTTTTAAAGCTTGGCCGAAATCACCCACAAGACTGCAGCAGATACAACCGGAATTCATTTCGGTAACATTAATGCCTGAATCTTTTAAAAACGTACCGTCAATGCCGATTTCGCCAAATTCGTTTTCTATTAATACAAGCTTTTCGTTCTTGTATCCGTCAGTAAGTAATTTTTTGATTAAAGTTGTCTTTCCGGCCCCTAAAAAACCAGAAAAAATATCGATTTTTGTCATAAGTAATATCTCCTTAAAAGTTATAGCTTTGTTATACCACGAAAGGCGGAAAAAGTCAATTAAAGAGAAAAAAGTTATTAAATTGTTAAAAAGTAAATATGTAACTTGCAAAAGGATTTTGCATATGCTAAAATGTAAAAAAGGAGTGAGAATTATGAAAATTACAGTATACGGCGCAGCAAGCGACAAAATAAACGATATATATAAAACATCCGGAGAACTTTTAGGCAGAAAAATGGGCGAACGCGGTCATTCACTTATATTTGGTGCGGGCGATAATGGTATGATGGGAGCTGTGGCACGCGGCGTACACGAAAAAAACGGCGAGATAATAGGTATAGCGCCTACGTTTTTTAATGTTGACGGAGTTTTATTTCCCGATTGTACAAAGCTTATTGGCACAGAAACAATGCGCGAAAGAAAAAAGCTTTTGGAAGATGAAGCAGACGCTTTTATTATCACTCCTGGTGGAGTGGGCACTTTTGATGAATTTTTTGAGATACTCACGTTAAAGCAGCTTCAGCGGCACAATAAAGCGATTGCTATTTTTAATATTGACGGATATTTTGACGATATGCTCAAAATGATGCAAAAGGGAGCAGATGCAGAGTTTATTTCGGATATGACATTGGAGCTTTATCAGGTGTTTACTGACGTAGACGAAATGCTTGATTATCTTGAAACCTATGTTCCAAAGGAAGAAGACGTTAACAGACTAAGAAATTTATTGGAAGAGAAGATGTAGTAGACATAAGAGCAAAAATGCAAAGCGCAACGTATTAAAAGAAATTGTGACAAAATTAGAATGTTTTGTCACAATTTTTTTATTTAAAAAACATCTTGCGCAGAAAGTAGCTGTGTTGTATAATATTACCATTCGACAATTTATTATACGAAATGAGGAAACAGAATGAAAACATTCAAACCGATGTTGTTTACTGATTTGAGAAAGTACAGCGCATCGCAGCTAACAAGAGACATTATAGCAGGTATTATTGTGGCTATAATTGCTCTACCTTTGTCTATTGCGCTGGCTATTGCATCAGGTGTTGGGCCTGAGGCAGGTATTTATACCGCAATTATTGCAGGCTTTGTGACTGCATTTTTTGGTGGTTCAAGCGTGCAGATTTCAGGACCTACTGCAGCATTTGCTACTATTGTTGCAGGAATTGTGGCGCGCAGCGGCGTAGACGGACTTGCGCTTGCCACAATAATGGCAGGTATTCTGCTTATTATAATGGGTGTGTTTAAGTTTGGTAATTTGATAAAATACATACCTTTCACAATTACAACAGGCTTTACGGCAGGTATTGCAGTAACACTTGTTATTGGCCAGTTAAAGGATTTCTTCGGTGTTACATATGTTAACGGCGAAGCACCTATCGAAACATTGGAAAAAATTGAAGCGTTTATTGCAAATGCAGGCTCAATAAACTTTGATGCTATTATCGTGGGCGTGGTTTGCTTGGCGATTTTATTTATCTGGCCCAAAATTTTTGATAAAATTCCTGCATCGCTTTTGGCGGTTGTAGCGGGTATTGTAATGGTTAAGGGTTTTGGTATGAATGTTAATACAATCGGAGATTTGTTTGAGGTAGGCCGTGAACTGCCACATTTTAGTCTGCCTGAGTTTAGCATGGATTCAATTATTGCACTTGTCCCTGATGCTTTTACAATTGCAGTTTTAGCAGGTATTGAATCGTTGTTGTCCTGTGTGGTTGCTGATGGTATGGTAAATAAAAAACACCGGTCAAACACAGAGCTTATCGGTCAGGGTTTGGGTAATATTTCATCAGCTTTATTCGGCGGTATTCCTGCAACGGGCGCAATAGCCAGAACCGCGGCGAATGTTAAAAACGGCGGTAGAACTCCCGTTTCTGCTATGGTACACGCAGTAGTGTTGTTGCTTGTGTTGGTTGTGCTTATGCCTTATGCATCATGGATTCCTATGCCTGCAATTGCAGCCATTCTCATTAATGTGGCTTACAATATGTGCCAGTATAAACAATTTATACACATTGTAAAAACATCTCCTAAGAGCGATATTTTGGTGCTTGTAGCAACATTCCTCTTAACGATTATATTTGACCTTGTGGTAGCTATTGAATTTGGCGTAATTGCTGCATGTGTTCTCTTTATGAGAAGAATGAGTGATGAAACCACAATCGAAAGCTGGAAATATACAGAAGATGAAAATGAAGACGCGGAAAGTCTTGAGCTTCGCACGGTGCCCGAATATATCAGTGTGTATGAGTTAAACGGACCTTTGTTCTTTGCGGTTGTAGGGGAGATTTCAAAAATTCATCCCAAGGAAGAAACGAAGTGCATTATTCTTCGTATGCGTTCTGTAACATCGGTTGACACAGATGCTCTTCACGGACTTGAAAGCTTTGTGACAAAGTGCCATAAAAAAGACATCCAAGTTATTTTCTCACACGTTAATTCTCAGCCTATGAAGGCTATGCAGAAATCAGGACTTTACGACCTTGTTAGTAAAGAAAATTTCTGTATGAATATTGATAAAGCGCTTAAAAAAGCTCAAAGCTACAAATAAGAACAAAGCGGAGTGTACAAGAACACTCCGCTTTGTTTGGTTTTGTCATAATTTGTCACACGAAATAAAATAGAGATAATAATTAAAAATATTTCAATAATGTTAAAATTCCAATAAACTTATTCTGCTGATGTTGACAAACACAACAGAATAAGATACACTACCATTGGATAAGTTTGCAGAAAATACATAGCATAAGTTATTGTTCGACAATAAGGGAAAACTGTATAAATTTGCCTCTCGCTGAATAAGTTTTAAAAAAGACTATTTGAGGTGGATTTATATGTTATTTGTTTTAAAAAAGAACAGATTAATTTCAGGAATTCTAATATTGTCGTTGATAGTGTTTGTGTGTGGAATACTAAAATCAGCAGTATTTTCCAGTAAAGAAACTTTTTTACCTTCTGAGGGAAGAACAATCATAATTGATGCAGGGCATGGTGCGCCTGATGGTGGTGCAGTGGGGCAGTCAGGTGTTTTGGAAAAAGATTTAAACTTGTCAGTTGCAAAGGCTTTGCAGAAATTTTTAGAAGCAGGCGGAACAGAGGTTGTTGTAACACGTTCCGACGATGCTGGCATATACGATGTATCTGGAAGTATAAAAAATAAAAAAGTTTCAGATATTAAAAACCGTGAAAAACTGATGAAAGAAACTGATGCAGATGCCTTTATCAGCATCCATATGAATAAATTTCCTGAGGAAAAATACAGCGGACCACAGGTTTTTTATTCTACCAATCACGATAGCAGTAAAACCCTGGCTGAGTGTCTTCAAAAAAATTTGATAACTGTCCTTTCTCCTGTTTCCGAAAGGGAAGTGAAAGAAGCTTATGACAGTATTTATTTATTAAAGAATGCCACAATTCCTGCTGTTTTGATTGAATGTGGTTTTTTATCAAATGCTCAGGAGGAGAAGAAACTCTTAGACGAAAATTACCAAAAACAGATAGCCTGGGCTATCTATTGCGGTATTATACAATACTTTGATGAAAAATAATAAAGGAGTGTTTACTTTGAAGAATTGGAAAATACGACATCTTGATTTTATCCCGATTTTAGTCATCGCCTTTTTCCTATGTAAGCTTATTTTTACAACGGATATCTCGCTTTCGGGAATTTTTGACACGGTTTACTCTTGTATTGCGTATTTCGTATACGGGTTGATTATTGCGTATTTTCTCAATCCGCTCCTCACTGTTGCTTTAAGACGAATTATAAGAAATAAGGATACGGAAACAACAAAACGGGTAAAAAGAGGAGTTGCCATAGCGGTTTTATATCTTGCTGCCGTAGGATTTATTTCTATCTTTGTTGTTACAATCATACCTGCGATAGCAAACGGCATATCTGATTTTGTAAAGGAACTTCCTCACTACCTTGCAAAATTCCAGATATGGTTTAACGATACCGTTTCATTCTTCAATGAAGATTTAGCAAAAGATTTAAGCGGTAAGCTTACAAATATTGTAATGAACTTCTACGATTGGGTAACAAAACAGGTTGACGTAGAAAAAGTAGGTAATGCAGTAGCAACTACAGTTGGCGTTTCAGCTAAGGTGGTTATCCGTATAGTGTTTGGTATACTGATTTCGATTTATTTCCTGTTTGGCAAGGAAAAGCTTATCAACCATTTTAAACGCTTTATATACGCTGCATTTAAAGTGGAGCGCGCAGAAAAAATTATGGATTACGGTGCCCAGATAAATAAAATATTTCATGACTTTATCATCAGTAAGCTTGTTCAGGCTTTTGTTATATTTATAATTGGACTTGTTGTGTTGGTACCGTTTGATATTCCTTTAGCTCCGCTTATAAGCTTGCTTTTGGCAGTGACAAATATTATCCCTTATATCGGTCCGTGGATAGGTGCTATACCAAGTGTGATACTTGCACTCATTTACAGTCCTGTAAAGGCATTTATAGTTTTAATTTTTATAATCGCTATGCAGATTGTTGACAATCTCTTTATAGCACCTAAGATTATGTCGGACAGAGTAGGTATAAGCCCGCTTTTGGTTATAGCTGGTGTGGCAGTGGGTGGTACATTCGGCGGTTTTATAGGTATGTTCATCGGTGTGCCTGTTGTAGCAGTAGTAAAACTGGTCTTTTATGATAACTTTGTGGAAAAAAGATTAAAAGAAAAAGGCATAGATATTTAAATTTTAAAAAAATTGAAAAAAACTGTTGCAAATGAAAATAAAATGTGTTATAATTCTATCGTTGCATTTTGAAAATGTGTAAATTTTCCTGAAAAATGCAGCGTCTAAACAGTTATTTACTAGTTCGAAAGAGGTGAAATATATGAAACAGGGTATCCATCCCGATTACAAGCAGACAACAATCAAGTGTGCTTGCGGCGAAATTATTGAAACAGGTTCAACAAAGGAAAACATCACAGTTGAAATTTGCTCAAAGTGTCATCCTTTCTTCACAGGCAAGCAGAAGCTCGTTGATACAGGCGGCCGTGTTGAAAAGTTCAGAAAGAAATTTGGTCTTAAGAGCGAATAATTATTTTTTGAGTTCAGCTTGTTTGGAGGTGTAGTAGGCTATGGCAGTTTGGCTTACAGTAGTTCGTATAATCCATTTAATATTATCATTAATATTGATTGCTGTTGTTTTATTGCAGTCTGGTAAGGCTCAGGGTCTTTCAGGTGCTATAGCAGGCGGTTCTGAAACTTTCTTTGGCAAGAACAAAGGAAGAACAATTGACGCTATATTAGAGAAGTGGACATCAGTTGTTGCTATCGCATTCTTAGTAACCTCTATAGTGCTGTTCTTCTTATCATAAGACTTATAGCTGTTATGCGAATTTAAAAGCCATTCCTTTTTTTGGAGTGGCTTTTGTTTTGTTTAAAAAATAAAAAAATGAAAAAGATAAACAGGAGGTGAAATACTTGACAAGGGAAGAAAGAATACTTGCATATATAAATAACGAAATGAAAACTCCGTTAAAACCTGAGGAGTTGGCGATTGTTTTGGACGTGCCCCAAAGTGATATGGCAGAGTTTAATATGCTGATGGACGCACTGATTGAGGACTGCTTGGTCATTGAAACAAAGCGTGGGAAAATAGCGCCACTGTCTGCGCAGAAATTAATTAACGGAAAATTTATAGGCAATGAGCGAGGCTTTGGATTTGTTGAAACAGAGGATGAAAAAGACTTGTTTATTTCGCCTGAGCATACTAACGGCGCGTTGCACGGCGACGTTGTTTTGGCTCGTGTTATAAACGAACCAGATAGTGATAGACGTGCCGAGGGCGAAGTTATAAAAATTATAAAGGATACAGAACAAAAAATAGTCGGAAGAATTGAAATTACAGGAGAAAATGCATTTATAATTCCTGTATTTAAAAAATTCAATAAGGACTTTTTTGTAAAGAAAAAGTATTTAAACGGAGCCGAAGACGGCGATATGGTAGTTGCAAAACTTACCGTGCGCAGCAACGGAATAAAAAAGCCTGAGGCAAAGGTTATATCCACCCTTGGCAACGTATCCACTCCAGGTGTAGATATATTGGCTGTACTGGAAAGTCAGAATATAAGATATGAATTTCCGGATGATGTACAGGAAATGGCGCAGAAAGTGCCGAAAGAGGTTGACGACTGGTCAATTGCAGGCAGACTTGATTTAAGACACGAGCAGATAATTACTATTGACGGCGACGACGCTAAGGACTTAGACGATGCTATCTATGTAAAAAAACTGGAAAACGGCAATTTCGAATTAGGTGTTCATATTGCTGACGTAAGCCACTACGTAACAGAAAAATCTTCTTTTGATAAAGAGGCTTACAAGCGTGGTACAAGCATTTATCTTGCTGATAGAGTAGTACCTATGCTGCCCGAAAGCTTGTCTAATGGTATTTGCAGCTTAAATGAGGGTGTGGACAGGTTGACGCTTAGTGTCATTATGCAGATAGATAAATGTGGAAATGTTGTGGACCACAAAATTGCAGAAACAGTAATTAATTCTACGGCAAGAATGACGTATACCAACGTTACTGCGATACTCGAAGGTGTTGAAGAAAAGCGTGAAAAATATGCGCATTTGTGCGACCACATTGTACGAATGGATGAACTGAGAAAAATTCTTAATCACAAAAGAAATTTGCGCGGTAGCATAAATTTTGACTTTGATGAGGCGAGAATTGTACTCGATGAGCAGGGCAGGCCTGTAGATATAGTAAAACGCGAACGAGGAATATCGAATAATATCATCGAAGAGTTTATGCTTATTGCCAATGAGACAGTTGCAGAGCATTTCTTTTGGCTAAATACTCCGTTTGTTTACAGAGTTCACGAAGAACCAAATGCAGACTCCATTAAAGAATTTGCGCGCTTTATAGCTCCCTTCGGCTATACAATAAAACATTCAAACGGAGTTGTACACCCAAGAGAGCTGGCAGAACTTGTTAAAAAATTAAAGGGAAAAAAAGAAGAAATAATAATCAGCGGAGTTATGCTGAGGTCTTTGATGAAGGCCAAATATTCTGATGAAAATGCAGGTCACTTTGGACTGTCCTCAAAATATTACTGTCATTTCACATCTCCCATAAGACGTTATCCTGACCTTGCCATACACAGAATAATTAAAGCAAGCCTGCACGGAGAGCTTAATGAAGATAAGGCGATGGAATTTGCAAAAAAAGCTGCCAAGCATTCAAGCGAAGCTGAGCTTTCGGCAATTGAGGTTGAACGTACTGTTGAGGATATAAAAAAGGCAGAATATATGCAGAATTTCTTAGGCGAAGTGTTTGATGCCACCATATCAAACGTGACCTCGTTCGGTATCTTTGCAACATTAGAAAATACAATCGAGGGACTTATCAGATTCGTTGACCTGACTGACGATTATTACATCTATGATGAAGCAAAAAGGCAGATTATCGGAGAACGTACAGGAAAAATCTATAAGCCTGGAGATGGAGTAAAAATTCAGGTTGCGCGAGCAGATGCACAGTCGGGTAAGATTGACTTCGTTTTGTACAAGGAAGAAAAATTACTGGAAAAAAAGAAAAAACACATAGAAAAAATTACAAAAAACAACAAACAAACTGCAAGATACCTTAGAAAAAGGCGAAAAAAACGCTAATTTTGCGATTTTTATCTTGCATAAATTCACAAATTGGTGTATAATCATATTCAATAAGAGAAAAAAGGCGGTGTTATGTATGGATTTAAACCAGACTCAGAAATTTAATTTTGGACTTAGTCGTGAGGATTATATTAAAAGTATAATCAATGAGGTTTATTCAGCCCTTGAGGAAAAAGGCTACAACCCTGTTAGTCAAATGGTAGGATATATTTTGTCAGGCGATCCCACATACATTACCGGCCACAAAAACGCAAGATCTTTGATTATGAAGGTTGAGCGTGACGAAATTATGGAATTTTTAGTTAAGTTTTATGTAAATCATCAGTAAATTGAAACTTTAAAAGGCTATGCTCGGCATAGCCTTTTTGTGTTAGGGAGCAGTATGAAAGATAAAATCAAACAGTATGCCAAAGAACTTAATATAGAGTATGTAGGCGTTGCTCCTGTTAGAAGATATGATGATTTAGCAGAGCGCATATGCCGACGCAGACAAAGGTACGGAATCAGTCAATTTGAGGAAATTGATACAGAAAAACGTGTAAACCCTCTTATGACATACCCCTGGGCGAAGAGTATTATTGTTTGTCTTTTTCCTTATTACACGGGAGAGGACGAGGATGCTAATATTTCAAAGTATGCCCGTATACCTGATTATCATACTGTAGCAAAGGATAAACTGCAACAAATCGTAAAATTTGTAGATCAGGAAAAAAATTCCCGATGTGAATGCTTTGCAGACACCGGGGTTCTACACGACAGATACCTTGCATATATGGCAGGATTGGGCTTTTTTGGCGAGAATACTTTGCTGATAAATGAAAAATACGGAACATATTTTTTTATTGGCTATATAGTTACAGATTTAGAGTTAGAGGAAGACATACCACAAACTAAGGAATGTCTTAAGTGCGGAAACTGTGAAAAAAAATGTCCCGGTGGAGCGCTGTGCGATGGTCAACTTAACGCGAAACTGTGTGTGTCCTATATTACGCAGATAAAAGAGCTTACGGAAGAACAAAAAAGTATTTTAAAAAAACAAAATATGGTGTATGGTTGCGACGTATGTCAGGAGGTTTGCCCTCATAATGCAAATCCTGTAAAAACACCAATAGCGGAATTTTATAAAAAAAGACAGCCAAAACTCGAAAGAAACGAGCTTCTATCAATGTCAAATCGTGAATTTAAACAAAAATATGGCGAATTTGCTTTTTCATGGCGTGGAAAAGCCACCATTTTGAAGAATTTCGACAAATAAACCTTGACAATATAGGCTTAGGTACGATAAAATATTTACAATATGTTTTTAGGAAGACGGAGGTCGAAAATTAAATGAAAAATACAGAAAAAACAATGGAAAAAGTCGTTGCTCTATGCAAAGGCAGAGGCTTTGTATATCCCGGCTCTGAAATCTACGGCGGTCTTGCCAATACTTGGGATTACGGTCCTTTAGGCGTTGAGCTTAAAAACAATGTTAAAAGAGCTTGGTGGAAAAAGTTTATTCAGGAAAGTCCTTACAATGTAGGTTTAGACGCTGCAATCCTGATGAACCCTCAGACATGGGTTGCTTCAGGTCACGTTGGCGGTTTTTCTGACCCTCTGATGGACTGTAAGGAATGCAAGTCACGTCATCGCGCTGACAAGCTTATTGAAGACTTTATGTTCGAAAAAGGCGAGCCTACAGTAGTTGATGGCTGGTCAGACGAAAAAATGCTGGAGTTTATCAAAGAAAATAACATTGCCTGCCCCAAGTGCGGCAAGTCAAACTTTACAGACATAAGAAAGTTTAACCTTATGTTCAAAACCTTCCAGGGTGTTACAGAGGACTCATCGGCGGAATTGTTCCTGCGTCCTGAAACCGCGCAGGGTATTTTTGTAAACTTTAAGAATGTACAGAGAACGACAAGAAAGAAAGTTCCCTTTGGTATTGGCCAGATTGGTAAATCTTTTAGAAATGAGATCACACCCGGTAACTTTACATTCAGAACAAGAGAGTTTGAGCAGATGGAGCTTGAATTTTTCTGTGCCCCCGGTACAGACCTTGAGTGGTTTGCTTACTGGAAAGAATTTTGCAAGAACTGGTTGTTGTCATTAAATATTGCGGAAGAAAACTTAAGACTGCGTGATCACAGTCCTGAAGAGCTTTCTCACTACAGCAATGCGACAACAGACTTTGAATTTATGTTCCCCTTTGGTTGGGGAGAGCTTTGGGGCATTGCGGACAGAACTGATTTTGATTTGAAGCAGCATATGTCACACTCAGGCGAAAACTTTGAGTATACAGATCCTATTACAAATGAAAAATATGTTCCTTATTGCATTGAGCCCTCGCTTGGTGCAGACCGTGTAACGCTTGCGTTCTTAGTAGAGGCATATGATGAAGAAGAGGGTGCAGAGGGCAAAGAAGGAAGAACAGTTATGCGCTTCCATCCAGCATTGGCACCTATTAAGATTGCAGTATTGCCTTTATCAAAGAAGCTCTCTGAAAAGGCGCTCGAAGTACATAGCAAGCTTTCAAAGAAGTTTATGTGTGATTTTGACGATGCAGGCAGCATCGGTAAGCGTTACAGAAGACAGGATGAAATTGGTACACCTTACTGTGTAACCTACGATTTTGATTCAGAGGAGAACAATACAGTTACAATCCGCGAACGTGATACAATGGAACAGGTTACAGTTAACATTGATGAGTTGCATAGTTACTTTGCAGACAAGTTCGAATTTTAAGTGTAATTTTTCTAAAAAATCGGTATTATAATTGCGAAAATATGCAAAATATTCACAAAAATATATTTTGTTTATTGACAATAACCGGATTATTTAGTATTCTAAGAGTAATAGTAGTTGTATTTTAGGTTAAGGAGTTGTAATATATGTTATCAAAAACAGTTACTGTACAGAATCAGGTTGGACTTCATGCAAGACCTGCTACATTTTTCATACAGAAATCAAATGAATTTAAATCCAGTATTTGGATTGAAAAAGACGAACGCAGGGTAAACGCTAAGAGTTTGCTTGGTGTGTTGTCTTTAGGTATTACAAAGGGTACAGAGATAAAACTAGTTACCGATGGTGTTGATGAAGAAGAAGCAATTAACGCTTTGGAAGCTTTGATTGACTCAAACTTCAGCGACTAATTATGTTTTTTTGGGATATGCGCAACAGCATATCCCTTTTTTTGTAAGGAGTATTGGCTATGGTTGACGAACTTATGCTAAAGAGCCTGCCTGCTGACCCTGGCGTTTACATTATGAAGGATAAATCCGGCAAGGTAATATACGTCGGCAAGGCAAAGATACTGAAAAACCGTGTGAGACAGTATTTTCAGAATACTGAAAAGCATACACCAAAAGTTGCGGCAATGGTATCTAAAATTGATACATTTGAATATATATTAACAGATAGCGAGTTAGAAGCGCTGGTGTTGGAGTGTAACCTCATTAAGAAATATCGCCCTTATTACAACATTCTTCTAAAGGACGATAAGAATTATCCTTATATTAAGGTTACAAACGAGGACTATCCAAGGCTCAGATTGGTGCGTAGAATGGAGAAAGACGGGGCGAAATATTTTGGACCTTACACAAGCAGCGCTCAGGTAAGGGAGACTATTGACTTTGCCTGTAAGCTTTTTAAAATTCCTTCTTGCGATATTAAATTACCCCGTGATATGGCAAAAAAACGTGCGTGTATCAACGCTCAAATCGGCAAATGCTGCGCTCCTTGTGAAAGTGTCATTACAAAGAAGGAGTACGCAAAGACAATTGAGGATGTATGCAATTTTTTAGACGGAAACACAGGTAAACTGGTATCAGATTTAGAAAAACAGATGCTTGATGCATCAAACGATTTAGAGTTTGAGCGTGCGGCGTCAATAAGGGATAAAATAAATGCCATAAAGCAAATGGAAAACAAGCAGAAGATAGTTTCTGAAAAATATGCGGACGAAGATGCTATAGGCTTTTTTGTGGCTGAGAACAAAACCTTTGCAGAGGTGTTTTTTATAAGACACGGCAGACTTTTAGGGCACCATGGTACAGTTATTTCCAACACCAAGGGAATGAGCGAGAAAGAAATAACCGATAGCTTTTTAAAGCAGTTTTATAAAGACGCTGATTACGTCCCAAAGAATATCTATGTTCAATTTGATTGCGAGGACAGGGAGTTAATCTGCGATTTTTTAAGTGAAATATCAGGCAGAAGTGTCAAAGTGATTACGCCAAAACGCGGCGAGAAAAAATCCTTGATAGAAATGGCACATAAAAATGCCAAACAGTCAGCACTTAATTTTCTGCTTAAGAACGGCGAAGGTTCAAAAAGTGTAAAACGGCTTGTTCTTGATTTAAAAGAGGAGTTGGGACTTGATTCTCCCCCTTACAGAATAGAATCCTATGACATTTCAAATACAGCAGGGGAAGATAATGTCGGCTCAATGATTGTTTTTGTGAACGCAGAGCCTGCCAGAAGCAAATACAGACGCTTTAAAATCGAAACTGCGCAGGGTGGCGATGACTACCACAGTATGGCGGAAATGGTTTTGAGACGCCTAACTCATGCCAGAGATGAAGAGGTTGCAATAGAAAAAGGCGAACTCTTGCGCGAGGATGCCAAGTTTTTGCCGTTGCCAGACTGTATTTTTCTGGACGGAGGTAAAGGTCATTTGTCCGTAATTTCTGAGCTTTTAGAGCTTACGGATTTTGATATTCCCTTGTTTGCTATGGTAAAAGACGACCACCACAGAACAAATATTCTTCTAAAAAATGACGGTAACAGCGTAGGACTTAAACGTAATTCGCCTGAATTCAGGTTGGTGGCAAATATTCAGGAAGAGGTTCATCGTTTTGCGATTGAATACCACCGCAAATTAAGAGGAAAAAAAATGAAGGGCTCAACACTTTGTGAGGTTGAAGGTGTAGGGGAAAAGACGGCAAAGAAGCTTTTGCGCCACTTTAAATCATTTAAAAATATAAAGTCGGCAAGTGTTGACGATTTGCGTTCTGTCGGAGTAAGTAAGAAAACAGCTGAAAATATATACGATTATTTTAATAAAAAATAACACGAAAAATGTAAAAAAACTTGCTATTTTTGTTAAAAAAGGGTATAATTAATAGATAAGTTGATAGGGAGTGAATTTGATGAGAATAGCAGTTGATGCATTCGGAGGCGACAATGCGCCTGATGAAATTATAAAAGGCAGTATCAAAGCTGCCCAAAAAGCAGAATACGAAATAATCTTAGTTGGTAATGAAGATATTATAAACGCAAAACTCAAAGAGTTTGGATATGATGGAAACAACATAACAGTAAAGAATGCAACAGAGGTTATAGAGGTTACGGAAGAACCTGTAAAGGCCGTAAGAACCAAGAAAGATTCTTCTTTAGTTGTTGCACTTGGATTGTGCAAAAGCGGAGAAGCGGACGCAGTGGTAAGTGCGGGCAGTACAGGAGCTTACCTTGCAGGTGCTTTTAGAGTTTTAGGCAGAATAAAAGGCATCAAAAGACCTGCGCTGACTGCTTTTATGCCCAACGTAGTGGGTACAGTCGGTGTTATTATGGACTGTGGGGCAACATCGGATGCAAAACCTGAATACCTTGCTCAGTATGGTCAAATGGGTTCTTTATATGCAGAGAAGGTTTTAGGTATAGAAAATCCAAAGGTTTACCTTGCAAACATCGGTGTTGAAGAATGTAAAGGTAATGAACTTTACAGAAATGCTTACACACTTTTGAAAGAAAATAAAAATATCAATTTCTGCGGTAATCTTGAAACGAGAGAATTAACGGCAGGCATAGCGGATGTAATCATATGCGACGGCTTTTCGGGCAATATGGTTATTAAAACTATTGAGGGTACGGCTTCAGCGTTGTTTAAGCTTATTAAGAAAAGTTTTCTTGAAAATTTACTTACAAAAATAGCTGCAGCAATTATGCTACCCAGGCTGAAAAAAATAAAGGCGTTGCTTGATTCTTCAGAGTATGGCGGTGTGCCGCTTTTGGGCATTGACGGTGTTGTAATCAAAGCTCACGGCAACTCGGACGCCAAGGCGTTTTATCATGCTATTGAAAGTGCAGCGGTTTTTGCCAAGACTGGTATAAATGACGAACTCAAAAAGCTTTATTCAGTATCTGTAGAAGAAACAGAGGAATAACACAGGCAAACTCTACATAAAAATGTAAAAAATGTATAAATACTATTTACAAAGCATATAGGAATGTTATATAATATACGTTAAGTAACACCCCCGCATTAAGCGTGGCAAATATATTACATACGGAGGTATTAAATGATGGAATTTGAAAAGATTCGCGAAGTTTTAATTGCACAGTTTGGTGTTGATGAATCAGCTATAAAACCCGAAACAGCGTTTGTTGATGATTTAGGTGCGGATTCTTTGGATGTTGTAGAACTTATTATGGCTATTGAGGAAGCTTTTGATATCGAGATTCCTGACACAGAAGCAGAGAATATTGTTACTGTGCAGGACGCAGTTGAATATCTTAAAAATCACAATTAATTATCAGGAGGGTGTGTTTTCACACCCTCTTATGTAGGTACATTGAACGTATAAACCTGTTTCCTGCAATGTGTATTTTTATTGTATGAAGCATATTTATGCGTTTATTTTGTTTTTTGAAAGGTTATACAAAATGAATATGCTCAAAGAATTTCAGGAGATTATCGGTTATAAATTTACTAGGGAACAATATTTAAAAATAGCTCTTACTCATAGCTCCTATGCTCATGAAAATAAGGACAAAAACACAAAATTCAATGAAAGACTTGAGTTTTTGGGAGATTCGGTTTTGGGGCTTATAGTGAGCAGATATATTTTTGAAAATTATCCCCAGCTCCCTGAGGGAGATCTTACAAAAATGCGTGCGGCAGTAGTGTGCGAAAAATCACTCTACGAATGTGCTGTAAATATAGATTTGGGAAAATATATTATTCTCGGCAAGGGCGAAAAAAACACAGGCGGCAGAACAAGACCTTCGATTCTTTCTGACGCTTATGAGGCAGTCATTGCAGCTATATATTTAGACAGTAATTTAGATGTTGCGAGAGAATGGGTTTTAGGTCAGCTTTATGAAGCTATTGAGGCGGCTGCTAAGGGAAAAATTTCGAAGGATTTTAAAACCGAGTTTCAGGAAGAAGCTCAAAAGCGCGGAGATGTAAACATCTTTTATAAGGTTGTGGGCGAGTCGGGTCCTGACCACAGGAAGTCATTTGTAGTAAATGTTTACTTAAATGGCGAGTTGATGGGCGAGGGCGAAGGCTCAAGTAAGAAAAAAGCAGAACAAAGCGCGGCAAAAAATGCACTGTACGCACTTTGTGAAGGTAAGTAATATGACGCATAAAACTATACCGATTTTTGTGCCTCATATGGGATGCCCGAATGATTGCTCTTTTTGTAATCAGCGAAAGATTACAGGTAAAACCAAGGAACTTACACCTGCTGATGCTGAACGCCAGATTATAGAGGCACTGAACACCATGCCTGAACAAGTGGATTGTGTCGAGATTGGCTTTTTTGGCGGTAGCTTTACAGGTATTGACAAAGAATTGCAGAAGGAATTTTTATCTGTTGCAAAAAAATATGTAAACTCAGGCAAGATAAATGCAATTCGTCTGTCTACGCGTCCTGATTATATTAACGATGAAATACTGGATTTTTTAAAAGAGTACGGCGTTACTACTGTGGAATTGGGCGCTCAAAGTATGGACGATAAGGTTTTGGCAATGAACAGGCGCGGCCATACATGTCAGGATACGATAAATGCAAGCAAACTTATTAAGTCTAAAGGAATAAAACTTGGTTTGCAGATGATGACGGGACTATATGGCGATAGTGACGATATATGTATGGAAAGTCTTAATAAGATAATATCGCTTTCGCCTAATTGCGTAAGAATATATCCTACTTTGGTACTGAAAGGTACATACCTTGACGAGCTTTTCACAAACGGCAAATATGCACCTCAGTCGCTTAATAGTGCAATCTCACTTTGTGCCGATTTAAAAGAGCGATTTGATAAAGCGGAAATTCCTGTTATCAGAATAGGGCTTATGGCATCTGACAATATCAATCCTGATGCAGACGTGGTTTGCGGTCCGTATCATCCCTCCATAGGGGAGCTTGTACAGAGCGAAATATACTTCAGGCAAATCATAAAAGAAATTGACGCAGATGCAGAAATTTTGGTAAATCCCAAGGATATTTCGGCGTTTGTTGGTAATAAAAAGAAAAATATAAAAAGACTAAAAGATGCAGGTTTTGATGTTTGCTTCAAAGCAGAGAAAAGCATCAATTCAGGCAATTATAAAATACTAAGGAAGGAGCAGCGATAATGCGTTTAAAGGGATTAAAAGTAAACGGATTTAAATCATTTGCCGATAAAATTAACCTGGATTTTTCTGATGGAATAACTGCAATCGTTGGTCCTAACGGAAGCGGTAAAAGTAATATATCCGACGCAGTTCGTTGGGTATTGGGCGAACAGAGTGCAAAAATGCTTCGTGGTTCAAAAATGGAGGACGTAATTTTCAGTGGCACGCAGAAGAGAAATCCTATGGGTTTTGCTGAGGTTACACTTGTGCTTGATAATCGTGACCGCAAACTTGATTTGGCTTATGACGAGGTAGAGGTTACAAGAAAGGTTTTTGTTTCGGGTGAAAGCCAGTATATGATAAATAAGACCCCCTGCCGTCTTAAGGACATCCACGAGGTATTTATGGATACAGGTCTTGGTCGCGATGGTTACTCAATGGTAGGTCAGGGCAAGATTGAGGAAATTCTTTCTACAAAGTCCGATGACAGACGTCAGATTTTTGAAGAGGCTGCAGGTATTTCAAAATACAGATACAGAAAAGAAGATGCAGAACGCAAGCTAAATCGTACCAATGAAAATCTGGACAGAGTGTATGACATCATCACAGAGTTAGAGGACAGAGTAGAGCCTTTGAAAAATCAATCGGAAAAGGCTAAAAAGTACCTTCAGTATAAAGAGGAACTAAAAAACTTTGAGGTAAATGATGCTATCCGTATTATCGAGAGTGCCAATGATGTAATCGGCGGTCTGGACGAAAAGTTATCTGTGGTTACATCTCAGCTAAACCAGACAAAGACTGCAGCCGAAGAAAAGGAAAAGGCACAGCAGGAATACTACGAAAGCGCAAAAATGCGTGAAGAATCTCAGGAAGAAACCAATAAACAGATAAGGGAATTAACGGAAAGTATATCTATCAAAAAAGGCGAAATAGATATTTTTAAAAATACTATATCCGGTAATGATATGCTTACTGCAAGAATTCGTGATGAGATAAAAGAACTCCTTGACAAAAAGGTTGATTTAGAAGCAGAGCGTGAAAAAATCAATACGGAAATCCAAGGAAAAAATGCTGAACTTGAAATTGTCGAAAAAGAGATAAAAGATTTCAAAGAGCAGGAAAAGGTTGCAGATTCCGGTGCAGGTAATGCAGAAAAGGAAATAGAGAACCTTAACAACTTAGTTGCTGAAAATATTGAAAAATTCAGCGAACTCAAAATAAACTTATCGAATCAAAAGCTGACAGAAGAAAGCTTTATCTCAAGAAAAGAAACCATTCTTTCAGAAGCAACGGACAGAAGCGAAGAGCGCGAGGAGTTTGCAACAAAAATAGCAGAAATCAATACTGAAATCAGCCGAAAAGTTACGTACCTTGACAAAATTAAAAAGCAAAAAGAAGATCTCAACCAAAAAAGAGAGCAGCTCAATGGCGAATTTGAAGAAAACATTAAGCAGATAAATGAAAATACAATCAGCCTAAATGAAAAGGCGTCAAGAAAGAAACTCCTTGAAAATATGGAGCAGTCCTATGAGGGCTATTCCCGTTCTGTAAAAACTATTTTAAAAGAACACGAAAGCGGAGAGCTTGAAGGTGCTAAGATTTACGGACCTGTTTCAAAGCTTTTGAAAACACAGGACAAATATAGCATCGCCATAGACGTTGCTTTGGGAAATTCGGTTCAGAATATTGTGGTTAAGTCAGAGAGCGATGCGAAGTCGGCAATAGAGTGTTTAAAGTCTAAAAATGCAGGCAGAGCAACATTCTTACCGCTATCCTCTATAAAGCTCAAGGATTATCCTCAAAACGACATTGACAAAGAAAAAGGCTATATTGGCGTTGCTTCTGAGCTTGTAAATTGTGATAAAGAATTCCAAAACGTAGCAGAGTTTTTGCTAGGTGGTACGGTTGTTATTGATAATATTGATAATGCAATCGTTATTTCTAAAAACTATAAAAATGCAGTAAAGCTTGTAACCTTAACAGGCGAACTCTTTAATGTGGGCGGTGCTCTTTCCGGCGGTAGCTTTTATAAGCAGGCATCACTTTTTGGCAGAGAAAATGAAATAGTAGCTCTGGCTAAAGAAATCCCCACTTTGGAAAAAGAAACGCAGAAGTTGACAAAGTGCAACGAGGATTTAAAAAATAAGCTTTCAGCTTACGAGGAAGAAATCAAAAAGTTTGATAGCGAAATTATGGAAAACGACAGCGAACTTTTGGTTCTGGAGCGCGACAAGTCTCATAATGAGCTTTTGATTAATCAGATAGACACGGCAAAACGTCGAGTTGAAGAAGAATTAAATTCCATTGAAGAAAAAATTAATGAAGCGCGCGAAAATCAGGCAAAAATAGAAAAAGAAATTGAATATATTCAGGAATTTATTTCGACAAAACAGGAAGAAATCGAAGAAAAAGAAGCGGCAGTTTCTACTATTATTGCTGAAAAACAGGAAATTTCGGGCAAAATAATGGCAAAGAACTTTGAGCGTTCTGCTGTTGTAAGAGAAATCGAAAACCTGACAGAGAAGCTAAGCAGTGCAAATCGTGATTTGTCATTAAATGCTTCAAATATTTCGTTGCACGAAACGGAAATTGCAGACTTTGAACGTAAAAATGCCGAACTCTTAGCAGAAATTGAACGAAAAAAGGAAGAAACCGATTTTGGTATCAAGAAAATTGCAGAGCTTGACGAAGCGGCGGCACGCTTAGCTGAAGAAAGAAAGCTGCTTGATGAAAAGGACAGAGCGGCTCTTAGTGAAATTAAAACTCTGCGCGAAGAGGTATTTACACTTTCTAACGAGGAAGCGCGACTGACTCAGAGAAAGGTAAAACACGAAACAGAGCTTGAAAACACAATCAACAATCTCTGGGAGGAATATGAGCTTACATATTCTGATGCAGTGCAGTATAAAAAGGACTTGGGTACTGTGACAGAGGTAACTAAAGAAATTGCATCGCTGAAACGTAAAATAGCAGGACTTGGCAATGTGAATGTTGATGCTATTGAGGAGTACAAGGCAGTCTCAGAAAGATATGAATTTTTAACAGGTCAGCGTGACGACCTTGTAGCGGCTCAAAAAGACTTGCTAGGAATTATTGCTGATATGACCAAGGTTATGAAAAGTGAATTTCAGGGTAAGTTTGAAGAAATTGCTAAATATTTCAAGCAGACCTTTACAGAACTTTTTGGCGGTGGTACAGCGTCGCTGTCATTGGAGAATCCCGATGACATACTTAACTGCGGTATTAATATTGACGTTCAGCCTCCGGGCAAAAAGCTGCAAAGCTTGTTGCTGCTCTCAGGCGGCGAGCGCGCGTTGTCTGCTATTGCATTGTTATTTGCAATATTAAAAACACGTCCGACACCCTTCTGTTTTCTCGATGAAATTGAGGCGGCACTGGACGATGCCAATGTTTATAGATTTGCAGACTATATCAAAAATTACAGTGAAAATACCCAGTTTATTGTTGTTACTCACAGGCGCGGTACAATGGAAGCAGCTGACGTAATCTATGGTGTAACAATGCAGGAGAAGGGTGTATCCAAGCTCTTGGAATTAAACATTAACGAGCTTGCAGAATAATAAAAAACAATTATATGTGTGAGGAGGAAAAGAAATTGATTAAAGCACCACGTGGCACACATGATATTTTGCCTTCTGAAAGCTACAGATGGCATTCAGTAGAAGAACAGATAAGAAAAATTTGCTTAGAATTCGGCTATAAAGAAATAAGAACACCTATGTTTGAAAGCACAGAGCTTTTTGAACGAGGAGTAGGAGATACCACCGATGTCGTACAGAAGGAAATGTACACATTTATGGATAAGGGCGGCAGAAGTATAACATTAAAGCCTGAGGGTACTGCTGGTATTGTTCGCAGCTTTGTAGAAAACTCAATCTACGCCAATCCTCAGCCTACGAAGCTGTACTATTTATATCCCTGCTTTAGATATGAAAAGCCACAGGCAGGCAGACTCCGTGAATTTCATCAGTTTGGGGTAGAGGTTTTTGGCTCTTCTACGGCATCAATGGATGCTGAGGTTATATCCTTGGCTATGTCATTGCTTTCGCGCCTTGGGGTTACAGGTGTAGAGCTGAATATCAATAGTATAGGTTGCCCAAAATGCCGCAAGGAATATAATGAAAAGCTCAAGGATTATTTCAGACCTTATTTAGGCGAACTCTGTGAAACCTGCAGAGAAAGATTTGAAAAAAATCCCTTAAGAATTTTAGACTGCAAAAGCGCAGATTGTAAAAAGATTTACAATAATGCGCCTGTACTGTTAGACCATATTTGCGATGAGTGTAACACACATTTTGAAAGCCTTAAAAAGTACCTTGAGGTAATGGAAATTCCATATAATATTGACGCAACAATTGTAAGAGGATTAGACTACTACACAAAAACTGTTTTTGAAATTATTTCTAAAAACCCTGGTTCTGAGGGTACAATTTGCGGCGGCGGAAGATATGATGGCTTGATTTCAGAAATCGGCGGTCCTGAGCTTCCTGGCGTAGGCTTCGGTATGGGTATGGAGCGCTTGCTTTTAGTTCTCGACAGCATTGGCAAGCTTCCTGAAAATAACGAGTGTCCTGATATTTTTATCGCAAATATCGGC
Source organism: Congzhengia sp. (assembly GCA_045649085.1). Classification (GTDB taxonomy): domain Bacteria; phylum Bacillota; class Clostridia; order UBA1381; family UBA9506; genus Congzhengia. The sequence goes on from JAZRPE010000006.1 coordinate 165,230, forward strand.
GATGCAGCAGATATGTTTGTGCAGAAACTGGTACTTGATTTGAGAAAATCAGGTATAGCGGCAGAACGCGACTATCTTGCAAGAAGTGTAAAGGCGCAGATGAAATTTGCAAACAAGCTGGATGCGAAATTCTCAGCAGTAATCGGTGATGACGATATTGCAAGCGGCGTTGTAAATGTTAAAAATATGGGTACCGGCGAGAGTGCAAAGGTTGGTTTTACAGACCTTGCAGTCTATTTGCTTGATGCTCTTAGATAAGTATGCTATGGGCAAATGTTGTACATTTGCCCATAAGAAATATAGGAGGAAGTCAGATGATTGAAATAAAAAATCTGGTAAAAAAATACGGCAAGAAACTCGCCGTTGACAATATTTCTTTTACTGTTCGTGACGGGGAAATACTTGGACTTTTAGGTCCCAACGGCGCAGGTAAGTCTACCACAATGAATATTATGACCGGTTATCTTTCTGCTACAAGCGGACAAGTAAGCATTTCCGGATTTGACATATTAGACAACCCCATAGAGGCGAAAAAACATATAGGATACCTTCCCGAAATACCGCCTCTTTATGTGGATATGACGGTAAGTGAATATCTTAATTTTGTCTATGATTTAAAATGCGCTAAAGAAAAAAGCAAGAAAAAACACCTTGCAGAAATTATGGAAACAGTTAAGATTACAGATGTTGCAAATCGCCTGATTGCCAATCTTTCCAAAGGTTACAAGCAGAGAGTCGGACTTGCTCAGGCAATGGTAGGCAACCCTGAGGTTTTGATTTTGGACGAGCCTACAGTTGGTCTTGACCCTATGCAGATTATTGAAATAAGAAGTGTAATCAAAAAGCTGGGAAAAAATCACACAGTCATACTGTCATCACATATTTTGCAGGAGGTTCAGGCAATATGTGATAGAGTAGTCATTATAAACAACGGCAAGGTTGCAGCTATTGATACACCTGATAATCTGGCAAGAAATATTTCAAATGAAAACAGATTCAGCTTGCGCATTTCTGGAGATGAACGCACAGCGTTAGATGTTTTAGAGGGTATAGATGGTATTAAAAGTGTCAAGTCCTTAGGCAGAAAAGAAAGGAATTCAATCGACTTTATAGTGGAGACAGAGCCTAATGTAGATGTAAGACCTGTTATATTCCAGGCTATGGCAACTCATAATCTTCCCATACTTTCGATGACGATAGTCGATATGACCTTAGAGGATATTTTCATTGAGGTTACATCAAATGAAAATAATTCGTTTTCTTCGGTAGACGAAAGTGAAATAGAATTTATTGAAACAAAGAAGGAGGACGAAAATGAAAGCGATATTTAAACGTGAATTTAACGCTTATTTTAAATCTCCCTTGGGCTATATTTTTATAGGACTTTTTGTTTCTTTTGCATCGCTGATGTTTATGGCAAATACTGTGTCATTCGGAACATCGGATATGACAAATTATTTTGGATATATCTGCTATATTTTTATTGTGGCAGTGCCTCTTTTGACAATGAAAATGTTTTCTGAGGAAAGAAAATTAAAAACAGACCAGCTTTGGCTGACTGCTCCCGTGAAGGTTTCTCAGGTTGTTTTGGGAAAATTTCTGTCAGCTCTTGCAGTTCTTGGAGTAGCAGTAGGCATTACACTTATATTCCTTATATTCTTAGGTCTTTATGGAAATCCTGCTGTAATTCAGTCGTTGGTTGGCTATGTTGGCATTATTCTGTACGGTGCAATGCTTATAGCTATGGGTATGTTGATTTCATCACTAACGCAGAATCAGGTAATCTCAGCAGTTTTGACGCTGGCACTTGTTGGTCTGCTTTCCTTCATAGAGAGTATGGGATTTGATTTTACAGGACTTTTCGATGGTACGTTCGCATTTTTGGGAACTGCGTTAAATGGTCTGGTGGAATTTTTGAACATAAACGGAAGATTTGTAGATTTTGCTAAGGGTACGCTAAATTTTGTGCCGATTATATACTTTGTGAGCATTACGGCGTTGTTTGTTATGCTTACTGTGTGTGTAATCGAGAGAAGACGCTGGAGGTAATGAAGATGAAAAATACTAAGAAATTAAAATACAGTATAAATTCTTCTGTTGTTATCATCGGTGCGATTATCATTACATTTTTGGTAAATGCCATATTGGTAGCATTTGATAATAAGATTTCTCTGGATATTGACCTTACAAAGAACGAGCTTTATAAGCTTACAGATGAAACAAAAGAAGTAATTAGCCAGATAGACGAGGAAACGAAAATTGTAGTGCTTTACAATGGTCAGCAGTCAGAAATAATGACAATTCTTACTACAATATTAAACAAGTATTCAGAAGAAAATGAAAATATTGTTGCTGAGGTTTTGGATTATTACAATGATCCTATGGCGTTGACATCGTATGTGAATGCTATAAAAGAACTGTCGTATCCTGATTATTCTATGATATTCGTGCAGGGAGATAAATACGATACTGCCGAGGTCAGCTCTTATGTAACAAGCTCAGGCTACAGTAACATTGAAAATGTAATAACCAATAAATTAGCAACTTTTGTCGACGGTTTTAAAATTTCGGAAATTCTGATGACAGAAGGACACGGAGAAAAGGCAAATGCAGGCTTTAGCGCTGTTCTTTCTATGTACAATTACCAGATGAGCAACATTAACCTTTTGACAGAGGATTTGCCTGAAAGTGATAAGGCTTTAGTAATAATTAATGCGCCTACTGCCGATTTTTCAGCTGAAGAAATAGAAAAGCTCGATAAATTTTTAGACCATGGAGGCAATGTACAGGTTTACTTTGATCCGATGGTTTCAAACGAGGAGCATCCCAGACTTGAAAGCTACCTTGCAGAAAACTGGTCAATCGTGCGTAATCACGGTGTTATAGTTGACAATGATAAAAAAATAGAAGTAAGCGAAAGCGTAGCGGACCTTTGTGGTATCGTTTCAATGGCAGAACTTGCAGACAGCAGCATAGTTGCTCCTATTAAGAATTCTAAGAAGAATATTGTTTACTCTGCAGCCAATGCTCTTGAAATTGCAGCGGACACACAGACAAATGTTGACATTGAAACAGTCCTTGTAACATCTGATGATGCAGTTTTGCGCGATATTTCTTCTATAAATGACCCTGTAGCCGGCGGCGTGATGAAGTCAAAATACAATATTATGCTTACATCTACTCGCCAAAATTATACTCTTGACGAGCAGATTTATACAGGCAGAGTAGCGGTATGTGGTTCGAGCTATATGATGGACACATTGATTGGCGACAGCAGATATGCAAATGAAGATTTGCTTATCAATTCAATCAACTGGATGCGCGGCAGTGAAGCAGGTATAACAGTCAGGGCAAAAGAAATTCCTGAGGGTGGTCTTTCGGTCTCAACGTCTCAGTTTTGGGGATGGTTTATCTGCTTAGTAGCGGTTATTCCTGTATTGCTTTTAGGATTTGGTATTTTCGTGTTTATCAGAAGAAGATATAAATAATAAAAAGTTCCGGATTTTCCGGAACTTTTTATTTTACTACAAAGTTTGACATATTTCAAATTATGTGCTACAATATTATGTGGTAAGCTGTACATTCGTTTTGACATATAGAAAGGAACGTAATTATGAAAGTAAAAAATATGGTTAAAAATAAGCAAACCACATATTCAAAATTAATTTCTCATATTGGTAAGGATTTAAAAAAAAGCTTTTTGGTTAGTATTGTAGCACTGGCGTTAGCAATAATTGCATCTCTTTTTGACAATGCGGTGCTTTCTTGTATGTTCAGCATTTTTTCTTTGATTATAGCCGGTGCCGAGGTAATATTTAAGCTTGTAAAAGGAACAAAAGATGCAAAACTTGACACCGTGTTGGTAATTGCAGCTATACTTATTCCTTTCTGTCTTGGTGAATTTTCGATTGCGGCACTTGCAATGTCAATCTATAAATTATCAGCGGTTGCTGTTTCTTTCGTTCTGGGACTTTTAGGTAAGGATTTAAAGGCAACTGTTGACGTAACACCAAAAACTGCAAATTTAATTGACTCTCAGTCCAATATAAGAGTTGTTGCTGCAGATGAGTTAAGAAGTGGCGATAAATTTATGGTAAAAGCAAATGAGGTTGTTCCTGTTGATGCTGTGATTACAGAGGGATTTTCTGAATTTAATACATCGCGTGTTCATTCATCAAACGGCGAAGTTTCACTTTCAGCAGGCGACAAGGTTTTAGCAGGATATGTAAATACCGGCTCTTCTGTGACTTGTGCCGCTGTATGCAACTATGACGATTCAATCGTTATGGACTTTAACAGATTGGCAGATATGGCAGAATCCACATCTACCATAGGCGAAAAAAGATTTATGCAGATTGCAAAATGGTATCCCCTTGGTGTTTTGACGTTGGCTATTGTTGTTCTTTTGATTACAGGTCTTTCATCAGGCATCTGGAGCGGTGCGTTGCTTAGAGTGAGTGTTCTTTTGATAGCTGCCACATCGGGCTCTTTCATAATTGGCGTTCCGTTGTTTACGTCAAGTGCAGTGTGGGCACTAAAGAAAAAGGGTATGGCAGTATCGTCCACTGAGCTTTTAGATGAAATCGCGGATGTAAACTGCGTGGCATTTGAAAAAAACGGCATCCTTACAGATGGCATTTACAAAATTACAGATGTATATACAGCAGAAGGTATTGCAGAAAGTGATCTTTTGATGATTGCCGGTATTTGCGTAGGCGGTAGAGCGCATCCTGTTTCCCGTATTTTTACACAGTATATGAACGAACACCTTACCGCTGAAAACGTTATGGAATTCCCAGGTAAGGGTGTAGAATGTACAATAATGGGCAAGTCATTCCTTTGCGGTACAGAAGAATTCGTAAAAGAATGCGGCGTTGATGTTTCAGAAAACTCTGGCTACAGACTTTATATTACATTAGATAATGTTGTTATGGGTGCTGTGAACTACGGCGATACATTATCAGGTAGTGCAGCATTAGATGTTGAACATTTGCGTAAAACAGGTGTAGAAAGAGTCGTAATGTTTACAAAAGATGCAGAAAATGAAGCTAAAGAAGCGTTCGAAATATCCGGTGCAGACAAATATATAGAGAATATGGATGCCTTTGCAAGAGTAGAGGCAATCAGCAATATGAAGCAGGAGGAAGACGCGACCTGTGCATATATTGGCGATGTTTTAGGGGCTGAGCAGGCAATCAACGAGGCAGACGTTGGTATCGCTTTGATTAACAAGGAAGAAAACGGTTTGGAATATTCAAAAATCGTACTTTTGGGTAAGCTAAAAGCACTGGCTCAGGCTATCGAAATTGCAAGAATTGCCAACGGCAAGGTTGAGGTTCATTTCTACTGCGCGTGTGCAGTAAAAATTATCATTACCCTCTTAGGCTTGTTTGGCGCAATGAATGTTGCATCAGCATTAGTAGTTGATACACTGCTTACAATATCAGCTTTAGTTTCAGCTAAAGATTTGTTGAATAAATAAAAAATAAGAAGATGACCTAAAGGTCATCTTCTTATTTTTTCAGTTCAAGCATAGTGTCTAAAACACTGCCCATAGTTCTGAACATATTATTTTTGCATTTTAAAAGCTTTCTTCGGTTTTTTGCACCATAATCAGCTGAAACAACTGCTACTGTGCCAAGAACCGCACCGCAGGCGATAATTCCTAACAAGTATTTTGATTTCATAGTTAAAGCTCCTTTTGTTAAAATTCAATATTATTATGCGTTTTTTTAAGAAAATTAAACGCAAAATATTTAAGACTTCTTACAAACAGACGGAATATGTGACAAAATTAACAATGGTAAAAATATTATAATCTTAAAGAAGTAAACAATAAAAATGATTTATAATGCACTTGTATTTTAAAAACTGAGCTTACTGCGTATATTTACAAGGAAGTCCTTACTTTTTCAAATTGGTTATTGATACTTTTCACTTTTTTTGATAAAATTTGCATGAGGTGTAGTCAATGCGAAAAAAAGAATTGATCAAAAGATATGTTTTAACAATCGTAGCTATGTTTTTTATGGCAATAGGAGTTGCATTTTCTAAGTGCAGCAATTTAGGCGTAAGCCCTATTTCTTCGGTTGCCAACGTTTTATCTATTAAGTTTACACAACTTTCTATGGGAACGTGGCTTTTTGTGTGGAGTATTATTATGGTGCTTATGCAGATTGTAATTCTTGGGAGAAAATTTAATCCTGTGGAATTTCTGCAGATACCGATGATTATACTTTTCAGTGTTTTTACAGACCTTGGTGTTGCGATTGTTTCGCCAATACCTGTAAACAGCTACATAACACAGCTGCTTATGGTAGTTGTAGGCGTTATAATCCTTGGCTTTGGTGTGGCGTTATCTTTTATTGGAAATGTTGTAATGAATTCCGGCGAAGCGTTGGTAAATGTTATGGCAAATGTCATCGGCAAAAACGTAGGTAATGTAAAAATTGCTTTTGATGTGAGTTGTGTTGTGTTATCTTTGATTTTTTCTGTTATCTTTTTCGGGCTTTCCTTGCAAGGGGTCCGAGAGGGGACAATAATTGCGACATTTGGAACAGGAACTGCGGTTAATTTTTTTAGAAAACATCTTAAAAAGCCGTTAGACAGTTTTTTGGAGAAATAATATGGATATACAAAAAGAGCTCTTTAGCTTTCAGGACATTGAATACAGAGAATTTCATTCTCGATTGATGCCTACTGTAGATAAACAAAGAATAATAGGAGTAAGAATACCTGCCTTGCGTAAATTTGCAAAAGAGCTTTTTAAAACAGGCGGATATGAAGCTTTTTTAAATGAGCTACCTCATAAATATTACGAGGAAAATAATCTGCACGCTTTTTTGATTGAGCAGATGAAGGATTTTGACTCAGTTATTAGAAAAACAGAAAAATTTTTGCCTCATATTGACAACTGGGCAACCTGTGACTGCTTCCAGCCTAAAGTGTTTAAGAAATACAAGTCAGAGCTACTAAATTACCTCTTGAAATGGATCAAGTCAGACAAAACCTATACCGTCAGATATGCAATAAATCAGTTGATGACGCATTTTCTTGATGATGATTTTGACGAAGAATATCTTACCTTGGTAGCAGAGGTAGAAAGTTATGAGTATTATATCAATATGATGCGCGCGTGGTATTTTGCTACAGCACTGGCAAAGCAGTATGATGCGGCACTGCCTTTTATCGAGAAAGGAGTCCTTGATGATTGGACTCACAATAAAACGATACAAAAAGCGATTGAGAGTTACCGCATTGACAAAGGAGCAAAAGAATATCTAAGAAATTTAAAAGTCTAAGGCGATGCCTTAGACTTTTAATATTTTTAATGCATTTTTATGTGTGATATTATCAAGCTCCTCGGAAGTCAATCCTAAAGCGTTCAAAAAATTCAATGTATCCTTTGGATTTTCCCAGGGATTATCACTGCCGAACAGTATTTTTTCGCTTCCGTGATTTCTTATGATACGCTTTGCCTGCTGGGGACATATAAAATCCTTTATAAAGGCGGTGTCAAAAAGAATTTCTGTTCTCACCAGATATTTTTCCACGTCATCCCACATACGCCAGCCACCCAGGTGTGCTGCAATTATGTATTTACCGCTGACGTGCTCTAAAGCATTTTTAAAGTGCAGGGGAGTGGAGTGCACAGGAGGTGGCAGACCAATGTCGCTGCCTGCGTGAAAAATGGTATACAGACCTAAATCTTCAGCTTTTTTTAATATTTTAATACATTCAGGACTGTCAACGTAAAAGGACTGAAACTCAGGATGCAACTTAATGCCGAAAAAATTGGCCTCTTTTATATTTTCGAGAATTTTGTCAATGTTATCATTTGCAGGATGCAAAGAGGCAAAAGAAATGATTTTTGCGTCAGTAGCACTCTTGGCAAAATCGTTGATAGATTCGGTTTGTGTAGGCTTTGTTGCAATTGGCAGAGTAACGCTTAGGTCAACGCCGCTTTTGTCCATTGAGTCAAGCAATCCGCCCTTTGTTCCGTCAAAATAAGAAACAGCATTAACCTGTTCGTATTTTAAAACTCCCGACTTTAAAACATCCAGTGTTCTTTCGGCTATTTTGTCGGGAAATATATGTGTATGAAAGCCAATAAGCATAAAAACACCTCTGTGATATTTTATAATAAAATATAGTAAAATTCAAGGTAATTATTTATTTTTATATATCATAAAATATGACTTCAGATTACTTGTATTTTCGGCGATTGTATGATATTATAAATATGAAAAAATACAAAAGAGGTGCCGAATTGGATTATATAATAACATTTTTTGAAGGGATAATATCCTTTGTTTCGCCGTGTATGCTACCTATGCTGCCGATATACATTTCATATTTTGCAGGCAATTCACATAAAAAATATAACGTATATTTAAGAGCATTGTTTTTTGTTTTGGGTTTTACAGCGATATTTGCTTTGTTAGGGCTTTTTGCAGGAACGTTAGGTTCGTTTTTTGCAGAATACGAAACGCTGCTTCACATTGTATGCGGCGCTGTGATAATCCTTTTGGGCCTTAGCTTTTTAGGTGTTATTAAAATCCCGCACTTTAAAGGCTTTCACGCTGAACAAAAAATAACAGGCGTATTTACATCATTTCTTTTTGGTGTGTTGTTTTCAATAAGCCACATTCCTTGTATTATGGCTTTTTTAGGAACGGCTCTTGCTATGGCGGCACACGCCGGAACAGCCTGCAAAGGTATATTGCTGCTTGTGGTATATTCCTTAGGTATGGGGATACCATTTATGATTTGTGCAATACTCGTAGATAAATTGTCAAAGCTTTTGGATGCAATAAAGAAAAATTATAAAATTATAAATGCTATAAGTGGTGTATTACTGATTGTTTTGGGCGTTCTTATGATGAGCGGAATACTTCATCATTTAATGGGGCATACACATATTCATTAAAAAATAAGACATTACGAAAGTAATGTCTTATTTTTTGTACATACTAATATCATTAAAATCGATGGAGGTATGTATGAAAAAATCTGTATGGAGCAATAACACAATCCTGCCTGATTTTCCTAAACTTCAGGGAGAAATCAAAACAGATGTTTTGGTAATAGGTGCAGGTATGGCAGGAATTTTATGTGCAAAATTTTTGCAAGATGTGGGAATAGATTATGTTTTAGCAGAGGGAGAAAAAATTGCATCGGGAATAACAAAAAACACAACCGCTAAAATAACTTCTCAACATGGGCTGATTTATTCAAAAATTACAAAAGACTACGGCAAAGAAAGGGCACAGATGTATTTATCTGCAAACAACAAGGCGCTTTCCTTGTACGAGGCAATGAGCAAAAAAATCAATTGTGATTTCGAAAAAAGGGATGCATATACCTATTCATTAAAGAGCGTGACAAAAATAGAAGATGAGGTAAAAGCGGTTAATAATTTAGGCTATTCGGCACAATTTGTAGAAAAAACAGAACTTCCTTTTGCTACAAAAGGCGCTATTCAATTTGCAGGTCAGGCACAGTTTAATCCACTTAAATTTATTGCTGAAATTTCAAAAGATCTGAACATTTATGAGCAGACATTTATCAGGGATATAACACCGGATACTGCCGTAGCAGACAATGGAAAGATAAAAGCAAATAAGATAATAGTAGCCACTCATTTTCCCTTTATAAACAAACACGGAAGCTATTTTTTGAAATTATATCAGCACCGCTCTTATGTGTCTGCTTTTAAGGGAGCGGAACAGTTATCGGGTATGTATGTTGATGAAGACAAGAAGGGAATGTCCTTTAGAAATTACGGGGATTTACTGTTAGTTGGGGGAGGAGGACACCGAACAGGTAAGCAGGGTGGTTCTTGGTGTGAGATAGAGCGTTTTGCTGAAAAATATTATCCTGAGGCGACTTGTGAGTACAAGTGGGCAGCACAGGATTGTATGAGCCTGGACGAGATACCGTATATAGGCTGCTATTCTAAAAAAACGCCAAACTTGTACGTTGCTACAGGTTTTAATAAATGGGGAATGACTTCGTCTATGGTTGCTGCCGAAATTTTATGCGATATGGTACAGGGAAAGAAAAATGAATATGCTGAGGTTTTCTCTCCACACCGAAGCATCTTGAAGCCGCAACTGCTGATTAATGGTTTAGAAACAACTGCCAATCTATTGACACCAACAGTAAAACGTTGCCCACATTTAGGATGTGCGCTGAAATGGAATAAGACTGAACACACGTGGGATTGTCCTTGCCATGGTTCAAGATTTGAAGAGGACGGAACATTAATTGATAATCCTGCTACAGGCGATGCCGATATAAAATAGAATACAGCTCATATGGGTGTAGTGATATAATGATGACAGACACTTTATTGTGTCTGTCGTCATTATATCACTTCATTTAAACGCTTCTTTTCTCATAAAAGTCTATCTCTTGCATATAATTTATCAAATGAAAATTTGAGAGGGATAGTTTTAATGAAAGACTATATTGAAGAGAGGGCACTACACTTGGCAGAGTATATTATAGAAAACAAATCTACTGTAAGAGATACAGCTCATATATTTAATATAAGTAAATCTACTGTACATACAGTGAGAGTAACATAGAAACTTTTTATATCGAGGTGGCGTAAAAGCCAGAAATACAGGGTCTTTCAGCAAAACGGCAAAATCACATCAATCTCAACTACAACCTAATATAACAGACAGAGCAAAAAAATCATAAAACCCTTGTGAGATGCATTCTTACAAGGGTTTTTAGCATTTCAACTAAATTTTCAAAAATTACTTGATTTTATTTCGGTATAGCGATATAATAATAGCATAGAATATATTAGGGTGATGAAAATGAGTATAAATGAAATTTTAAGTAATATCGGAATGACAAAATACCGATTGGCAAAACTCTCCGGTATTCCCCATGCGACACTTAGTGAATTGTGCAGCGGTAAAACAAACATTGAAAAGTGTTCCGGAGAAACATTATATAAAATCGCAAAAGTATTAAATGTGTCTATGGAGAGCCTGCTTGATGACAGAATGACAACTCTTGCAAGAGAGCGTTCCTACGAGTATGGTCTTCCTTCATATCTACAACATGATTTGGATATATACAAAGATGCCGTATCAAAGAATTCCACTTTGATAGATTGCTATTGGGGCGAACTTTACGGAAGCATCAATATGGCAGAAATCAGCGATGGACTAATAACGCCGGAGCATGCGGATTATTTAAGGCAGAAATATTTATGGAGGTAACATTATGGCAAACAGAATTGATTTTACAAACTGTAAGCGAATTATAGGCAGAGCATATAATGGTGCAAACGGAAAGAAAATTGCAGTAGAATATGAAGGTGAAAGATATATGCTTAAGTTTCCTCCATCAGGAAATAAAAAGCCAACAGAATTATCATACACCAACAGTTCAATTAGCGAGCATATAGCAAGCAGTATATTTAATATGATAGGCATAAAAGCACAAAAAACAAAACTTGGAACCTTTACTGTCAATGGCAAGGTAAAAGTTGTTTGTGCATGCAAGGATTTTACTGATAAAAATAAAAACTTATATGATTTTTGTTCTATAAAAAATACCGTCATCGACTCTGAACATAATGGTACAGGAACAGAGCTTTCCGATGTTCTCGAAACCATAGAAAAGCAACAATTTGTAAGTCCCGAAGAATTGCTTAAGCATTTCTGGAATGTGTTTGTAGTAGATGCCTTACTTGGCAATTTCGACAGGCACAATGGTAACTGGGGATTCCTGTTTGATGATGAAACTCAAACATCTGAGATTGCACCTGTTTTTGATTGCGGTAGTTGTTTGCTTCCACAGGCAGACGAAAAGATAATGAGAACTATTTTAGAAAACGAAGATGAACTAAATGCCCGTATTTTCCAATTCCCTACATCCGCAATTAAACTGAATGACAAAAAAATCAACTACTATGATTTCATTTCTTCAATGGGAAACGAGGATTGCAACAAAGCAATTTTAAGAATTGTGCCCAATATTGATATTGACCTCATAAATGCATTTATTGATAACATTATTTATATATCCGATTTGCAAAAGGAATTTTATAAGACATACATTACAGCAAGATACGAAAAGATCTTGTTGCCAACATATAAATCTTTGAGCAAATGAGGTATGGTCTATGATTTTTTATGTAACAAAACAGACCTTTGAAAGATATAAACTTAAAATGCCGGAAGATTTAAGTTTTCCAATGAATGAAATTGCTAAAGTAACGCTAAAAAAAGAAAGTGGAAATCGTCTTCTGGAGTGGGGCGGTAAACTGTTTTATTTTGATAAAAGAAAATGCATTCAGTTTGTTAACTTCGCAAGCAAATTAACCATATTTGTATTTGATATAAAGATGGATGACTTACCTATGGTTGGGAACTATATTGCAAATTATCTTCTGGATATTTATAGTAATGATAAAACGATGATTAAGTATCTCAAAAGATTATTCGAGGAACATCCAGCTTGTTGCTTTTCAAAGCTTACAGATAAAAGCGCCATATCTACTCTTAATAGAACACAATGGACATTTGCAGAGGATGGATATAGGTTTTATGATTTTATCGAAAATGGTATTTTAAATACTCGTAAAATTAACAAACTGGTAAATACAGATTGGTTGTTTACTCAAAAAACAAACGGAACAACAGAGTATTTTTA
>JAZRPE010000007.1:0-2392 GCA_045649085.1 Congzhengia sp.
ACTTCAAGCATTTTTCCGGGTAATTCTGAGAAAAAGCCTACAACAGAAGACACCACTCCCGGCAACACCTCTTTTGCTTTAGTGATTAAACCTGATGCCCATTCTCCGAGTTTAGTTACCGCCTGAGTTAAAAACTCCCATATTTTTCCCGGCAACTCTGCAAAGAAATTTACTGCTGTTTCAAGAGCAGCAGGCAATGTTTCTGTAAAGAACAAGACAATTGCGTCCCAAACTGCCGAGCAAACCTCTGATATCAAATTCCATGCGCCGATAAGAGCGTTTTTAAAGTCTTCATTTGTGTTCCACAAGTAAATAAGACCAGCCACTAATGATGCAATAGCAATTGTGACTAACGCTATAGGATTAAGACTCATGACAAGGTTTAATGCCGCTTGCGCAATAGACATTCCCTCAGCTGCTATTTGTGCCGCCTGCAAACCTTCTACCAATGGTCCGCAATTTATTCCCATGTTTTCCATTAAGCTTGTTGCTTCTGTTAGTACATCTATGCCTGATGCTATATTTCCCATTTTACTTCCTCCTTTGTTTTCGTTTTTGGACATAAAAAAAACACCCTCTTCAGTGCTTGCTTGTTTTTCTTTGTTATATAGGTTTCGTTCGTATTTGGGTATTGATGGCCTCTCGTCATCTTCAAAAGGAATTATTGTTTCAGTTTTTTCATCATAGTAGCCGTTGGTCGAGTTTCGGAAGTTTCCGCCGTGAGCTTTAAAATGGTCGCCGTCTTTGGTTTGCCCGTCCTCTCTAATTTGTTTTAAGAATTGTATGTTGTCCGGGTCCCCGGCATATTCAGGATATGCCATAACGGATTTCATATGGTGTCCTTCATAGCCGGGGACCATTCCTTCTTTCTTTAACAGTTCAAATTCTTCATCTGTCCAGTCCCTTGTTTGTAATCCTTTCAAAGCTCGTTCCTGCTCGTTTCGCCAAGCCAATCTAATAGCTTTGTTGCGTTCTGCATCAAGCTTCTTTTTTTCAGCTTGTGTCAAATTAGTCATTCTTTATACCTTCTCTCTCGATTTCATACATAAAACCAATCAAATCCTCTTCTATATAAGTATAAAAATCCGTATTTAAAAAGCACTCTTCATCTCCAACATTATGATAATCCCAACTATATATTTCTCCTGTCTCCAGACTTATACAAATTAAATTGCTTGCTATATCCTCACCAATAATTAGCCAGTTGTTCTCTATAACGCCTGAAATATTCTCTATTTTATCAGCATCGTTAATTGTATATAAAGTATAGAGGGAATTCTTGTTTTTTTCCAAACCAAAAAATTCAACCGAAGCTTCTCCTAATCTAGCTCCGTTGGTGAATTTTAAGAGTTCACGATAAGGTGCAGGAATTGTAACGTCCATAGCTACCTCAAATTTAACAATTTGCTCTTCGGTTGCTCCGTCGTGTAATACCAGCGGCAATTTATGTTTGAGGTTAATTTTGCCTTGTGTTTCTAAGAGCTTCATAAATGTGGGATGCACGCCTGCCTTTTTCGCTCGTTTGATAGCTTCCTTTACTTCAATATCCCTCTTTTCGAGGTATTCTTTTATTTCATCGAAATTTGCGCTCATATATCATTCCTCCTAGAATTTGTTTTATGTAAGTTTATTTTATCATTAAATAATGTTAATATCAAGTAGATATTATGTCACAATCATATATTTCACCACCACCTTTCGACTTTATATTTATTAAGGGTTTATCAAGAGGGTAATAAACGTTCTTCTTGACAAACCCTTAATAAATATCTTATATAATATATTTTCTAAATTCTTTTTCCATCTGCCGTTGTTGTAGGTGTTGTTAGCACCTGCCATAGCCGATGCGAGCTGTAAGGAAGCTGCAAACTGTGTATTTAAGACATCCTGCGCCTTTGAAATCTGCGATTTCACAAAATCTAAAGACGGTCGTATCTTTTCTTTAAACGATTCAAAGTTGAAAGAGCCAGTCTTTACCTCAGGCTCTACACTAATGTCAGAATCAGCTACTACATCAGCTATTTCGGACATTGCATCAGATACGGCGTCTGTGTTTTTGCTGATACCCTCTGCCACACCTAATGCAAGGTTTTTACCTACCTCATCACGCATAACAGCAGAGGGTGAGTGAATGCCAAAAATGCTTTTTATTCCGTTTACAATAGTTGCTCCAAAGCCTTTGATTTTCTCTAACACCCACTCTGCAGCGTTGCTGATGCCGTTCCATATACCCTGTACGAGATTTTTACCCACTTCAAGCATTTTTCCGGGTAATTCTGAGAAAAAGCCTACAACAGAAGACACCACTCCCGGCAACACCTCTTTTGCTTTAGTGATTAAACCTGATGCCCATTCTCCGAGTTTAGTTACCGCCTGAGTTAAAAACTCCCAT
>JAZRPE010000008.1:0-19368 GCA_045649085.1 Congzhengia sp.
TTCTGTTACTTTAACACTCGTTACTTTGTTGGTCAGTTCCTTGTCTGTATACCAACCCTCAAAAGTGTATCCTTCTCTTTCAGTAATGCATTCAGATAAATCAACTGTTGCATTCTTTAATTTTGAAATCTTATCTACAGACGTACCACCATTTGTTCTGAATGTTATGATGTATGTGGAAACGCCCGTACCACCGACACTTACTATCTTATTCTCCCATTTTGCATAAATGGTCACGGGATTATCAAGTGTAACAGACGCCACTCCTTGTGACAGTGCCTCGTCGCTGTACCAACCACCAAAAGAATATCCTGACTTTACAGGCTTATAGCCTGATAAATTTACAACCTCACCCTGATTTTTTTCAACAGTGTCGATTGCGCTGCCGCCATTTGTTACGAAATTAAGAGGAATAAGTAAAGTATCTTCTCCTTCAACAACGTCAATAAAGATTGTTGCTTCTATTATTGAATTTATATCAACAAGCTTGTCACGACCTGTAAGATGGATACCTGCATTGTCACTTTCGTTGGTTGTGTTTGTTACTTTGATTTTAGAATTTGCAACTGCAAGAGCAGCGCAAGCGCCGTCGTTTTTAATACCATATTCAGCACCGTCAATAGAGATAACCGAATTATCGATTGAACCTGAAACGTTTCTGAGTGCGTTATCCGTAAGATTTGAAATATTAATTTCAGAATCATCTGCATCAATTTCCACTGCAAGCATACCGCGAACTGCGTTACCGTTGCCGTCGATGTTAATCTTAGAATCACTTACAACAAGTTTACTTTCACATTCAGCCTCGCTGTAAATAACAGCATCAGCTGTTGGTGCTGTAACATTAAGTTCAGAGCCGTTTGTAAGTGACATTACTCCATTTGCTCCTAAAACGAAAATTCCCTGTTGTGCCACAGCATTTTCGCCTGTAAGAATTACATTGTCAAATGTAACATTAGCACCAATTGTCATAACTGCATAATTTGGACCTGCAGGATCATAAACGCCAGGATTTAAACCATTATAGTTGTCAAAGAGCATCATACCATTTTTAAATGTAATGTCATTATTTAAAACATATGCCTTGTCAATTGTTACATTGTTGCCTAAAAGGTCGATTGCGTCTCCTGGATTTGCTGCGCCAAGAGCCGCTTCGATAGAAGTAAAGTATTTGTCCGCACCAATTCTTGCAACCGCTGCATATTTTGTATCAACTACAACGTTTTCAACATTTTCAATAGCATTTTCTACAGATGAAGAAACATCAGAAGCCGCATCTACAAGAACAACCTCTGTTTCAGCAGAATATGTATTGCCTGAAATGTCGATTTCATCGATACCGGATGTACCTGTAACTGTTGAAGCATAATCGTGAACGGTAATCTTTATTTCGTCTGCATCCTTTGCACTTACGAAATTGTTGCCTGTGATTGCAATGCTGTCGTCGTCATTGCCTGTCTGTCCCCAGTAAACATTTACGGGTTCATTAACACTTGTAAATGTATTACCACTGATAACAACATCGCCCATAGCAGAGCCATCGGACATTGTGTGAATACCAACGTTAAAGTTTTCAAAGGTATTACCAACGATTTCAAAGCTGTTAAAGTTAAACATAGCAACGCCAATATCAGAGTGTTCATTTACGAAATGACAGTTCTTTACATCATAGCCTGTAGTTACATTTGAGCCTGCATTAAAGTTATTGCTCCAGTAACCAATTACTGCATCAAAGCCATCTAAGTAATCGCCTGTTCTCTGACAGTCCTCAGGAATGATAAATTTCAAACCTTCAACTAAAACACCTTCTGCGTTTACGCCGATAAATGCATTGCCGGGGATACTGTTAATTATGATTTCAGCATCATCAGTCATACCTGTAATAGTTACATTGTCAACCAAAATATCAAAACCGTCATATCTTCCGCTTGCAATTTTGATTGTGTCGCCTTCCTGTGCCGCATCGATTGCAGCCTGAAGGGTTTCGTAAACGTCAAAACCTATGTTTGCTGCTAAAGTTTTGTTTTCAGGAGCAAGAGCAATTTCGTCATCAACGAAGATGTAAGCGTCGTTTGATATGTTGAGGATGTCTTCAATATTTCCGTTGGCATTGGTGCAATTGTTAACTTTCATAACTGCATCAACAACGTGCAAACCATCCTGAAACACGTCATCTTGATTCGCAGTATCAACATCAAAGGTGCAGTCTTTGAATTCTGCATCAAAGTAGGTACGAACTACGCCGTATGTGCCGTTGTCCTTAATAGTACATCCATCAAACACACAGCTTGCGGGAGAGCCGCCCATTGCTGCCCAACCGATAATTGTACAATCCTTGTAAGTAAGATTTATACCCGCTTCTATACCGTCGAAGTGGATTGCGTAAACCCCTGTGGCATGGAATGTTACATTTTCAAATGTAAGGTATTCACCTTTAGCGTACGCCCATCTTTGTGCATTACTACCCTTGATATAAAGGTTTTTCAAGGTAAGGTTTTTAAGATCTCCTTTAAGAGTACCTTCAAGAACAACATTCCCTTTACCTTCAACTGTAATGCCTGCTTTCATTGAAGGAACTTCATATGTGCCTTCCTTAATGATTACAGTGTCGCCTTCAGTAGCCGCATTGATGGCAGCCTGAACTGTTGTGTAGTATTTAGTACCGATTTTTGCAACAATATCGCTAACTTCAGCATCTACTCTTCCGTTTGCAATAGCTTCTTCCTTCAATACTTCTGCATAAGCCACGGTCTGTGTGTAATAAACAGAACCCCATTTATCGGGAGCAGAAGCAACAAATGCAGGTGCTTCACCATCAACTGTCAATTCAGACTGACCTGTTGTTGCAACAACACCATATCCGTTATCCACGTATTCGTTTGCAGCAAGTTTGATTGTTCCA
The DNA here is from genome assembly GCA_045649085.1 of Congzhengia sp. Classification (GTDB taxonomy): domain Bacteria; phylum Bacillota; class Clostridia; order UBA1381; family UBA9506; genus Congzhengia. Next base: position 2,903 of record JAZRPE010000008.1, read on the forward strand.
TAAGAAGAGGATACAACTGCCGGTTCGCCTGTAATGTTAAATTCAGAATTGCTAATTTCAATAATATCATCTGCTCCGCCTACAGCTGTATGGTTGTCAGAATAAACCTTTACACCCTTACTGCCGTTGAAAGTACATCCATTAACCTGTACTACTGCAGCGTCTGCGTTAGAAGTAAATGCCCAAAGAGCATATTGCTGTTTTGTTCTGTCTCCAATCTGGTTATCAAACTCACAACCTTCAAAAATTGTAGTACCCTTCATATTGGATGCAACACCGTTGGGGAATTCGCAGTTTGTATATGTAAGAGTAGTACCGGGAGAAAGCAACATTAAAAAGTGATTGTTACCGTCAGCAAAATTGTCTGACCAGTCTCCATCAGGTCTTGCACAGATGAGGTTTGTAACATTTACATCAATTCCGTAATTTGCATTAAATCCTCCATCAAGCGCAGCGCGATTCTTTGTAGGAATATAAAGCTCTGCTGTGTCATCAGCACCTACAAAATTGATAGTAGTTATACCGGTTCTATCATTAGGTACAAAGGCTATACTTTCTGAACTGTTGTACCCTGTGCTCACTCTGCCGTGAATTTCATAGGTGATAGCACCGTCACCGTCTACATCTGTTGCTGCAGTTCTTGCAGCTTCAAGCGTTCCATATGCTTGACCTTCGCCGATTGCATAAACATCGGCAGTTTCGGTCGCAAATGCAACTGTGCCCATTGTGCTCAAAACAAGCGCAAACGCAAGGATTGAGCAGAGAAATCTCTTTGCTTTCATTTTTTGAAAACTCCTTCCATTGTTTTTTATATCAAGCAAGGTTGCTGCTTGGTCAAGAATTATTAATTTTGGACATCAAAATTCCGTAAACGTACTCAAGCTGACCTTTTGAAAAATCATAATCGTCCCACACAACATAGTCAAGAACAGTAGCAACAAAAAGATATACAATTGGTTTGATTTCTTCATATGGTGCATTTATACTTTTTGATAAAAAGCTAATATATTCCGCGTAAGTTTTATTAAGAGGTTCTGCACTTTTGCGTATTCTGTCTCCGTAGGTAGGGCTCGTCGCCGTCTGGTAAACCAGTCTTAATGATCTCTGCTCCTCCTTGACTATATCAAGAATCTTTGCTATAAAGGTGTCAAATTTGTTTATTTCATTAAATGCCTCACGGAAAATCCTCGCTGACGATTTCATAAGTCCGTATTTTACGGAATTGACAACAAAATCCTCCTTGTCCTCAAACCAGTAATATATGCTTCCTAAGGACATATCGGTTTCCTTTGCCAAATCCCTGATTGACGTATTCTCAAGACCGTGCTCCGTCAGGTAATTAAACGACAACTCTAAAATTTCATCAATTGATTTTTCTGTACGTTCTCTCACAATCACACCTCTTTAAAACATTCGTTTCATTTTTAGAACAAGTGTTTTATTATTAAAAAAAATAAAAAACGTATTATTCCGTCGGGTATGTGCTATGTGTATTTGCGTAATAAAATAATATGTTCTTCAAAAAATTTTATTAATCTAAATAATCACGCTTTAAGTATTTTTCACGTTTTTTTTGGAACAGCGACCCGAAAATCGGTATAATCTCAAGCTTCATATATCTGTACTTTTTCTTGTAATATTTTCTTTTTCGCTCGTTGTCGGTGTATTTGATAGTGGCCTTTATCTGTTTTCTGCTATCAAAAAAAGGCATAAGCACATCAACATAGTAGCCAGGAACGATTATTGCCAATAATATTGCTACAGATAATATACCTAAACCTGTCATAGAGTATCGCCTTCTTTGCCGTGGGGTATTACATAATCGAAATTATGTAGTGAAAAAGATAAAAAAACCACATAATCGAAATTATGTAGTGATTTTTAAATACAGTACATATAAAGTACGGCGTTATTATAACATCTATCCCTGGTTGATGTCAAGGTTTTTAGTCAAAAAATATAATTTTAGTCATTTTGCAGTATAAAATGGCATAGCAAAATAGACTAATGCATAAAAAGCAACAACGCATTGGTCTTAAAAGTATGCCCTTTTTTGAAAACTCCCTCAAAACTGCATCCGTAACCCTTAAAAAAAGGCACAATTAAATATTATTTGCTTTCTTTTTTACTACATAATTTCGATTATGTAGTTTTTTTGTTTTCTAATTAAGTTAACATCGCAAAAGCCCTAACATCTGAATCTTTTTACGATGAATTTCCCCTGTTTCCATTGTGTAAATTCTTGTGGTGTTTACACTGGAATGCCCTAAGATGTCAGCAAGTCTTACTATGTCTTTTTGTATTGAGTAAAAGGTTCTCGCAAACAAGTGACGCAAATTATGCGGAAAAACCTTTTCTTTCGGCACCTGTGCCCGTTCGCACAGTTTTTTCATATCTGCCCAGATATTTGACCTGTTTAACGGTCGTCCCGACTTTGTCACAAAGATACAGCCTTGTTGGATTTCGCGCGCGGCTGCGTATTTCAGCAAAGTCTTACAAAGCTCCTTGGGCAAAAACACAAATCTGACCTTGCCCTTTGAATGAATTTCTGCCGTTTCGCGGCGAAGTGCTTCCACTGTTATCCATGACAGCTCCGACACTCTTATACCAGTAGAGCAAATCGTCTGCATAACAAGGTTTAGCCGCTCGTTGCCACGTTCTTTCGCCGCGGCTAACAATCGTGCGTATTCTTTTTTTGTCAGTTCCTTTTCCGTTTTCAAAAACAGTTGTTTTTGTACTCTGACTGTTTTTATACACAAGTCAGGACTGTGCAGAAAATCAAAAAATGAATTCAGTGAGGAAATGACAGAATTTACGCTGGCGATGGCGTAGTGCTGCTTAAGGCTTTCTTTGTATTCAAGAACCTTTGCCTTAACGAGAGACGCGCCTTGCAACCACATCGAAAACAACCGCACGTCACGCAGGTATTTTTCAATTGTTGCTGCTGACTTTTCGCAGGATAAAAGAAATTCACGAAATTCCAAGATTTTTTCGTTTGTAATTGTCACTATTTATCAACTCCTTTCCTATTATTATTGTATCATTTTCCAAAAATATTTGTAATGTAGAAAATAAACAAAAAAGACTTATCGCACTTGTGCAATAAGTCTTTTTAAAATTATTTATTATTTCTTTAATTTGATTACTTCTTTTGCCTTTTCAACAATATTATCTGCAGTAAGTCCGTAGATTTCGAATAACTCTGCAGGCTTACCCGACTGTCCGAATACATCCTGTGTACCTATTCTGAGCATGGGCACGGGAGCAAACTCGCATAAAACTTCTGCTACTGCGCTGCCTAAGCCACCAATAACATTGTGCTCTTCAGCTGTTACAATCGCGCCTGTTTCACTAGCAGCCTTCTTTATAATCTCACGGTCAATAGGTTTGATTGTTGCCATATTGATAACTCGTGCTGAAATACCTTCTGCCTTTAACTGCTCTGCAGCTGTCATTGCTTCGGGAACAAGTAATCCTGTAGCGATAATTGTGACATCTGTGCCCTCGATTAACTCTACACCCTTACCGATTTCAAATTTATATGTATCGCGGTCAAAAATTTCGGGAACTGCAAGTCGTCCAAATCTTAAATATACAGGACCGTCGTGCTTGATAGCTGCCTCTACTGCCAAGATTGACTCAGCCTTATCAGCAGGATTTATAATAACCATATTTGGGATAGTACGCATAATGCCAATGTCTTCCAAGCACTGGTGTGTTGCGCCGTCCTCGCCTACTGAAATACCTGCGTGTGTTGCGCCGATTTTTACGTTTAAGTTAGGATAACAGATGCCGTTTCTTATCTGTTCAAAAGCTCTGCCTGCCGCAAACATCGCAAAAGAACTTGCAAAAACAATTTTTCCGCAAGATGCAATTCCTGCTGCAGTAGACATCATATTTCCCTCAGCAATACCTGTGTTAAAAAATCTTTCAGGGAACTTCTTTAAGAACGTATCTGTCTTTGTGGACTTCGACAAATCCGCATCTAAAACTATAATATCATATTTTTCGCCAAATTCAGCTAATGCTAAACCGTAGGCTTCTCTTGTTGCTGACTTTTGCATTATGCTCCCTCCTTGATTCTTTCGATTTCTGCATCAATTTCGGCAATTGCCTGCTGATATTGCTCGTCATTAGGAGCGCTTCCGTGCCAAGATGGATTATTTTCCATGAATGATACGCCCTTGCCCTTGATACTCTTTAAGATTATCATTGTGGGCTTGCCCTTTGTTTCTTTTGCCTGATTTATAGCATCAAGTAAAGCGTCAAAGTCGTGAGCGTCACAAACTATAACGTTCCAGCCGAAAGCCTCAAACTTTTTATCTATAGGAAGGGGTGACATAACACTAGCGATGTCGCCGTCAATCTGCAAACCGTTAAAGTCTACAAAAGCGCATAAATTATCAAGCTTATAGTGAGGAGCATACATAGCTGCCTCCCATACCTGACCTTCTTCCAACTCACCATCGCCTAATATGGTGTAAACCCGATAGTCTTTTTTGTCTATTTTGCCGGCAAGCGCCATACCATTTGCAGCTGAAATTCCCTGACCTAATGAGCCACTTGACATATCAACACCGGGAATTGCCTTCATATCAGGGTGTCCCTGTAAGTATGAACCTGCCTTTCTTAATGTTACAATGTCTTCTTTCGGAAAATATCCGCGTTCAGCCAACACGCCATAGAGCGCAGGAGCACAATGTCCCTTTGACAGTACGAATCTGTCACGGTCAGGCGATTTTGCCATTTCGGGAGATGTGTTCAACACCTCAAAATACAAAAGTGTAAGCACGTCAGCAATAGATAATGAACCACCGGGATGACCTGATTTTGCCGCGTGGGTGCCTGTAAGAATATGCTTTCTTACATTGGCTGCTGTGAGTTTTAATTCTGTAAGTTTTTTGTTGTCCAACAAAGTTACAGCCCCCTCTTTATGTGTTTATTTTTTATTTTTCTTCTTTTGTTGTATAGGATAGTTGATAAAGCCCTCACCCTTAATCTTGTGCGCCTGTGTCAATATGACAAAGGCATTGGGATCTGCGCTTTCCACTATTTTTTCTAATTTCTGAAGCTCAAATTTCTTGACAATGCACATAAGCATCGTGCGCTCTCCCTTGGTGTACATACCTACGCTCTTTATGCCTGTGACACCACGCTCTAAGGTTTTCATAATTTCAGCCGCAATCTGTTCGCTCTGTTCAGAAATTATATACACCATTTTGGATACATTGAAGCCCGATATAACATAGTCAAGCACCCACGAATTCAAGAAAAGTGCCACAATACCCGAAAGCAAAAGCTCGGTGTTTCTCATAAAAATTGTGCCTGCAGAAATTATAATTATATCGCATATAAAAAACCATTTGCCAAGGTCAATAGCAGGAATTATCTTATTTCCCAAAGCCGCAACAATGTCTGTTCCGCCTGTGGTTGCACCTGTCAAAAATATAAGACCAAAGCCAATTCCTAAAAGTGTTCCGCCAAAGAGCGATGACATCAAAACATTCTGTGTCAAAATCACATCTGTTGATGTTGCGTCCAAAAACAATGAAAAGATAAATGCACCATATAAGGACTTAATGCCAAAGCTTTTCCCCAAAAATATAGCTCCCACTATAAATAACGGAATATTCATAAAAAGAACTGCAACACCGATAGGAAAGCCCGTAAATCTATTAATAATAATAGCAATACCCGAAACACCGCCTGATACAACTGCATGCGGTGCTAAAAACAAGCTGATACCAACAGCGGAAATCAGTGTTCCAACCGTAATTAGTGCATATTCTTTTATTTTTTCAAATATTTTCTTCACTAAAAACACTCCTCAAGAGTGCCTCAGCTAAGTGTTTCAAAAGCGAGATTTAAAATTTCATTAAGCCGACTTTCGTCGCCCTTTAGATAGAGATAACCAATCAGCGCCTCCAGCGCCGTAGCATGACGGTAATCTGCCATATCTGCGTTTTTTGGTACTGTGTGAATGTTTGTGTTTCTGCCTCTTTTGTAAATTTCTGTTTCTTCTTCACTCAAGGTATCTAAAATCTTATGGGCAGCAGTTGCCTGCGCTTTTGCCTTAACATAGCCTACGGCAATTTTATGTAATTCGTTGGCAGGACGGTTGCCCATTGATAAGATTTTTGTTCTTACGAACATTTCATAAACACTGTCGCCCAAAAACGCCAGTGTCAAGGGCGACAGTGTATTTATTTCAGGTATTTGTTCTTTGCTTAGTATTGAATTTATATCCATTACTTTATCACTCTTATTTTTACACCCTGACGTGTGTCAGCAACTTCTATGCCCATAGAGAGCAAGTCGTCACGGATTTTGTCAGATAGCGCCCAGTCTTTTTCGGCACGGGCCTGATTTCTTTTTTCAATCAACGCCTTTGCCTCGTCAGATATAGTATCCTCTGTTGTGCGGGTAAATATACCGATTACGTCGCCAAGTTCGCGCATTAAACCCTTAGCCGCATCAAAAACTTCCAGTGCCCAGTCAGACTTTTCTTCTGAGTTGATGAATTTTGCAAGGTCAAAGATAGCCGCAATTGCGTCCGCCGTATTTAAGTCGTCGTCCATTGCAGTTTTGAACTGTTCACGGAAAGAACCAAGCTTTTCTATAAATTCTCTCTCGGTATCTGTCAGTTCTCTGTTCTTTGCTTTGGTTTCTAAAAACTCAAGGTTAGAAATACAGTTATAAAGACGGTTTAAGCCTGCCTCACTTTGCGCCAGCAATTCATCAGCAAAATTGATTACACTTCTGTAATGAGCAGAAAGCATAAAGAAGCGGATAACCTCGTAATCGTATTTTTGAGCTACATCACGCACTGTAAAGAAATTGCCTAAAGATTTGGACATTTTCTGGTTGTCAACATTAATATAGCCATTATGCATCCAGTATCTTGCAAAGGGCTTTCCTGTGCAGCACTCACTCTGTGCAATTTCGTTTTCGTGGTGGGGGAATATCAAGTCCTGACCACCTGAGTGGATGTCGATTGTTTCACCCAAATATTTATTTACCATAGCAGAACACTCAATGTGCCAGCCAGGGCGTCCTTCTCCCCAAGGGCTTTGCCACGCTGGTTCTCCTTCTTTCTTTGCCTTCCAGAGTGCAAAGTCAGAGGGGTTGCGCTTAACATCTGTTACATCTATTCTTGCTCCTGCTTCTAAATCCTCTAAAGGCATCTTGGAGAGCTTGCCGTATTCTGCAAATTTCTTTGTTTCAAAGTAGACGTCGCCGTTAACCTCATAAGCATAGCCTTTTTCAATCAAGGTTTTGACAGTATCAATAATAGCGTCTATATTTTCTGTGGCCTTGGGATGAATTGTTGCAGCCTTAATGCCTAAGCCCTGCGCATCTGTAAAATATTCTTTAATATAGGTTTCAGCAAGCTCCTTTACAGTAATACCCTGCTCATTGGCGTTTTTTATCATTTTATCATCAATATCGGTAAAATTCTGAACAAAGGTTACCTTGTAACCAATGTACTCTAAATATCTTCTTAAGGTGTCAAAAATAATAAACGGACGGGCATTACCTATATGGAAAAAGTTATACACAGTAGGTCCGCAGGAATACATTTTTACTTCTCCCTCAACCAATGGTACAAACTCTTCTTTTGTTCTTGTTAAAGTGTTATATATTCTCATAAATTTATTCCTTTCTGTCCTGCTCGGCTAATCTTTTTTCAAGCTTTTCAAGCTTGGCTGATAATCTGCACAATTCCTGTGAAACAGGGTCAGGAATGTGTACTTGATCTAATTGCTCACATACGCGCTCGTTATTTATCTTGACAATTCGTGCAGGTACGCCTACGCAAGTAGAATTTGGCGGAACTTCGCTTAAAACTACGGCGTTGGCTGCAATTTTAGAATTGTCGCCCACCTTAAAAGGACCTAAAACCTTAGCGCCCGAGCCAATCATAACATTGTTGCCGATTGTGGGATGACGCTTGCCTATGTCTTTTCCAGTACCCCCGAGAGTTACACCCTGATAAATGGTTACATTGTCGCCGATTTCTGTAGTTTCACCGATTACAACTCCCATACCGTGGTCGATAAACAGGCCGTGACCTATAGTTGCTCCGGGGTGGATTTCAATACCTGTCCAGAATCTTCCGCACTGTGAAATCCATCGGGCAATGCCGTGCATTTTTATTTTATAAAAAAAGTGCGAAATTCTGTGCCACCAAATGGCGTGCAGACCTGAATACAGAAAGAAAATCTCAAAAGAGTTTCTTGCCGCAGGATCACGCTCGCGAATAGCACGAATATCCTCTCTCATTCTTTTAAACATAAACTACCTCACTAAATACGTTTTCCCAATATGGGTACATATTTCTCACGAAAAGCCTGAAACTGACCGTTTTCTATTGCCGTTCTTATTTTTTCCGTCAAGTTATTATAAAAATACAGATTATGCATTACAGCAAGCCGCATCCCCAGCATTTCCCCTGCCTTTAAAAGGTGTCTTATATAGGCTCTTGAGTGATTGCGACAAACGGGGCAATCGCACTCAGGGTCTATGGGAAGTGAATCTGTCATATACTTTTGATTTATAATATTTATTATGCCGTTCCAGGTAAAAAGGTGACCGTGGCGGGCATTTCTTGAGGGCATAACACAATCAAAAAAGTCAACGCCGCGTGCTACCGCCTCAATAATGTTAACAGGTGTTCCCACTCCCATTAAATACCGTGGTTTATCCTCGGGTGCATGAGGAAGTGTGACATCCAAAACGTGGTACATTTCCTCAGCAGTTTCGCCAACGGCAAGACCGCCTATAGCATAGCCGGGTAAGTCCATTTTCGCTATTTTTTTCATATTATCTATTCTAATATCGTCGTAAATTGCCCCCTGATTTATACCAAAAAGCATTTGCTCACGGTTAATCGATGTTTTGTTTAGCTTTGCAAGCTCTGTTTTACAACGCGCAAGCCAGCGCTCTGTTCTGGCTACGCTTTCTATCATATATTTTTTATCGGATTTAGAGTCAGCACATTCATCAAATGCCATAGCAATTGTAGACGCTAAATTTGACTGAATCTGCATACTTTCCTCAGGTCCCATAAATATCTTCCTGCCGTCAATGTGAGAAGAAAAGTAAACGCCTTCTTCCTTAATCTTGCGGATTGAAGATAAAGAAAACACCTGAAAACCGCCGCTATCAGTCAATATCGGCTTGTCCCAGTTCATAAACTTGTGAAGTCCGCCCATTTTGGCTACTACTTCATCGCCGGGACGAAGGTGTAGATGATAGGTGTTGCAAAGTTCCACCTGACACTTCAAATCCTGTAAATCCAGCGACGAAACACCGCCCTTAATTGCGGCTGCTGTTCCCACGTTCATAAAAACGGGTGTCTGTATTGTGCCGTGAGGGGTAATAAACTCGCCACGACGTGCTCTGCCTTCCTGTTTTAAGACCTTAAACATAGCCAACTCCTGAATTTAGTCATAATTATACTCACTTATAACAGTATAGCATATAAAAAGCGCCTTTTCAAGAGAATTTAAACAAAAAAAAAATAAGGCGGTTTATGCCGCCTTATATGTTATTCTGCAAACAGTTGCGCCAAGAGATCAAACAGCTCATGGTTCTTAGCTGTTTCTATTTTCCAGCCATTGCCCACCTTGGTTACTAAAATATTTATATCCTGTGTAACACGCTCTGTAATCTGCAGATACTGACTGTATGCATCAGCCATAACTGCAATGCTTGTGTCACTCTGCTCAATTTCATTTAAGTCAAAGTAAGAGGGGTGCTTGGTAACATAGTTATCAACCTTGCCCTGGACGTAAGCATTTACCGCTTCTTCATTAACATCAGCATACTTGAAGGTAACATTGAACTTAACTGTTGTTTTGTCAACTGCTTCAGTTGAATTGATAGTAAATACAAAAGTATCACTTAAGCCCTTGAACATACTTTCCACTGACTTTTTGTAGTTGTCAGTCTGAACGTAGCCATCAGAGATTGTTTCTGTAGAAAAGCCTATAGCATGTTCGTTATCACTAACAAGACATTTAGCCATAGCGTCAGTATTAAAACCATTTAACGCTGAGAAGTAGGTTTTTAACAAATTCTCCGCCTCAGCAGTGCCACTTGTACAACCTGTAAAAGAAAGCAGTACCGCTAAAAGCATAACTATACTCAAAAGTCTTTTAGCAAAATTCATATTAAAAAACTCCATTTCTGTCACATACTATTATATATTATAAACGTTACTGTGAAAAATGTCAAATAGTTTGTTGAATTTTGTCATTTAATTTTAATAAAATGCGAATTGACTTTTAGGATACGCTATTGTATAATATTACTGAATAATGAAGGAGGTATAAAAATGAAAACATTAAACATTTTACTTAACTCTATGAATGACGTGAGAATTTTCGTTAACATCGTTAACAAATACGAATTCGACGTTGATTTAACCTCAGGCAGATATGTTGTTGACGCAAAGTCAATTTTAGGTATTTACAGTCTTGACCTCAGCAAAGCTATTGTGGCCAATATTCACGCAGATGATGAAGCTGCAGCAAAATTCATCGATGAAATCAAGGATTTCATCCAGTAATCTCAAAGAAAACGGCGAGCACATATGTGCTCGCCTTTATTTTTATTCTAAATAATTGTTCGGATCTGTATACTTTCCGTTTTTCTTGATTTCCAAATGAACGTGAGGTGTAGTATCGCTCTCTATGGCTGCGCCCTCGCCTACTGTGCCTATCTTATCTCCTGTCCTTACCGTATCTCCTGTTTTTACACTCAGACTTTCCAGATTAAACATTGTAGATACATATCCATTGCCATGGTCTATGGTAACGCTGTTTTGATACAGCGCGTTTTCTGACGCTGATATTACCTTGCCGTCAGCAGGCGAAACTACCACATCTCCTTTTTGCGCGGCAATATCTACTCCATTATGGGTTTGCCACACACCTGTTGCTTCGTTTTTCACAGGCTTTGAGTCAGAATACTGGCTTGTTATTTTGCCTGATACCGGCAAATTGATTTTTAATTCCTCAGGCTCAAAAAAACCTACTGCCTCTGCTTCTCCAGCTTCGGGCGTTTTTAAAATTTCAGGCGGTTCCGTGGGAACAACCTCCGGCAAGGGTTCTACCTCACGAGGCTCTATTTCTGCAATTTGTATAGGCTCAATTTCCGTTACCTGTATCTGCTCCACCTCCGGCTCATCAGGAGTTTTTAATACAAACGACAAAATACCTGCACAAAGTGCCGCACCTAACACAGTCGCCACTATGTATGTGCGCGAAAACAAGCTTTTTGCCCCTTTGTTTTTTGTTTTTACATAAGCTTTTTTCATTGTATCACACCTCTCATGTGGTATTATGTGTAATTTTTGTTGATTTAATACATAAATTAAACCGAGGTGAAACTATGAATTCTTTACTGGTCACAACCAACACGCCCTATACATACGATATATTTCTTTCTGATTTGTCGCGACTTGTGATAAAATTTCCTTTTTTAAAAAAGGAAACTATCGGTTATTCTGTTTTGGGAAAGCCAATATATGCAGTAAAACTGGGAAACAGCGGACAAAAAATCATCATTACCGCCGCACACCACGCCAAAGAATGGATTACATCAGCCCTCGTTATGTGTATCATAAACACCTTGTGTCAGAATGCAGTAATTGATAAGACTTTTTATTTTGTTCCAATGGTTAATCCCGACGGCGTTAACTTGTGCATCAGAGGCTTGTCGCAGGATTTGCCCATGTATGTAAGAAACCGCCTGATTACCATAAACAGTAGCGAGGATTTTGTGGGAAAATGGCAGGCAAACATCCGCGGTATTGACTTAAATCACAACTACGACGCATCATTTTCAAAAGGCAAAGCAATTCAGCTAAAAGAAGGGATTTTCGCTCCTGCTCCCACCAGATATTCAGGTGAATATCCTGAGAGCGAGCCTGAAACAAAAGCAATTGTTTCTTTTACAAAAAAAATCTCCCCGCAAATGGTTATTGCTTACCATTCTCAGGGAGAGGAAATTTTCTATAAATATCAGGGAAGGTGTACACCAAGTGCGGAGAAAATAGCACAAAAGCTGGCTGACGCCTCAGGATATGAGCTTGTTCTGGCTGACGGCCTTACCGACTGCACAGGCTACAAGGACTGGGTAATTGAAAAATTTAACATTCCTGCCTTTACCATAGAAGTAGGAAAGGGAGAAAATCCATTACCCATATCCCAGCTCGAAAAAATTTATAATGATAATATGAAACTTATAAATGCAATTTAAAAAGGCTCACGATTGTGAGCCTTTTTTGCGAAAGAATATAAAATATATTACTGTTGAAATTATTGCTGCTAAAACTATTCCACCCAAAACATCGCTTGGATAATGCACATACAGATACATTCTGGAAAATGCAATCGTTGCTGCCAGAGGAATTGCCGCATACCCAAAGCGTTTGTCTATCATTGTCAGGATAAACGCCGCTAAAAATGACGAAAGCGTATGCCCTGAGGGAAATGAAAAATCAGTAGGTGCTGTAATCAGCAGCTCAATTCCCTCCACCAAATCAAAAGGACGTGTCCTTGCAATCAGCGGCTTTAATGTGAGATTTCCTATTAGCAGTCCCGCAAGCAAGCCAACAGCAAGTGCCATACCCCCTTTTCGGTATTTGGGAATTGACATAAGCACTATCGCTGAAATTATCCATATAATACCGCCATTTCCAAGAGCCGTAATTTTCGGCATTAAAAAATCAAATGCCGGATTTTTAAGATATTCTTTTATAAAGTCTAAAATCAAAAAATCAATATTCATAATCAAAATACCAAAAACGCCGCCACACCATAAGTAACAACAGACACAATAATCGCAGCACCTATGACTCCCAAAAATATAGCAGGCAGAGCTGTTTTAAATCTTAACTCCATCACAGCTGCAACTAATGCTCCCGTCCATGCACCAGTCCCAGGCAGAGGAATTGCAACTAAAATAAACAATCCCCAAAAACCATACTTTGTGACCTTATCTCTGTGCTTGTTTGCCTTTTCTTCCATTTTGTCCACAATGCGTGCAAAGGTACTGTTTATCTTGCGCATCCACTTAAATATCTGTCTTATAAATAGCATTATGAAAGGAACAGGTATCATATTACCAATAACTGAAACCGCAATAGATACCCACAGAGGCAAACCTACACCAACACCGATAGGAATAGCACCTCTAAGCTCCACCACAGGAACCATCGCCCATAGCAACGTAAGCAATATTTTTCCTATAAAACTATTTTGTAAAAAGTTCATTTTTCTCTCCTTGAATTTCTTTTGTTAAATTTATTACTCGTGTCAAGTCAGGAGAACAGTGAATAATAGGACCTACTATTTTCTGTTCTTGTTATTCTGAACAAAATCCATTAAAACCCGCAGGAATGTTAGATTTTCCTGCCCGATATGTAAATATGTATTATCGGCAAACTAATTTATTAAATTGTAAGACTTGAACAAGTAAAAGCATAAAGAAGGCTCATCCTCAAACTTAACTTTTATCTCCCCTTCATATCTAAAACAGATAATATATCTCTCGCGGTGTATTCATCGGTAATCAATGTATCAATCATTTGCGTGCGCAATGCGCCTATAATCGCTTCTTTTTTATCTTTTCCACAAGCAACAGCAATGGTTTGCTTCGCTTTTTTGATATTATCCATTCCTGCACACAATGTATTTTCATATAACTCTAAAATGTTACCATCCTTATCAAAAAAATGTGTGGAAATATCCCCTACTGCATATGCACATTTCTCATTATATCCAAAAACCTTGCCAAAAGTTTGGATAATATCTCTGCTTCCTATCCCAACAACAGCAACATCAATATTATTCCACAGGTCATTAAGACTTTTATAATAAGATGTTTTTTTAAACAGTTCACAATCATTAGCGTTATCGGGTAGATAAGGAAACCATGCGTATTTCACCTTTGCAGAAATTTTATCAGCAAAACTTCTTGCTAATTCATTTGATAAAAAACATGATTGTTCCTGATCTGTTGCACCAAAAAGCGGAAATACAATATTATTGAAAGTCGCAATGTTTGGAAATTCAGAAATCAATGTCTGAATTGTACGACCCCATGAAATAGCAATTTTTTTATTACCGCTTTCAATGATAGAATAAATATAATCAGCGGCCTTTTTTACGGTCATTAATCTACAAAGGGATTCATCAGCACCGCTAACTCCACATATAACAGCATTTCTAATATTAAATTTGTCGCAGATAACTTGCTCGAGTTCTTTGCAATCAATCTCCGGATTGTGAATCTTGATTTCAACAATATTCTCTTTTATAGAATCATTCAATAATTTAGAGACTGTCTGACGAGTTAGTCCCATCATTTTTGCAATTTCATTCTGGGTGTATTTTTTTTCATAATATAAGACTGCTGCTTCCCGCATTTGTTTTTTCTGTATATCCATATTTTAACACCTTCTGTATTTTATTAATTTATTATATCAATATTCATCTCACAAGTCAATCTTAACATTTGTAATTGACAAATGTTAAACGATGTGTTATACTGAATCTAACTTTGATAAAGGAGATGATAACATGCTAGTTACAATGAAAGAAATGCTTACAGATGCAAAGAAAAACCATTATGCTATTCCTGCATTTGATATAAGCAACTATGAAATGATGAAAGCCGTTTTGGAAACTTGCGAAGAAGAAAAATCTCCCGCTCTTCTTATGACATTAGGTGTAGATACGCAAGGGAGAAATCTTCAACTGATTTCCTCTATGATTAATGGCGCTTCCAAATATTTTAATATTCCAATTTGTCTTCATATGGACCATGCAACCGATATCGACTTCATAAAATACGGTTGCGACAACGGATACAGTTCGGTTATGTACGATGGTTCAGTGCTTTCCTTTGACGAGAATGCAAAGAACACCGCTATTGTCACTGAATATGCCCACAAAAAAGGTATCACTGTCGAAGCCGAACTCGGTCATGTGGGTAATGCTAGCGTTGGAAGTGTCAGCGAGACCGGAACTGACACCGATCCTGGCGAGAGTCTTACTGTACCTGAAGAGGTTGCAAG
Organism: Congzhengia sp.; assembly: GCA_045649085.1. Classification (GTDB taxonomy): domain Bacteria; phylum Bacillota; class Clostridia; order UBA1381; family UBA9506; genus Congzhengia. The sequence continues at coordinate 17,991 of JAZRPE010000008.1, forward strand.
ATTTATAGAAATCACAGATGTTGATGCACTTGCTGTTGCTATAGGCACATCTCATGGAGTGTATCAAAAGACACCTGAACTCAGAATAGACAGGCTTGATGAAATAACCTCTGTATGCGACAGACCGCTTGTTCTTCACGGAGGAAGTGGAACTCCTGACGACCAGATGCAGAATGCCATTCATCACGGCATTACAAAGATAAATATTTATTCTGATGTGCTTTTTGCCCTTAATCAAGGACTTAAAAACTATTTAAATGCTATGACAAATCCTTCCACATGGCCCTTCCTTGTATATGAAGATGCCATTAAAATGATGAAAGAAGTTGTCCGTGAAAAGCTTAGAACATTCGGTAGTGCAGGAAGAATATAGGAGGGATAACATGAAAACAAGAGCAGCACGTCTTTACGGAGCAAATGATGCAAGACTCGAAGAATTTGAACTTCGTCCTATCACATCAGGAGAGCTTCTTATCAAAATCATTTCGGATAGCGTATGCATGTCAACACACAAGACAATTATGCAGGGCAAGAATCACCTGCGGGTTCCCGACAATGTGGCAGAGCATCCCATTATTCTCGGACACGAATTTTGTGCAGAGGTTGTTGAAGTTGGAGACAAATGGAAAAATAAATTTTCGGTTGGCGATAAGGTAGTTATGCCTCCCGTTCTTGCATATCTTGGCGGATATGAGACTGTAGGATATACCTTTGAGGATATTGGCGGGGTTTCTACATACTCTATTGTTTATGAACATATCCTTGATAGCAATTTTTTGATTAAGTTAAACAGCGACTCTTATTTCAACGGTTCTCTTATCGAGCCTGCATCCTGTGTAATCAGAGGGTATAAAGCAAGTTTACATCTCGACGAAAACTACAACCCTGTCTCTGGCATAAAGCCGGGTGGAAAGGTTGCAATTCTTGCCGGATGCGGTCCTATGGGACTTGTTGCAATTGATATTGCCCTTGACGGAAATGTCAAGCCCTCTATGATAGTAGTAACAGACCTTGACCAGGCAAGACTTGACCGTGCCGCATCTATCTTCTCTGCAGAAAAAGCAAAAGCGGATGGAATTGAGCTTGTGTTTGCTGCAACATCCGACAAGGATGAGCTTATGGATATTTCCGGTGGTACAGGTTTTGACGATGTATTTGTATATGCTCCTGTTCCTGCAGTGGTTGAACTGGGCGATGCTATTTTAGGCTTTGACGGTTCTCTCAACTTCTTTGCAGGACCGCTTGACAAGCAATTTAGCGCCAACTTCAATTTTTACAAAGTTCATTATGACCAGCACCATGTTACAGGAACAAGCGGTAGTACTCCCGAAGATATGAGAGATATTGTTGATCTTATCGGACAAAACCGCCTTGACCC
>JAZRPE010000009.1:0-23234 GCA_045649085.1 Congzhengia sp.
GCAGGTGCAGATGCTTTAGCTGAAACTGGAAAAGGATTTTCACAGTATATCACCGTTGTCGGTCTTTGTGAAACAGTTGCGTTATTTGCACTCGTTTTCAGTATGGTAGCATTAGGATAATATGAGAAAACAATGGATTAGAGCATCTACAACACATATTATATTATTAAGCTTTTTAATAGTAATATTGATAGGTGCATTATTGCTATCGCTTCCCATAAGTTCAGCTGATGGAAAGGCAAAGCCTTTCCTGGATGCACTTTTCACTGCAACAACTTCCACGTGTGTGACCGGATTGGTAGTGACGCCAACTGTTTCTTCCTGGAGTATTTTTGGACAGGCTGTTATTTTGATACTGATTCAGATAGGTGGTCTTGGCGTTATAACCATTATGTCGGGACTTATGATACTTCTGCATAAGAAAATTGGTATTGGTGACCGATTGCTTTTGCAAGATGCATTTAATCTGAATTCTCTTTCAGGACTTGTTCGTTTTGTTAAGAAGGTTGTCGGCGGAACATTTATCATAGAGGGTATAGGTGCTCTTCTTTATATGATGGTATTTGTACCTCGATTCGGTGCAAAAGGAGTATGGATATCGGTATTTACATCAATATCCGCTTTTTGTAATGCCGGCATTGACATAATTGCAGAAAACAGTCTTTGTGATTATGCACTTAATCCCATTATCAACATAGTTACCAGCAGTTTGATAATCTTAGGAGGCATCGGTTATATTGTTTGGTGGGATGTGCTTAGGGTGCTGAGATTACGAAGAACTAAGAAAGTCAGATTTTTCAGAGATCTTACATTGCACAGCAAAATTGCAATTACTGCAACTTTAATTTTAATTTTAGCTGGTGCTGTTTTGATTTTTGCCTTTGAATACAACAATCCACAAACGATTAAGGACTATACACTGCTGCAAAAAATAGAGGTATCGTTGTTTCAATCGGTTACAACAAGAACAGCAGGCTTTGCAACTGTGCCACAGGAAAATCTCACTAATGCATCAGCGTTCGTTTGCTTACTTTTGATGTTTATCGGTGGTTCACCTGTTGGAACGGCCGGTGGTATAAAAACAGTAACTTTTGCAGTACTTGTAGCATCGGCATTCGCTTCTGTCCGGAATAAAGAAAATACAGAGGTGTTCGGCAGACAACTTACAAAACAGGCGGTCATCAAAGCTGTTGCTGTTACGTGTATTTCTTTTATTATTATGTTCACTTCAACCGTTTTTCTTTCTGCCGTAACAGAAGCAAACGCATTGGATTTAATTTACGAAACTGTTAGTGCAACTGCAACAGTAGGACTTACAAGAAATTTTACGGCTTCACTTAGCAGTATCGGGAAAATTATTATTATTGTAACGATGTATCTTGGCAGAGTAGGTCCCATTTCGTTAGCTGTTGCATTTAAGCGAGGCAAAGATAATCAAAACATTATAAGAAACCCAATCGAAGAAATTAGTGTTGGGTAGAGAGGAAAATTTCTATGAGTATCCATAAAACATATGCAGTGTTAGGTCTTGGCAGATACGGAAAAGCAGTTGCAGAAGAGCTTGTGAAGAGTGGCGCCGAAGTATTGGCTGTAGATATTGATCAAAACAATGTTAACAGCGCTATTGAAACAATTCCTGTTTGTAAATGTGCAGATATTACCGAGCCAGAAACAATAAAAAGACTTGGAATATCCAACATTGATGTTGTAATTGTTGCTATGGCAAATAATCTTGAAGCAAGCGTTATGGCAGTTATGCTTTGCAAAGAAGCAGGTGTTTCGACTGTTATAGCCAAATGCAGCAATGAAATGCACCAAAAGATACTCAGACGTATAGGTGCAGACAAGGTAATTATACCTGAAAAAGAGTCAGGAACGAGACTTGCTAAAAACTTGCTTACATCCGGTTTTTCGGAAATGATAGAGCTTTCTGATGAGGTGTCTATGGTAGAGTTAGATGTGAAAGATGAATGGGATGGTAAGACATTAATAGAACTGAGTTTGAGAAAAAAATATTCTATCAATGTAGTTGCAATAAAAAATAATGGCAAAATAAGTACAACAGTTGATCCGACACTTCCACTTGAAAAAGGAATGCAACTTATAGTTATTGCCAACACAATCAAATTACAAAAATTAAAATAATGGTTGAAAAGAGAATACGATGATAAAACAAAATAAATATAAGATGATTATTTCCGCCATAATTACATTGTTACCGATGATTTTCGGATTTATTGTATGGGACAGACTTCCGGAGAATATAGCAACAAGCTTTGGGTGGAAGGGTGAAATTACAGGTTACAGCAGTAAAATGTTTGCAGTTGTCGGACTTCCTGTAATGCTGACTTTTGTGAATTTAATATGCATTATCGCAACAAGCGCCGATCCGAGAAGAAAGAATATAAACAACAAAGTATTTTCTGTTGTTATTGGCATAGTTCCTGTTTGCTCACTGCTTTGCGGAATTTGTATCTATGCTAATGCATTGGGATATAAAATAAGTGTCGAAAGCATAATGCCTGTCTTTATGGGAATTCTATTTTTTGTGCTTGGCTTCATTCTTCCAAAATGCAAACAAAATTACACAATCGGAATCAAGCTCCCATGGACACTGCATGACGAAGAGAACTGGAATAAAACACATAAACTTGCAGGAAAACTGTGGGTTTATGGTGGTATAGTAATGACAGTAGCAGGACTTTTCAATTTAACATTTATATTTATGACAATAATTTTTGCACTTGTTATTATTCCAACTGGATATTCATATTGGCTATATAGGAAGCAAAAATAGTTGATTTTAAATAAATTTACAGCCTATCATTTGTTCAAAGTGATAGGCTGTTCTCTTATCCCATAACAAAATATGATACGCCTTAATCAAAGAAAAGGACTTTGAAAAAACTTCGTAGACTTATACAAAACTCTGTGGTATGTTTGTGTTGCCGAAAGGTAAATACAAATTTAGGAGATGAAAGATTATGAAGAAAAAAGTATTATGTACGGCATTGGTAGCAATGATGCTGATGACAACCACAGCATCTGCAACTGCAAAACCTTGGTGGCTCAGTAAGTACAGAGTGGCATTCGACAATGAGCTTGGAATTATAGGAAATGTGACCTTGCAATTTGCATCGGACGGTGGTAGCTTTATCAGACCAATAACTAAAAGATATGGTGAGAGCATCAGCCTCGAAAGTTATGTCCCGACAAAATACGGATATACATTCGCAGGATGGTTCACCGATCCGAGAACAAAGCAGAATCAGGTAACAACATTCAAATTTACAAAGCCCGATGTTCTCTATGCGAAATGGGAAAAGAATCCTGAAGAACCCATAAATCCGAATGACGAAATCATGAGCAAAGATACCTGCTACCTCACAGATGAGGAAACAAAAATACGAAATGAAATCATTGAAGAAAAGAATAAAACATACATAGAGGGCTTTGGATATGTAGCACCTGTTAAAACAAAAACCATTATCGTAGACTCAGATGGTGATATAAATAAAATGGTCGGCACAATGGAATAAAATGAATAACTTAAATGGCGGTATGCTCGAGATTACCTCGAACATATCGGGGTATTTGTATATTATATTTCTTTTAGCAATCTAATTGCTTCATTGAGTGAAATTTCTCCGGACTCGCCACGATCTTTAATATCCATAGCCAATGTACTCTGTTCAAGCCACTTGGAATAATCCAATCCGCTTGATTTTCGCTTAGCCAATCGATCGTAAGTTCTGTCATATTCTTTTTTTATTGGAGACCTGAATTCATCTGAGTTTTCTTTTTTGTGAGCACCTACCTTGCTGCATGTCCTGCCTTTCGGATCGTTAGGAGCCACTCTGTTGCAATAGTGGGTATCATGACCTGTTGGCAAAAGAAAAAAATGTTTGCAATTATGACATCTTTTCGGTGAGTGTTTAACATTTAATCCTCTGAACAGGTCTGAATTTAAAAAGCCACCAATAGACCTGAAAATTACTCTTTCTGCCAATATATAATTTTCTTTGCAATCTGGATCAGGACAAGTGACATATTCAATATTTGCCGGCATTTCTGCCTTAAATGTAATTGCCGGATATTTTGGAATAAGCGTTTCAAGATTTTGTTGTAATTCTTTATTGTTAAGAAACTGATATATTGCGTGTGCAAAATGTTCAGGTGTTCTTGCAGTAATATTTTCTATATATAAATCAACAAATGCAGATGCATATATTTTAAAAATCAGTATCTCATCATTGATTGATAACAAGGCTACTAAAATCCTGTTTAATATGCTTCTGCTCTCGCTTTTGGGATAAGTTTCATATATTTCCCTGAACTCTGATATATATCTTTGTTTATCAAATTCAAAGCGGTCATATAAAGGCAGGCTAAGGATAACATCTAATGCCTTGCTTAGATATGGAGCAAAGTCATTAAAACTGCACGATGATATAATCATTAAATTTGATTCATATTCCCCATAAAGTTTTTCTAAAAATTCTTTCCTTAAATCTGATAATACTGTTTTTAAATTATCGAGCTGTTCGTCTGATAATTCCAAAATTTCAGTTGAAATCTGACCAAGCGAGACTTTTTCTTTTCCGATAATGACATAATCTTTATAAAATTGTGCTGTTATATATCCAAAATCAAATGGTTTTTCATCTAAACTTTTTATACTTGCCATATAATCACTTCCACGATACATATTTTATAATTCCACTACTTTTGAAAATGGCGGCAAAATCGGTTGACGCACTTCTTGCAATATGTTAGAATAGCCACACAACAAATTATACACGATATAAATAAAAATGTCAATCGTGGAATTTGAACCTTGAAAATTAAATAGCTTGCACGGTGAGTTATACAACACAGCGAGCGCCAAGACTTCGTCGGAACAAGCAAATATTTATTCGTTTCCGCATAAATGCGAAAACTCATTTATATAGCTGTTCCTCCTCTTCCCAAAAAGCAAATTGCTTTTCGGGAACCCTATATGACGGACGAGCGATTTAACTGTTTGCAAATACGAGGTTATGGTCGAGCAGGACCGAGGCTTAGGAAATGTAACCGGAGGCAAGTGCAAAGTTTGGTGAATACGCGCTTATTGCCTATATTTTAAAAGGCGGTCAAAAATCTATAGAAAGGAAATTCATTAAGGCAATAAAAGTATTTAATATTAATCATTAATCCGAAAGGAGAATTTTTATGAGTAAGAAAGAAATACCTATGGACTTTAATGAAGACTTTGCTATAGATATAGACGGAGAATATAATCCCGAACTTGCCACGTCAGTTAGACGGAGATATTCATATAGTATCACCGATAACGAAATGGTAAAAACGAGGAAAACTCATGTCGGCAATATGAATTATATTGTAAATTCAATCTTTGATATGAACACAAAGAAAAAGGTTGAGGATCATATACGAAGACTGATAACAATAGATATTCAGGATAATATAGACAAAGTCTCCTAAAAGTCTGGACTTTTCAATCGGTTTAGAGTATTGTGTTGTTGTGAAATATCTACTCACAATACTCTCAATCGGTTTGACTTTGAAGGAGGTTAGGAATTATGTCAAACCAAGATTATGATTTAACACTATTGTATTGCAGATTATCACGAGAGGATGCCCTTGAAGGCGATAGCAACAGTATTGAGAATCAGAAGAAAATTATCTTAAAAGCTGCTCAGGACTATAACTTTGATAATTTAGTATGGCTGATTGATGATGGCTTCACAGGAACAAACTTCGACCGACCTGATTTTCAGAAAGGGATGAAGTTAATAGAAGAAGGTAGAGTCAAGAATTTCATTACAAAGGATTTATCAAGACTTGGCAGAAACTATCTTCAAGTAGGAATGTACACCGATGTCATATTTCCGAAATACAATGTTCGATTTATTGCTGTGCAAGACAATTATGATTCCAATAATGTTGAGAGCAATGATATGGCTCCAATTATGAATCTGTTTAATGAATGGCATCCAAAGGAAACATCAAAGAAGGTTCGTGCGGTTTTAAAAGCGAAAGCAGAGCGTGGTGAACGAGTAAGCTCACAGATACCTTATGGCTATGCAAGAGATGAAAGCACACCCATAGGGTCCAAGAAATCGATTAAGCTCGTAATTGATGAGGAAACAGCACCTGTTGTAAGAGAAATCTACAGATTATGTGCAAGCGGACTTGGTCCGACATATATTGCCCATAACCTGAAAGAGAGAAAAATCCTTAAACCTTCAATATATAGCCATGAGAAAACCGGCAAGTATGGTGCTATCACAGATGTAACCGAACCTTACGGATGGAACGATAGAACAGTTGCAGGGATTCTTGACAATGAGGTGTATATTGGAAATACGATAAACCTCAAAGCAACAACAGTTTCATACAAGAACAAGCGAAAGATACAAAGACCTGAAGAAGAATGGATTAGGGTTGAAGGTACTCACGAAGCAATCATAGATAGGGATACTTGGGAAATCGTTCGCAGAGTTCGTGAAGGCAAACGCAGAAGAGACTCTATGGATGGAATTAATAAGTACAGCGGTCTTCTGCATTGTGCAGATTGTGAACAAAAGCTTTACTTTGTAAGAGGTAAAACCCTACAATCTTCTGCATTTCATTTCATCTGTAGCAGGTATCGAAAACACAAAGGCGAAGAACAATGTACACCTCATTCAATACGAGAGGTTGTTCTGGATGAAATTATCCTTGAAGAAATCAGGAGAGTTACATACTACGCCAGAACAAAGACTAAAGAGTTCGCAGAATTCATAAATCAAAAAACTTCTGCCGAAAGCCGAAAAGAATTGTCGGCAAAAACAGCAGAGCTTGGAAGACTCAAAAAGCGTAAGAATGAGTTGGAATCCCTCTTCAAAAGACTGTATGAAGATAATGTATTCCATCGAATTACAGACGATCAATTTCAGCTGTTATCCGGTAGTTACATAACGGAACAAAAAGATATAGAATTACGGATACCTGAGTTGGAAGATGAAATCGAAGCACTCAAATCTACTGCCACAAACACGGACAAGTTCATTGCACTGGCTAAGAAGTATATTCACATCAAAGAACTTACACCGGAAGTATTATTGACCTTCGTATCCAAAATCGTTATACACGAACGAAGTGAAAAACGATCGAAAAGCACAACACAGCAAATCGATATATATTTCACTCACATAGGAAATGCAGGTCAAATTTAAGGCAACGAAAAAGGGTAAACAGCCTAAACTGTTCACCCAACTTCCGCACCTGTTAGAATATTTCACTAAACATCCCTTAGAGAAACACCCCTACGCTGAGCTCTTTTTAGTCTTCTTTCTTGATTTTAAATATAGAACGTAAAAAACCTGACAACATTTTAGGACATTTTAAAACCACAATTTTCATAAGATGACCTCCCGATTATGTATTAGCAACACAAAATACAAAACGCAATAAGAATGAGTATGACCGCAAGCATTACTACCAGCCATATAGGCGGCAGTATCAGTCCTGCAAAAAGTCCGACTGCAAATATCCCTCCGCCAATCGCCAACAGTCTGCAAGTTATATGCATTTTACTCACCCCCAACGCTTCTATACTGCATTATATGTGAGTTTAAAAAAAGTGTTATTGATTTTTTGAAATTTTACATACACAAACGGTCATATCATCTGTGGCTATGCCTCCGGAGCGGGCATACGCCCTGTTTAAAATCCTTTCGCACACCTCCGCTTCCGGCGCGTCTGCATCTATAAGTGAAAAAAATTCATTCCTTTTGCCATTGTCCAACACGTCGCTGACACCATCGGACACCATAACCAAAACATCTCCGTTCTGGGAGTATTTAACACAAAAATCAGAATCCACAACAGGAATTAACCCTGCAGGAAGGGAGGTTGAGGTTACGGTTATATTTTCTTTTTCTTTTTTTATGTAGGAGGGCGCAGCACCTGTCTTTACAAATTCCACTATGCCTGAGTACAGATTTATAACGCACAAATCTACAGTTGCAAAGGTTTCCCTGTCTGCATTTGTCATTAAAATATTGTTAATCAGCCGTACACAGGTTTCGCTTTTCATGCCGCCACAAAGTAGCTTTTTGGCAAGGCGCACTGCTACGCTGCTCTGGAAATTTGCACGCTCGCCGCTTCCCATTCCGTCGGACAGAACTATTGCATAGCGCCCGGGAGCAAAGTAAAACTCAGAACAGTTGTCGCCGCAAACCTGTGAGCTTCGGCACGCCTTACTCAAAACAGCCGAAGAAATACAAAATTCAGGCTTTTGGTAAAACAATAGCACTCCGTTTTCTTTCTTTTCTGCCACCATTTCCACTTCAAAAATTTCTGACAACACCTCTCCAATCCTGTCAATGCACTCTGACACCCTGTAAACAGGCTGATGAAGCTCTACCGCAATACCTTCGTCGGAAATCAAGCGCATATTTGCCGCGGATACGCCTATTTTGTCAAGGGCGTTTTTGATTTTTCTTTCCAATTCAGGAGAATACAAGAGCTTTTTATCCAGATTTTCCTGAAGATTTTCCAATATCATAGAAATATTTTTAAACTGCTCTGCTACTAACTTTTTGCTTTCTGCCACTTTGCCCGACCACATTTTTGTTACCTTGTGTGACTCAAAGTTTTTGTTAAGCTCCGATATGAATCCATCGCATCTGATACACATTCCCAAAAAATCTGCAGGTATATCTTTTTTTCCGATAATTCCTTTTGACTCCATAACTGTTATCATATTCTCCAAGAGCGAAACAGTCTTTATTTTTTCCTTGTGCCAGCAAAAACGGCACAAAGAGCAATTCGCACACACCGCATTAGCCGTTGCGTCAAATACTGCATCGTAGCTATTGGCATAGCTGTCACAATAGGATTTTATAATATCGTGAAAAATATCAGAAACAGAATTTACCGTTTCGATAGCCCCGCTCAGTTCCTCTGCTACAAGCTCCTGTGTGCGGTAAGTTCCTCTTTGATTTTTTGTGGTGTCAGTTGCGGACGTACCAAAGGACAGAAGAGCTTTATCAGGTACAAAAAAGAGGACAAGGCACGAAACCGCAACATAAGACACCGTGAGTAAGCCGTTTGATTCGGGAAAAATCAGCCACGTTACTACAAATGAGCCCGCAGCAAAAATTCCCGAAACCGCAAGTCTGCCGTATCTCGACACCAGCCCAGCAAAAAGCGCAGAAAGAGTATATGCACACACGATTTGAGCAGGGTATGCCGTAGCCAGACCAACAGATAAGGAAAGCACCGCCCCTGCAGGTGTAGACACAGAAAAACCGCAGGTCAGAGCAAGAAAGAGTATGATTGTAATAGCTAAAATATGCGCCAGCGGCAAAAGGCTTTCAATTAAAGAAACGCTTAAAATGGCACAGGCACATAAAAGCGTGAGACAAACCAAATCTCTTGGTTCGTATACACATCTGTAAGAAACGGAACGAAGGTTGTCCTCCGCCTCCCAAAAGACAAAAAAGGACAAATAGCACAAGCCGCTCTCAACAACAAGCATCATAAAATCATAAAGAAACAGCCCTTCGGCAATTACATACACTCCGCCGTTCACAAAAAGCGCACCTGTTGCAATAAGCGCTAAAACGTCCTTTTTGTTTTTCAGCTCACGCCTGAAAATTACGGTAAATGTAAGCACTATCAGCATCGTACCTATATATTTAAAGTAAAATAAAGGATTTGCCGTAAGCAATATTCCCAAAACGCAAGAAATCACATACGACGGCCGCGCTGATTTAGCAAAAAGCACACAAAACATTGATATGCCAAAGGGCGATACCAGATATTCCATAAAGCATATACGGGAAAGTAGCAACAAAAACACATTTTCTGCCAGCTCCGTCTTTGTTATTTTCGCAAAAATTTCTTTTAGTCCTGCATTTGCCTGCTGAGGAGCCTGGGCAGGCTGCAACTGATTTTTCATTTTTTGTACCTCCAAATCTTTGATTATTTCCAGTATATACCAATTCATACGAGAAAAATGTAAAAAACTGGAAGTACTTTACAGTATTTTTTCGACAAAAAAAGAGTTTTAAAAACTAAAACTCTTTAAATATGGCAATTATTTTGTTGTATAATGCAAAAAAATCTTGAAAATATGCTCTTTTTGCGATTATTGGTTGGTATATTTTTTATTTCTGATGCGTTTCTAACAGATTCGTCGACTTGTCATACAGATAATCTATAAAATCATCGCCGAATTTTCTCTTAAATGCCCTCAACGCTCTTGTAATATCAGGCGAACGTCTTGACAGATTATGACAATCAGAAGCAATTGCCGAAATCATACCCTCTGCCGCCATAGCACGAATTACACCCCGTTTTCTGAATGATAAAAACGATGAGGCATTTATCTGGAACTTAACGCCAAAGGATACGAGATTTGAAAGCTTCTTCAAATCCTTAGGGTTGTCAATATACCTTTCTATATGCGCCATCACAGGCGTAACATTGTGACGTGTCATAATGTTGTAGATTTCGTTGTTGTACCAGGAGGTCCAGCCGACGTAGGGAAGCTCTAGCAACAAAAGCTCCGTTCCCTCAATGCACAAAGACGACACATTCTCCTTCTCAGATAAAGGACCATCTAAAAGCACTTCTGCTCCTGTGAGTATCTCAGGATAAGGATACCATTCTTTTTTCATAGCTTTTTTTAACAAGCCCAGCTTTTGCGTGCGTTTCTTTAAAAATTCATCAAAATTCTCTGCAGAAGATATATGTGGCGTAAGGATAACTGTTTCGGCACCGTTCTCCTGGGCGCAGCGAAGCATCTCCAAGGACATCTCAACATCTTTAGCGCCGTCATCTATTTCAGGAATAATATGTGTGTGAAAATCTATATACATATCACACGCCTCCTTGATTTATCTGTAAGAATAATATCCTGAGTATGTTTCATAGTTTTTTGTCTTTTTGTTGTGAGCGTCAATTGTAATAAAGCCAAGTATTTTCGCGTGAGCAAATTCTAATGCTGATACTGCCTTTTGTACTTCCTTAGTAATAGAAATACCGCAGCGACAGACAAACGCCACATTCTTCACGAACGCAGCAACAGAAAGCGCGTCAGCAACCGCATTTACAGGCGGTGTGTCGATTATGATGTAATCGTACTTTTCCTTAATCTGCTCAATGAAGTTGCCAAACTTCTTAGAAGCCAGAAGCTCGGCAGGATTTGGAGGAATATTACCCGCTGTAATGTAGTCGAAGTTAAACTCTTCCATTCTGCAAACAACGCTTTCAATAGGAGCAAAGCCGCCTAAATGGTTAGCTAAGCCGTCTGAATTCTTTACACCCAGATATGTGTGCACTCTGGGTCGGCGAAGGTCTGCGTCAATAAGCAGCACTTTTGCTTCAATCTGAGCCAATGTCGCCGCTAAATTAATGCAGGTTGTAGTCTTGCCCTCTGCTGAAAATGCAGATGTAACCAACACCGCTTTGCAGCCCTCAATGTCAGAAAGGGTGTACATAAGATTTGTTCTTGCCGCTTTTAATGCCTCTGACAGCGACGAGCTGGGGTTTTTTGTAATAAGATCCACATCGGAAATGGCATGTGGGTCAATTTTGTTCTTTTTAAAAGAAAAACTCATTTTCCTACTCCTTGCATATTCCACATTTGGCAACTAACTGCCCAAATTATATAATTCCTATAGTATTCTACCATATAGAAAAACTTTTTTCAACATTTTTTAGAAAAATACTTGACAGCATAAAATTTATAGTGTATTATTTGATGTAGTACAGTTAATACAGTTTGCAAGAAGGGAGGATTATTATGTTTCAGCTTGACCACAAAGACCCAAGACCAATCTACGAACAGATAAAGGACAAGATAAAAGAGCTTATTATCTCAGGCGTCCTGAGGGAAGACGACAAGATTCCGTCAGTCAGGGAGCTTGCAGGGATGCTGACCATCAACCCTAACACAATTCAGAAGGCATACAGGGATTTAGAAACTGAGGGCTACATCTACTCATTACGAGCAAAGGGAAGCTTTGTTTCTCCCCGGCGCGAGGTAGTAAAACGAAGCGATACACAGGAGTTCTTAATGCAATTTGAGAGTCTGGTATCTAAAATGAAATTTTTAGGCATAACTTATGAAGAGCTTAACGGAATACTAATTAAAGAATATAAAGGAAAGGAATGAGATAGATGATAAAAGTTAAAAACGTTGTAAAAACTTTTGGCGATTTTACCGCTCTGGACAACTTGACCATAAACGTGGAAAAAGGTTCTGTGTACGGACTTATCGGGCCAAATGGGGCCGGAAAAACCACAATACTCAAAATACTTGCAGGCGTTTATAAAAACGACGCGGGCCAGGTAACCATTGATTCACAGGACGTTTTTGAAAATATGCAAGTAAAAGAACGTCTTACCTTCATCAGCGACGATTTATTCTTCTATTCTACATATACAATCAAAGACACGGCAAAATACTATGCAGGTCTTTACAAAAACTGGAGCTGGGAACGCTTTGAAAGCCTTAAAGAAATCTTTAAAATCGACGTAAACCGCAAGGTAAGACGCCTTTCTAAAGGTATGCAAAAACAAGTTGCGTTCTGGCTTTCTATTTCAGCCCAGCCCGATATTATGCTTTTGGACGAACCTGTTGACGGACTTGACCCTGTAATGAGGCGAAACGTATGGAGATTAATGCTACAGGACGTAGCAGAACGCGGCACAACAGTTTTAGTTTCCAGCCACAACCTACGCGAGCTTGAGGACGTGTGCGACCATGTAGGTATTATGCACAACGGAAGAATTGTTTTGGAAAAAGCGTTAGACGATGTAAAAGGCAACACTCACAAGCTACAGGTGGCGTTCTCAGGCGAGGTTTCCGCTGACCTGATTGCGGATATAAAGCCTATTCATCGTGAAACCTACGGCAGCGTAAACATCTTCATTGTAAAGGGCGACGGCGACGAAATTATAAAAACAGTCAAGGGATATTCTCCCCTTATCTGCGACATTCTGCCTCTCACCTTGGAGGAAGTATTTATCTATGAGTTAGGAGGTTTAGGTTATGAGTTTGAAAACATCATTCTTTAATAAAACCTTGGTAAAATCAGATTTCAAGCGCCTTTGGTGGATTCCCGCGGTACACACTCTCTCACTGTTTTTAATGTGTGTGTTTACCTTTATGGAAAGATATTTCAACAGTCCTACAACAGGTGCTGTTGCGATGCGTTTTGAACGAAACTGCGAGCTTGTCTATTCAACTCTTTACCGCTATATGATACCCTCTTTTGTTTTGGCATTAATCGTTCCTGTGGTGCTGGCAGTATTCCTGTTTTCTTATCTGCAGTCAGGAAAATCCTCAACATTCGCTCACAGTGTCCCCGTTTCCCGTGGTGCTTCCTTTGTGTCACACGCGGTTTCAGGAATTTTAATGTTTTTAATTCCTTTGATTGTAAACGGTGCTATACTGTTGGTTATGAGATTGGAATCAGGCTTTGCACAAACATTTGATGTGGTACACCTTTTACAGTGCTTATCTGCTGCGGCACTTTACAGCTTTGTGGCGTTTGCGCTGGCAACGGCAGTTGCAATGATATGCGGCAACGTAGTTGCAAACCTTATATTTACATATATATTCGGACTGCTTCCACTTGCTGCCGAGGCGTTTTGCAAGTTTTTCGCATACGCTCAGCTCTACGGTAACGTAATGAGTTCAGAATTTTGGTGCGAGAAATATCTGTACCTTACAATTACAAAAACTCTCACATTAGGCGGTGTAGCTCTCTACATCTTACTGCCTGCAGCACTTTTGGCAATTGCATATTTTCTGTACCGAGCAAGAAATATGGAAAACCACTCAGAGGTTGTGGCATTTCCCGTACTTCGCCCCATATTTGTTTTCGGCGTGGCAATCTGCTCAGGCGCAGTCGGCTTTGCATATGTTAACGCTTTGTGGAGTGTGGAAAACTCCTTAACTATGCTGCCATTTGGTATTATTGGCTTAATTATTGCCACAATGCTCGTTAAGAAGAGCTTCCGTGGTCTGAAACTCTTAAAGCCCATAATCATATACTCATTGGCTATAGTTTGCGTATTTACCATATTCCACTACGATTTGACAGGCTATGAGCGTCGCGTACCTGTAGCCCAAAGTGTAGAATTTGTAACCTTTGAGCAAAATGGTGTCAATTCGACAGATTACAACTGGTACTACGACGAATACGGCAAGAGATATAAATTAAACGAGGAGTTTTCTCCGAATTTAACGGATATTGAGGATATTAAAAATGTCTGCACGCTCCATCTGTACCTGACCGATGAGGAGCAAGTGGCAGAAACCCTTGAGGAGCCTTGGATACTGACGCTCCGTTATAAGCTGAAAAGCGGCAGAACTCTTTCACGCCGCTACACCGTTGACTACACAGAATACAAAGCGTTCTTAGAACCTATCGTTACAACGGATACTGTGAGAAAAACCTATTTCCCCATTCTGCGCGATACAAAGCGTACCTACACCAGCGTGTCTGTGTATGACGAAAGAATAGCCAATGCCGCAGCAGTAATGTATCAGGATGAGGCGACTATAAATGAATTTCTTGAGGCTTTAAAAAAGGACACAAGAAACGCTCCTTATGATGAATACGCAGCCCGCGGCAGCGCATATACTCGTGTTGAGGTTTCTTACAGAGCAGCTGCCACTTATGAGGACGGCACACCAGTAACAGATGAAAATATCTTAGAAAAATCAGAAACCTACTATATCCGTCCCTCATATAAAAACACATTGGGACTAATCGAAAAATATAGCGCTTTAGCACAACTTCCCAATGCATCAGACATCACAAAAATTGGCGTGGAATACTATGGCAGATACGGAGAAGTAGCATACTCTTCAAAAATGATACAGGTAGAAGGCTGGGAATTTCCGTTGGTTATAGAAAACCCCGAAGAAATCGCTGAGGTTTATGAATATTGTAAATCAGGCAGCAGCAGAAATTCTGATATGATGGTAATGTTTTTCTTGGAAAACGGACACCATTTCGATTGTAATTTATTAAGCACAAAATCTGATTTGCCTCAGTGTTTAAGAGCTTTTATAACTCCTTGACCGCAAAACGGTCTGTAATGTCCTACAAAAGACAGGTGGTTTTATACTACCTGTCTTTTCTTTTAAAAATTTTATAAAAAACTCTTGACAACAGATATATGTATGGATATAATTATTATTGAAAACAATAATTATTATCATTTTTAATTTCGCAAGGAGGTGTCTTATGAATTTTTCAAGACAGCGAGAGTGCATTTTAAATTATTTAAAAAACACAACGGCGCACCCCACTGCCGAGGAAATCTATCAGGACTTAAAAGCAGAGCTACCCAACCTTAGTCTTGCTACAGTCTACAGAAACTGTAACAAACTGGCAGATGCAGGCGAGCTGACAAGGGTTGAAGCAGGCGGCAAAACTCACTTTGACGCCGACATCAGCGACCATCAGCATTTTGTGTGTACAGAGTGCGGCAGAGTTTTTGATATGTTCTTCTCACTGCCTCAGGAGGTCATAGACACAAATCTCCCCAAAGGATTTGAACACAAAAACCACAGACTCTACTTTTTTGGGGTTTGTAAAGCATGTAAATAATTTTAAAAAATATAAATATTATTATGGAGGAATTTATTATGAAAAAATTTGTATGTCCCGTTTGCGGTTATGTTCACGAAGGTACAGAGCCCCCTGTGGCTTGTCCCTTATGTAAGGTACCCGGCGAAAAGTTTACTGAAATGAAAGAAGGCGCAGCGTTGGCTGCAGAGCACGAATACGGCGTTTACGCAAAAACTGTAAAGAACAACCCCGACATTTCAGAAGAAGGTAAAAAATATATCTTTGACCAGTTGATGGCAAACTTCAACGGTGAATGTGCAGAAGTTGGTATGTACCTCTGCATGGCTCGTATCGCTCATCGTGAAGGCTACCCCGAAGTAGGTCTTTACTGGGAAAAAGCAGCTTATGAAGAAGCAGAGCACGCGGCAAAATTCGCTGAACTCTTAGGCGAAGATTTAGAGCCCAATATGAAAGCTACAACAAAGGAAAACTTGGCTTGGCGCGTTGACTGTGAATATGGTGCAACACAGGGTAAGTTTGATTTAGCTGCTTGTGCTAAGAAAAACGGTCTTGACGCAATCCATGACACAGTTCACGAAATGGCTCGCGACGAAGCTCGCCACGGTAGAGGTTTAGAAGGTTTACTCAAGAGATATTTCAAATAATAGGTGATAGATATGACTGGAAATTATATGGTTTGTAATTGTATGCAGGTAAGCTACAACAACATTGCCGATGCAATGCACAATCTTAAAAGCTTTGACGACGTTTTAAGTGCTTTTAAAAGTGTGCAGGAGGTAACACACTGCTCAACAGGCTGCGGCGGTTGTCACCAGAAGGTTTTGGATATAATCTCTGATATTATGAGTGGCGCAACGATATAAAAAACTTAAGGGCTGTCGGGCTTTTTTCGGCAGTCCTTATTTTTTATAAAATTCATCAATTTTTTTATAAAAACTCTTGACAAAGGATATAATTTTATATATAATTAGATTGAAAATAATAATCATTATCAATTTTAAAAATTGGAGGTTATATTTATGTTAGATACAAAAGTAGCAAAATTAATTAATGAACAGATAAACAAAGAATTATATTCTGCGTATTTATATTTGGATTTTTCCATATACTATGAAGAGCAGGGCTTAGATGGCTTTGCTAACTGGTATATGATTCAGGCTCAGGAAGAAAGAGACCACGCAATGCTGATGCTCAAGTACTTGCAGCAAAACGGTGTAAGAGCAACTCTTGATGCTGTTGCAAAGCCCGACAAAGTGTTTAAAACCTTAATGGACCCCTTAAAGTTTGGTTTTGAACACGAACAGTATGTGACCGGTCTTATCAACAACATCTATGCTGCTGCATACGATGTGAAGGATTTCAGAACAATGCAGTTTCTTGACTGGTTTGTAAAAGAGCAGCTTGAAGAAGAAAAGAGCGCTGACGATATGATTAAAAAGATGGAGCTTTTTGGCAACGATTCAAAGGGACTTTACTCTTTGGATGCTGAGTACGCAGCTCGCGTATACACCGCTCCCTCATTAACATTATAAAATTAAGGAGAGATTTGAAAATGGCAAAATTTGTATGTCCTTGCGGATATGTTTATGACCCTGAGGTTGGCGATCCCGATAACGGTGTTGCTCCCGGCACGGCTTGGGAGGATGTTCCAGAGGATTGGGTTTGTCCCGTTTGCTCACTGGGCAAAGACGTATTTGAAGAAGAATAATTAAAAAAATAATAGGTTAAAATAAAGCCGTGCTGTTAATCAGTGCGGCTTTATTAAATTTAAAGGAGGCTTATAAATGAAAAAGGTAATAACAATACTTCTGTGTATGATCTTCTCACTGGCACTTTTCGGCGGATGTATGGGTATGGACGATCCTATGGATCCTATTGAATCAATGATGCCCGACGCGAATGAAAACAATAACAATCAGACCCAAGACTCACAAAACACAAGCGATAACCAACAGACGCAGTCCACCATTGACACATCAAAAGTTATAGGAGAAGAAAAAGCCAAGGAAATGGCGTTATCAAAAGCAGGAATCAGCGCTGATGGCGTTACCTTTGAGCGAATAGACTTGGCTCTTGACGACGGAGTGTGGCGCTATGAGGTGGAATTCCGAAAGGACAATGTAGAATACGACGTAGAGGTTAAAGCTGACGACGGAGCAATATTGGAATACGAAAAAGATACCAATGACTAAGGCGGCTGTTGCTTTTAGCGCAGACCATCAAAAGGCAAAAATAATATAATAATTTTAAAAGAATTATGTTGAGAATCGCACATTTATGTGCGATTCTCTTTTTTTATTACGCCTTTTGACTACGGACAAAACGAACCTCTCGTCGTACCTTTGTACGACTTCGGGGCACACCCCTACGGGTTCGATTTGTCCATTCTGCATCTAAATTCAATCAGCCTTAATTGTACGAGGCGGCTGTTGCTTTTAGCGCAGCTATCTAAAAAAATAAGACTTGGAGCAGGGCTCCAAGTCTTATTTCTTTGGTAAAATTATTGTAATCGCTTTTTGATAGTTTTTTATAGTTTCTTTTTCCTTTGCCTCAAAGCACTCGCCGTCCAACGACCACTGTATAGGCTCTGCGCTTTCTACAGTAAGCCCCTTGGCTCGGAAAAACGAAATAGACGGATTATCATAATCATTAGTGTTCAGCGAAGTTATAATATTATTTAAATCCATTATGTTTTTTGGGTACTTGATTAGCAAAACTTCAAACTCCCCGTCCGACATATCTACATACGCGGTATCAAGCTTAATTATACCGCCTATAGAAGTAGAGTTTGCAACTGCTCCCAGCACATACTCCCCCCTATGAACATCGCCTGTTTCTGTAGTTATCTTTAACACTGTGGGCTTAAGATAAGGAATTTCTCTGACGCCCTCTAGGACATAAGCAAAGTGACCAAGGGTGTTTTTCATATTTTGCGGCGTTGCATAAGAACTTTGGGTAAAAGCGCCAAATGACGCTACATATGAAAAATATGCATCGCCGAATTTTCCCACGTCAACCTCTGTGGGAACACCTGTGATAATATCCTTTGCTGCGCGCACCACATTCTTTGACAAGCCGATGCTTGATGCAAAGTCATTTGTTGTTCCGCAGGGAATATAACCCACAGGCACAGATACCTCGCTCTCCATAACTCCGTTTATAATATCATTTAATGTACCGTCGCCGCCGCAACAGATGATAATATCGTTATCAAGAGCGTTTTTCTCTACTATTTGCTGAGCACTGCCGCGCCCTGAGGTGCAGCGGATATCAAGCTCATAACCCGCTTCCTTAAAAAGTCGGGTAATCTCAGCAAAATTTCTTATTAAAGACATTTTTCCCGATACGGGATTCATAATCATTAAAGCTTTCATAATAAGACTTCTTTCCTTTATGCTTCTATGGTAATTCTACCACAAAAGGTATATTGTGTCAAATGGACTTTTGTTGACAAAAACCAACAAATATTGTATTATATGAATGTAATAACTTTTTTAGAAAGGATGATTTTCTATGAAAAAACTTTACAAATCAAAAACCGACAAAAAACTCTGCGGCGTTTGCGGCGGTGTGGCAGAATATCTTGAGGTAGACTCAACACTCGTAAGACTGATAACTGTAATTGTAGCCCTTGCCTGTGGTTCAGGACTTTTGGCATACATTATTGCAGCGTTGATTATGTCATATAAACCAGAAGAATAATAAAAAGACTAAGCTTTGCTTAGTCTTTTTTAATATAAATCTTCGGGTATTTACCCTTTGTGCTTTTAAGTTCCTTTTTTGATTTTAAGTATTCAATAATTTCTTTATCTATTATCTCATTTGGTGCAACAGCAGGCACACCAGGAGGATACGCCCAGATGTACTCCTTTGAAATTTTTCCCTCGCACTGTGATAAATCCAAAAATTCTCCTGCACCTGAACAATCTGATCTTTTTGGGATTTTGATTTGGGGAAGCTTTACCTCATTGTACGGAGGCAATGTCTTATCTATTCTATAAAGTGCACGTAATAATATCTGCAAATCGTTCAGCTTATCCGCAATAGTTGCCATGGCAATAACGTAATTCTCAGACGCCATCTCCACCTCAATGTTGTGTTGGCGAAGCTTGTCTGCCAAATCATAGCCATCTGTCGCCGAAATTATGATTTTGCTCCTGTCGTCAAAGCAGAAAACTCTCATATTATCAAGGGCTGCAACCTGCTCGTAAAAATATGTAAGATTTCCTTTATGTATATCAAAGTCCTTTTTATTCTCTTCAACGTAGCGTATACATTCATCAATAGACGCCAGTAATACATAGCTGGGACTTGAGGTTTCAAAAATTGATAAAGCGTGACGCACAGTATCTATCTCCACCTGCTGTGAGTATATGTGCAGCAGAGCTGTCTGAGTCAGTGCCGGCAAGGTTTTATGCAGACTCATAACACACATATCGCACTTTATGGGGTTATCCAGAAAATGAGCCCCGTGAGCAGCATCCACAAAAAGATGCACTCCATTGCGCTTGCAAACTTCATAGATAGCAGAAACATCGGATATTACTCCCTCATAGGTGGGAGAGGTAATAACAACTGTGCCAATGTCGCCGTTTGCCAGCGCTACTCGGACACTCTCAGGTGTCACTTTTCCCATAATGCCTAATTCCTCTGTTGTGGGCATTATATAAGTGGGATTAAGCCCAAAAAGTTCAACTGCATTGTATACAGATTTATGACAATTTCGCGCGATTAATATATTTTTATTTTCTCGCGTAAAGGTGTATATCCCTGCAAGTACTCCACAGGTTGCGCCGTTTATCAAAGGGAACGCCGCCTCGCTGCCATAGAGCCTTGACGCGCGGTCTGCCACATCTTTTAGGACACCTTGCATATCGTGAAGATTGTCAAAGCCCTCTATCTCAGTAATATCAATATCATAAGGAAGCCCCTGAGCAATTGCGCGTCTTTTGTGACCTGGCATATGATAAGGGGCAACTTTATGCTCTTTTAATTTTTCTAAAAGCGTCTTCATATTTTATTCTACTTTCGTAACGATTTCAAAAGCGCTATTTCCTTTGCATAGCCGTCTAATTCATTAGGTGTTTCAAGATAAAACGGAAGGTCGCAAAGCTGCGGATGATTTATAATCCTGCTAAAAGCCGCCTCCCCAATAGAACCGCCGCCAATAACCTCGTGCCTGTCCTTGTGACTTGAGAAGGGATTTTTGCTGTCGTTTATGTGAACTGCACGAAGCTTGTCTATTCCTATTACCTTGTCGAAAGCCTCAAGAACCCCGTCTAAATCATTCACAACGTCATACCCAGCATCATAAACGTGACAAGTATCAAGGCACACGCCCAGCTTATCAGAAAGCTCCACGCGGTCGATAATCTCTTTTAACTCTTCAAAGCTTCTGCCTACCTCTGAACCTTTTCCCGCCATAGTTTCCAACAGGATTGTGGTGGTCATCTCAGGATAAATTATTTCATTCAATGTATTTGCAATCATTTCTATGCCAACATCTGCACCCTGTCCAACATGGCTACCCGGATGAAAATTATATAAATTTCCCGGAACTGCCTCCATTCGCTTTATGTCATCAATAAAAGTATTTTTTGCAAATTCGCGAATTCCCGCATCTGCCGAACACACATTTAATGTATAGGGTGCGTGTGCCAGTATAACGTCTATGCCGTTTTCTCGTGAATAGTCCAAAAACGCCCCAATGTCAGCAGCGTCCAAATCCTTTGCCGCTCCCCCTCTGGGGTTTCTTGTAAAAAACTGAAAGGTGTTTGCCCCGATTGATGTGGCAGCCTTGCCCATAGCAAGAAATCCCTTTGACGCCGATAAATGGCAACCTATCTTAAACATCGCTCCCACCTACACCATTCTGTCGAATTTGTCCCCTGCAAGTAAGTGAAAATGCAGGTGAAATACTGTCTGTCCTGCCTGCGCTCCACAGTTGTTTACCAAACGGTAGCCATCGTCAGCAACACCTTCTGCTTTGGCTATTTTAGCAGCAGTCAAAATAATATGTCCCACCAATTCCTTGTGGCAATCTTCTAACTCATTTGCACAGCAGATATGCTCCTTGGGGATAATCAAAATATGCACAGGCGCAACAGGGTTAATATCGCGGAATGCGTAAACTAATTCGTCCTCATACACCTTTGTTGAAGGGATTTCGCCCTTTATAATCTTACAAAAAATACAATCGCTCATTTTTTAGTTCTCCTCTGTATATTGTTTTATTTCTGAAACTACTTTGTCCACCACCGCGTCTATGTCGCGGTTAGTGTTTTCGTCAACATCAATCACAATGTCGCTCTTTTCATAATCCGCAGAGTAAAGCTCTATAATCTCAATAATCTCTTCTAAGGATTTGCCCGCTAACTCTACACGTTTATTCCGTGAATTCGTGAGGTTTTCATAGATGGTTTCAGGCTTTGCCCTAAGCCATACCGTAATACCACTATTAAACAAAATCTCACGACATTTTTCATCCGACAAAGTGCCTCCGCCTGTGGCAATAAGGGCCTTTTTATTCTCACAGATATTCTGCACCGCAAAGCGCTGAGCACCCTCAAAATACTTAGCACCTTTTTTTGTCAAAACCTCCGCAACGCTCATTCCCTCACACTTTTTTATATATTCATCTGTGTCATAAAAGTCCATATTCAGTTTTCCTGATACACGTCTGCCTATGGTTGTCTTGCCCGTTCCCATAAAACCTACAAGTATGATATTTCTATCCATAATTCCTCCACTTGTTTTTCGTTTTAAATGTCTTTGTGTTATTATATTCCATATTCAGTTGTTTTATCTATATTTTATTATTTTATTGGTAAATATTCCGTGTATTTCTATTTTATCACTCTATTCAATTACTGTCAAGAAACTCATTTTTCCCAAGTGAAACATTTGTCACATTTTGCTCGGAACTATTGATTTTAAATTCAGGGATGATATACTTTATTAAGACAGCAAAGGAGGACACAAATATGAGCTACAACACAGATAATTTTGATAAAAATTTAAAAACCTTAAGAAAACTGCGGGGACTTTCACAGGACAGTCTGGCACAGGAGCTAAACACCACCAGAACCTGCATCAGCAATTATGAGCGTGGCATACGCCAGCCTGACGGCGACACAATCCGCCTCTTTGCTGACTATTTTGACGTAAGCATTGACTATCTTTTGGGCAGAAGCAGCATAAAAATGTCACTGCGCTCCGAAGAGGAACTGCGTGAGCTTGAAGAGCTTAGCAATAAGCTGCACTCCATCACAAGCCTTGACTTAAGAGGAGTATCCACAAAAATTAAATGCGCGGTGCTTGATTATTACGATTTTTTGATGAAACAACAAAAAGACGAGGCAAATTAATTGACAAACTTTAAATTTTGTGGTAAAATAGCAGGGTCGAGCAGAATTTTGCGGATATGGCGGAATTGGCAGACGCGCATGGTTCAGGTCCATGTGAAAGCGATTTCATGCAGGTTCAAGTCCTGTTATCCGCACCAAAACACGGAGTACCCTTATGGGTGCTCCGTATTTTTATATAAATAAAAAGCGCTCATAAGAGCGCTTTTTACTGAACTATTTCAACAACAACGTGCTTATTTTCACGGCTCGCTGCTGCTTT
>JAZRPE010000010.1:0-18768 GCA_045649085.1 Congzhengia sp.
TGGACATCGTCTGTTAGCTCGTACATAATTTTCATCAGATATAAAATTTTGATTTTCTGACCTGCGCCCTTTGCCATTTTTTGTTCCTCCCAGATACAGTATATTTTTATTGTACTATAAAAGGGACACTATTGCAACTGCTTTCTTCTTGCTCTTGCTTTTACCTTTCTTGCATCCTCGATGCAAATTGTAATATACGCTCCTGCCAGTGCAAAAAATAAAAATTCCATAATTTTGTCCTCCTTTGTTTTACTGTAATTACAATATAACACAAGAAGAGTACCAAAAAACGGACAGTTAGGAAAGTAAAAAATATTCAGAACGCAAAAGGCAATGCATTGATTGTTTAGTAAATTTTGGTGCAAATTCGTAAAAACGAATTTGTGTAAATTGATGCCTTTTGCTATGAACAAACCTCACCTCTCGATGTATACACATACACCTTCGGGTTCGGTTTGTCCATTCTGAAACATTTTTTTCTTTTCCTTATGTACGCTAAAGGACCACAAAAACAAAGTTTTTGTGGTCCTTAAACTTAAAGTTCTTTATATTTTCATAATTCCAAGTACATCGAGTACTGATGAAATCAAGATAAGCACGATGAATATTGGTGCTATATACTTAATCATAACAGTAAGCAATGTGTGCTTCTGTGCTTTCTGGTTGAGGTTGATTTCGTCTATGATTGTGTTCATCTTAACGATGTAACCGATGAAGATACAGGTCATAAACGCAACAACGGGCATCAATACGCTGTTTGATATAAAGTCAAAGAAGTCTAAGAACTGCATACCGAATACCAGTACATCTGACCAGATGCTGTAACCGAAGCAAGAGAGCAAGCCGATAATAACTGAACCCACAAATACTATCAGACAAGCAGGTTTTCTGCTGATTTTTGTTTTGTCGCAGACAAATGAAAGTACTGTTTCAAAAAGTGAGATTGATGATGTGAGTGCCGCCAAAAGTACAAGCACGAAGAACGCCGCACCAACAATCTGACCGCCTGCCATTGTTTCGAATACCTTGGGAAGTGTTACAAACATAAGGCTGGGGCCTTTACCCAATGCTTCGGGTGTGCCGCCTGAGAATGTGAACACCGCAGGGATAATCATAAGACCTGCTAAAAATGCTACGCCTGTATCAAAAACTTCAATCTGTTTAACAGAAGATTTGATACTTACGTCTTTTTTCATATAAGAGCCGTATGTAATCATAATACCCATAGCAAGTGACATTGAGTAGAAAAGCTGACCCATTGCCGCAAGAACGGTTGTTGCTGAGAATTTTGAAAAATCAGGCAATAAGTAATACTTAACGCCGTCAAGTGCTCCGGGCATTGTAAGGCCGTAACCTGCAATACCGATTGAAAGTATAACAAGCACAGGCATCATAAACTTACTTACCTTTTCAATACCCTTTTCTACACCGAAAAGCACAACTAAGGCTGTAACGCCTAAGAATATCATAAACCATAAAACAGGTTCGCCTGCCGCTGTGATAAAACCGCCAAAATATTCGTCAGCAGCTGCTGCGTGACCGCCGCCTGAGATGAATGCCGCAAGATACTTTGTAACCCAACCGCCGATTACTGAGTAGTAGGGCAGAATAATAACGGGCACCAAAGCCGCCAACCAGCCGATGAATGAATACTTTTTGTTAAGTGACTGGAATGCACCGATTGCAGAAAGACCGGTTTTATCAGCGAGAGCGATTTCTGCATTCATAAGAGCGTAACCGAAGGTTACAGCCAAAACGATGTAAACCAATAAGAATATACCGCCGCCGTACTTTGCTGCAAGGTAGGGGAATCTCCAGATATTACCCAAACCAACAGCAGAACCTGCAGCAGCAAGGACAAAACCGATTTTGCCCGAAAAACTGCTTCTGTTTTCCATAATTTTTTTTCCTCCATAAATTAAGTTAGATATATTTTAGCATATTTTGTCGAAACACGCAACAATTATTTGATTTTTCGTGCTTCGGTATAAAATCTTTTGTCGCAGGCTTCTCCCATTGAAAATGTTTTTCTGGGCAACGCTCCGTCTAAGATTACAGATTTGTAAAGGTCTTTTTTGTCCATAGTTTCTAAGATTATACCAAAGTTGTTGGTGTCTTCCGAGAGCTTTCTTACTACATCTTCGCCGTGGATGTAGTCAACCTCGCCTCCGACTTCTTTTATGTAGGCATCAATTACCTTCTGCACAGTTGCAACGGTTAAGTACTCATCAGGATTTTTGACTGTTATTGACTTTTCTTCGCCTGCATAAACAAATGTGAACGTCTGACCTTCGCCACCGTCAAAGCTTACGTCATACTTTGCTTTGAGTGCATTTATAAAGCCTTCGCCTGATGCGTTAAACACAATTCTGTGAATAGCCTCAAACTCCAAAGATTTATCGTGAAGATTTACAAGTTCACAAAGAGCGTAGCGAGCAAGTGAATTCTTGGCATCTTCGCCTATTTCTTTTTTCAGGTTTTCGTAATTTGCTTTAGCTGTGGCTAAAGAGTGATTTCCGTCGCCCATAGCGTAGATGAGTGGGCTTTCTTCATTTACGCCGTATTTTTTATTGAATGCGTCAAGGTCATCTAAAGCCGCAAGCTTTCTGTCGATTTCATCTGCTGCCGCATCACTCATTACATAGCCTGTGATATGACCGGAATTTTGCATCATATCAAAATCGTAAACCTTTTTAAATTCGCCGGTTTTCGCTGTGTTTGACTCGACAATGTTGCAAGCCACATCATCAATAAGCATCATAATGTGGGGAAGCTCGATTAAAGCATTTGCACGAACCTTCAGACGGGGTGGTATTCTTTCCACTACCGTTCCCTCGGTTGCGCGGATTTTTGACTTTGAGCCAACGGAATAATCGTAAGCTTCAAGGTCAACCATACCTACGATACCAAGTCTTTTTGCACCGTTTGCGAGGGTTCTTTCTACAAAAATATAAGAATTCTTATATTCTGTGAAAATTTCTTTTTCCATATAATCTGCCATAGCGGCGTTTGTATTTTTGATGCGCTCATCAATGTCTGCATCGTTTAAATATATTTCAGGCACCGTCAGGCGGAGAGTAGAAGGGCAACAATCCACACATGAATCTGCTTCTTTCCAGTATTCAGGCTCGGATGTGTACTGGTCGCAGGCAACCACGCTCCATTTTTTCATTTTCTCTGCGTCATGAGAAAAGGTCGGCAATAAAATATCTGCTCTTTTAAATGTCATTTTTTCAACCTCTTTCAAAAAAATAATTACTTATTAATTGTACCATATACCGTGTCGAATGTCAAAAAAATAATTATCCGTGAGTTGCGGATAATTATTTTAAATATTTTATTGCATCATTAATATCTTTTAAAGAATTCGATTTTTTTATGGCTTTTGTTCCTTTTTTGTCGTCGGGGAAATTCTTCATAATGTAAAGCCATATTTCCTTAAGTCGGTGAACGGTGTAGTGCTCGCAACCCAAAACATCAAGATACCTTTCTTCCAAAGTGCGGGAAAAGTGGACAAGCTCTTCCGTTTTTATTCGCTCTCCACCCTTTATTTCTCTGAAAATTGCAGGGTTCTGTATCGCACCCCTGCCTATCATAACAGAGTTCAGATCGGGGTAGAGGGTGCTGATTTTCTGAAAATCTTCTGCCGTTACAATGTCACCGTTATAGCAGAGCTTGTGTCGTGAATTTTTGTATGCAATGTTGAAAGAGTCCATATTAGGCACTCCGCTGTATAGCTCCTCCCTCACTCTGGGGTGTACTATAAGCTCAGTGGCAGGGTAGTCGTTGTAAATTTCCACAAGGTCGTAAAATTCCTCGTGGGAGTAAAAGCCTGTTCTTGTTTTTAAAGAAATTTTAATATTACCGTTGGTGAATATGTAATCAAGCAGTTTTTTGAGTTCGTCAGTATCTCTGAGTGCACCTGAGCCACGCTTTTTCTTTACTACCGTGCCTGAGGGGCAACCGAGATTTAAGTTTACCTCATCATAGCCAAGATCACGTACTTTCTTTGCAAGCTCGCAAAAAGCCTCGCCGCTTGAGCAAAGCACCTGAGGTATGATTTTCGTTTTGTTGTTTTCGGGGAGTATGTCTTTTAGGGTTTTCATGCTTATGCGCTCGTTTTCCGTAGGAACGATAAAGGGTGCAAAGTATGTGTCAACCCCTGAAAACATCTCTTTGTGTGCATTTCTGTATGTATAAGTGGTTATGCCCTCAAGGGGCGCGAAATACAGATTCATATTTACTCCTTATAAAAAACTTCGCAAAGCTTCAGTCCGCAGGCGGGCAAGGTTGTGCCTGCATCTGCTCTTTTTTTAGTATCAAAGATTTTTTCTATATCATCGATATCTAACTTTCCGATTCCGATGTCAAAAAGCGTACCTGCAATAATTCTTACCATATTGTACAAAAATCCGTTTGCATTGATTTTTATTGCAACAAGACTGTCTGATTCTTCTATGTTTATAAAGTTCACGGTGCGCACAGTGGATTTTTTTGTTTTGCCTACTGATGAAAAACCCAGAAAATCGTGAGTGCCCAGAAGTAATTCAGATGCTTTTCGCATTTTGTCAGTATCGGGCGTTGTATCTGCGAAGTATACATACTTTCTTATAAATACATCAGGCTTTTTTGTGGCAATGGTGTATTCATAGGTTTTTGATACAGCATTCAGTCTGCTGTGAAAACGTTCAGGTGCTTCCTCGACAGACGTAACCAGTATATCAGCAGGGAGATAGCGGTTTAAGTAGTCCTTTATTTCATCTGTTGACTTATCCGTTTCGCACTTGAAGTTTGCAACCTGAGAAACAGCGTGCACACCTGCATCTGTTCTGCCTGATGCGAAAATCTCCACGCTTTTTTCGCACATCAGAGATAGTACCGACTCAAACTTTTCCTGAATGGTGTTTTTGGTGTTTCCCTGACGTTGCCAGCCGTTATACTTTGTGCCGTCATACTGAATTGTTATTTTGTAATTTTTCATTGCTGTACCTTGTTTTCAAGAAGTCTTTCGTGCTCTTTTATTTCTTCTTCTGTAAATCTCATTTTTATACATTTACAGGGATTGCCTGCGTTGATGGAGTAGGGTGCGGTACTTTTTGTAACAACACTTCCTGCGCCTATGACGCTGCCGCGACCGATGGTTACGCCTTTTAAAATAATGGCGCCTGCACCTATCCATACATCATCCTCTATCACGATGTCCTCGTCGCATACTTCAGTTTTTTCCTGAATATCTGTAATGTATTCGCCTATGCGGTTTATCTGGTGATTACCTGTAATAACAAAAACGTGAGGTCCAAAAAGAACCTTGTTGCCGATTGTGACTTTTGCCTCGGTTGACAGAATCGTAGAATTTACACCTATGGTAACACTGTCGCCGAATGTGATATTCCCTTCAAAGCGGGAATTGCCGCCACGTATGGAACAGTTTTTGCCGTGGGGAATCTGAGATAATTGATAAAGAGAAACTACTTTATCCTTGATTCGTCTTAAAAACAAAATGAGTTTACCTGAAAAATTTATTAAAAACATATTTTTCTCCTTTAGCAATATTATACCTTTTTATATTATCAATAAAACGCACAAATGTCAAATTATGTTTTTTTCGAAAAAATTTCGTGAATTTTGTGTTGCTTTTTGGCAATGGTGCGTTTATAATGTATGTGAAATTAATTGACAGGAGAAAAAGTTATGTACAATATAGATGATTTGGATATTGAAAAACTGCAAATTAAAAATCAGCTGTTGAATATAATTCAGGACACAGTTCTTTATCTTATAACAATTTCAATAACAGGCGCATACCTTGCAAAGCTTACAGGAGCATTGGGTTTTTCGGATAGTCTTACCGCAACAATAACATCCTGTGTTGCGCTTGGATACGTTTTTCAGCTTCTTGCTATTCCTCTTTTCAGGAAAGGCAGGGTAAAAAACAAAGTAACAGCATTATACACTTTGAGCACGACGTTATTTGTGCTTTTGTACGCTGTTCCGTTTATAAATATAAATCCTCAGCTGAAAACTTTGATTTTTATTGTGTTCTTTCTTGTGGGAAACTTTATATTAAATACAGTCTTTCCACCGAAAACCAATATGTATATGTCTTTCGTTCCTGACCTTCAGAGGGGACGTTTTACCGCAATAAAAGAGGGTGCTTCGCTAATCAGCGGTATAGCTTTTCAGTTCATAATGGGGCGTGTTATCGACCGACAGGAAGCTGCAGGTGATATAAATTCTGCATTTATAACCTGTGCACTTACTGTTTTGGTACTTTCTGTTATACATACCTTTTCGTTAGCATCAACAGTGGAGTTACCTCCTCAGGAAAAAGAACGCACACCGATTACTAAAGACTTGAAAGAAATGTTTACATCAAAAAAGACAGTATGTATCATACTTCTTGGCGGTTTGTGGTCGATGTGTTATAATATGTCCATATCCTTTTACGGCACATATCAGATTAAAGAACTTGGCTTTTCCATGAGCTTTATTACGCTTTTGTCTATTATAACTGCCGCATCACGTATACCTGCTTCGGTTTTGCTGGGAAAATTTGCAGATAAATTTTCTTTTGCAAAAATGCTGATAATCTGCTATGTTTTTATGTCTGTTGGCTTTTTTGCAATGATGTTTGCAAATCCGTCAAACGGACATATATTATTCCCCATATACTCTGTATTTTCTGCTATAGCATTCGGAGGAATAAACAGTGCCGAGGTAAACATAGTATATGATTATATAGAACCCCAAAAAAGAATGAACGTAGTTGCAGTAAAACAGACTTTGTACGGTTTGTGCGGATTCGGTATGACAATATTAGTGACACCTTTGGTAAACTATATACAAAAATCAGGCAATATGATTTTCGGCATAAATATCTATGCTCAGCAGATACTCTCTGCAATGTCATTTGTAATGATTTTACTGCTTATGCTGTATGTAAACAAATTCATCTTAAAAATAAAACCTGAAAATAAGGAGAAATAATTATGGAATTTGAAAAGCTTATAAATGAAAGATACTCGGTGAGAAGCTTTTTGCCCGAGCATCTGAAAAAAGAAGATGTAGAAAAAATTCTCGCAGCAGGTCACTTAGCACCAACAGGCTGTAATTTTCAGCCTCAGAGAATACTCGTTCTTAACACAGACGAGTCAGCAGAAAAACTGAAAAACTGTACAAAATGTCACTTTAATGCACCTACAGCTATGCTTGTGTGCTGTAATATGGAGGAAAGCTGGACAAGAAAATACGATGGTGCTATGTCTGCTCCTGTGGATGCGGCAATCGTTACCACGCACATGATGCTTGCGGCTCACAATATCGGCGTAGGAAGTTGCTGGGTAATGCATTTTGACCCCTTCGCTATGAGAGAAACTTTTAACATTCCGCAAAATTTCGAGCCTGTGGCATTGCTTGTTATGGGATATCCTGCACCTGATGCAGCACCTATCGCAATGCACAGTACATTCAGACCGATGGAAGAAACAGTAGCATACGAGACATTTTAAAAGGGCTGTAGCAAAATGCGCACACCACACAAGGCAAACAAAAGCCTTAACAAAGCCTCTTGTTTAATTAACAAAATTAAAATAATGTAAAAATTAAGGAAGAAGTTCGTCATTTGACGAATTTCTTCTATTTTTATCGCCTTGTATTTTGAACAAACCACACCTCTCGACGTACCTATGTACGTCTTCGGGTATCCCTGCGGGTTCGGTTTGTCCAATCTGCGCTATTTTCCGTCCGCCCTTTGTTTTATAATGGTCTATATTTACTCATAATTTTTTCTGCACATTTTATACCGTCTACTGCGGCGCTCATAATACCGCCTGCATATCCTGCACCCTCGCCGGCAGGCATAAGTCCTGCTACTGTTTCTGATACAAATTCTTCATTTCGTAAAATTCTCACAGGGGCAGAGGTCCTTGTTTCTACACCTGTTAAAACAGTATCGCGACTTGCAAAACCGTGAATTTTTCTATCAAATTGCGCAAAACTTCTCTTTAGGAATGAGTTAAAGTGAGGAGTGAATAAATCGTTTAAATCAGCAAATTCATAACCTCTCGTAACGCTTGGCGTTACTTTTCCCAATGTGGTGGTTTTTGCGCCGTCTATATAATCGCCCAAGGTCTGCACAGGGGAGCTGTAGTTTTTGCCGCCAAGGTCAAACGCACGTTTTTCTAAATCTCTTTGAAATTCTATGGCGCCTAAGGGATTTTTGCCAAAGTCCTTCTCTGTTACATTTATGCATATAGCGCTATTAGAATTTTTTTTATCTCTTGCGCGATTGCTCATTCCGTTGACAACTACCATATTTTCCTCAGAGCTTGCTGTGACAACTGTTCCGCCGGGGCACATACAAAAACTGTAGCAGCCAATTCCGTTTTCACGGCAGGACATCTTATAGCTTGCAGCGCCAAGAGCAGGGTGTCCGGCAAAATCGCCGTACAGCGCCTCGTCTATATTTTGCTGCAAGTGTTCGGCTCTTACCCCCACAGAAAAGGTCTTACTTATCATTTTAAGCCCTTTTTTGTAGAGCATTTCGTAGGTATCTCTTGCACTGTGACCTATGGCAAAAACCGCAACATCACAGGGGATAGAAGTTCCGTCAGCAAGGGCAAGAGATTCTATGTGTGCATTTTTTATGTTAATATCACAAACGGCGGTATCAAATAAAATTTTGCCGCCAAGGGAAATGATTTCTTCTCTTATTGATTTTACTACTGATTTTAAAATATCTGTACCGATGTGAGGAAGTGCTGAATACAAAATATCCTCTGGTGCGCCGTGGTGCACTAAGTCTTGCAAAATTCCGTCTATCAGCGCATCTCCATTTCGGCAAGTGAGCTTTCCGTCAGAAAACGTTCCTGCACCGCCCTCACCAAATTGCACGTTTGTATTGGTGTCAAGCTCCCCTGTAAGCCAAAAACGGTCGATTTTTTTAGTTCTTTCCTCCACTTTTGCTCCACGCTCAATAATTATGGGGCGATAACCCTGACGTGCCAGAGTCAATGCGCAAAACATTCCGCAAGGGCCAAATCCTACAACAACAGGTCTGTGTAAGAGTGATTCTGTACCGAAAACTACAGGGTCTTTTTCTTTTATTTCCGCTTGAATTATATTGTCGCCCGTTGTGACCCTTTTGTCCGTTTCAATTAAGATCGAATAGATAAAATTTACCCGCTTGTGTCGGGCATCTATAGATTTTCGCAGAATTTTACGGGATATTACGTCAAAGGACGATACTCCCATCTGTTTTTGAGCAACACAAAAAACTTCGTCAATCGACGAAGTTATTGGCATTTTTAAATTGCTGACTTTGTAAAACATATTGTTTCCTCACACAAATTCACACAAAACTGTATTTGAAAATCTGAGTCCTTTTGGAGTAAAACGCAGGAAATCTCCGTCTTTTTCCAAAAGCCCCAAGTCCAAATATTTCTTTATGGGCTCGTTAAATTCAAAGTAAAAGGTCGAGCCGAATCGCTCCTCAAAATCTCTTGAAGAAATACCTTGAGTTTTTCTAAGCCCCAAAAACATAAACTCGCTCATTTTATCACGGATGGTCAAACCTTTCACATCGTACTTTTTAAGGGGCGATGCTATGTATTCGTCCAAATCCATTGTATTGTTGTACCGCTGATTGTTGTAATATGAGTGGGCTGCACATCCGCAACCGATATATTCTGTGCAATCCCAGTATTTTAAGTTGTGACGGGACTCAAAACCACCTCGTGCAAAGTTTGAAATCTCGTACTGGTGGTAGCCTGATTTTTCTAACATATCGCAAGCAGTATGGTACATTTGTACCTCAGAATCCTCTGTGGGGAGCATTACCTGTCTGGTTTTTACACGTTCAAAGAGAGGTGTCCCCTCTTCTAAGATAAGGCTGTAGCAGGAAATGTGGTTTACCCCTGCAGAGAATGCCTTGATGAGAGTATCACGAAGAGTTTCTGCAGTTTGGTTGGGAAGGCCAAACATAAGGTCTAGGCTTATATTCTTAAAGCCTGCAAATTTTGCATCAACGGCACAGGAAATAGCCTCGTTTGATGAGTGGATTCTGCCTATTGTTGCAAGCTCTGCATCGTTGAATGACTGCACGCCGATGCTTAAACGGTTTACGCCTGCAGCACGAAGAGCTTTCAGCTTTTCTAAGTTGCAGGTACCAGGGTTACATTCCATAGTAATCTCGGAATCATCTGCCACATCAAAATAACGAAAAATGTTTTCCATTAAAAATTCCAGTCCCTGAGTTGTAAGTGACGTAGGCGTACCGCCACCGATGTATACAGTGTCAACGGACTCTCCACGGTAAATTTTCATTTCCTCTGTCAGCGCAGATAAGTAAGCCGCCTCTTTGTGATAGCAGTCAGAAAAGGACACAAAGTCACAATATTCGCATTTTTTTATACAAAAAGGTATGTGAACATATAGTCCGCGCAAGATTTTCACCTACTCGTCTAATTTTAATACTGACATAAATGCCTCCTGAGGCACTTCAACAGAGCCTACCTGACGCATTCTCTTTTTGCCTTCCTTTTGTTTTTCAAGGAGCTTTTTCTTACGTGTTATATCGCCGCCGTAGCACTTGGCAAGTACGTCTTTTCGCATGGCTTTTACTGTTTCTCGTGCAATTACCTTTGTGCCGATAGCCGCCTGAATGGGAATTTCAAAAAGCTGACGGGGAATACTTTCCTTTAGCTTTTCGGCAATTTTTCTGCCTCTGGTATACGCTTTTGATGAGTGAACAATGAAAGACAGGGCGTCAACCATTTCGCCGTTTAAGAGTATGTCAAGTTTAACAAGCTCAGATTTTTTATAGCCGGAAAGCTCGTAGTCAAATGATGCATAGCCCTTGGATTTTGACTTTAAGGCGTCAAAAAAGTCGTAAATTATTTCGTTAAGAGGAAGCTCGTAGTGAAGCTGCGCTCTTGTTGAATCGATATAAGTTGTATTTTTATAAACACCGCGGCGGTCTTGACAAAGTTCCATAATATTTCCAATAAACTCGGTAGGACACATAATGTCAGCATTTACCACAGGTTCTTCCATATAGTCAATTTCGCTGCCATCGGGAAGATTTGATGGGTTAGAAATCTCTACCATCTCGCCGTTTGTTTTCATCACATTATAAATAACGCCGGGAGCGGTTGTAACTAAATCAAGATTATACTCGCGCTCGAGTCGCTCCTGAATGATTTCCATATGAAGGAGTCCTAAAAAACCGCAACGAAAACCGAAGCCTAAAGCCACAGAGGTTTCGGGTTCGTAGGAAAGGGAAGCGTCGTTTAGCTGTAATTTTGCCAAAGCGTCACGCAAATCGCCATATTTTGCGCCGTCTGCAGGGTACACACCGCAATAAACCATGGGGTTTACCTGTTTGTAACCGGGTAGCGCGTCTGGAGCTTTGCGGTTTGCAAGAGTTATTGTATCGCCCACACGGGTGTCTGACACACTCTTTATAGCGGCGGTAAGGTATCCGACCTCGCCGGCAGAAACTGCGCTGCTCTTTAAAAAGCCATTGGGGTTTAAATATCCTACTTCTACAACGTCAAACTCCGCGCCTGTTGCCATTAAGTGAATTCTGTCGCCGGGTTTAACTGAGCCGTCAAACACACGAAAATATATAATTACACCCTTGTAAGCATCATACACGCTGTCAAAAATAAGCGCTTTTAAGGGTGCTGTCTCATCTCCTTTGGGTTCTGGGATAATCTGCACGATTTGCTCTAAAACAGACTCAATATTTATACCGTTTTTGGCAGAAATCTGCGGAGCGTCACTAGCTGGAATACCAATGACGTTTTCAATTTCTTCGATTACCATTTCAGGGTGTGCCGCAGGTAAGTCAATTTTATTTATAACGGGCATAATCTCTAAGTTGTGGTCAAGAGCAAGGTAAGTGTTGGCCAACGTCTGTGCCTCGATACCTTGAGATGCGTCAACAACTAAAATTGCGCCCTCGCAAGCAGCAAGAGAACGCGACACCTCGTAGTTAAAGTCAACGTGCCCTGGTGTGTCTATTAAGTTGAGAACATAATCTTCTCCGTCTGATGCTTTGTATAAAAGTCTTACAGCACGAGCCTTAATAGTAATACCGCGCTCGCGCTCAAGGTCCATATTATCTAAGACCTGACTTTCCATTTCTCGCTCGGTCATCGTGCCTGTTTTTTCCAGCAAACGGTCAGCAAGGGTGGATTTGCCGTGGTCGATATGTGCAATTATAGAAAAATTTCGAATATTTTTTTTGTCCATTTATTTCTCCGTTTGTTAAAAAGGCTTAACGGTAGGGTTAAGCCTTTTAATTTTGTTAGCGAACTACTATATTTACAAGCTTTCCGGGAACGCAAATAACTTTGAGCACTTGCTTTCCTTCGATTAAAGTAATGATTTTTTCATTCTCCAGTGCAACGCGCTCCATTTCTTCTTTTGAAAGGTTGGCGGCAATCTGGATTTTATCTTTTACCTTGCCATTAATCTGGGCAACAATCTCAACTGTATCGTCTACGCACTTAGCTTCATCGTACTTGGGCCATTCTGTTTCGTTAAGGCATCCGCCAAAGTTTGCACGTTCCCACATTTCCTCGGTCAAGTGAGGAGCAGCAGGGTTTAAGAGTGTGATAAATGTTTTTAACTCGCCACGAGTAATTGAGCCTTTTTTGTAGATGTCGTTGATTAATGCCATTAGGGCTGCAATGGCTGTGTTAAACTTCATCTTATCGTAATCTTCTGATACTTTCTTAATTGTTTTGTGCATAGCCTTTTCAAAGTCGACGCTATAGCCTTCTTCATCTGTTAAAATATCCTGAAGATTCCATACACGCTCAATAAAGCGGAAGCAACCCTTTACGCCATTGATTGACCAAGGTGTGGACTGGTCAAATGCACCGATGAACATTTCGTATGTTCTGAATGTGTCAGCACCGAAGTTTTCTACCATATCGTCAGGGTTTACAACGTTACCGCGTGACTTTGACATCTTTTCGCCGTTTTCGCCTAAAATCATACCGTGCGAGGTACGTTTAGCATATGGTTCAGGCTGTGAAACTACGCCAATATCATATAAGAACTTGTGCCAGAAACGTGAATACAACAGGTGAAGAGTTGTGTGCTCCATACCGCCGTTGTACCAGTCAACAGGCAACCAGTAGCTGAGCTTTTCCTGGGCTGCGATTGCAGAATCATTCTCAGGATCAATATATCTTAAGAAATACCACGATGAGCCTGCCCACTGAGGCATTGTGTCTGTTTCACGAGTGGCGGGAGCGCCGCAGCATGGGCAGGTTGTATTTACCCAATCTGTCATTTTAGCTAGAGGAGATTCGCCGTTTTCCCCAGGCTCAAAGTTATCTGTTTCAGGTAATGTCAAAGGTAACTCTGATTCAGGAACAGGAACCCAACCGCACTTGTCACAATGGATAAGCGGAATAGGCTCGCCCCAGTATCTCTGGCGGGAGAATACCCAGTCACGGAGCTTGTAGTTAATCTTTTTCTTGCCAATACCTCTTTCTTCCAAGTAGGCAATCATTTTAGCAATAGCATCTTTTACTTCTAAGCCGTTTAAGAATTCAGAATTTATCATTTTACCTGAGTAAATGTCAGTAAATGCAGCTTCTTGCACGTTTTCTCCGCCTGCAACAACCTCGATGATTGGGAGATTGAATTTCTTGGCAAATTCCCAGTCGCGGTCGTCGTGAGCAGGAACGGCCATAATAGCACCTGTGCCGTAGCTGGTTAAAACGTAATCAGAAATAAATATGGGAATTTCCCTGTTATTTACGGGGTTGACAGCTGATATACCAGAAAGTTTTACACCTGTTTTTTCCTTTGAAAGTTCTGTTCTTTCAAACTCTGATTTTTTAGCAGCCTCAGCCTGATATGCGCGAACCTCGTCAATGTTTTCGATTTTGTCAGCAAATTTTGTGAGTAATTCGTGCTCAGGAGATACTACCATATATGTTGCGCCAAAAAGTGTATCTGCGCGTGTTGTGTAAACTGTTAATGTGTAATCTAATTCTGAAAGCTTAAAGTCAACCTCAGCGCCTTCAGATTTACCAATCCAGTTTTTTTGCTGGATTTTTACTTTTTCGATGTAATCCAAGTCATCCAAATCGGAAATAAGACGCTCAGCGTACTCTGTGATTTTTAACATCCACTGGCTCTTGTTTTTCTGCACAACCTCGCTGCCGCAACGCTCGCAAACGCCGTTTACAACTTCTTCGTTAGCTAAACCTACCTTACAGCTTGTGCACCAGTTGATAGGCATTTCCTGCTTGTAAGCAAGACCGCGCTTAAATAACTGCAGGAATATCCACTGTGTCCACTTATAATATTTTTCGTCTGTTGTGGAAACTTCTTTAGTCCAGTCAAATGAAAAACCGATGCTCTGCAGCTGACGCTTGAAGTTTGCAATGTTGTTGTGTGTAACTATTCTGGGATGAATTTTATTCTTGATAGCAAAGTTTTCAGTAGGAAGACCAAATGCGTCCCAACCCATGGGATAGAGAACGTTGTAGCCTTCAAGTCTTCTTTTTCTTGCGATAATATCTAAAGCTGTGTAGCTTCTGGGATGACCAACGTGTAAGCCCTGACCTGAGGGGTAGGGGAATTCTACAAGACCATAAAACTTCGGTTTTGTGAAGTCGTTGCTTGCTGCAAACGTATTCTCAGCGTACCATTTGTCCTGCCATTTTTTCTCGATTTGTTTGTAATTGTATTCCATAATAAGCCTCCGATTAGTCGATAATAGTTTTTATGTCTATACTTTCTGCGTCATTCCATAGTTTGTCAAGTCCGTAGAATTCACGCATTTCTCTGTAAAAAATGTGAATAATTAAATCGCCGTAGTCAAGCAGGAGCCACTCGTTGCCGCCCTTGCCCTCGCGGGCTGTCGGATGAATACCTTCTTTTGCAAATTCGTCCTCTACATTATCAGCCAGAGCCTTTACCTGGGTAGCTGACCCTGCAGAGCAGAGAACAAAGTAGTCAGCTAAAATCGTCAGGTTTGAAACCTTAAGGCAACTGATGTCTGCCGCTTTCTTTTT
This sequence comes from Congzhengia sp., assembly GCA_045649085.1. Taxonomy (GTDB): domain Bacteria; phylum Bacillota; class Clostridia; order UBA1381; family UBA9506; genus Congzhengia. The sequence goes on from JAZRPE010000010.1 coordinate 15,045, forward strand.
ATCCAACACCCTGACCGCCAGGGTTGCTTTTTCAAATGAATTTTCCTGATCCACTAAAATTTCCTCCTTGCGAAGTTTTTCTCTTATATATTTTTCAGCATCTATCGTCTGATTATGCAGAATGTGACCTCGTCTGTTTGTGTGAGATATTGTAAGTCCGAAACCGAAAAGCAACGCTCTGTCTAAATTCTCGAAGCATAGCTCCCTGAGCTCGTTGAGTCCGTCAAACACTTTTCTGTTGGGTTCAATAATGTCAGCAAGGTAGAGGATTTTCTCCATGTCGCTCATAGCCTTGCGCCCCAACGTGTGGTAACGGATAGCGTCTAAAATTTCAGGGTCGGTAACTCCGAAATCGTGCTCTGCCATATATGCGCCAAGCTCTGCGTGCAAAAGTCCCAATTCCTTTTCCTTGACCTCGTCTAACGGGATGCCGAAGCTGTGACACATTTCAAGCTGTGTGTTATGGGGAATTTGCTTTGCACAGTCGTGCAGCAATGCTGCAATTTCGGTTTTTTCGACATCTGTATCGAAAATTTTCGCCATCTTTACTGCCGTTTCCACAACGCCCAGCGAGTGGGTATAGCGGTGGTCGGTCAGCAATGTTGCCAGTTTTTCTTTCATTTGTTCTTTGGTCATAACGACTCCTTAGGGTATAGTCTGTTTTTTTCGATATATTCCAAAACTCCGTCGGGCAGGTCACATTTATTGTATGTGCCTTTGGGGATTTGCTCTCTCAGTTGAGTTGAGGACAAATCGTAAGAAAAATCCTCTATAAAAAATACTGACGGCACAGGTTCGTCGCCTGTGTATTTGGTGTAGTAATCCTCTTTTTTTACATCTGGGCGTGCCACTACAATAAAATGGCACATTGTAAGCAGCTCTTTATAATTTTTCCAAAGGGGCAAATCACGAAAAGAGTCTGCGCCGATTATGAAGTAAATCTCTGAATCGGGATATGTGTCCTTAAAGTGCTGCACTGTGATATATGAATAATTTGGTTTTTCGTTTTTTATATCAAAATCCGAAACGAAAAACTCAGGATAATTTTTTGTTGCCTGCTTTACCATTTGGTAACGATGGATTTTGTCGGTCTTTTTTTTTTCTTGCTTGTGCGGTGGATTCCCTGCAGGGATAAATATGATTTTAGAAAGATTAAAGTTTTCTAAAGCCCTCTTTGCAAGCTCAATATGTCCTGTGTGGGGCGGGTCGAACGTTCCGCCAAAAAGACCTATGCGTGCCATAATGCCTCCTGTTATTTTACAACAATTGTGCGTTTTTTCTCATCCTCTGACTGGCGATATAAAACAACCTTTGAGCCGATTGTCTGTACGGGGATTGCGCCCAGTAAATCAGATAATTCATCGCTTGCCTCGCGGGCAGAAAGCTCACAGTTTTCAAGTACGTGAATTTTTATAAGCTCACGGGCGTTTAACGCATCTGATAACTGCTTAACTAAATTTTCTGAAATTCCCTCTTTTCCAATCTGGAAAATTGCGGGGACTTTATTAGCAAGCGCACGGAGATATGCCCTTTGCTTGCCTGTTATATTTTCTTTTGTTACCATATTCTTGCCTCTTTTAAAAATCAAAAATTGAAAAAGCCTACCTATAATCAGCCTATTCTATAGTATTATACATTGTATAGCTCAAAAAGTCAATGAAACTTACGAAAAAAACGGAAGAAAATTGTTGATTTTTATCCTGTGTAATGATAGAATTAAATAGCGAAAAAATACGTTGGAGGTTATTATGGGTTTTGTTCATTTACACGTGCATACTGAGTTCAGCTTTTTAGACGGAGAATGCAGAATACCCCAGCTTGTTTCGCGTGCAAAAGAGCAGGGAATGACAGCGTTAGCTATAACTGACCACGGCAATATGTGCGGTGTTATTGACTTTTATAAAGAATGTAACGCACAAGGAATAAAGCCGTTAATTGGCTGTGAGGTTTATGTTGCGGCGCGCGATATGAATGAAAAAAGCCACGACAACGCCAACACTACTCATCACTTGGTGCTTATTGCCAAGAATAATGAAGGGTATAAAAACTTAGTAAAAATAGTGTCAAAAGGCTGGATAGACGGCTTTTACTATAAACCCAGAGTAGATTTTTCTGTTATTGAAGAATACCACGAGGGCTTAATCTGTATGTCGGCGTGTTTAGCTGGGGAAATTCCCCAGGCAATTCTAGCTGACGAGGACGCTCGCGCAAGAGCTTTAGTAGAAAAGTACCACGCCCTTTTCGGTACGGATTTTTATTTGGAAATTCAGAATCACGCAATCCCAGAACAGAAAAAGGCAAATGCAGGCATAATTCGTCTTGCAAATGACTATAATATCGGTCTTGTTGCCACAAATGACGTTCATTACATAGAAAAAAATGATGCAAAATATCAGGATTTATTAATGTGCATCCAGATGAACAGAAAAGTATCGGAAACCGACCGAATGGCGTTTGAAACTGATGAATTTTATCTAAAGAGCGAAGAGGAAATGAAAGAACTCTTCGGCGCAATCCCTGAGGCACTTGAAAACACTGAAAAAATTGCAGAAAAATGCGATGTTACATTTGAGTTTGGTGTTTTAAAACTTCCCCAGTACGATGTACCTGACGGTATGACATCCTATGAATATTTAAAAAAGCTTTGTGAAGAAGGAATGGCGCGCCGATACGGAGAAAACGCTGAGGCTGCACAGCGCCTTAGCTACGAGCTTGATGTAATCCGAAATATGGGTTATGTTGATTATTTCTTAATCGTATGGGACTTTATAAAATATGCCAAGGACAACGGTATCCCCGTAGGACCGGGCAGAGGTTCTGCTGCAGGCAGTATTGTCAGCTATTGCTTAGAAATTACAAATATTGACCCCATAAGATTCGGTCTTATTTTTGAGCGTTTCTTAAACCCTGAACGTGTGTCTATGCCTGATATTGACGTTGACTTCTGCAATGAGGATAGACAGAAGGTTATAGATTACGTTGTAGAAAAATATGGTCGTGAGAGGGTTTGCCAGATTATAACCTTCAACAAAATGAAGGCAAAAAACGCAATACGCGACGTGGGCAGAGTATTGGACGTGTCTTATGCCGACACCGATGCTATTGCAAAGATGATACCATTTGACCTTAAGATGACCATACAAAAGGCGTTAAACCTCAATCCTGACTTAAAGGCAAAGTATGATACTGACGCTACAGCAAAAGAACTTATTGATGACGCTGTAAAGCTAGAGGGATTAATAAGAAACGCAGGTACGCACGCGGCAGGTGTAGTTATAGCGCGTGAGCCTGTAACAGAGTACCTACCCCTGCAAAAGAATGACGATGTAGTAATTACCCAGTTCCCCAAGGATACAGTAGAAGAGCTTGGACTTTTAAAGATGGACTTTTTAGGTCTTCGTAATTTAGGCATCATAAAAGATGCGCTAAATATTATAAAGGCATCAACAGGCGAGAGTATTGACATAGATTCAATTAATCTTTCAGAGCCCGGCGTGTACGCGATGATTGGCCGCGGCGAAACAGAGGGAGTTTTTCAGCTGGAAAGTGCCGGTATGAAGCAGTTTATGAAGGAGCTAAAGCCAGAAAGTATAGAAGATATTATAGCGGGAATTTCCCTTTACCGCCCTGGCCCTATGGACCAGATTCCGCGCTATGTGCAGAATAAGGAAAACCCCGAACAGGTAAAATACAAGCACGAAATCTTAGAGCCTATTTTAGATGT
>JAZRPE010000011.1:0-67517 GCA_045649085.1 Congzhengia sp.
GAACCACCGAAGCTACAAGCAACAGATTTACAGTCTGCCCCCTTTGGCCACTCGGGAACTCTTCCTCAATATTAAAAAAATGGAGCTGGCGATGGGACTCGAACCCGCGACCTGCTGATTACAAATCAGCTGCTCTACCAACTGAGCTACGCCAGCACATATACACTTAAATTGGTCGGGGTTAAGGGATTTGAACCCCCGGCCCCTTGGTCCCAAACCAAGTGCGCTACCAAACTGCGCCAAACCCCGACAAATCATAGGCTTTTTTCGGCACTTCATAATAATAGCACTTTTTCCGCACCATTGCAACCGAAAAAAACGTGTATTTGCATTCATTTTTTAAAATTATACCTCATTTTCTCGTTTTTCCTTTAAATACATTCTTTTTTCTTTTATTTTCTCAAGATTTTTATAAAAATTCCTATTAGTAACACGATTCCTATAAACCCAAAGGCTGTATAAACCGTCTGCACCAATGTTCCAAAGGGAACAAACGACATAAAAAATGCCAAAAAACACAGTATATACGCCCATTTGCCCGCATTTCTTCCTTTCACACCAGAAAGCACCGCAACGCCTGAAGATGTAGCTGTCGTCAACATAGCAAAATAAAGAACAATGCCACAAATAAAAGATATTCTCGAAAAATTATTGTAAATAAGACTAAAAAAGGGCAATGGTTGACTGGCAACTTCCCAATGACGCCCTAATGCCACACTCATAATTACCAAAGGAATAGCTATAAGTATTCCCCCCATAGCCCCGCCAATTGCAGCATCTCTAGGTGTTTCGGCAATTTTTGCAGCAGAAACCATAACAGCCACTGCTGATACTATATTGTAACTAACATAAAGCAACCCTGAAACCGCAGCAGAAACACTCTCCCCCATTCCTATGTCCGATACGGCAGGCAACGCCATAGAAAGCACACATAAAATCAGCACACCTACCATCATAAAAGGAGTAGCAAGAAGATTAAACTTTTCAAGACCGGAAACATCATTTTTAATTACAAAAAAGCATATAAAAAGAGAAATCAGGGAACCATATATGTTAGGTACTCCAAACTGCTCAAAAATGAGCGTGCCACTTCCTGTAATCATAATTGAAAAAGACATAACCAAAAACACATTTGTAGCAAGTGCCATGATTTTTGCAAGCATCCTTGGAAAAAGTCTTTCATAGTATTCTTCAGTACTGGTTATGTTTTTTGTTTTTGCATAACGACAAACGAAAAAACCTAAAAACGAAAACAAAAAACCTGCAAAAACAGAAGCTATGTTCCCCGCCATTTTATAACACGAAAAAAACGTAAAAATTTCTCTTCCTGAGGCAAAACCCGCACCAAATACTGCACCGCAATATATTAGTGCAATAGATAAAATTTTTAATAACTTTTTTACCATTTTTTACTTAACCTCTTTGTAATAATATTATGTAAACTTCTTGTTATTTCTTGATTAAATCGACTTTACAAGCATATGACAACTTTGACTAAAAAAGCCAAAAACCTGTTGATAACCTGTTGATAATGTTAATAACTCCGCAAATATAAGGGTTTTTGACAAGTTTTCCTGTTGAAAGTCCTGTTGACAATGTTAATAACTTTTTGGCTAAAATTTGATTTGGTTTACATAATATTTTTAAAAAACGCTTACATTTTAACCAAAAATCATTAAATTTTTTTCTCTTGGTATTGAAAAAAAAGTTCCTTTATATTATAATATTATTGAAATAAAAATTATATGAAAGAAAGGTAAATAATTATGGCTCAGATTACAAAAGAAACAATCATTGCTGATGTTTTAAGATTAAATCCTGAAACAGCTCAGTTCTTCTTTGAAATTGGTATGCACTGTTTGGGTTGTCCCTCTGCTTCAGGCGAATCAGTTGCAGAAGCGTGCGCTGTTCACGGCGAAGACGCTGATGCTTTAGTAGAACGCATCAATGCTTTCCTTGCCGAGAATTAATTTACAGAAAATAAAAAAGAACCGCCATCGGCGGTTCTTTTTTTGTTATGCTTTAGGAATTAAAAGTCTTCTTCCTATTTCTAATTTTTCTGAATCAAGTCCGTTGGCACTCATTATTTTTTCACATTTTGTTCTGTATTTTTTTGCTACATTCCATACGCTGTCGCCCTCTTTTGCAAAATATACCACTAAGTTTGGGTATCTGGTGGTATCACTTTCATCCTCCGGGCTACAATCTGTTAAGACTTCTATGCTGTGAGATTTTAACGCTTTCATGTAAAGTCCTATATTAGCAAGGATTTCAAGCCTGTTATCGCTTATCTCTGCTGAGATATCCTCTATCCACATATCAGCTTCTATGTAGCAATCGCATCCTATCATCTTTTCCCAGAAAATATCACTTTCGGTTACTGCGCTCTTAATACATCCGTCATTATCACGATAAATAAGAAAGCTTACCAAAGAACCTGTAATTATCGCTTTTTTGTCACTACATTTAACTTCTTTCAAAATTGGTTTTGCAGTACACGAAATAATTTCCGAATACTCTTTTCCGTCATTACTTGCCACTGTCTGGCGTTCGGTAATTCTTCCATTTTCTGATGTTACATACTCAAAAAACTCCATATCTTCACGGCAAATATGTGTTTTATGATTAAGGAAGTAACAATCGTCAACAAAGCTCTCTGCAACTGTTTTTGAAACTTTAACTGTTGCTGCAAGCTTTGCGTCAACGCTGATGATTCTTGTATCTCCGTTTAAATCTCCTTTTCCTGTTGATGAAATATCTTCGGTATCAATATGAACATACACTGTAGTTTGTTCATCTGCACCCGGAGCTTCCACAATTTCAGTAAAAGGTACAGAATGTACAACGCCCGTTACTGTTCCATTTTCATCTGACGCAGAATAAACTGTACAGATATTAAGATTTGCACATACCATAACCTTGCCGTTCATAACTTTTGTTTCTGTTATAGAAGTGTAAGCATCGGTTTTTAAAATCTCACCAATATCTGCTTTTTCTTCAGGCAAAGTGAGAATATCTGAAACAGTAATATCGGTTACAGTTTCTGACATAGGAATGTACATACTGTATTTTTTATAGCGGCTCTCAATATCGTCACCACATACTTCCATAATTGGTTCATATTCTTTTTCTTTAGTCCCTGCAGCAGTAACACAAAGCATAACCTTAGCAGAAACTTTTCTCGAATTCACCTGAGCAAAGCTTATATGCTCCACAAAGACATTCAAATTAAACTGTGTTTCTTCATCTGCTTTCACATCAAAACCCTGCAAAAATTCAAAGCTTTCACAAACAGATTTCAACTCACTTCCCTCTTCGGGTTTATAAAGTACAGTAAAATCAACAATACCTGATACGTCGAGCTTTCCGTTTCTGTAAGCTGTATCACAAATGCGTGCCTTTGCATCTGCAACAACTACCTCTTCGATATCAGGCATTGTATCGGAAATAACCACATCGCCGGACACTAAATTCCCGGCAGACATTTTTCCTCTTGTTTCTTTTAAATTTATACTTCCTTTTTTGATTTCCATTATAGCACCTGCTTTCTTTAATCTTGTTAAAATCTATGCAGGTACAAATATAAATATTACTGAGATTTTCTATGTGTTGTACTTGTTTTTTCTTTTTTAATCTGTTACACTTAAAATAGGAGGCGAAAATCATGAATTTTGGAGTTTTAGCATACATTACAAATGACTTAGACGAATATTTCGGGTTGCTCAAGGAAAACGGTTTTTCATCATGTCAGTTAAATACTTGGGACCCTGCAGAGCTTTGTGATGAAAGAGCCGATGCAGTAAATGCAGCTTCAGCAAAGCACGGCATAAAAGTTTCAGGTCTTTGGTGTGGCTGGCAGGGACCTGCAGAATGGAATTTCACCAACGGCCCATTGACTTTAGGACTTGTTCCTGCAGCTTACCGCCACGCAAGAATAGAACATCTGAAAAAAGCACGAGACTTCGCAGTAAAAATCGGTGTAACCGATATTATAACACATATGGGATTTCTTCCCGAAACACCCAACACTACAGAATATCAGGAAATCGTAGTTGCTATCAAGCATCTTGCCAACTATTATAAGGAAAAAGACAGATACCTTTTATTTGAGACAGGACAGGAAACACCCGTTACACTTCTTCGTACTATAGAAATGGTAGGAACGGGCAACTTAGGTATTAACCTTGATACCGCAAACCTTATCCTTTACGGAAAGGCAAATCCTGTAGACGCTCTTGATGTATTTGGAAAATATGTTCGTAACACCCACATCAAAGACGGCTTCTACCCCACAGACGGCACACATTTGGGAAAAGAAGTCCCCGTAGGTCAAGGAAAGGTAAACTTTCCTGAACTGATTAAGAAGTTCAAAAAAATCGGATATGACGGTCCTCTTACCATAGAAAGAGAAATTTCAGGCGATGAGCAGACCAAAGATATTTTAGCTACAAAAAAATATTTAGAAGAATTGCTATAAAAATAAGCGGTGGATATCCACCGCTTATTTTTATAAATCATTTTTAATTATATCTTCATAGGTTTCGCGCTTTACTATCACTCTTGATGTGCCGTCTTTTACCATTACTACCGCAGGGTTAGGAAGTCTGTTGTAGTGACTTGCCATTGAGTAGTTATAAGCACCTGTTGTGTGTACGGCTAAGATATCGCCTACTTCTGCTTTTTGAAGTTTTACATTTTCACCAAGTAAATCCCCTGACTCGCAGCATTTACCTGCTATGGTAACAACTTCAGTTTTAGGCTCTTCTGCCTTATTTGCAATTTCAAAAGTATACTCTGCCTGATAAAGAATATATCTTGGATTATCCGCCATACCGCCATCAACAGAAACATATGTGCGGATTTCAGGAATTTCTTTTACACCGCCTATGGTGTAAAGAGTTGTTCCTGCAGATGCCACTATACTTCTGCCAGGCTCCATCAAAATAAATGGGAGTTCCACATCGAGTTCATCTGAAAGCTTGTGAATTACATCACTTACCGCCTCCATATATTTATCATACTCAATGGGAGTATCATTTTCAGTATATGCAGTACCGAAACCACCGCCTAAGTTAAGTTCTTTAGTAACTACACCGCAAGTATCTTTTATTTCCTTTATAAACTTCATCATAACTTCTGCCGCCTCGCAGAAAGGCGACGCATCAAAAACCTGAGATGCAATATGACAGTGAATACCGCAGAAGTTTACATTTTCTGTTTCCAGAGATTTTTTGATTATATCCAGTGCTTCGCCTGTTTCTAACGCCACACCGAATTTTGAATCAATCTGTCCTGTCTTTACAAAATCGTGAGTATGAGCATCTATTCCCGGCTTAATTCTGAATAAAACATTGGCAGTAACACCTGCTTCTTTTGCCAAACGGCTGAGTGTAGCCAGTTCGTATTCGTTATCTACTACAAATCTGCCTACACCGAACTCTAACGCCATCTTTACTTCTTCCTCTGTCTTGTTGTTTCCGTGGAAATATACTTTTTCCATAGGAAAGCCTGATGCATGAGCTGTAAACATTTCTCCGCCCGATACAACATCAAGACCTAATCCCTCACTGGCTACAATTCGGCAGATTTCCTTTACACACATAGCTTTGCTGGCATAAAGAACAAGCCCATTACCGCCGTAGAATTTTTCCATAGATGAGCGATACAGAGTACAATTTTTTCTTATTTCATTTTCATCAAAAACATAAAGGGGTGTGCCGTATTCTTTTGCCAAATCACAAGCTTTTATGCCACCGATGAAAAGGTTATTGTCTTTAATTTCTGAGTTTCCAAAAATCACCGTGATTTCTCCTTTTTTAAAACTATTTTTCATTTTACCAAAAATGCACCTAAATGTCAATTTTTATTTGACATTTACGCATTTTGTGCTAAAATATTATGTGTATATTTTAGATATCGGAGGAATTCTTTTGGAAAAGAACAACATAAGAAATATTGCTATTATTGCTCACGTTGACCACGGCAAAACAACTTTAGTTGACGCCATGTTTAAAAACAGCGGAATTTTCCGTGATAACGAGCAGGTAGCAGACCGCGTAATGGACTCAAACGATTTAGAGCGTGAACGCGGAATCACAATACTTTCAAAAAACACATCCGTAATCCATAACGGAACAAAAATAAACATCGTTGACACTCCTGGGCACGCAGACTTTGGCGGCGAAGTTGAACGAGTGCTTGGTATGGTTGAAGGCGTACTTTTAGTAGTTGATGCTTTTGAAGGTGCAATGCCACAAACAAGATTCGTGCTTAAAAAAGCATTGGAGCTTAACTTAAAGCCTATCGTTGTCATCAATAAAATTGACCGTCCGCAAGCAAGATGTGAAGAAGTTATCGATGAAGTACTGGACCTTTTCATCGACCTTGGCGCAAACGACGAGCAGGCAGACTTCCCCGTTGTTTACGCTTCTGCAAAACAGGGCATCTGCGGACTCTCTTTATCTGAGTTGAAAAACGACTTAACACCTCTTTTTGATGTTATATTAGAAAGCGTTCCTGCACCCGACGGCGATGCAGAAGGCCCTTTGCAGGTAAGAATCGCAAACATCGACCACGATGAATATATAGGAAAAATCGCAGTAGGTAAAATTTCACGCGGTACTGCAAAGTACGGCGAAACCGTGGCACTATGCCACGCTGATGGTACAGTTTCAAACGTAAAAGTGGGAAGAATTTATACATTTGAAGGTTTAACCAGAACAGAAGTGCAGGAAGTTCCCGCAGGCGATATCATCTGTATTTCAGGTCTTGGCAACTTTAATATCGGCGAAACAATCTGTGCCACAAACTGCATTGACCCGTTGCCTGTAATTGACGTTGACGAGCCTACAATCTCTATGAACTTCATTGTTAATAATAGTCCTTTTGCAGGAAGAGAAGGTTCATTCGTTACAAGCAGACATCTTCGCGACCGTCTTTTCCGCGAACTTGAAACAAACGTAAGCTTAAAAGTAGAAGAAACAGACTCTGCCGACAGTTTCAAAGTATCAGGCAGAGGTGAACTTCACCTATCTATCTTAATCGAAACAATGCGACGCGAGGGTTATGAATTCCAGGTTTCACGTCCGCAGGTTATCTATAAGAAAAAAGACGGAAAAACTTTAGAACCCGTAGAACATCTTGTAATCGACGTTCCTGATGAATTTTCAGGAAACGTTATCGAAAAACTCGGTTCCCGTAAAGCCCAGATGGAAAATATGTACCCGACGGGCGACGGAAGTTATATGAGACTCGAGTTCAAAATCCCCTCTCGTGGACTTATCGGTTACAGAAGTGAGTTTCTTACCGATACAAAAGGAAACGGCGTAATGAACTCAATTTTAGAGGGTTTTGAAGAATATAAGGGAGACATTGCAACCCGTAACCGAGGTTCAATGATTGCATGGGAAACAGGTACAACCGTAGCATACGGACTCTTAAACGCAGAACTTCGTGGTGCGCTTTTCTTAGGACCCGGTGTTGACGTATATGAGGGTATGATTGTTGGCGAAAATGCTAAAAACGAAGACCTGACAGTTAATGTATGTAAGAAAAAGCACGTTACAAATATGCGTGCAGCAGGAAGTGACGATACCGTAAAACTCACACCTCCTGTTATTATGAGTTTGGAGCAGTGCTTGGAGTTTATTTCTGACGATGAGCTGGTAGAAATCACACCTGAAAACATCCGTCTGCGTAAAAAAATCCTGTCAAAACAGGACAGAGATAAGCTTGCAGGCAGAATGAAAAAATTTGGCGAATAGACTGTTGTATTTAGCGCAGATCATCAGAAGAAAAACACAATTATGAAAATGTTGAGAATCGCATCTTGCGATTCTCTTCTTTTTATTTCTTCTGATTATAAACAAACCTCACCTCTCGGCGTACCTTTGTACGCCTTCGGGTTACCCTACGGTTCGGTTTGTTCATTCTGCATCTAAATCCATTCAGTCTTCAGTGAGCGTCTTTTTGGGTTGTAATTTCATTCAGAATATGATAAAATATTTTTCAGGTGATTTTATGAATAAAAACGATATCATAAAATTAAATATAGAAAAAACCTCATCAGACGGAAGAGGTATAGGCTACGTTGACGGAAAAATCTGTTTTGTCCACGGAACACTGGAAAACGAGACAGTACTGGCAAAAATCTACACCGTTCACAATTCCTATATGACTGCAGGAGTGACAGAAGTTATTACTCCATCGCCATTCCGTGTGTATGACTACTGTCCTCACAGCGAGGCTTGCGGTGGATGTCCTCTTTCTCATATTGTATATGATAAGCAAAAAGAAATCAAACGCCAACACGTTGTAGATACTTTGTCCCGTATAGGCGGAATAGTAAATGCTGCGTCACTTACTTCCGCTACACTGGGTATGGATAAGCCTCAGCATTATCGCAATAAAATGGTATTTCCAATAGGCGAAAAGGACAGACGCGTTATCGGTGGTTTTTATGCACCGAGAAGCCATGATGTAGTAGAACTTCACTCCTGTTGCGTAGGCGAACCTTTTACTGTTGAAGTTCTGAATACAGTCCTCAACTTTATGAACGAAGAAAAAGTTCTGCCCTACTGTGAGCGTACTCACCGCGGTACAATCCGCCGTGTATTTGTCCGCACTGGTTATCACAGCCGCGACCTTATGGTTGTGATTTCTTCCGCAACACCAAAAATAAAATCAATCGAAAACCTTACAAAAAAACTTATATCTCAAAGTTTCGGTGAATATAATTTAAAGAGCATAGTTTTAAATATAAATACTGCTAAGAACAATCTTGTTTTAGGAGATAAAAATATTACACTATGGGGAGAAGATACAATTTCAGATAGCATCTTAGGACTTGACTTCTCTATTTCGCCCCATAGCTTTTTCCAGGTAAACCCCCAACAGACAGAAACTCTGTATCAAAAAGCGCTTGACTTGGCAGAAATTGATGAAACAAAAACTGTCCTTGACATTTACTGCGGAATAGGTACTATTTCTCTTTGTGCCGCAAAAAGTGCCAAAAAAGTTATAGGTGTAGAAATAGTTCCCCAAGCAATCGAAGATGCCAATGAAAACTCAAAAAGAAATAATTTAAACAACACAGAATTTTTCTGCGGCGAAGCAGAAACAATCGTTCCAAAGTTGGTAGACAAGGGCGAACGCCCTGATATCGTCATCATTGACCCACCCAGAAAAGGCAGTGACGAAAAAACACTATCAGCAATAGTAAAAGCTCTTCCCGAGCGGATTGTATATGTTTCATGTAACCCTGCAACTCTCGCCCGAGATGCTCGCTTTTTAACAGAAAACGGTTATACTATGACCACTGCTACTCCTGTTGATATGTTTCCTCATACAGAACATGTGGAGTGTTGCCTACTACTATGTCGGGAGGAAAAGTAGAATGAAAGAAAAGGTTATTTCAAGCATTTCTGAATATATTGATTTCGTAGAAGAATTCAAAGGAAACGCATATTTCAGGGGACAAGCGGATTCAAGTTGGCTCATTCAACCTAACATTTTTAGAGATACAACAAAATTGAATAACGAAGTTGCCACATTAAATTCAAGTGAAGAGAATAACACAAGAAATATATTATATAAAATGCTAGAAACTCAACACTATGGTGCTGGAACAAGATTATGCGATTTAACAGTAAATCCGCTAGTCGCATTATACTTTTCTATTGAAGACGAAACTATGGATTTACAAGATGCTTCTGTATTTATAGTAGATAAAACAAAAGAAACATCTATGGATAGTGATGAAATAAGGATTTTACTTATTTTAGCAACAAACTCAATAAATACAATCAAAGAGTTAAAAGAAATTTGTTCAAAAGCAGGAATAATTAAAACCGAAACTGAATTATCAGAGATTATTCAAAGAAACTATATAATAAATCACAATATTGAACTCTCATATTCAAACAATAGGGCTATGCTTCAAGGCGGAACTGGTATTTTATTTGGTTTTGATATTGAAAATAATTTGATAAAGAGAAACGGAAGCATAGATTTAAGTTCGTTATTATATAAAATTATAATTCCTAAAACCTTAAAAGCAGAAATAAGAAACTGGCTTAAAAATTATGGAATATGTAAATCCGTTCTTTATGATGAATTAAAAAATAATACGATTTTATCATATACTGTATCAGAAGAGATTGGCAAAGGTTTTTCATCACACAAGCATATTTTGAATATAGTTGTTTCTGATATTGTATTTGGAGAGAAAGATATTCAAAAGATTGTAGATGAAATATTTTCTAAATACTCAAATTACCCTAGTAATACTTTGGTTTTTGCGTATATCTACTATGATGAACAAGATAAAAGGTCTTATAACTGGATAGCAATGCCACAATTAAGAGATAGGAATATTACACTAAAATACAATTTCTCTTATCATAAAAAACGAATGACATATATTAACAATGAAATTTCAATTACGGATATAATTGAAGCAACAGAACCTATTGTTAAAAAGTGTAGGGAAACTCTAAATAAAGCAGAAAAACTTTACAAAAAATATCTTAAAGACAAAATCACGGCAGATGAATATAAAAAAGAAATGTCAGTCTTACGAAAAGAAATTTATAAAATCGTTTATTTTGACTTACAAGATATAGAACATAGTTCTGCGGAATATGATGATTACTACAATTCAAGCAACAATTATTGTATAGATGTAGATACCCTGATTGAAAATCAAATATCTTTTGTAGATAACTCAAATAAATATCTTATATCAAAATTCTGGGATAGTCATTTTTCTAGGGTAGAAACGGAATATAAAAAATATAGCGAAGCATACAAAATTATTAAAAAGCACAAAACCGCCAAGTAAGGCGGTTTTTGTTTTAATAATCTCTGTGATTGTATTTTCTGCCATCTCTTAAATCTTTGGCGTCAAAAGGTATTTCAAGACCATTTACTAACACAAAAGTAAAAGAAATTGGATTGTGAATGATAACTCTATCAACAATGGATTTGAAAATTTTATCATCAAATTCAGTTAAAGGATTGCTATTCGTGTGAATGACTTCTTTAATTACTGAAATTTTACGAAGTTTTTCACTTCCGTTGATTTCGTTTTCTACAAACTGATTTCTAACATCAACAAATTTTTCTTTGTAGGTGTTAAGATTATCATATTCTCTTTTGAAATCATCAGCAGATAATTCTCCGTCAATCTTCATCTGGACTAATTTGCTGATTTTATCATCAATTTGCCTGATTTCTTTAAGTGCCTTTTCATACTTGGTTTTATCATGTCCCCTTTTGATAATTCTTTCAATAGTCTTTATGAAAGTATCAAAAAATTCAGACTTATCATTTAGGATAGAATTATAGACTTCAACAAATGCTCTTTTGATAGTCAAATCTCCAACGGCTTTGCTATCACAACTTCTTTTCCCTTTGTTGATATAATCATTACATTGCCATACAATTCGTTCAGCATCAGTTTTAGCATTCCAAGTTCTTCTTTTTAGTGTGTTTCCACAATTAGCACATATAAGTTTTCCAGAGAAAGCATATTTGGAAGCAAATCTTTCTTTGTTTGTATCACTTCCAGAAGTCTTTAAAAACTTATCTTCTCTTTTCTTCTGGACTGCTAACCAAAGTTCCTTTGAAATGATTGGCTGGTGATTTTCTTTTATCAAGAACTTTTCTTTTTGACCTTTGTTATCAATTCGTTTATGGCTTAAATAATCAACAGTAAAGGTTTTCTGTTGTAGTAAATCGCCATAATACTTTTCGTTTTGAAGAATACCGCTTACTGTTGAACCATGCCACTTGGTATTTCCAGCACCAGTTAGAAATCCTTTTGCTTCAAGTTCTCTTGCTATTGTGGTATAGCCAACGCCTTCTAAATATCTGTTAAATATGTATCTAACTGTTTTTGCTTCTTGTTCATTTATGACGAGTTCTCCGTTTTCGTCTTTGTCATAACCTAAAAATCTGTTATGGTTAATGATTGGAACTCCGTCTTTCATTCTCTTATAAATGTTCCAAGTGCAGTTTTCACTAATGTTTCTGCTTTCTTCTTGTGCCACCGAAGCAAGAATTGTGAAAATCATATCTGATTTTGGGTCAAATGTTGAAATGTTTTCTTTTTCAAAGAATACTTCAACATTGTATTGAGTTCTTAAAATACGAACTGTTCTGATACTATCTTCTACATTTCGGGCAAATCTTGAAATTGACTTTGTGAGAATTAAATCTATTCTGCCATTCTTACAGTCAAGTATCATTCTGTTAAATTCATTTCTTCTAGCAGAACAAGTTCCGCTTTTTGCTTCATCAGCATAAATTCCAGCAAATTCCCATTTGTCATTTGCTTTAATTCTTTTGGTATATTCATCAACTTGTGCTTCATAAGAAGTCTTTTGTTCAATATGGTCTGTGCTTACTCGGCAGTAAGCACAGACTTTTTTAATTGGATTTTGTATTTGACCAGTTAAAGAAATGTTTTCTTTTGCTTCAATAACTTCAACTGCTTTAACTCGTTTGCTCATATCTTCGTCTCCTTTCCTGATTATTAAGCAACTTTATCTATGTTTGTAATCATTTGGTTTCTAATCTCTTCCATTTCTGAAAATGTGATAATTTCATCTTGATATAATTTTTCAAGATACATTTCCATTAAAGAGTTTTCAATATTATTCATATCTGAAATCCTTTCATAAAAGATTTCAAATCGCGATTTGATTGTGTAGGCTACAATTTTATTATAACGCACAATCTTCGTATTTCCTAATGATTACTCCGTTCAAGCGGAATGTTTTAAGAATTATCAATTAAAAATCCAAAACTTGTGAAAATTCCATTTCCTTCTAACCGAATATCTCTGCCGTATGCTTCATAATCAAAGTAGCATTTAATGTTCTCTGGAATGTTGATACAACATAATTCATCAGCAAAGTAATAGCCTAATTCTTCTTCCGTATCAACGCCGTCAAGCAAATCATAGTTATCTAAATTTTCTATGATTTCAATTAGTTCCGTTGCCGAACAACAATTTTCATATTCCAATACGGCTTCAAGTTTTCGTTCTTCATCTGCTGGAAGCAGTTCAAGGCACTCTGCCAATTCGTTTAGTTTCTGAATGCTGGAAAATTCATTGATAGCATTGTTAATGCCGAGAATATCACTTTCACTATCAATTATGAAATATTCTTCATACATTTCGTTAATGCCGATTTCATCAAGCACCTTTTCAAGTGCTTCTTTGCTGGCTGGAAGTTTTAGCCAATGCCCCTGCAAAATACCTTCATTATACCGACCAAGATTAGCCAGATATACAACCATTTTTCCCATATCTTTTGTTCCCCACTTTCTATTTTGTTTTTTCTTATATACTACTGTGGGAAGAACGCCATTATTCCAGATTTTTCAACAAAATATCTCTAATTCTATTCTAACACAAAAAACGCCATTCAACGAATGATTGCTCCGCTTGAATGGAAGATATTGAAAAATATTAAAATCAATGGCAACCAGACTAATAGCCTTGTTTCAACATATTCAAGTTATAGAACCCTTATAAATAAAGTATTATATATAATAAGGAAAGAAAACAATCTCGCAAGACCTCACTCCGCAGGTATATAAAAATTATTAAAATAATTTTTTCATACCACCGAAAGAAAAATGGCTATGCCACCATATTCCCAGAATGTGAATATTTTTTTCTTTCTTGCTTCGTTCGGTCTTGCCAGAAGCTCAAGGGGGTGATTTTCTTGGGAAGAAAATCTCATTATATACAAACACCGAACCACAAGGACATTCAATTCTTGAACGCCCTTAGATGTTCTGGTGTTTGCTCAAAGGAACAAGCACTCAATTTTATATCTGGCAACAGATTACGAAATTTCGTGCTTGATAGGACAATCCAGCAATGCTCCTACATAGATGATAGGGGCAACAGACACGCCATTTATCGCATATCAGATGACGGCAGAAAATGGATTGCCCAGAATGTGCCGACACTTGCTGACCGCAAATATTATACAAGCACTGGCACAGAACACGATTTAAGGCTGATGAACAAGATAATATCATTAACGCCAGAACAAAGGCTTACTATGAGATGTGAAGCAGAGATTAGAGATGACTTCAAGGCACATCTGGACAAACTGTTAGAAGACAAACTCTATGACCGACACGAAGAATTGTATAATGCTCTGGCTAATCACACAGTATCAATGCCAGACCTTGCCTATGGTGTAAATGAGTATTACGAAGTAATCACATCATCATACGGAGAAACGGAGATAAATGCTAAAATTGAAACAGTTTCTATGATTGGGGGCAATCTTGAAATGGAAAGAATTTAATTAACAAGGGGGAATTAAAAAATGGACGGAATAAAAGAAATGTGCCAGAAAAAACTTCTGGCAGACAATGAAAAAATTATTTATATAATTATTTCAGGGTGTGGGGGTATGATGTTCCTGAAACACTTTTACCGTATGATAGGAAAAACCGACAGCAGACTAATTGATAGACTTATAGACAATGGCATTATCAAGGTAAAACAGATAGGTAGAAACAAGGTTATTATTGCCAAGCATACCGCCTACTGCTATTTTGGATTATCAACGAAATTTCCAAAATTAACAAGTAAGCACTTGCTCCACTCTGCCTTACTCTGTGAAATGTTGCTTCATACATATTTTGACAACACCGAGAAAATGGTTAAAATCCTACAACAAGGGAACTTCTGCTACTATGCCGTTGAGAATAGTCTGAATTTCTTAAACCGAGTGTATTGCTTTATGAACGGCAAGAGTGCCGACACAAGCACATTGAAATTATATCTGGACGAACTAAAAGAGAAAACCGAGTTTCTAAAATCCAGCACCAAAGGACGAAAGGAGACTTTGAAGAAAACCGCCTGCCAGACCACAGACCTATTGATTATGAGAAATAATAATGTTTATGTTCGTTATGCCGACTACACCGAGAACACTCTCCAAGTTCATCTGGCTATATTCTTACACCAGAACAATACCGAGAAACTTATAAGGAACATAAAAAAATCTCTTGAAGCGGTATCATCAATGATGTATGGCATACCGACAAGAGTTATTATTGATGTGTATTCTCTTAATGAAAAATCAGAATTCTTACAAAAGAAAGTTTTTAATAGTTTTCCAGACGAAAATATAAGATTTCATTGGTATAATGTAAAAAACAGACTATTTTCGGGGATTGATGTAGAAAAATGGTTATAGTCCGAGTTGCTTCCTTATATAATATATAAAGGAAAGGACGATGAATTAGATATGGAATTTACAAAAGACCAAATAGAATTTATGGAAGAAATATCAAGAGAGAACTTCCAGAGAGAGTTTGAACAATGGGTTGAGAGTATGGAATTTTATCTGGCGAAAAATTAAGAAATGGCTTTATACTGCGGTATAAGGTCATTTTTTTGTTATAAAATGTCCCGAAACACTTATATTATGACAGTTTCAAAAATCGTCAAACACTTAAAATTTATATACTTTTCATTTTATCCGTATGTTTCTAAAAATAGAGATATGAGAGATGATACAAATGAAAAGAAAAACCAAAGTTATGATGATAACTGTTTCAAGTGGTATTTTCAGCACCACCCAAGAAGCAATCAAGGAAGCCAATGCCTTAAAAATCTGGCTTCAAAGACTATGCCAGAAAAAAGGCTATTCTTGTAAAGCGGTTATTGGTGTTAGTGAATACAATCCAAAAGCAGGGACTATGACAGTTTTAAGAACTGGAAAAAGGGGAAGACCGAAAAAGAGATTTGCCAGAACTAACTACTATCTACCCAACCACAAGACCGCACCACATATACATATTGTGCTATATGGTAATCCTGCTGATATGCTCTGTTCCCTAATGGCTGACCGCTTGAACAACAAATATAAGACAAAAGCGGTATGGTTCAACGATTGCCGAGAATATCAAGAAGAAGCATTAACCTATGTATTGAAGCAATCCCAGACCATACGAACAGTAGAGATAGACGAAAAAGGCATTTTAGGCACCGACAAGCACGGATTTTACACCGCCGTATCAAAGGCAAATGCGACCATTCAGGCACAAGGAATTAAATTTACACTTCAAGAAGCACCTACACAACCGAAGAAACAAGGCAGACAAAGACATTCCCGAACACAACAAATAAGAAAAAGACTACAATGTAATATGATTTATATAATATATACCTATCTATTGAGTAAGAGAAAGAATATATATTCGTTAAGAAGATATAGAAAAAGTATATGTATTCCACCATAAAACAATTAAGTATTAAAATTATTCCTTTTATGCGGAAGAAAATTGACTTTTGGCAAATTATGTGTTATAATAAAATAAAAAGCATATAAAGGAGTTGTTTCTATGGCTTTAATTAAATGCCCTGAATGTGGAAAAGAAGTATCTGATAAGGCTTCTGCTTGTATAAATTGTGGATTTCCGTTATCTGATATAAAACAAGAAAATATAGAACTAGAAGCTAAAAATGAAGTTGTTTATTATGATTTATTAGAAGCAAGAATTAAAACTGTTTTTGAGAACGGTCTTGAAGATGGTGCGGAAGGTATTTGTAATGAAAATTCAATTGAGTATAAATACCGAGTTGAGAATGGTTGTATATACATAGATAGACGACCTGGCGTTGTTTCTAAAATGGAAATTGACGGAGATTTTCTTTTGACGGAGAATGGTAAATACAATGGAAACATTCCCGAAGAAAGTAAGTTTAATGCCAGTTGTTCAAAGGAAAGTTTTATGGGTGGAATGGATAGACTTACTTTCAAAGATGATGGCACATATTCAGCAACATCTCCGTTAGGAAATGACGGCGGAAACTATATAAGAAAGGGACAAATACTAGCGAAATGTGGTTCAGGTACTGGTAATACCCCAAGTGGATTTTTGATACATAACGGAGAATACTATATTGGTTCAAAAATAAAAGAAGAAAGAGTTGAAGAACTAAAAGAATTATTTTCTCAATTTGGAGTTTCTCAAACACCAGTATATTCAGCTCCTATTTATAAACCAGCAACTCCAACAGTGAAATGCCCCTATTGCCAATCAAGCAACACAAAGAAAATATCTTCAACCGCAAAAGCAGTCAATGTTGCCTTATTTGGTATATTTGGAAATAAGAGAAAATATCAATGGCATTGTAATAATTGTAATTCGGATTTTTAATCAAATATACAACAGTTAGGAAATTATTATGAAATACAAAGAATACAAGTTTCTGAAAAAACTTTATGAATTATCTCCTCAAATGGACGATGAACAAAAATATAAATCTCATTTTGTAAATACAGTTCAAAGCAAAACAAAACTTTCAATAGATGATGTTTTATCTATTGCGACAAAATTATCACAAGATGAATATGTATCTATATGTAAAAACAAAGAAGAAGCACCAGAGAGAAGCGGTTATATACATTTAATGAGAATTACATATAAAGGCGTATCAGCGATGAAAGAGTATAAAAGCGAAACAATATGGAATATTTTAAGAAATATTATAATCCCTGCTATTGTTTCAATAATTGTTTCTTTTATTTGTGCTTAAAAGTTATATTCTGACATTTTCTGCCGTATAATATAGAGTAAGGGAAACCTTACACTCTCATATCTATTTTGTTAGTCTAAAAAGAATAACAATGGCAGGAAACAAAATGGTTAAGAAATGGTATTACTCCTGCCCTATGGGGCAGGCAATAAATACAAATGGTAGGAATATTCAAAAACCGTCAGAATGTGTATTCATTCTGGCGGTTTTTCTATTAAGGCGGTGTATTATATGGAAAATTTATTTTTGGAAGATATTTCAAAAATGAGTTCAGAAGAAATATCAGTATGGCTCAAAAAATGTAGAAAAGAAGTTAAAAAAGAAAAATACGATAAAGATGAAGAATATATTGAAAATGTGTTTTCTTTTTGCTTAGACTGGGAAAATCATTACAAAAAATATAAAAGCACATACGAAAGTAAAAAATTCAAAAAGGCAATTTTATCCCTTGGAGTGCTAGAACAGAAATATAATATAAATTGTGATGGAAAACTTGTAGAATTAGAGAAGCCATTATTTTTTGATATACTTTCTTCACAAAAAGCACTACCAGAGTTCAACAAAATCAAAAAAGGTTTTGACTTTTTGGAACTTTGTGATATATATTCAGAAGTTCATAGCACCGATGAACATAAATTATCTTTCTATAATACTGACGATTATAAGCCAATGTTCATATATGCTTTACAAGAATTATTGAGTAGGGGTTGCTCTTATGAAATAAGAGTGTTGCGAGACAGAAAATTGGTTAAACTTCCATACAAACAACTAATGGAAGAACTTGAAAAAGACAAAAATCTAACAGTTAAAACTTATATCAAAGAATGTTGTAATAGTTATTTTAAAGAGTTAGGGAAATATGGTATTCGTTCTTCTACTATTTCAGAGTTTATGAACCCTTTACAAGAACAAAAGCATTTTGAAAAACAACTGTTTATAAATATTTGTTTTGCTTGTTCAATGCCTTTATCTGTGGCAAGTGTATTTTTACAATACAATGGTTATTCCGTAGAGAATAGCACAAGGGAATTTGATAAAATCTGTGAAAAGTCATTCAGACTTGGATTTCCAAGAGAATATGCTATGGCACTTATAGAAAGATATAATAAACAACATGAAGATAAGCCAACATTCAAAAAGATATACAATTTATAATCCATAGTGTAGTTGAATGCGAACAAAACATATAGAAACAGTCGCAAAATTTGAAAGGAGCAAATAATGAGAGATATAAACGGTGATAAAACACGTGATTTTTATAACGAAGCAGATTTTGTCAATGTTACAAAAGAGTTATCTGATGATATGTTCCCCAGAAAAAACAAAAAATCCATATCTTCGCATAAAGCTCTTTTATGGACACTTATAATTGCGGTTATAGTTATGGTAGTTTCTTATCTTGTTGCACATACTACAATTTTGTGATATTAAAATATTCTAAAATAATTAAGGAGCAAATAATGAACGCAATCGTAATCTACAAATCAAAATACGGTTCTACCAAGCGTTATGCTGAATGGATTGCAGATGCATTAAATTGTGAAGCGAAAGAAGTAAAGAGTGTCAAGGCAGATGACCTTTTAAATTACGACACCATAATCTACGGCGGCGGACTTTATGCAGAGATTATTGCAGGCGTGAGTTTAATCACAAAAAACATAGAAAAATTAAAAGACAAAAAACTCATAGTCTACACCACAGGTATCACACCGCCTGAAGTTCGTGAATATTATGACCACGAAGTACTGGATAAGAACTTCAAACCCGAAATGCTCCCCTACATAAAAATCTTTAATTTCCTTGGTAGAATGGTAATGGCAGAATTATCTGTCCCCCATAGAACTGCTATCAAAACTTTGAAGAAAATAATGTCAACAAAGAAAAATCCTACCGAAATGGAAAAAATGCTCGCTCAACTCTGCGACGTTGACGGTGACTTTACCGACAAATCCGTAATAGAAGAACTTGTGACATATGCAAAAAACTAAAATTTACCATAAATATTTTTTGAAAAACCTCACATAATAGTACTGTAACGATTAAAGATATGGTTGGCAAGATTCATAGAACATATCAAACGTTACAGACGATACGGTTAAAGTTTTTTAAAACGAGGGTTTAAACTTTAAGAGGTGACAAAAATGTGAAATCAAATTTTACATCTGTTAGCCACATAATATGTATCGTCAGGGCTGCAAGAGAAACTTGCAGCCCTTATTTTTTTATGGTAAAATAGCTGTGAGGTGATAGTATGTACGATTGCCATACGCATTCCATAAATTCTCACGACGGCAGAGAAACGATTGATGCTCTCTGTAAACAAGCTATAAAAATCGGTCTTTCAGGCATTGCTATATCTGACCATACTCTGCCTGCTCCACACGATTGCAGAGTTTATGAAAATATAAGGAAATCCATAGAGGAAACTCGGGAATGTGCCGAAAAATACAAAGGAAAAATAACAGTCATCACGGCCTTCGAATCAGACGACCGAACAGTTCCCTATGGCAACAAGCCTTTCTATGACCTTAAACCCGACTTTATTTTAGGTTCTGTTCACTCTACTATGATTTTCGCAGAGCATTTTTCCCATACGCCATACAAAAATCTCTTCCGTCAAAGTGACATAATACCCGATGAAATCATAGAAGATTTTTTAATTTTATACTATAAGGAATTAGAAAAAAAGCTGGATGAAGACATAGATTCCGTGGCTCATATCACATACCCCTTCAGATATTTAAACGGTGTTTCAAACAGAAATTACAAAATAGAAAATTACTTTCATTTAATGGAACCCATACTGAAAAAAATCATACAAACAGGCAGATGCCTTGAACTGAATACATCAGGAAAAGCAAACAAATGGAACGAATTTATGCCTGATGAGTACATTTTAAGACGATATTACGAATTTGGGGGACGAGATATTACACTGGGAAGTGATGCCCACAGATGTGTAAACCTTGCTGTAGGATTTAATGAGGCAAAGGTCCTGTTAAATAGTATTGGATATACTCACGCCTGCTATTACCTAAAAAGAAAAAAATATAAATATGAATTATGAGAAACAGCCGCTCTTTATAAGAGCGGCTGTTTCTTTCGGTTAAATCAAAACAAAAAAGCGACTGTACGAAAGTACAGCCGCTTTAACTTTAATTTAATTATTTAATTCCTAAATCTTTGTACATAGCGTCCATAATGTCGCCCTGTGCTTTTGCTTCTTCAAGCATGATGTCGCCACCGCCGTTTTCCCACATCTTTGTAAATTCGGGGATGTAAGCGTCTGCTGATTTTTTGCCCTGGATAATATCAGCCATTAACTTCATCTGTTTGTTTACTAAGTCTTCTAAGTAATCTGTAGCTGAAGGAATGATATCTACTTTGTAGAATACGTCTGTTAAAATAGCATTTTGATCGTTGTATTCTGCGTTCCAAGCGATGTAACTGTCAGATTTGAACACATCACTGGTACCTTTTGCCATAGAAACAGGTGCAAAGAATGAAGGACCATCTAATGTAGGAACATAACCTTTAAGTCTTCTCTTGTCACCTGTGTCGTAATCAGGTGTCCATTCAAGTACTGAAGAGTATGTTGTAGCTCGCTGGTCTTCATTTGTCTTATAAGCTACACCTTCTTTACCGTATCTAACTTCCATACCGAAGTCCATATCTTCAAATAAGGTGTCAAAAATCTTAAGCATTCTGGGAACTGCTGTACCGTACTGTTCTGTTTTACCAAATGAAATAACGTGACAGAGTGCGCCCCATGATCTTGTTCCGTATAAGCCTTCAGGACCCTTGGGGTTCTTAGCAAATACTAAGTCAGCATTAGGATTGCCTTCTTTTAATACGTTAATCAATGATGTGGGTGTTGAAGGATTGAGCTGACCATAGCTTGCCCAGTCAAGGTAACCCATCTGACCTGATGTGATGAGATTGTTGATGTTGGGAGCAGCTACGAAGTCAGGATGGATAAGACCTTCTTTGTACCACTGAGCGAGGATTGACAATACTTCTGTACATTCTTCTCTTAAACCACCATAAACGATTTCGCCGTCAACTTCCTGCCAGTCGAAAGGAAGAACACCGTAAGCACCGAACTGTTCTGAGAAGAAATACTGATAGTGTGTGCCTGAGGGTGAGTAACCAAATGTGTCGTTTTTGCCGTTACCATCGGGATCTTCATGTACGAATTTGTAAAGCACATCGTGCATTTCATCCAATGTTTCAGGAATTTCGAGGTTTAATTTCTCTAACCAGTCTTTACGATAGAGATGAACTCTTGCACTTTCGTTAACGTAGTTCAAGTTAGGAATACCCCAGTTAGCATCATCATATCTTGCATATGACCATGCAGCAGGATAGTTTTCTGTTATGTATGCATAGTAGCTGGGAGCATACTTTTCAACTGTTTCGTAAGGAACTTCTACGATAAAGTCCTGATCAACGTCATTGTAAACGTTAACAGGGTCAAGTTCGTAAACTAAATCAGGGATTTCGCCGCCTGCCATAAGCATTGTTTTTTTGTCGTTGAAGTTTGTCTGTTCGTAGAATAAAGGTTTAATATCTACGTTGAACTTTTCTTCGATTAACAATTCAGGATCTGTACCCTCTTCACAACCTGCTAAAACAGGGTAACTGAGCCATGTCATTGTTATTTTTTCATCTGTTTCAGTGAAGTTTTTAGCTGCTTCTGACTGGCTTCCGCCATTGCCACAGCCTGCCAACATACCGATAGCTAAAATTAAAGCTAATGCTATGCTGAGAACTTTTTTCATTTTCATGAAAATAACCTCCTTAATTGATTAAATAATTAAATTTATAAACGTAATGTCTCTGACATTAACCTTTAACAGCACCAAGTGTTACGCCTTTGATAAAGAACTTCTGTACAAAGGGATAGAAGCACAAAATAGGAATAACTGTAACAACAATTGCTGCAGACTTAACTGTGTCTGCTGTAAGGTTTTTAGCTGTATCTTCATTTGCACCCAAATCCGTAATCGCATTTGTAGCACCTTCATTGATTATACGCTGCAGGTACAACTGAACAACAATCTTCTTGCTATCATTTATGTAAAGCAATGAGTCCATCCACATATTCCAGTGGTCAACCGCTGTCCAAAGTGCAAGTGTCATAATAATCGGCTTTGATAACGGCATAATAATCTGGAAGAATGTTCTGAATTCGCCTGCACCGTCAATCTTTGCTGATTCGTTCAATTCCTCAGGAAGTCCCATAAAGAACGAACGGGAAACAACAACGTAATATGCACCTATCAATTTCGGGAAAATATATACCCAAAAGCTGTCAATAAGACCTAAGTCCCTTATGTTCAAGTAGCTTGGCACCTGACCACCATGGAACAACATTGTAATAATAAGATATACTGTAAAGACCTTTTTCCAAATGAGTTTCGGTCTTGAAAGTGCATATCCGTAAAAAATTGTTACAAACACAGACATAACTGTACCAACAATTGTTCTTGCAATTGTAACACCATATGCCCGCCAAATTTCCACATTTTTAAACAAAAGTCTGTAGGGGTCCCATGTTGTCTGTCCCCATGTAGGAAGAACATGAAAACCTGGCATATCTGCCGCGTACTTTGTACTTACAGAAATTGAAAATGTATAAAGAAGCGGGTATAACATTGTGAAACATATTAAAGTTATAAACAAGTAATTAAATACAGAAAATATTTTTTCGCCTTTTGTTTGCTGTATCATTTTACTACCCCCTCCTTATAAGATACCGTATTCATCTTTGCTGATGACTTTAATAAACCAGTTTGAACCAAGTACAAAAATCAAACTTACCACTGACTTAAATAAGCCAAGAGCTGTACCAATTTCATAACGGCCATCCTGCAAGAGACGAAGCGAGTATGTATCCAGAATATCGCCTACTTCATACACTGAGTAGTTATACATATTATATATCTGGTCAAATCCAGCATTCAAAATACCTGAAAGGTTCATAATAAATACTGTGGTTATAGTTCCCATAATGCTGGGAAGTGTAATGTGTATTACCTGTTTCCATTTGCTCGCACCGTCAATATATGCTGCTTCATATAAAGATTCATCAACACCTGCAAGTGCTGCAATGTAAACAATAGCACCACTACCTAAGCCCTGCCATACTGCAGTTACAAGCACCAGCACTAAGAATGGGATATTGCTGCTATAAAACGGAACCGCCTCAAAACCTAACATTTTAATAATCATGTTGATAGGACCAACCGTTGAGAACAGCATCTTAAAGATACCACCCAATATAACCCATGAGAAAAAGTTAGGGATATATGTAAGTGTCTGTGCAAACTTTTTGTACCAACCACAACGCATTTCGTTAAGCAAAAGTGCTAAAACGATAGGTGAAGGCCAACCAACAACCATACGAAGCAACGAAATCCATATTGTGTTACTCAATACATTTACAAACTCATTGCCACGGAACAATCTTATAAAGTGTTCCATACCGTTTTGTGCCGCCCATTCACTGCCAAACACACCGAGCTTGAATTTGTAATCCTTAAATGCTATCAAGATACCGTACATGGGCTTATAGTTAAATAACAATAAAGCAATAAAGCCCGGAAGAATCATTATAAGCAAAGGCAGATTGGCCTTAATCTGCTGAGCTAATGTTTTCTTCTTCGGTAAGTAAGCATCGCTGACTACTACTGCTGACTTTTTCAAAGAATACCATCTCCTCTACCAAATGTTCTAAAAAATAATTGCGCTTGGTTTCCTTTTTCTACACAGCAGTCAGACACTCTGTTTCAAGAAAACGCGGCATTTTTTAACAATAAAACTACTATATGAGGACACTTATCCACATTCTTAATAGTATAACTTATTTTACCATAGAACATATACAAATTGCAATAGTTTTTTGTACTTTTTTTATAATTTTTTGTGCTATTTTTGGTATATTATTGCTATAATTTTAACAAAATGCATATCTTTTTCTCTCTTTTTCAAAAAAATACGACATTTGCCCAACAAAAAAATCGGGTTATGCCCGATTTTTAAATAAGCGTATATTCAAAATTCTCCCAGTGAAGCTTACTTCCTATATCTGTCCCTTCGGGAAGCAGGTGCAGAGCTATAAATATTTCATTCCCGTCAGTATCGGTTATATACGCATACTCACCGGAAATTTTCGTCACAATATAGTCCTTAGGCCCCATAGGTTCCACCTTTTTTCGTTACCTTTACCTTGTTGCCCTTTTCGTCCATTATGTATGTGTTGTCAAGAGTATTTACCACTCCCTGTCTGAACTCAGCAATATACTGCATACGAAGAACCTGCTGTTCGTGTTTTTCTTCTTCTGTAAGGCCCTCTTCGCGTGCCTTTTTTGCAAGGGCATTTATTCTGTCTATCAGTTCTTTTGTCATAATTTTCTCCTTACTCACTTTTACTCAGTAAAAATACTGCAATCAATATCAGTACGACACCTATAACCATAGGTATATCCATAACCTCTTTGAATATTATCACACCAAAGAGTGATGCCGCCATAGGCTCAACTATGCACAAAGACGACGCTGTACCTGCGTGAATATGTTTTAACGCTGTAGTATAGAAAAGATACGGTGCAACACAGGACACAATTCCTATTCCCACCATCAAAAACAATGCCGATGGTGTCTCGGCCACAACCGTTGCCACTGCTCCTATATCTGAAAATATAAATCCTAAAATCGCAGTTACCAAAAAGCTATAAAACGTAGTAGTCATGGTTTTGTAGCCTTTATTCATAGCAATTCTTGTAAGTATATTATATGAGCTGTACGCCACACCTGACATGACACCCATCAGAATACCGCCAATGCTGAATTTAAAGTTTCCAAATACACCTGATACGAAACAGCATCCCGCTATCACTAAGACTACTGACAGGAATTTTAGTTTTGTCAGTTTCTCTCCTAAAAACGCCACCGAATATGTCATAACAAACGCAGGGGCTGTGTACATAAGCACCACTGCTACGGAAATCGTGGTTTCTCTTATTGCACCGAAATAAAAATAAGCGGTAGCAAAAATAGAAACACCAATTCCTAAAAACATAATTAGTTGTGCAGGTTTTATACGAAACGCCGTTCTGTCAAATATAAGAAGATATATTCCCATTATCACTGCAGACATTATACTTCTTATCCCTGTTATCTGTAACGAAGAAAGTCCGTATGGAGCTAAGAAATTTACAAAAATTCCTGATGTCCCCCAGAAAATCCCCGCCAGAATTACATATAAAAATGCTTTTCTCTTCATTTTACGCACCTCGTATCTTATTATACGGGTTTAAAAACAAAAAAGCAAGGGATAACCCTTGCTTTTTTTGTTATACATAAGATAATACTGCTTCAATGTTGCCTTTTAACAAAGCTTTTGAATTCTGAGCAGGAATGAAGAGGCTGTCGCCTTTTGTAAATTCTACACATTCGCCGCCGAGTTCGATTGAACCGTTACCTGAAAGAATAACTAAAGAACGGAAGCTTTCATCAGAAAGTACCACTTCCTGCTCGCCATTGCAATCAATTTTTTCAACAGTGAAATACTTGCAGTCGGCTAAGATGTTTCCGTCATACTTTTTCTGTTCGGGCGAAGGTGTAAGCTGTGATACTGTCTGTGCTTTTTCCACGTGAAGTTCTCTGGGATTACCGTCTTTATCTCTGCGGTCATAATCGTATATGCGGTATGTCTGATTGGAATTCTGCTGAATTTCACAGATAAGAATACCTGAGCATATAGCGTGGATTGTACCCGAGGGAATAAAGAACACATCGCCGGGTTTTACATACACTTTGTTAAGCACTTCTGTTAATGTGTTAT
The DNA here is from genome assembly GCA_045649085.1 of Congzhengia sp. Taxonomy (GTDB): domain Bacteria; phylum Bacillota; class Clostridia; order UBA1381; family UBA9506; genus Congzhengia. Next base: position 26,430 of record JAZRPE010000011.1, read on the forward strand.
CCTTGATACGGCGGGAAAACTCTTCCTTTGAAATCTCACGGTTTACACCGTAATAAAGGTAAGCTCCCTCTTCACAGTCAACGATGTACCACATTTCAGTCTTACCGTACTCGCCTTCAACACGAAGAGCATACTCGTCGTCGGGATGAACCTGAATTGATAAGTCGTCTTTAGCGTCAATGAGTTTTATAAGTATGGGGAAGAAATCAAAACCTGCAGCTTTACTTCCTATACACTCGTCTCCGCCATTTTTGGCTATGTATTCAGTAAGTTTCAAACCCTTGAATTTTCCGCTTTCGACAACACTCTCGCCGTCTTTATGTGTCGAAAGTTCCCAGCTTTCTGCAGCTTTTTCAAGGTCTGTTTTTTTATTGAAATCAGTAATTAGTTTACGACCACCCCAAAGGTAACCTTTGACAGTTGCCGTCAATTTAATAGGTGAATAAATCATATTTATCTCCTTATTATTAGAGGATAATGTTGAGCATTTCTTCTAATTTGTTGATTCTGTAATCACACAAATCGCCCATACCTGACTGGTCAATGTTACCGCCTGCGATACCTACACAGCTGAAGCCTGCGAGTTTGATTGATACAACACCTGCAGAGCTGTCTTCGATACCGATAACTTTGTGACGGTTTTCAAAAGGAATACCAAGACCTACTCTTGCGGTCTCTGCATATAACCACGGATGCGGTTTGGGAGCGAGTTCACCTAATGTTCCTGTCTGTCCTTTTCTCAAAGCCTGACCAGCTGTGATTATAGCATCATAGAAGTCTACAGGGTCGCCCATACCGAGCTGTTTGAATGCAGAAATGATTTCAGGCATAGCTTTTTCGTAAAGTCCGCTTGTTACAAGACCGATTTTAATGCCTTCTGATTTTACTGCTGTCAAGAATTCCTTAAGACCGGGAGCAGGTGTGAATGCATCCTGCTTGCCGCGACCTTTTAAAATTTCGTCCATTTCGTAGTTTACGATTTCGAAATAGTACTTTCTTGCTTCCTCTAAGCTGCCACCGGGTACATATTTATCAATCATATACTGAAGATGTTCTGAAACTGAATGTCCTGAGATAAAGGGTTCGTCCTCTTCTTCTCTTTTGAAATTGGAGTTACCTAAAAGGCGAGCTGTTGTCTGCTCAATTACCCACATCCAAAAGCTTTCGCTATGAACAGATGTGCCGTCAAGGTCCATAAGGATTGCTTCTGCCTTGGGTTCAAAGTGTGTTTCGTACATGGGGTAAATTGCAGGATAACCCATTGAGCTCTTTACATAACAGAACTTTTTGTCATCGTCAAATTCCACGATATCAATTTTTTTATCATCGGGTGTCCAGATTTTCTTTACACCCTGTTTGCCTGCTTCAAAAAAATCACTCTTCAAAATTTCGTTCATCATTTATTTTTCCACCTCTATTGTTAAAATCTTATTGGGACCCACGTTGATTTTAGCAAGGTCGATTTCGCCTTCTGCTTCTTCGTTCATATTAACTAAAGCAGCATTCTTTAAGGTTGTTTCGATTTTGCCCTTAATTGCTTTTTCTGTGGGGTTAAACATTCTGATAATATATTTGTCACTGTCTTCTGCCTTCTTGAACGCAGTAAGAACAAGACCTTCAGGGATTTCTAAGAATGATGCAGAATCTGCATTAGTTCCTACACCCTTAGATGTCTGGATTGTCTTTGTGGGAGCAGAAATACGCTCTGCTAACATTGATGTTTCATTAACTTTACCGAAAGGATAAAGCATATAATCAAATGTTAATACACCCAGTGACTGACCGCCATTTTCGTGAGGGAACGCACCTGCACTTCTGAACTCTGTACAGATGATATTTCTTACACCACGGAATAATGTGACAAAGAGACGTCCATCTTTATTTGCTTCATATTCACAGGTTGAGTTATCAACGAATGAGAAACCTGACTTTCCATCGGTCAAGGTTGTGAAGTAACCCTTGGGCAATGTCTGCATTTCAGGATAGTAAAGGTCGCCTGCGGGAATTGTTGAGCGTTTGTCAATGTAGAAATGACCTGCACTATGCGCCTCATCTGTCGCAATACCTGTATCAAAACCAACACGCATTTTGTGATCCATAGCAGTATTGTTGATTACAGCTTTTACTTCTACTGCTTTTGAATCTTTCTTCAATGTGTAGTATGTTGTAATTTCGATTTCTGTAAGCTCGTCTGAACGTTTGCTTTCGCCCTGAACCATATTTTTGTTGATGATACAGAACTTGGGAACATTCATCTTAACTTTAGCTGCGATTGTAGCTGAAAGCTCGCCGTTTTCTTCATACCAGATTTCAGCATTAGCGCCTAATGTGTTGTATGTCTTGTTGTGATAGGGGGGATAGTAAATCCAGTAATCACCCTGGTCACCTGTTTCTTCGTAGTAGTTAAGGTTTTGATAAACTTTTCCTGAAGCTTTTTCAGTAAGTGTTACTGTACCGTTAGCTTCAACTACTACTTTTAAGAATTCGTTTTCCATTGTGTTTACGCCGGTAACGAGTTCTTTACCTGAGAATTTTCTCATATCATGCCAGAAAACTGTCTTTCTGTTTAAGTCTTTTGTCTTTACTGCTTTGATGGTCTTGTAACCCATAGCAGGCATTTCACCTGTTTCAATGATTACTTCGAAACGGTCAACTTCATAAGGAAGAGGTCTTGTATGTAAGTTAGATACAGGTGTAACAACTTCTTTTCTTGAAATAACCTGTTTGTTTAACTTCTTGTCACCGTCGTAAAGCTCGAATTCCCAAACATTCATATCCTGAGGGAAGTCTATGTAGAGTTTTACTACTTCGCTTCTCTTATAAGGAAGTGTGTTGAAAAGAACAAGTAACATATCGCCATCATCATATTTTGAGAAGTCGATATTCTTTACGATATTTTTGCAGGCTGTGTTTGAAACTGTTTCTGCAATTTCTAAAGCCTGATTCAAACGATACATTGTATCTTCAACAGTCTTATCCTGTGTAACACCGTTGATACTGTCGTGAGGATGTGAAAGGAGAAGATAGTCAACAGCCTTATCCAAGAAAGCTTTATTGTACTTTCCTTCCATTACAGAAAGAGGCTCTGCTGTTTTAAAGATTGAGTTTTCAACCTTTTTATTTAAAATTTTGATGTTAGGTCTTGTAGCAAGTGCGTTAGCACTACATTTATAAGCCGGACCGTCACGGAGTTCACCCTTGATTGTCTTTAACTTGCTTTCGTCAACGTGCTTTTTGAACTGGTCAACGTATTCTTCCAATGTTGAAAGCTTAAGTTCCAAATCAGGGAATAATTCCTGTGATTTTTTGATGATTTCAACTAACTGAGGCTGTGCTGTTGAAGAGTCAGAGCCGTTCATCAGAATTCTCTTTTCAGGAAGAACTGTTTCATCCATTGATTTCCACGCAAGTTCAATCGCTTCTTTTAAGCGGTTTTCGTGGATTACGCCATTATCTTGAATGATGAAGTAATCTTCCCAGTAGCCTTTTGAATCAGCTTCGTGGTACATCTGACCGTCTCTGCCGATTTTCATGAAATATTCGTTTGTATTATAGTCTTTATCTGTTGTGATAGCAAGGAACGCATTCATAAAGAAGTTTGCTCTTGCGTGTTCTCCAAGACGTGTTGCAAAAACTTTTGTTCCGTCAGGAGCTTCCCATAAAAATTCACAATTGGGGCATCTGTCTTTTGATACGTTTTTAGCTACAACTACGAAATCAAGACCGAAGTTTTTATAAATCTGGGGGAACTGCGCTGTCTGTCCCCAACCAAATGATTCATGTGCAACGTCTAAGCGACGGCCGAGTTTTTTAGAAACTCTGTCGCCTTTGAGTAAGTTTCTTACCAAACTTTCTCCGCAAACGGGATAAAGGTCAGGTAATGTGTACCAGGGACCTACGTCGATTTTTCCGATCTTTATGTAATTTTCTACTTTTTCTCTGTTTTCAGGTTTAAATTCAAGATAATCTTCGATGATAACAGACTGTCCATCCATCAAGAAACATGAATATTCAGGCTGTGTATCTAAGATTTCCAACAGCTCGTCTATCATATCGATAAGATACTGTCTGTTTTCCCAGATAGGATATCTCCACTCTCTGTCCCAATGAGTATGGGTTACTACATAAGCTTCGTTTTTCATTCTTTTTCCTCCATTGCGTATATTTACATACTTACTTTACCATTTTATCACAGTTTTCTACCTTATTCAATACTTTTTGCAATAAAATAGCAACCTTATTTTTAATAACTCTATGCTGACTCATCGAAAAAAATATCCTTTGTAACAAAATAACAAATACCACAACAATACATAAAAATATTTGGTTAGGAAAGGGACAACAACAAAATATTGCCGATTTTTTACAAAAAAATCGGAACAAGCGAAACTTGTTCCGATGTGGAAGAACCGAACGGTTTAGATGCTACTCTAATTATTGTTTTTCTTTGCAGTATTTACTGATGCGATAAGCATGCGTTTTATTTCTTCTGCAAGGGTAATCAAATTATCATAATCATAGTCAAACAGTTTAGTATTTCCTAAGAGTGTAAGCCAATATATGCTTTCGCTTACCTCTTTTAAAGAAATATGTAACTTGGCTATAAAATCCGGCTTGCTATTTCCATAAATCGCTTCGTTAATATTTGCACCAACACTTGTCGCACTCCTAAGAAGTTGCTTGGCAATAGTTGTATCTCTTTTTGATTTTGCATATTCCTCATAAAACAAAACAATTTGAGTGGCTAATTCTAATGATTTATTTAAAAGTGGACTTTCCATATATTTCACCTCGTGTACAGTATATCATAAATCTATATATAATTCAATGTTTTGCTATGCAAAACTACCTTTTCTCTTCTCTATTCTCTTTTATCTCTTATCTGGAAACGACAATTTTTAGTGAAGAGTGACGAGAGAAAAGTGAAAAGATAAGAGTACAAAAAGAAACGACAATCTTCTGTCGAAAATTGTCGTTTCTTTTTGGAGGCGCCACCCAGATTTGAACTGGGGATGAAGGTGTTGCAGACCTCTGCCTTACCACTTGGCTATGGCGCCACATATTAAGTTTTAAAACAAAATCTTGCCCTACGGCAAGATTTTGTCTTTTGGAGCGGAAGACGAGATTCGAACTCGCGACGTTCACCTTGGCAAGGTGACGCTCTACCACTGAGCCACTCCCGCATTTTGTTTTGCGTCGTTGGTGCCTCCGGGCGGAATCGAACCACCGACACGGGGATTTTCAGTCCCCTGCTCTACCGACTGAGCTACAGAGGCAAATAATGGCGACTCGGATGGGGCTCGAACCCACGACCTCCAGCGTGACAGGCTGGCATTCTAACCAACTGAACTACCGAGCCGCATGAATGGTGGGCACAACAGGGCTCGAACCTGTGACCCTCTGCTTGTAAGGCAGATGCTCTCCCAGCTGAGCTATGCGCCCATTCATACTTGCCTTCGCCATTCCAGCGACAGAGACTATTATATACGAATCCTTTGCAATTGTCAAGAAAAACTTTTAATTTTTTTAAAAATTTTTCTTACTATTTTATTTTTGCCCGATTTAGCAGTTCTATAAGCTCAAATTCTGTAAATTTATAAGCTTGCGGACAAAATCTGCAGGTAACCTCAGCCTTGTGGTCTTCCTCTATCATAGCAGTCAATTCTTTTTCGCCGAGAGAAATTAATGCTTTTTCGATTTTTTCGCGATTACAGTCACACTGATAATTATACTCATCCTCATCCAGATACTTGAAAAACAATCCGGCAAAAACAGATGTAATTATCAGGTCCTCGCTCATACCCTCCTCTAACATAGTAGTCACGGGCGGCAATTCTGTTACATTTTTTTCAATTAAAGCTGCTGTTTCATCGTCGCAACCGGGCATAAGCTGGACAAATAATCCGCCTGCCTGCTTAACGGTGTAATCAGTGTCGACCAAAACACCCAATGAAATTGCGGTGGGAATCTGCTGAGATTTTGCGTAATAGTAAGTAAAATCCTCTGCAATTTCCCCTGTAACCAAAGGCACTTGTCCGCAGTAGGGCTCTTTTAACCCTAAATCCATAGTGATAGAAAGCGAACCTTTTCCCACGGCTCCGCCAACGTCTAATTTTCCATTTGATTTTAAAGGAAGATGTACGGCAGGATTAGCTACATATCCCTTTACAGCACCGTCACCGTTAGCAGTGGTGACAATCTGTCCTAAGGGTCCGTCGCCCTTTATAAATACAGACACAGTATCCTCTTTGTCCTTCATACCGCTGCCGATTAAAGCAGTCATAGTGAGTGTTCTGCCCAAAGCTGCTGTTGCAACGGGGGATGTTTTGTGAATACGTCTTGCCTCTTCTACCATATCGCGGCTGTTTGTAAAAGAAACTCTTACCAAGCCTTGTGAATCTATTGCACGAATTATTTTACTCATTTTTACCCTTCTTTCGAACAAAAGCCCCATAAACCGTGCGGTCATGGGGCTTTTTGGTATGCCGTAGCCTTGTAATTTAAGTTATCATATAAAGAGTTGATATATATGAAGCTCAAAATTTGAAGATTACACTCTTGTTACGTTTGCTGCCTGGGGACCTTTTGCACCTTCAACAACTTCGAACTGTACTTCCATACCTTCATCAAGTGTTTTGAAACCATCCATAGCGATAGCTGAGAAATGAACGAATACGTCTGTACCATCTTCAGCTGCGATGAAGCCAAAACCCTTCTGAGCGTTAAACCATTTAACTGTGCCCTTCTGCATTTAACATGCTCCTCCCAAAAAATAAAATCTTATATACCTTGCGGTATGCGGTTAGTATACCACATTCCAATTTTAAAGTCAACCATTTTTGGTAAATTTTTCTTGGGGAAAAGCGCTGAAATACTGGGGTTTAATCTATAATTTTATGTCCATTTTTTATCTCTGCAAGCACCTGACTTCGAGCTGGTCCGCCGATAACATTTCTGTCATCTATGCAGGTCTTTATAGCAATTGCCTGATAGATATCCTCCTCTATAAGCTCCGAAAATTCTTTCATTTCAGAGATAGAAAATTCATCTAATGCGCAGTTTTTCTCAACAGCTTTCGCTACCATTCTGCCTACAATTGCGTGAGAAGAACGGAAAGGAACGCCTTTCTTTACCAAATAGTCGGCAAGGTCAGTAGCATTTGTAAAGCCGCCTGTAGCGCCATATGCCATTTTTTCTTCTCTGATTGTCATCGTGGCAATCATATTTGTAAATACAGGCAAACAGAGTTTTACTGTGTCAACCGCGTCAAATATTGCCTCTTTGTCCTCCTGCATATCCTTATTGTACGCTAAGGGCAAGCCCTTCATCATAGTTAAAAGGGTAGTTAAGCTACCATATACTCTGCCCGATTTTCCGCGGATTAATTCTGCCACATCGGGATTTTTCTTCTGTGGCATAATTGATGAGCCTGTAGAATATGAATCGTCCATTTCCACAAATGAAAATTCGTGAGATGACCAAAGCACCAATTCTTCGCAAAATCTTGACAAATGCATCATAAGCATCGAGAGTACCGATGCCAACTCAATAGCAAAATCACGGTCGGATACGCCGTCCATTGAGTTTCTGGTAACCTCTGAAAAGCCAAGCTTTTCTGCCACAAATTCACGGTCTAAGGGATATGTTGTGCCAGCGAGTGCACCTGAACCTAAAGGCATAATGTTAATGCGCTTTCTGCAGTCAGCAAGACGCTCTAAATCACGTGTAAACATCTGAAAATACGCCATAAAATAATGGGCAGCAGTTACAGGCTGAGCCTTTTGTAAGTGCGTGTAACCGGGCATAATGGTGTCAACATTTTTCTCTGCAACATCTAAAACTGTCGCCATTGTGTTTTTAAGCATTTGGCTGATTTCATCAACCTCATCACGCAGATACATACGAAGGTCTAATGCTACCTGGTCGTTTCTGCTTCTGCCTGTGTGGAGTTTTTTGCCGGCATCCCCTATGCGCTCTGTTAAAATTGTTTCTATATTCATATGAATATCTTCAGCGTCAATTAAAAACTCAACCTTGCCCGCCTCGATGTCTTCTAAGATTTCTGCCAAGGTTTTAACTATCAAATCCGCATCAGCTGCAGGTATAATTCCCTGTCTGCCAAGCATTTCGGCGTGAGCTATACTGCCTGTGATGTCCTGTTTATACATTCTTGCGTCAAATCTTATTGATGAGTTAAAATCATCAACTAAAGCATCTGTGGCTTTAGAAAATCTTCCGCCCCAAAGTTTCATATGTATCCACCTTATCTTTCTTGCATTTTAATTTAATTTATGATACAATTATACAGTATAATTTTGCAAATCTCAACATTTTTTTAAAAAAACGGAGTATTTTATGATTATTCTTGGAATTGACCCCGGAATAGCAATTGTAGGCTACGGCGTAGTCCACTATGACGGGTACAAGTTTACGCCAATAGAATACGGCGCAATTACCACTCCCGCAGGGCAAAAGCTGACCGACAGACTGCGTGACATTTATGAAAGCGTGGGAACGTTGATCGAAAAACACAAACCCGACGCTTTCTCAATAGAGGAGCTTTTCTTTAACACAAATGTCAAAACGGCAATCTCAGTCGCCCACGGCAGAGGGGTGTGTATATTAGCAGCTACTGTTTTAAATGTACCCGTTTTTGAATACACACCGCTTCAAATAAAGCAGGCGGTGGCAGGCTACGGCAGAGCGCAAAAGGGTCAGGTGCAAAGAATGGTAACCCAGATGTTGGGGCTTAACGCTGTACCAAAGCCTGACGACGTGGCAGACGCTTTAGCCATTGCAATGTGCCACGGATATTCTGCACAGTACCACAGCCGTGTTAACGAGGAGGGAATTTAATGATAGCTTTTGTAAAAGGCACAGTTGAATATATAGAAGAAAATGCAGCAATTTTAGACACGGGCGCATTCGGCACAAAAATCTTTATGACGCCTGCTTCTCTTTCAAAATTAAAGACAGGCGACGAGGTAAAGGTCTATACATACCTGAGAGTCGCAGAGGACATATTTGATTTGTACGGCTTTTTAACACGCGAAGAGCTTGATGTGTTTAAGATGATAATTTCAGTCAACGGCGCAGGTCCAAAGGCAGGGTTGGCTGTACTTTCCGCACTTTCTCCTGCAGCACTGACAGTTGCAATAGTTACTGATGACTACAAATCAATCACACGGGCTCAGGGCGTAGGCCCAAAGCTTGCACAAAAGATTGTTCTGGAGCTAAAGGATAAATTCAAAGGCAGAGAAATTAAATTAGACGACACAGCAGGCGAGGTATTCACTCCTGTTGACACAGGCAGCGATGCAGTTGAGGCGCTTGTGGTGTTAGGTTACCCAAGAGCCGATGCTATGCGTGCCGTCGCAGGTGTGGAAAAAGGCTTATCAACAGAAGACACAATCAAGGCGGCACTAATCCGCCTGATGAGATAGGAGGTTATTTATGCCTATTGACCAGCAATTTGCAGGAGATTTTGAAGAAAGAATAGTTTCATCAAGAACTCTCGGCAACGAAGAAGAAACAGAATACAGCTTACGTCCTAAAACGCTGCCCGAATACATTGGACAGACAAAGGTTAAGGAAAATTTATCAATATACATAGAGGCAGCAAAGGCACGACGCGAGGCGTTAGACCACGTTCTTTTATACGGTCCTCCAGGACTTGGTAAAACAACCTTAGCAGGCATAATTGCCAACGAGATGGGCGTATCAATCCGCATAACATCGGGTCCTGCTATTGAAAAGGCGGGGGACTTGGCGGCGATTTTGACCAGCCTATCTGCTGGCGACATTCTGTTTATCGATGAAATTCACAGACTCTCACGCAGCGTTGAGGAAATTCTCTACCCTGCTATGGAAGACTATTCATTGGATATTATCTTGGGCAAAGGCCCGGGTGCTCATTCTGTGAGACTTGATTTGCCTAAGTTTACACTCATCGGCGCAACTACAAGAACAGGATTGCTTACTGCACCCTTGCGTGACCGTTTCGGCGTAATTTCAAGACTTGAGCTTTATACACCCCAAGAGCTTGCAGAAATCGTAACACGCTCTGCTGATATTTTAGGAACAAAAATTGACCCTAGTGGCGCAATGGAAATTGCACGTCGCTCAAGAGGTACACCCCGAATTGCAAACAGAATGTTAAAGCGTGTGCGTGACTTTGCAGAAGTTAAAGGCAACGGACATATTACCGCCGAAATTGCCGACATTGCGCTTTCCCGAATGGAAGTTGACAATTTAGGACTCGACAATATCGACAGAAAGATGATGATGTTTATTATCGAGAACTTCAACGGAGGACCAGTAGGCTTAGATACCCTTGCCGCCTCCATTGGCGAAGACGCAAATACAATAGAGGATGTGTACGAGCCTTACCTTTTGCAGTTGGGATTTCTGTCAAGAACACCAAGAGGACGTATGGCAACAATGAAAGCATACGAGCACTTCGGTATAAAGTATAACAATACAAATCAGTTATTAATAGAAGACTGATAAAGCCTCCCCTGTTGGGGAGGCTTTATCATTTCTTTATCTTCTTTACAATTCCTTCCATTACCGATATGTAATAATTTCCCTCCTGAGACTCTTCATCATCAAAATTCAATATTTCCTGAGGGCAAAAATGTATCCATACGAAGTTATGGGAAAGTTCTCGAGCAGTAAATGCATCAAAATAGCTCATATTATTGTATCCCTTGCTTGTTAAAATCAGGGCATGATTCTTATCCTGTGCGTTTCTTTGCTCTTCTTCCAATGCCTCAAACATTTCTTTCTTAGTCATATAATACTTTTCTTTAACCGTTATATCATAATTATAATTCAATATCTTTTCTGTCATTGCAATTCTCCTTTGTCGAAATTAAAAAAAGGGCACATAGCCAAAGCTGTGTACCCTTAAAAACGCCAGCTCTGACTATTTTTTCTTGCTACAGAAATAAACCATATATGCCTTATAGGACCTATATAAATCAGAGTTGCGTTTTTTGACGCACCTGTCCTATTAAGGCAAAAAATAAAAATATGGTTATTTAATTTCTGTAGCAAGATAAATATACCACAAATATTGATAAAAATCAATACAGTTTTCAAAATGTGTCATTTTGTTTCATAAAATGTTGTTTTGATTCAATACATTTTGTTTGGTCACTCCGTGAGGGGTACTTTTGTTACGGCAAAAGTACCCAAAACCACCGGGGGTTCCGACCGTGTGCCCCGAAGGGGTATTACCCCGCACCCCACAAACGGCTGGGGACACCCCAGACCCCGCTGCCACGCAGTATGTATTGTGCTTAGTATAGCTCTCTGCTCCTTATAACAAAAACCCTGCGCACAAAATTAATATTTAACACAATACTAATCATATTCGCCGGGGTCCGGGGTGTCCCCGGTCGTCTTAAGGGGGTTTGGGGGGGACATTCGAAATCCCCCCAAGAGCGCTTTTTCCATCTTTTGGCGCATTCAAAAGGTGGCCCTCGCGGGGAGCGACCAGACGAAATGTATGGCACCCGAAGTTATCTTGAACAGTTTATATGCTGTTACATCAACACCAACACCCCAAAAAACGCCGTAATAACTATTGTATATATCAGCGTTGGCACAATATTAATACGAATTATCCTGCCCTCTTTGCCCGAAATACCAACTGTTGCACAGGCGGCAACGATATTATTTATACAAATAATATTCCCAACAGCGCCCCCTACAATCTGGCTTGCCGTAATCAATACCTGTGAAAGGCCTAAATTTGCCGCAGTTTCAAATTGCAAATTGGTAAATAAAAGGTTTGACACCGCATTAGAACCCGAAATAAACGAGCCTAAAATTCCGATAACAGGCGAAATCAGGACAAATAAGAATTTACCTGTTGCCGCAACCTTTTCTGCCATAATAGTCATCATATTGTGAAGTCCTGAGGTGTTAATGTCCGAAAATTTCATTATTTGCACAAGACAAATTCCTGCCACTATCGCTACCGCAGCCCCGCCTATCTGGCTAAATGTATCCCTCCACGCCGCTTTTACCTTATCAGCAGGCATTTTGTGAAGAAAAATTGTAGCAATGGCAACGGGAATAAACGGCAGCACTCCGGGGATATTTGCCCACTTTAAAGAAAAGTCCATCTGCTTCACTCCCAAGATGTTGGGAAATTCTATTAAAAATATACCTTTCGCATTGGTGTTTATGATGTCCTTAATGCCAAGAGCAGGCACTCGTGTAACAACCAAAATCAGCGCAATAAGAACATACGGCAGCCACGCAAGAAATAAATTTATATGCCTGTGGTTTCTTTCCGTTTGTTCAGCTGGCGCAAACTGCCATACGGTTTTTGGTACTAAAAATTTTTTCTTTGCAGCTAATATTGTAATAACAAGACCGATTAAACCCGCTAAAAGGCTGGGGAATTCGTAACCTAAGGTCGACGCAATCAGCACATAAGGAACTGCAAAAGATGCACCTGCAAAAAGAGCAAAAGGCAGAACTGAAAGAGCAGGCTTTGAAGACTTTTCAGGACCAAAAACTCTCGTCATAACAATAACCGCCAAAAAAGGCACAAAAATCGCCATAATTCCGTGAGCCGCTGCTGTAAAAAAAGTTACTCCTTGGGTAAAATTTTCCCCTCCCCTTTCTGCCACCTGTGCTACCGCTACCGATACAGGAGTACCAACCGCACCAAATGACACCGCAGAAGAGTCACAAATCAAAGACACTACCGCCGCAGCCAGAGGGGGAAATCCAAGACTTACTAAAAGAGGTGCAGCAAGCGCTGCAGGCGTACCAAAGCCTGCAGCCCCCTCAATGAATGAACCAAACATAAAACTGATTATAATTCCCTGAATCCTGTGGTCAGAAGAAATCTTCGTAAAACCGTGATTGATAGAGTCCATACCACCTGAATATTTTTGCGTATTCATAATTAAAATTGCACCGAATATAACAAGCAAAACCTCAACAGAGGATAACACTCCGTAAAGAGTTGCTGACGCCACCGCTACAGCGGGCATTTTCCACACAAAAAAGCCTAAAACCGCAGAAATCAGGTAGGCTATGGGCAAAACTATCTTGGCAGGCTTTGAAAATACCGTCATCAAAACCACGCTTACAAGTATAGGCAAAAACGCAAGTATCGCATACATAAAAAGAACTCCTTTTTGCCCTACAAAAAGGAGTTCTTTTTATAAGGCTCATATTTTTCTTAGTATGAGCCAAAAAGTGTTATTTAATTAATTTTTCGATTATATTTGCCATTTCATCTAACTGTGCTGCTTCTAAATCTTCGACCGCTCCCTTGTCGCAAGCCGAAGCGATAACAGGATTTATGGGGAGCTTTGCTACATTTTCGATGCCGTAACGTGCTGCGATTTCTTCGATTTTGCTCTCCCCGAAAATAGCGTGAGTTTTGCCGCAGTCAGGACATTCAAAGTATGACATATTTTCTACAATACCAAGCACAGGTATATTCATAAGCTGTGCCATTTTTACGGCTTTTTCCACAATCATCGAAACCAAATCCTGAGGAGATGTTACAACGATAATGCCGTCTAAAGGAAGAGACTGAAATACAGTAAGCGGCACATCGCCCGTTCCTGGAGGCATATCAACAAACATAAAGTCAACCTCGCCCCAGATAACATCTGTCCAGAACTGCTTAACCGTGCCTGCGATAACAGGACCTCTCCATACAACAGGGTCAGTATCGTTTTCAAGCAATAAATTAATAGACATTACCTCAATACCCGACTTTGTTTTTACAGGGATTATTCCGTCGTCTGTGCCGTAGGCTTTTTCAGTTATGCCAAAAGCCTTGGGGATTGACGGACCTGTAACGTCAGCGTCTAAGATTGCCGTTTTGTATCCATGGCGGTTGACAAGCGCCGCAAGCTGCGAGGTTACCGAGGATTTACCTACGCCTCCCTTGCCGCTGACAATACCGATTACTTTTTTAATATCAGAGAGTTTATTCTGCGGTTCGCGGAAATCTTCCTTTCTGGAAGAGCAGTTCTCGCCGCAGGAAGAACAGTCGTGTGTACATTTGCTCATTGTTTTTCTCCTTCTATGACCTTATAAAATTCTTCTAATGCCTGTTTGTTTGAGGGCATTTCTCTGTCAAAATTTTTAATCTGTAATATAATATTGGGGTTTTCCAGAACATATTTAAGTCCTGTATACAGCGCCTCGTCTGTATTTTCCGTAACTATACCCATATTCTTGTCTGTTACCAGTTCTTCTGTTGACGTGGTTTTTGTGGCAACGATAGGAAGCCTGAAATACTCCGCCTCCCCAAAAACCATTGGCGCCGCCTCGTGGTATGAGGGAACTAAAAGCAAATCGGCATTTACATAATATCTGTATGGATTATCAGTATCTCCATATAGTATCACATTTCTTGACATATTATATTCTTCAACCTTTGCCGCTAATTCCTCTAACCCGTCTCCGCCGCCAACAACGTGCCAGCAGAATTTGAAGCCTTCTTCTTTTAGTTTAAAAAGAGCGTCCAACGCCCGCATATGACCTTTTTCCTTAGAAATGCGGGCTACAGTCAGGATATTTATGACGTTTCTTTCGTATTCTACTGTATCAACTGCCGAAAGCTCCGCCATCTTATAAAAATCCTGGCAGTTGTGCATAACGTATGTTTTATCACAGCACTCAGGAACACGGGATAAAAATACGTCCCTGACACCTTCTGAGACTGCGCAAACCTTGTCAAATTGCTGGTATATTTCGCTTGAATATATTGTGTCTATTCCGCACAGGGAATAGTCGCAATGAAGGACTGTCGCCTTGATTTTGGCATCAACCTTTGACAGCACAAACTCATTCATTCCGCCGTATAAGCTGTGATTTATGCCTGATTGACTGAAAGATATTGCAGCATCGTAGCCTGACAATCGCTTTTCAAACATAAATACCAAATCATAAGCAAGATAGTCGGCAATTAGCTTTGTTATACCGCCTAAAACAAGTCGTACAAAACCTAAAATTTTGCTCTCTTTTTCGATTGTGTTTTGACTTGTTGTAAGGAGCCTTAATCCCTTTGATGCAGGCAAAATGTTTATATTGTCTGGTAATTTCTGTGCGTCATCCGTGTCAAATACAAGCACATCTATATCTAAATTTGGATTATCTTTTATTTCATTTATTAAATTTATAAATGCAGTCTGAATTCCGCCATTATCTAAATTAGACATTACAAATAAAATATTTTTCTTCATCCTTTTACCTCTCTATTAGCGTCATAAATCGCTGAAATTAACAAATTCAATCCCATTTGAATTATATCTATCAATTACTTCTTCAGATGTAACAAACTCATACTCTTTAACTCTTTCATTGGAAATATTTCCAAAAAATTCGTGTTCGGCAGAAAGTGACGGATGAAATACAACCTCGATATAATCCCTTTTATCCTTTTTTATGGCATTAAGCAAAGCATTACCATAAGTTTTGCTTATCTTGTCAAAACTAACAACTCTTGCAACAGGCGTTTTAAACTTTTTTCCAATTTTGGTAAACCACAACTCAAAGAATACCTTGACCATAAATTCTCGTATTTCCCTTTTTGCCCCTAAATTTATTTTGTCGTAATATACTCTCTTAAATGTTCTGGTGGCCGTGATACTATGTTTTTGTGCAACTTTTTCAAACACTTTAAATGCACCTATATGAAGTGAAGAATTTTCGTGAGTATTCCAATAATCTGCCTTGCCGCAAGTTTTTTCAAAAAGTTCGTACTGTGCTTCGAGCTCTTTTTCTAACTCAGAAGGTACGATTTGACCATTACTAAACCTCTTTTTAAACTCTTTAATCGACCAAAAAACACCTTCATCATCAACTAACGATGTAATTTCACTCACGTCGCTCACAGGTCTACCTGTAGTTACATTCCAATGAATCCCTAAAGAAATATGCGGAAATCTTTTACGCAAATCCGCTGCATTATGCAATGTTTCCATATTTAGCATTACATTTGTGGTTGTTATAAATCCATTTTCTATGCCTCTATCAATAGCTTTATCAACAATATCGCACATGCCATAATCATCTGCCGTTACAATTAACTTCTGCATATTTACATCTCCTATATGTGTTTAAATTCATCAAAACCCTGTTTCATAAGCTTGCATATTTTTATAAAGCCAAATTCATCAGACAATTTTCTCATTCCGTATGCAAAATAATAGATCAGAAAATGTTTTAACAATGGAAAAGCATTTGCTATTAAAATTCCCTTATCTATAAAATATTTTTCCGTATACCCGCAAAACCACGATGATTCTTCCTGTTTTACCTGTGCAATTATAATAGGAGATGCATACATTTTAAGACCCTTGCGAATAGCATCTACTATAAATAATGTATCCTCCCCTGAGCTATATTTTGCACCTCCGCCATACATAACAGAAAACGACAAACATGCTTTTTCTAAAGAACTTCTTCTGATGGCCACACGAGCGGTTCCATAGCGCAAACAGTTCCAAAGATGAACTCTCTTAAATCTTCTAGTACTCTTTCTTGCAGGTGTAAAACGATTTAAATATTCCAAATTGAAAACAATCATATCTGCCTTTGGACATTTCAAAAAAGCGTCTTCCACTATTTTGTCATATCCATTAACATAAATCATATCTTGATCAGAAAATAACAAGCATTCTCCTGATGCGTTCATCAGTGCTTTGTTTCTGTTTTTTCCTACCCCACGGTCAAAACTTGAAATTAGTTTTACCGTATTTCCATCCGATTGAACAAATTCTTTATATGAATACTCATCACATTGATTTGCCAGTATTGCATCACTATGCAAATTCATTTCTTCATAAAGCAAATCGTCCTTTTGATTCATACACGCAACTAACACTTCAACCTTACTCATTCTAATCAAATCCTTACAGTACATATTTTGCAGGCAACGAGGGTCTTGTTTTAATATATTCGGTATAGTTTTTCTCTGTATCCCATATGCTCGCGTGTTGTTCCCTGCGTATTTGCTCAATATTTGGTACTTTCATATAATTACCAAACCGTTCTCTTAAAAAATCCTCTATGCCGATAGGAGCGTTCAGTGTAACCGTTTCAAAAGGAACACGTTTTACTCCTTGAAACCATTCTCGTCTATAGGTTCCACGCCTATATTTCGCCTTGCCCATATAATGGCAATACAGATTTGTCTTTATGTCTCGGTATTTGTAAACCTGCTTTAATGCGTGCTTAACAAGAAAAAGCCTTGGAAAACATTTCAGAATCCTCAATGCCGTTCTTAGCACAAATCCATACCTTGACAAATCGCGAACCGACTGACCTTTTGCTATTATATATTTCGCCCAAATATATTGATGTACACGCTCAATTACATTATCAGGACAAGTATGCAAAATAAAAATATCAATATAGATATTGTGAGATATTTCATAATTTATCAGGCTTTCCTCTATGTACGCGGTGTCTCTTATTCTCACTTTCCCAAGGGTTACCATATTGTCAAACTTACCAAATGGTTCAATAAAAAACCTCGATTTATCTCCCTTTTTTTCAAAAGCTTCGACAAATTTCTCATAGTTATCGGGAGTCATGAAAAAATCGAGGTCATCATCCCATGGAATAAACCCTCCATGGCGAATTGCCCCTAACGCAGAACCACCCATCAGACAATATTCTATACCATTTTCTTCACAAAACTTGTCCACATACACAGCAATTTCTAAAATTTTATCCTGCAGTTTTTTTATTTTCCATTCATCAGCAGTATCTGCTCTCATATATTTATACATATCCATTATCTCCGTAATTTTCTGATAAGATTTCTTATAATCGAGGGTATCAACCAATATATGCGATATTTTACACTTTCAGAAAAATATTTTTTCGCTGTATTTTCGTATCCCACATCTGATATTTCACTTATTATTTTATCTCTGTTCACAGGCTTTTTGGTTGAATTTGTGAGGCAATAATTGGATTCAATACCGTATTCTAAAGGAAACTCTTTACTTACCAGTGTTTTTTCAATCAATTGATACACTTCTTTTCCTCTGACGGTATTTGTGATAACCATAGAAACTCCTTTATCCGTGTTTCCGCAAAAATCATATTTCTCTATTCCCCAGAAATCCCCCAATGTAATATCCGATACCCTTTCAACTGTCGTATATTGACAATCATAACAACTGTTGCGGAAAATAGAATAGTTCTTAAACGCATTATAATAAGAGGATTGCGTATAAACTCCACTTATAACTGACCTTTTGCCATTTTTGTCGACATTATACGAATAACCGTGCGCGTGCTTATATTTGTTTTCCTTTACCCTGAAAGTAAAATCAGAAATTTTTCCGCCATGTTTTTCTTCAAGAGTTTTAATATACATATCAAATATTTTTTGGGACGGAACGCCATGACAAATAATATCGGCAGTAAATAAGTTTTCCGTTAGTTTTTCCGGCAAGAAATTTATTAAAGCCGAAACTTGACATGGCGTTCCACAGAAAAATACCTTTTCGCCGGATGTCAACAATTCCCTTATTTTTTTATATATGCCTTTTGTATCTGACTGTACATACTTAGACTTTAATAAAGTCTTTAGCTCATCGTTGCTTTTAGCAATGCAATGCTTAAGCTCAGTACCATCAAAAGCGGCACCGCAAATACAATATCCTTGATTTATAAAATGTCTGGCTAAGACTTCAAAAATTCCTCCCGAGGAGCCGCCATTTCTCTCTTTTGCATCCCTGGAGTAAGCAGCATATAAGTATTGTTCTCCACTATGCTTTTTTCTTTTTTCTATAGGGCATACGTCGTAACACTTTCCGCAGTCAACACAAGCCGAATTTTCTATACGGGAATAAACAAATCCGTCTTCGCCAACTACCTGATGTACGCATTCTTTTGGACAATTATCCACACACGCCATACAGCCCGTGCATTTGTTTAATAAATCTAAAATGTTATCTATTCTCATTAACTTTTTACCTGTTTTTCTCTGATAATTGTTGAGCTTATTCCTTCCGTGTGAGGAAAGAAAACCACATCTACTCCAACTTTTGAAAATTCCTCAACAATTTTGTTGTACATGTCGCTGCCCTGCCAATCGTTGCCGTGGAAAAGCGCATTAAACCCAAGTTTTTTATAGGCTTCCATTTTATCCATAGTAGTCTGAGGAACAACCTTATCAACATATTTAATGGCAGATACTATTTCTATGCGTTCGTCAAACTTGATGATTGTTTCCTTATTTTTATATTCCTTAACAAGCTCATCCGTGGAAACCCCTACAATAAGATACTTGCATTGCTCTTTTGCTCTTTTTAAAATATTGAGATGACCGATATGAAACATATCAAATACACCTGTGGTATATCCAATCTTATACTTCTTCATATGTACCTCCTGATTTTACAGCATTTCTTACTTGATCTATCGCATCGCATCTTTTCAATTTTTCTCTCATAAACGGCATTTTAAAAACACCTACTAATGTGCCTATACCATAGCTTACATGAAGTGTCAAAAATAAAAATGGCATTATATAAAAGAATTTATTAAATCCGTTATTTTCTAAAGATAACACTGTATTCACTACTGCAAATAAAGCATATAATCCCCACATTAGAGCCGCCAACTGCCAGAAACCACTAAAAGCCAAAATAGTAGTAAGTATGATTCCCAGAACAAAACAAAACGGAACAAAATGATATATAGCAAGGCACTTAGGGCTTACGCCTAGGGTTAATCCTATCCAGTAACCGTTGCCGTATTTCTGCTTTAACATTTTTTTAAGACTGCTTCTTGCGTACTGATAGGTTATTGCCTCAGGGTCAAACAACAACTTAAATCCTGCTTCGCGTACACGATAGTGAATTTCATTATCCTCTGTACGGAGCAGGTTTTCATTAAACCCACCAACTTTAGCAAAAACTTCACGCTTGTATGCTGCGTGAGACATAAGTTTTACATATGTTCTCTCTTCCCCACGTTTGCTGATGCTTATGTTGCTACCAAAGAGTGAATTTTCAACCTGTAGTAAAACCTCGGACCAAGGTGTTTTTTCCTCAACAATTAAAGGACATGGACCGCCTGCAATATATTCACCCCCATCAATAATCTTCATACATTGAGCAACATATTCTTGAGGCATATATGCATGAGCGTCCATTCTTATCAAAACATCGCCCGTAGCAGCAGAAATCGCAACATTCCAA
Source organism: Congzhengia sp. (assembly GCA_045649085.1). Taxonomy (GTDB): domain Bacteria; phylum Bacillota; class Clostridia; order UBA1381; family UBA9506; genus Congzhengia. Next base: position 46,640 of record JAZRPE010000011.1, read on the forward strand.
CCCGACGCCTGATTTTTTTTAGGGTTGTCCACAATTTTCACTGAATAAAATCCATGGTTTGCATCTTTGAAATTCTCCATTATTTCTCTGGTTTTATCAGAAGACATAGCATTTACCAACACTGCTTCCATTAATTCTTTTGGGTATGTTTGGGATAAAATGTCATTGAAAAGTTTCGGTAGAAACTTTTCTTCATTATAAGCGATAATGCAAACAGAAACTGTCTTCATATTTCCACACCTTTCTGAGCGTTCTCTTTTTCAGGTGTAATCACCGCAAAGAAAGTCATAAACATAAGTTTAATGTCGCCCCAAAAACTGAAGCTCTCCATATATTCCAAATTGTACTTCATTTTTTCAGGCAAGATATCCTCTATGTAGGTCTTATCCGCATCATTTGATGCAGAAATTAGTCGCTCCTCGTCCTTGTAGCGAATTGACGCTAAAGATGTAATGCCTGCAGGGAGTAAAAGTGTCGCATACATTTCAGAAGTATATGCACTCACATATTTTGGTACTTCAGGACGAGTGCCCACAAAGCTCATATCGCCTTTTAAAATGTTTATCAGTTGAGGAAATTCGTCAAGTCTGTATTTTCTCAAAAACCTGCCGACCTTTGTAATTCTGGCATCTCCCTCTACAGTCACTGCCGTACCGAGGCTTTCAGCGTTTTGTACCATTGTGCGGAATTTGTAGATTTTAAATTCTTTGCCAAACGTTGTAACCCTCTTCTGACAAAAAATCACACTTCCTTTTGAGTCAGCTTTTATCGCAAGTGCAACAACCCCCATAGGTATCAAAAGTATAATGAGAATTATAAATGATACAACAACATCAAAGGCACGTTTGCAAAAAAGACTCGTCTTGCGATTTTCAAGCTTTTGGTAAAAAGCTTGTACTTCGTCATTTTTAAATTCTTCGGGCAAGCTGTCAAAAGCTTTTAAAAACATAACTTACTCTCCTAAAATTTCTTTAACCTTACAGCACACATAATACGCATCTTCCTCACTCATTTTGCTATTTAAGGGCAGCGTCACTTCATTTTCAAACATCTTACGGCTTTCGGGATAATCCTCAATATTAAAGCCGAGATTTTTGTATGCCGTAAGCAGCGGCAAGGGCTTATAATGTACATTGCACGCAATACCCGCCTCTGCCATTTTTATAATAAATTCATTTCGCTCCTCCATTGTTTTACCCACAAGATTTGTAAGGTATAAATGTCCTGATGACTGATAAACATCTGTGTAGTGAGCAAGGGATTTAACACTGTCAGGCAATTCTTTGTCGTATATTTCAATGAGCTTTTTGCGCTTGTCTAACATTTCTTCGTATCGCTCAAGTTGAACAAGTCCGATTGCGGCTGCAATATCCGTCATATTGCACTTATACGCAGGCAAAATTATATCATACTCCCATGCACCCAGCTTTGTTTTTGCCAAAGCATCTTTTGACTGACCGTGTAGGGATAAAAGCATTAACTCCTTGTAGATTTCCTCATCAGAAATGCCCTCTATCCTATTCCACACCAACGCTCCGCCCTCGGCTGTGGTAAGATTTTTCACTGCATGGAAAGAAAAACTGGTAAAATCAGCACACTGACCTGCTTTTTTCCCATTGTAGCTCGCTCCAAAGCCGTGAGCGCAATCAGAAATTACAGCCACTCTGCCCATTGCCTTCTGAATTTCGCTATTAGGTTTAAAGAGGCTTGCTTTTTCCTTTACAATATCTAAAATTTTATCATAATCACACATTACACCTGCGATATCCACAGGAATAATGGCTTTGGTTTTTTCTGTTATGGCGTCGCCGAGTTTGTCATAATCAATATGAAAGCTTCCCGGAGCAACGTCTACTAATACGACTTTTGCCCCAACATGACATGCCACACTTGCGCTGGCAGTATATGTATATGCGCAAGTGATAACTTCATCCCCCTTGCCTACGCCAAGCAAGCGAAGAGCCATTTCCATACAGGCAGTTGCGGAGTTTAAGCAAACTGCTTTACCCGATGTATTGCCACAATACTCTGCGATTTTTGCTTCAAATTCTTTAGTCTTCGGTCCTGTTGTTATCCAGCCGCTTCTTAGGGCATCTGCTACCAATTCTATCTCACGCTCTGTAATATCAGGTGGAGAAAAAGGTATTTTTCTCATATCGTTTCCTTCTTTGCATTTAATTTAAGACACACCAAAGGTTATTATATAATAATTGTACCCCAATGGAGCAAAATAGTCAAGATTATTCTGCAAGTTCCAATACGTCCTCTTCAAATTCATACCCCTGTCTGTCTACGCTTGTAAAACTGTCGGGAACATTACCCACAATGACGGTAGATGCCACAGGAACAGACGTTTGTATTCTCTCGCTTGTACGGATCGTAGGCATTAAAACCGAGATATTTGCCGATACCTCGGCACGTACTTCAAACACGGTCTGATTTATGCCTGCTGAATAAAAATTCGTCTTTAATTCAGCATCAGCATAACCGTAGGGTTTAATTTCTAATGGCACATCAGGTCCCATACCGTATAAAATATCAACCCCTGATAGACTACCTAAAGGAATTGAAAGCTTTTCTTTAGAAATTCCGCCTATGGCCTCCCCTATGGCAAGTGCTAAATCTGCGCTGCGTTTGCTGATTTTTGAAAGATTATTCTCAACAGAGGTTACGTTCCCTTCTGCCGAATATGTAAATCGGGCAAAATCAGAGTACAAAATATCCTCCGACATATTTTGTGATATCGCTTTATTTATAGTATTAAGAGCAATCTCCTTTGCCCTTGACTTTGCCATTTTTGTAACGGAGCTGCGCAGCGCAACAAAACTAAAGATTACAACGGCACAACCGCATATAATAATAAAGGAAAAAATTATGAACGCAGCACGTTTTTTGCCCTTTTTAGTGTGAAAAAATCTTCTGCTGCCCAGTCGCATATATGCCTCCAAAAATAAAAACAGTTCATTGCATTGTATGCAATGAACTGTTTTTTGTTATATCATTTGTGCTAAACGGTTATTTACTTCGATCAGGAACTCCTCTGTTCCCACTTTCTTTTTATTGGGAAGTGACGAAAGAAGATACAAATCACCTGTCATAACGCCGTCCTCAATTGTTTTGATTGTGGCTGTCTCGAGCTTTTCAGCAAAGTCAACAAGCTCGGGTGTTTCGTCTAACTCACCGCGCTTTTTGAGTGCTCCTGTCCACGCAAAGAGTGTTGCAACACTGTTTGTTGATGTGGGTTCGCCCGCCAAGTGCTTGTAATAGTGACGCTGAACCGTGCCGTGAGCCGCCTCATACTCATAAACTCCATCGGGAGAAACTAAAACTGAAGTCATCATAGCAAGACTTCCGTAAGCTGTTGCTACCATATCGCTCATTACGTCGCCGTCGTAGTTTTTGCACGCCCAGATATAGCCACCCTCAGAACGAATAACACGAGCAACCGCGTCGTCAATTAATGTGTAGAAATATTCGATGCCTGCCTTTTCAAACTTTTCTTTATACTCGGTCTCGAAGATTTCATTGAAAATGTCCTTAAAGCGGTGGTCATACTTTTTAGAAATTGTATCCTTTGTTGCAAACCACACATCCTGTGTAATAGAAAGAGCATAGTTAAAGCAGCTTCTTGCAAAGCTTGCGATAGATTTGTCTGTGTTGTGCATACCCTGGATAATACCGTCTGTACTGTCAAAATCGTGGATAAGCTGGCGGGTTTCGTTACCGTCTTTATCAGTTGCCACAAGCTCACATTTACTGCCCTGCGCCACCTGCATTTCTGTGTTTTTGTACACATCGCCGTAAGCGTGACGGGCAATTGTTATAGGCTTAGTCCATGTGGGAATGTATGGCGTGATACCTTTTACAATAATAGGCGTTCTGAAAACTGTACCATCAAGTATTGCGCGAATTGTACCGTTGGGAGATTTCCACATTTCCTTCAAGTCGTATTCTGCCATTCTGGCTGCGTTGGGTGTGATTGTTGCACACTTTACTGCAACGCCGTATTTCTTTGTTGCTTTAGCTGAATCTACTGTTACCTGGTCGTTTGTTTCGTTTCTGTACTCAAGACCCAAATCGTAGTATTCAGTCTTTAAATCAATGTAAGGAATGAGTAAAATATCCTTAATCATTTTCCAGATAATTCTGGTCATTTCGTCCCCATCCATCTCGACAAGGGGTGTTTTCATCTGTATTTTTGCCATTATTATTCTCCTAACTGTTCTCTTGTGTAGTCTAAAAGTCCACCAGCTAAAATAATATCCTTTGCACGGTCTGAAAGTTCGCAGATACACTCAATATCTTCGCCTGTTGTTTTGTTCTTCACTATAATATTTTTACCCTGTTTAATTGCTTCAAGCAAATTGTCGCAGGAAAGCAAATCTCCCTGTGATATTTTATCATAATCAGCATCACAAGCAAATGTAAAGGGCAGAATACCCGCATTAATTAAGTTTGAGCGATGAATTCTTGCAAAAGACTTAACTAAAACAATCTTAACCCCTAAATAAAGAGGTGCTAAAGCCGCGTGCTCACGTGATGAACCCTGACCGTAGTTAGCTCCGCCTACGATTATGCTTGTGCCCAGTTCTTTTGCGCGCTTGGGGAAACTTTCATCACAAACCGCAAAGCAATGTTCAGAAATTTTCGGGATATTTGAACGCAAAGGTAAAATCTTTGCACCTGCAGGCATAATGTGGTCTGTTGTAATATTGTCGCCTACCTTTAACGAACACTGACACTCAATTTTATCTGATAAAGGCGCTGTGTCGGGATATGGCTTAATATTTGGACCACGTAAGATTTCTACCTTGTCCATATTTGCCTCATCAACAGGAGATTCTATCATATTGTCATTAACCTTAAACTGCTCAGGCATAGGAATAACAGGTTCTTCTCCTAATGTTCTGGGGTCAGTGAGCACACCTGCAATGGCAGATGCTGCCGCAGTTTCAGGAGAAACCAGATATACTTGTCCGTCCTTTGTGCCGCTTCTGCCTTCAAAGTTTCTGTTAAATGTTCTAAGTGAGATACCGCCTGAATTTGGCGACTGTCCCATACCGATACAAGGACCGCAGGCACTCTCTAAAATTCTTGCACCTGCATCAATCATATCATACAGAGCGCCGTTTTCAGCAAGCATACCTAAAACCTGTTTTGAGCCGGGAGCAATAGAAAGCGACACATCGGGATGAACTGTTTTTCCTTTTAAGATGTGAGCAACCTTCATCATATCCTGATATGAGCTGTTTGTACAAGAGCCGATACATACCTGGTCAATCTTCATTGCACCAAGCTCGCTGATTGACTTGATGTTGTCAGGAGAATGAGGGCAAGCCGCTGCAGGTTCGATAGCCGATAAATCAATTGTTAATTCTTCATCGTATACCGCATCGCTATCTGCTGATAATTCCTTCCACACATCTGCTCTGCCCTGTGCCTTTAAAAACTCAAGGGTAATTTCGTCAGATGGGAAGATAGATGTGGTAGCACCTAATTCTGCGCCCATATTTGTAATTGTGGCACGTTCGGGGACTGATAAGGTCTTTACACCCTCGCCACAATATTCTATAACCTTGCCTACGCCGCCCTTAACAGATAATCTTTTCAGCACTTCTAAGATTACGTCTTTGGCTGCAGACCAAGGTCCTAATTTTCCCGTTAAGTTTACTTTCACAATTTTAGGATATGTGATGTAGTAAGCGCCACCTCCCATTGCAACTGCAACGTCAAGGCCGCCTGCACCGATTGCAATCATACCAATACCGCCACCTGTGGGAGTGTGGCTGTCAGAACCGATTAAGGTTTTACCGGGCGCACCAAAGCGCTCTAAGTGCACCTGATGGCAGATGCCGTTACCGGGGCGTGAAAAATAAATGCCGTGCCTTTTGGCAACTGAACCTATAAAACGATGGTCATCAGCATTTTCAAAGCCTGACTGCAACGTGTTATGGTCAATGTATGCAACAGAACGCTCCGTTTTAACTCTTGGAATACCGATGGCCAAAAACTCAAGGTAAGCCATTGTGCCTGTTGCGTCTTGTGTCAATGTCTGGTCAATTCTGATGCCGATTTCAGTACCTTTTTTGAATTCACCGTCAACGATATGTTCTTTTAAGATTTTTTCTGTCAGGGTAAGTCCCATTGTATTTCTTCCCTTCTTATTGCATTGAAATATATTTTTTATTTTTAATTATGTAGTCTGCACCTGACAATACTGTAAGTGCAAGATTAATCCACATTAGAATATCAACAAACCAATTGCTGCTATTTATGATAAGTGCTAAAGTGATGGCAATAAACTGCCAGATTGTTTTCAGCTTGCCCCACTTGCTGGCTGCAACCACATTGCCCTCTGCTGCCGCCGCAATGCGGATACCTGACACCGCAAATTCGCGGGCAAGGACTAAAACTGTAACCCATGGGTTTATAACACCTGAGGCAGTAAGCAACACCATCGCCGCAGCTACTAAAACCTTGTCTGCCAACGGGTCCATAATTTTGCCGAAGTTTGAAACCTGATTGTTTTTGCGTGCTAGATACCCGTCTAACATGTCTGTTAAAAAGGCAAGTACAAAAATCACTGTAGCAAAAAAGTTAGGCCACGGGATGTACATATAAAACGCCATAAATACAGGTATCATAATAACTCTTAATAACGTCAATTTATTTGGAGTATTCATGCTATTCCTCCTCTAGCCGATAGTTACCTGCACGCCTGTGCAGTCATAGTTGTCTGTATCTAATATTTTTACTTTTACAAATTCGCCGATTTTAACCTCATCGCCTGCCGCAAAATAAACCGTACCGTCAACGTCTAAAGAATCTGCATGACTGCGACCGTAATACATAAGATTTTCTTCATCGTATCCTTCACAGATTACTTCAACTGTTTTGCCTAGGCGCAGTTCTTGCAATTCTTTTGAAATTGCGGACTGTATCTGCATCAGTTTTTCCTGACGGTCACGTTTTACGTCATCATTTAACTGTCCGTCAAGCTTTGCTGCTGCAGTACCCTCTTCAACAGAATATGCAAAAGCACCGAGCTTTTCAAAGCGAGCCTCACTCACAAAATCGCAAAGCTCTGCAAACTCTTCTTCTGTTTCCCCAGGAAATCCGGCTATGACAGTCGTTCTTATGGTAATATCCGGAATCTGCGCTCTTAACTTTTTGATTAAGTTTTCGGTATCCTCTTTTGTATTATGTCTGCCCATTCGTTTTAGCACTCGGTTATTAATATGCTGAATGGGAATATCCATATACTTTACTACTTTAGATTCTTTTGCAAACACCTCAATCATGCTGTCAGTTATTGACTCAGGATACATATAATGCACCCTTATCCAATGAAGTTTCTCTATCTTCGCAAGCTCACAAATCAGCTCTGACAGCATCTCGTGACCTGACAGGTCGTAGCCGTAACGTGTAGTATCCTGCGCGATTAATATTACCTCACGGACACCGCTTTCTGCCAATTCCTTAGCCTCAGCGATAATATCTTCCATAGGTCTGCTTCTGTACTTTCCGCGAAGTTTAGGAATTATACAGTATGTGCATTTGTTGTCACATCCATCAGCAATCTTAAGATAAGCCGTACGACCACCCGTTGACACCATTCTGGGGTATCCTTCGGGAATATCGTCATCAATGTGTCCGTAGAGCACGGGCTTTTCTCCTGTTTCTACCGCCTTGATAACCTCAGCAATTTTATGGTAATCTCCTGTGCCTAAAACTGCGTCTACCTCAGGAATTTCTTGCATAATTTCAGCGTGATAACGCTCAGCAAGACAACCTGTCATAATAAGATAGCGACAGTTTTTCTTCTTGAACTCAGCCATCTCAAGGACTGTGTCAATAGACTCCTCCTTGGCATCGTCAATAAACGCGCAGGTATTCACTATGATAATTTGGGCATCTTCTGGTTCAGCCACTATTTCGTAGCCATCTTCCCCTAAAATCCCCAACATAATTTCAGTATCCACGCGGTTTTTGGGGCAACCTAACGATACTACGCCGATCTTTATATTATTCTTCATTTTCTTTGATTTCAAAATGAGCTCTTGCCTCATTCTGGGCCATTTGATTAGCAATGTATTCTTCAGAATTTACATAGGCAACCTTTTCAATAATTTCATCTGTGCCCTCGTAGTTTTCAACTGTGATATCGCCTTTAGCTATTTCTGTAGCGGCAGCGGTAATAGCGCGAGCACCGTCAATTGACTCGCCTACATTTTCTGCATCCTCGCAGATTTCTCTTGCACGCTTTGAAGCAGCAATAACTAAGCTGTACTTACTTCCCGCCTTCTCTAAAAGATTTACAAATGACGGATAAAGCATCATAATATATCAATCCTTTCAAAAAAATTATTTTCTTATTTATATTCTTCTAAGATTTCTTTATTTCGACAGGGCTTGCATTTTTCGCCCTCAATTATACTAAGAAACGACCTTGCTGCCCTCTCGATCTTGTCGTTTACTACTATGTAGTCGTATTTTTCTGCCTGAGAAGTTTCCCACACCGCGGTATCGAGACGTTTTTTGATTACGTCCGGTGCATCTGTGTTTCTGCCGACAAGACGGTTTTTAAGTTCTTCGCTTGAGGGTGGCATATTAAAAATCAACACCGCATCAGGACAAACCTCTTTAATCTTCATTGCGCCCTGAACTTCGATTTCCAAAATTACGTCCTTGCCCTCTGCAAGTAGCGCTTCAACCCTTGCTTTAGGTGTTCCGTAATAATTCTCACAAAAGCATGCCCATTCTAAAAAGCCGTTTTCTTCGATTAGTGACATAAACTGCTCTTTGGAATAAAAAATATAATCAACGCCGTCAACCTCTCCCTCGCGGGGTGCACGAGTAGTTACCGACACCGAAATGGTTAGGTTGTCTGACATTTTCATTGCTTCTTTTAAAACTGTGCCTTTACCTGAACCTGAAGGTCCTGAGAAAACGACTAACAAGCCTCGTCTGTTACTCATCGTCCTCTCCTCCAAACTCTGCCATTTCTGCATTTTCATCAAGTCTGTGAGCAACCGTTGCCGGCTGAACTGCTGAGAGTATAATATGGTCACTGTCCATAATGATAACGGCACGTGTACGTCTGCCGTAGGAAGCATCTATTAAGATACCTCGGTCGCGGGCGTCCTGCACCATACGCTTTATCGGCGCAGAATCGGGCGAAACAATGGCAACCAATCTCTTTGCTGAAATTACATTACCGAAACCGATATTAATTAATTTCATAACCTTATCCCCTCTATTCGATGTTCTGAATTTGTTCTCTTAATTTTTCTATTTCGGATTTTATTTCAACCACGCACTTAGCAAGACCGAAATCATTTGCCTTAGACCCAATTGTGTTGGTTTCACGATTGATTTCCTGCACTAAAAAGTCTAACTTTCTGCCTACAGGTTCGTTCATAGCTAAGATTTTCTCAAGCTCATCAAAATGAGAGGTTAATCTTACAAGCTCCTCATCAATACAAACCTTGTCTGCCATAACACCCACTTCTGTTAATATTCTGCTCTCGTCAGCGCTAAAATTACCTAACAGCTCATCAATTCTTGCACGAAGTCTTGCTTCATATTCTTTAACTATTTCAGGCGAACGCTCACGAATCCGGGCAACAAGCCCTTTTATCGCTTCGGCACGCTCAAGTAAATTTTGCTTCAATCTTTCCCCTTCACGCTCTCTCATTGCAACAAAGTCATCAACTGCAGGAACCAAACACGCAAGCACCATTTCCCAAGCCTTGTCCTTGTCCTCATCTTCCTGGCGTGTTACAAAAATATCTGAAAATCTGGCTAAATCCGATAAGCTGATGTCATTTCGTAAGGTGTAGGTTTCCTTTAGCTCTGTCAGCACGTTGTAGTAATTTTCGGCCAAAACGTGGTCTACTGTTACAACCTTGTCGTTTGAGGTATAGTTTTCCACATATAAAAATACCTCAACCTTACCTCTTGAAATATTCGACGACACATACTCTCTTATCTTGTCCTCAAGATACCCGTAGGCTCTGGGAACTTTTACAGTAATGTCGCAATATCTGTGGTTGACACTGCGCAAATCAATGACAATCTTTCTGTTCTCATCAACCTGCTCGTATCTTCCGTAGCCTGTCATACTTTTTATCATAAGTTATTCCTTTCTTGCCGACTGCTCAAGGTAAACCAAAAGCACCGATATATCGGCAGGGCTTACGCCCGAAATTCTGCTTGCCTGACCTATTGAGTGAGGCTTCAGCTTGTTGAGCTTCTGCCTTGCTTCAAGTCTAAGACCCGAGATTTCATCATAATTTATATCCTTGGGAAGCTTTTTTGCTTCCAACCTTTTAAACTGCTCTACCTGCTTGTTTTGTCTGTCGATATAACCGCTGTATTTTACTAAAATTTCAACCTCTTCGGCTGACTGCGCATCTAAGGTTATTTTATCTCCCACAAGCTCCATTAAGCTTATGTAATCAAGCTCGGGGCGTTTCAGCAAATCACAGAAGCGCGCACCTGTTGAAATAGGCGTTGAGTTGTGTTCTTCCAAGTATTTCAACACTTTTTCCGACGGCGGAAGAACAATTTTTTCAATGCGTTCTACCTCGTCATTTATCGCCTTCCATTTATTGCAAAAACGCTCATAGCGCTCGTCGCTGATTAAACCTATCTCGTGACCTAAAGGCGTAAGGCGAAAATCTGCATTGTCCTGACGAAGAAGCAATCTGTACTCAGAACGAGATGTCATCATACGATATGGCTCGTGTGTGCCTTTTGTAACTAAATCATCAATCAATGTACCTATATAGCTTGACGAACGGTCTAAGATTACAGGTTCTTTTCCCGCAAGCTTTCTTGCCGCATTTATACCTGCAATTAACCCTTGCGCTGCAGCCTCCTCGTATCCTGATGAGCCGTTAAACTGACCTGCGCCAAAAAGACCTTCAATTTCCTTAAACTCTAAGGACGCATAAAGCTGAGTTGGGTCGCAGCAATCGTACTCAATGGCGTAGGCTGTACGCATCATTTTTACGTTCTCCAAACCCTTTATTGTACGGAGCATCTTAATCTGCACGTCCTCAGGCAAGCTTGACGACATACCCTGAACGTACATTTCTTCCGTATTTTTGCCCATAGGCTCAATGAAGAGCTGATGGCGTTCTTTGTCTTTAAATCTTACGATTTTGTCCTCAATTGAGGGACAATATCTTGGACCTACGCCCTCAATTTTTCCGCTGTAAAGTGGCGAACGATGAAGATTATCTAGTATTACCTTGTGAGTTTCAGCATTTGTATAAGTAAGGTAACAAACCTCAGTGTTTTCGCCGGGAACTTTCGTTTCAAAAGACATAGGCACAACAGGATTGTCTCCCTCTTGTATCTCCATCCTGGAAAAATCAACTGTACTGCGGTTTACTCTGGCAGGCGTTCCTGTCTTGAATCTCATAATGGAAACCCCTGCTGCTTTCAATGACTCCGACAGCTCATTTGCCGGCTGACATCCGTCAGGACCGCCGCCATAGGAGTGGTCGCCAATGATGATTTTGCCCTTTAGGTAGGTACCGCTGGCAACTATTACACACTTTGCAGGGTAATATGCACCAACTGCAGTAACTACGCCACAGACTTTACATTCATTTATTTCAATGTGCACTATTTCTGCCTGTTTTAAATCAAGATTTTCACATAACTCTATGGTGTGCTTCATCGTTGCCTGATATGCACGTCTGTCCGACTGCACGCGAAGCGAATACACTGCAGGTCCTTTGCCGCGGTTGAGCATTCTTGATTGCAGAAATGTAGCGTCTGCAGCCTTTGCCATTTCGCCGCCCAAAGCGTCAATTTCACGCACTAAATGTCCCTTTGCCGTGCCCCCGATTGATGGGTTGCATGGCATATTTGCTACTGTATCAAGATTTAATGCAAAAAGTGCCGTTTTCATTCCAAGACGGGCAGAAGCAAGCGCTGCTTCAACACCTGCGTGACCCGCGCCAATAACTACAACATCATAGCTTTCGGCTAAGTATGATGCACGCTCAGGAATTCCAACTGCTTCTTTGGTTTCGTTCATTAAAATCTCCCCAAAATTGTCCTATTTATACTACTTTATAATATTTTAGCACAGTTTTATCTCAGTTGCAACAAAAAAATTAAAAAAGACGAGGAAAATCCTCGTCTTTTTTCAAGTCTCTAACCCAGGCTCAAACATATCATATTTTCTGTAATATTCTTTTTCCTCGTCGTTCCTGACTACCGCTGAGCGGTTTTGTTCCAAAAGCTTTGTTATTGCGTACAAATCTATCCATATTTCAGCTACCGCATCCTTCTGGCTTTCATCAAAAATAAGCTGCATTCCCCAATGAAGGTGGGGCGTGTTTATGTTGTTTACGTTTTCCTTTGTGCTGTAGCCCGTCATACCAAGGTAACCTATAACATCGCCTGCAGTAACAACTTTTCCTTCATACATATCATTATAAGGGTGGTCGCGGCGGAGATGTGCGTAATAGTAATATCGCTTTTTGTCAAAGCTCCGTATACCAATTCTCCAGCCGCCATACTGATTCCAGCCGACACATTCCACATAACCTGACTCCACTGCAATAATCGGTGTGCCCACACTTCCCATCATATCGTGACCTAAATGCTTTCTGCGAAATCCGTAAGAACGACTTGCACCAAAATCGTCAAAATGAGAATACGAATATCCCTTTGCGATAGGCAAAAAAGCCTTAAGACCGTACTTTTTTTCATAGGCTCCGTCATCACACTCAATCTCATATTCGCCTACAAAGCCTCCTAATACTGCGGTGTACGCCTCCTTGTAGTAATCAAAATATTTTAAATCCTTCGTTATTTCATCAAGGCTTTCTCCCTCTTTTATCTGGGTTGTTATTTTGCTAAGGTCTGATGACTTGTAGTTTTTAAAATTACCGCTGCCGCGGGCAGAAAGCGTCGCCAGCAAATCTATCCAGCTTGCGTGATTTTCTTTTCCATAGGTGTCCACATCATACTTTAAACACTCAGTCAAAGCCTTATTTGTAACGTTGAAATCCACCCATTTGATGTAGCCGTCTTTTTCTACCGTTACGCTTTCATTGTAGACAGGCGCTGCCATTGCCACAGTTGCCACAACAGCCGACAACAATAAAGATAAAAATGCAAATCTATAAAATTTTTTGTACAATTTTCTCACCTCAAAAAAATTATATGATTTAAACAAGCCCTCAATTCATATAATTCACAAAAGAGGTAATAACGCGAAAGTTCCTTTCCCGTTATCACCTTCGGCGAAATTAATTGCCCGTGCGAAATTTTCTTCGCGTTCGCTCGAAAAACGCACACGGGCGTAAAAATCTCTTATCATTCCTTGCCATACGGACAAGAGATATTTTAATCACTATTTGTGCCGACGTATGGCGGCGGAATGGAGATTTTTATGAAACGTTATCTTTTTCGATTATTGGTTTTTATTTTGACCGTTGCAGTGTTTTTCGGGATTTTTCACGCGGGGTCATATATCTGTTGCACAGCACAGGAGGCGGTCTACGACTATGAATTGCCAATAATTATGTACCATCACGTTTTAAAGGACGCGAAAAAACACGGAAAATTTATAATTTCCCCCGATGAATTGGAAGAAGATTTAAAATATTTAAAACATCAGGGGTATTCTGCCATTTTGCCCGCTGACCTTATTACCTATCAGGAAAATGGTACGCCATTGCCCGAAAAATGCGTTATGCTGACATTTGATGACGGACACCTTTCTTATCTTGAGTATGTCGTGCCACTTTTGGAAAAATACAATATGAAAGCCGTTGTATCCGTTGTTGGTTCTTACACTAACGACTACACAGAGCACCCTGACAGAGCGGTGTCTTATGCTTATCTTGACTGGAATGATATTAAAAATCTTTCAAAATCCGCCCACACCGAAATCGGCAACCACACCTACGACTTGCACAAGGTTTCAGGTGGCAGGCAGGGTTGTGCTAAAATGCAGGGAGAAACAACAGAGCACCACAGAAGGATATTTACTGAGGATGCTGCAAAAATGAGAAATCTAATTTACAACTACACAGACCGACACTCCGACTGCTTTACTTATCCTTTTGGATTTATGTGTGGTGAGACCGAAGAGGAAATCAAAAAATTAGGATTTAAGATGAGCCTCTCCTGCACTGAGGGAATAAATAAGATTTCACAAACGTCTTCACTCTTCAAGCTAAAGCGCTACAACCGCCCACACGGAAAAGGTGTGGAACAAATATTAAAAGAAGCGAGATAAAATCTAGCTTCTTTTAATATTCAGGTTTGAATGATGGCATAAGCTGTAATTTAAAAAGATTAGCCTTGTGCTTTTTGTCGATTAGCTCTTTGGTGTCTTTATCCTCACAAACACCTGTTCTTATATACTTATCCAAAACCGCGTAGGTAAAACCTAAGTTTTCCTCATCAGTTTTTCCGCAAAGTCCGTCTATGGGCGTCTTTTCTACCAGGTTTTCAGGTAACCCCAACAGATGCCCTATTTCTTTAACCTCAGTAACTGTCAGATTACACATAGGAGAAAAATCCCCTGCAGCATCGCCGTAACGCGTTGAGTACCCAACCCAGTCCTCCGACAAATTGCAGGTGTTTACAACTCTTCCATTTACAGATTGACTTACAGCATAAAGAGTGGTCATACGCACTCTGGGCGGAATATTTGTCACAGTCTGGGTGCTTATTTCTAAGTTTTTCGGCATACTTGCCATTAATCCATCTACTGCATCTTTAATATTTATTTCATAGCTTTTTATCCCTAAATGCTCAACTAACTGGCGTGCGCAATCTATATCGTGTTGCTTACCCTTGGGCATTAAAACGCCTATCACTCTGTCACGACCTAACGCCTCAACACAAAGTGCCGCTGCAACAGAACTGTCCTTACCCCCTGAAATGCCCACAACCGCATTGCAATCAGGACCATTTGCCGCAAAAAACTCCTTTATCCAATTAACGCAATCATCCTTTACCTTTTGTGCGTTGAACATACTATCAACTCCTTACTAGATTTCTGCTTTTATAATATACCCTTCGTTAACTTTTTTATAATAATTTCATTATACTTACGAAAGAAAATATTGTCAAGTTAAAAGCGGTGGCGCAAGCCACCGCTCTTATTACCCTAACAATTGAACCAGCAAATCATTGATATCATCGCTGCTTTCATATACGTCAAACTGCTTTGCTTCTTTTTCTGTTATTACGCCTTTTTCAGCCAGAAAGTCAGCCGGCCGAGTCCCATCTGACATATTACACATAAGACTACGGTAAACAACATACACCATATCGTCTCTTAAGAAGTTTGCACTTTTGTCAAGCTCTCGCACAACCTGTGTATTCAGCATACCGATGTACACACTTTGCGTTAAAGCATTGCCGGGTTCTATGTCCTCGTAACCCATAAGGCGCATTACAAGTGTTACAAACTGTTCTGCTGTTACTTCATCTTCAGGCGAAAAAGTATCTTCGCCTGTTCCCTTTGTGATATTGTTTTCGTAGCAGTACATAATGTACGGATACGACCAACGATTACTGTCAACATCTGTAAAAACCTCGTAAAATTCAGCATCAAGCACATTTTCTTCCTCGCCCAAAAGCCTTACAAGAATAGTCACTGCCTGCTCTCTTGTCAGCGTCTTATCCAATTCATAGCCTGAATCCGTCCCTTTGAATAATCCTAACTCATAGAGCGTATTTGCTTTAACTGTATTGTCGGCATATACTGGGGTAACAAGCATAATTGAAACAACTAAAACAATCGAAATAATCTTAGAAAATATTTTCATATGTCGCCTTACCTCCTCCGATATAATTAATGCTGTCTGCACTAACCTTTATGGTTTTTCCGCCTATCTTAATAACAACTGATGTAAGCTCGTAGTCCTGCCCCTCAAAATATGCATCTAAGCTGATAGTGTCAAACTCTACCGTATTTCGTATGCATGTTACTCCATCAAATGAAATAAGAGAATTGTATGTATTCTTTACGCTTGCGCTATCTTTTTTTTTGTCCCATTTTGCCGAATCAGCATTAAACCACTGCTCGCCCCTGCTTCCCTCAAATTTCACCATAGTTCTTCCGTCATAAGGTGTTCCGTCTACAGTATGATTCATTCCCATCAATATAACTTTCACATCTTCACCCAAAGTTTTGTACCAGCTTGGTGTTGAAGTTGCGGTAAAGTTTACAGGAATTTCAAGAACATACGGTATAGTATAGTCAAAAACTCTGCCGTCGCTTGCTCTCACCCCTTTATACGTCGTCATATAGCGTTTAGGGTCTTGAACAACAGGTTCTATAGCGTTTTCCTTCTTTTCTTTTATTAGGGTTTCTTTGTCTTCTTCGGTTTTTTCTACATATCGGTCTGTCAGATATGAGCTGTCTGAATAGCTTTTGTGCACTGTATTTTCACATACTATGTCATCAAATAAGACTTTCTGAATTTTACCATCAGCAAATGTAAGTTTTAGATTTGTGACTCCGCCTTTACCCATGTGATAACTTACAACTGCATCATTTTCTACACGATAGCTGTTAACAAAACCAATAGGATGATTATATGAATACAATTCTGCACTTCCGTCGAGAGATACTCGTTCTGTCGTTAATAATTCTACTGTTCCCTTACTTCCCGAAAGTATAATATGATAATTATACTGATACCCAATTGTAGTTGGGTCGTAATTTTCAAATCTTCCGGTTACTGTTTCGCCCGAATTTGCAATTTCTTCAAGTACAGGGTTTTTAATTTCATTAGAAACTTTAAATGTAAAGTCCACAGAATCGAGCAAAACATAAGGCTCTACTACTTCTCTTGAAGACGATTGATAGATTTTGTTATAGTTGTTTTCACCCTTTTCGATTGTCCACATATATTCAGGTGTTTGCGGATCATAATACTCTTTGGTAAAAGCTATAAATTTAGCGTTTGCTAAGAAATCTACTATCTTTTTGCTATCGCTGATTTTCACATCGACTTTAATGGTGTTTTCGGTAGAACCGTGAATTGATTTTATCTGTACCGCGCCTTCTTTGATGTCTATATCCAAAATATACTGTACCCATTTTCCGCTTGAGTCTTTATGGCGCAAACCTAATCGATACGTTGCCACATTTGACATTCTGTCAATGTTTGTCTTATCCCCGTCAACAGTTAAAGAATCAATCAGGTCAAACAAACCATTGGTAAGCTCCGTTAGCTCTGTTTTTTGCTCATTCTTAGGTGTTGTCACACGATATATTGACTCATACTGGTATCCGTAGCCATATAAATTTATATCAACTGACGAACCATCCTCCATTACATCAATGTTATCCGATGCCCATTGGCGAATCTTCATAAAGTCTTGTGTTTTTTGTTCTTCCGCTATCTTTTTCTGTTCCTCAACATATGCTTGGTATGTCGTTTCTTCTTTATTGATTCTTTCGATAAAATCACTTTCAACATACGCTTTTCCACATTCTAATGCACATTGAGAAGCGTTGGTAATATTGTATTTACCTATACCGTCCGGTAAATACTTTCCCTCTATATTGTATGGAATGTAATAAGTGTTGCCGCTTGCTACTACACGATATCCGTAAATATAACATCTTTTCAAATCAAATTCTGTTCTTACAGTTTCTGTAACATTTTCTAATTTATTATCAGCTATAAGCGTATTGATTTGTGTGTTGAAATGACTTTCGTGTTTTATTAATGTGGGTGTATTTCGTCCCTCAATTTCTCTCATCGCACCCTTATAAAATTCTCTGATTGCGATATCCTTTTTCTGGTTTTGGGAGTTACTTCCCTCTCCTATCAACGGTATAGCAACATAATGCTGTTGCGGGTCAGTTGTACCCGCAAAATACTCCGGTCTTTTTCTTTCTATAATAAAAATATTTTCTATATCCAATTCCACTTCATACGATTCATCGTTAAACTTTGACGCTCTTATAGCTTGCAGAATAGACGATGAGTATCTTTCGTTTGCACCTTTTGTGTCCTCTCGCTGTGTAAATCTTGCAATCAGCTCTTCATCGCTTTCTACTTCATTTGGCACAGCAACAGGCTCATCCTGTACAGCATCTGTACCCATCACGGATACCGACATCACAGCACACATTAAAAGCGCCAACAATTCCGTTAAAACTCTTTTCTTTTTCATAAAACATTCCTCCTTGAGTTAAATATGAATTATATCTTCAAAATCAGCATAACATATTTTTACTAATTACGCAAGTGCGTATACGCAGAAATGTAATTTATTTTAAAATATTTTTGTGAGGTGTTTCAAAATGGATATTAAAGATGCGGTTGTAAACAGATTTTATGAGCTGTGTACCCAAAGAAATATCAAAATAAACGAGCTGGCAAATCTATCAGGTGTAACCCCGTCCACTGCATACAGTATGATGGATAAATCACGCAAGGACATTTCCATAAGAACTATCAAAAAATTCTGCGACGGACTGGATATAACCTTGGGAGAATTTTTCTCAACAGAAGATTTTGATAATTTAGAACAGGAAATTAAATAAACCGCATCGTTATACGATGCGGTTTATTTTATATCAACTTTTCTAAAAACTCTTTTGACGATTTAATATCCTTTATTTGTTCTTCTCCTGAAATTTCGCGTTCTATTGTTAACGGTCCGTCATAGCCTACTTCCTTAAGCTTTGCAATCAGCGCGGGGAAATTTACCATTCCCTCGCCTATTGGGGTTTCCTTGCCCAAATGCTTTCCGTCCGTGGGGTATCTCCCGTCTTTAGCGTGTACATCACGTACAAGCTCTCCAAATACGGATAAAGCGTCAACAGGGTTTGCCTTGCCGTACAGAATGAGATTTGCAGGGTCCAGATTTATTCCAAGATTGCCCGTGCCAACGTCCTCAATGGTACGGCGCAATGTAACAGGTGTTTCCTGACCTGTTTCAAAGAGAAGATACTGACCATTGTTTTTTGCGTGATTGGCAACTGTCCTAAGAGCCGCCACTAAAGACGCATATTCAGCAGCCACAGGAACTTCAGGCAGAAAGCCCGCGTGAGTTGCTATGTTTTTCACATTAATTTTCTTGGCAAAATCAGACCCGCGCATCAGTTCTCCCATACGCGCAAATCTGTACGCTTCAGGCACAAGCCCTAAAGTCAGCGGACCTTCATAAAAATCCCACACCATAGGACCGCTCCAACCACACCAGAAGGTTGATATTTCCACTTCGTATTTTTTAGACGCTGCCTTTACGATTTCTGCCATTTCGTCAGTGCGCAGAAATTCGTCCCAGGAGCAAAGCTGACAGGATGAAAAGCCAAGGTCTGCTACCTTTTTAAATTCTTCTTCAATATTTTTCTGTAAATGTATCAAAACGCTTAGCTTCATTTTCCTTCTCCTCTTATGCGTTTTCCATCCCTCTTAGCATTTTTACAACAATGTTATAGCCGTAGGTTACATCTGGTGCCCATTTGCCGCCTAACTGTTCAACATATTCTACGGTGCCTTTCCAAGCGACAGTCTGTATTACATAGTATCTGTCGTGAGGCTCTCCCACAGGGTCAATGTCGCCGATATACACTGAAATGTGGTTAAAATGAGCACGAACGCCGTCCTCTGGAGTTTCAAATGTTTCGTGGTCCTCAGGACGGTCGCCTATGGGGTTTTTAATCTTTATACCTGCCCAGTTATTCTGCTCAGGAGCAACCTGTCCGCCATATTTTCCAAAGCCCGTTTCTTTGGCAGCTTGTCCGTACAAAACCTCAGGACGTATGCCTGTGATTTCGCCATATTTCCAATAAAAGTCTGCAGCATCAATAAATCTCTGGTGCGCCCCCTTGGCTTGCGCCCAGCGCTTTGCCTGCTCTAAAGTCACTGTGCTCTTGCCTGTGATGGGTGTTTTGGTTATAAATAAATTCTGTGAATTTCTTGCCTTGTATTCCATAGCGCGGTGCAAAAGTACCGCAGCCTCAGCACGGGTTACCTCGCCCTTAGGACGAATTACTCCGTCTGAGCCTTTAACAATACCTCGTTCTGCAGTCATTGCAACGGCACTCTTTAGAGCCTCTGTCACATCGTCTGCATCCTTGAAATTATTCTCCAAAACATTAGAGTCTAAAAGATTTGCACTCTTGCCGCCATAACCTAAAGCGTAGGCAATAGCATAAGCACACTTTTCACGAGTGTAATTTTCTTCGGGATTAAATGCTCCCGAGCCGTAAGAATCATCATAGAAAAAGTCAGAAGACACCGCTATATAGGGATATGACCAGCGACTTTCAGGAACGTCCTTGTAAGACACCTTTTCCTCTTCAACCACTTCTTCTCCCTCAACAGGCTCTTCCTCTTCGGGCAGCTCTATATCTAATGCGCCTACAAGCATTTTTGCAAACTGTTCCTTTGTAACAGGACTGTCAGGCTCAAAATGCCTACTGTCCACCCCTGAAATTGCGCCTTTTTCTACCAATTCATTAATAGCATCTGTCGCCCATGAATACGCGCTTGAAACATCAGAAAACTTTGTACCCCCTGCTGAATTGACTGAAATGGCAGACATATTCATAGCAACAAAAATCACAACCACCAAACACAAATATGTAAGTTTTTTAATCATTTTCCGTCCTCTTTTCTTGTGATAGCTTGTATTACTAAAGTATTCGCTATTTTTTTAAAGTATACCATAAGGGAAAAAAAACGTCAAGAAATGTACTTATAACGTAAAGAAACTGTAAAAAAGTTATTGACAAACCAAAAGGTTTGTGTTAGAATATATTTTGCTGATTTCAAAAAGCATTTGCGCCTTTACCTCAGCTGGATAGAGGACTCGGCTACGAACCGAGGCGTCGGGGGTTCGAATCCCTCAAGGCGCGCCA
>JAZRPE010000012.1:0-51782 GCA_045649085.1 Congzhengia sp.
AGATTCGGCACCCATACCTGCCTGGAAAGCATCGCCGTAGAGTTCTCTCTTTTCGTTGTACTCGGTTTCGGTAAGAATCTGCTTCTGCTTAAGATCGGTGTCACCTGCATCGGTAACTATATAGCAACCGAAGTAGAGGACGGACTCAAGCTGACGGGGAGGAATATCAAGGATCTGACCCATACGGGAAGGAATACCCTTGAAGTACCAGATATGGGAAACAGGAGCTGCAAGCTCGATGTGACCCATTCTTTCTCTTCTTACCTTGGCCTTGGTTATTTCAACGCCGCAGCGTTCACAAACCTTGCCTTTATGTCTGTATCTCTTGTATTTTCCACAATGACACTCCCAGTCCTTCATAGGTCCAAAGATCTTTTCGCAGAAAAGACCTTCTCTTTCGGGCTTGAGAGTTCTGTAGTTTATGGTTTCGGGCTTCTTAACCTCACCGTGAGACCAAGAAAGGATCTTTTCGGGGGAAGCAAGTCCGATCTGAATAGATTCAAATACGTTGAATTCCTTCTGAGGAGCAATTTCAACAACTTCTTCTGCCGCTTCATCAACGACAGGGTTCATGATTTCTTCTGTATTCATTAGCGTCCTCCTCTATTAATAATCCATTATATCGTCGGATTTGGTTTCTTCAAATTCGTCTTCAAAGAAGACATCGGTATCTTCCATAACGAATTCCTCGTCCTCGCCGAAGCCGTCGAGGTCGCCCTCTGCAAAGCCGTCACCTTCGTTGATAATGGAGGTTACGTCTTCATTTTCGGGCTCGAATACTTCCTCTTCTTCCTCAAGGGATGTGGAAATATCGATTTCCTTGTTATCCTTAGCGAGTACCTTTACGTCAAGGCTGAGCGCCTGAAGTTCTTTTACGAGAACCTTGAAGGACTCGGGAATTCTGGGCTTGGGAACGTTCTTGCCCTTTACAATGGACTCGAAGGTTCTTACACGGCCAACAACGTCGTCACTCTTAACGGTGAGCATTTCCTGGAGGGTATAAGCAGCACCGTATGCCTCGAGAGCCCAAACTTCCATTTCTCCGAAACGCTGGCCGCCGAACTGAGCTTTACCACCCAGAGGCTGCTGTGTAACTAGTGAGTAAGGACCTGTTGAACGGGCGTGGATTTTGTCATCAACCAAGTGACAGAGCTTTAAGATATACATAATACCAACTGTAACTCTGTTGTCAAAGGGTTCGCCTGTTCTGCCATCGTATAAAACGGTCTTGCCGTCTGTGTCAAGTCCTGCTTTAACGAGTGTTTCCATAATATCTTCTTCTGTTGCACCGTCAAGTACGGGAGTAGCTATCTTCCAGCCAAGCTCACGGGCAGCGCGGCCCAAGTGAACCTCCAATACCTGTCCGATGTTCATACGAGAAGGTACGCCCAAGGGGTTTAAAACGATTTCAAGCGGTGTACCATCAGGTAAGAAAGGCATATCCTCTTCGGGTAAGATACGTGATACTACACCCTTGTTACCGTGACGACCAGCCATCTTATCGCCTACAGAAATCTTACGCTTCTGGGCAATATAGCAGCGAACGAGTTGGTTTACACCAGGAGGTAATTCGTCGCCGTTGTCCTTATCAAATGTGATAACGTCAACAATAATACCTGCTTCGCCGTGAGGTACTCTGAGGGAGGTGTCACGAACTTCTCTTGCCTTTTCGCCGAAGATTGCACGAAGGAGTCTTTCTTCTGCTGTTAATTCTGTTTCGCCCTTAGGTGTAACCTTACCAACTAAGATGTCGCCTGAGCGAACTTCAGCACCGATACGGATAATACCCTTTTCGTTTAAGTCCTTTAATGCGTCTTCGCCAACGTTAGGAATATCGCGTGTGATTTCTTCTGCACCGAGTTTGGTGTCACGAGCTTCACACTCGTATTCTTCTATATGAATTGATGTTAAAATATCGTCACGAACTAACTTTTCGTTAACGAGCATAGCATCCTCGTAGTTATAACCTTCCCAGGTCATAAAGCCGATTAAGATATTTCTTCCCAGCGAAATTTCGCCATTGTTTGTAGAAGGACCATCGGCAATGATTGTCCCCTTCTTAACCTTTTCACCCTCTGATACGATAGGTTTCTGGTTAATGCAGGAGCCCTGGTTTGAACGTGTAAACTTAATAAGCTTATACTTGTGGAGGTTGCCGCCTTTTTCTTTGATTACGATTTCGTCTGCTGAAACCTTCTCAACTACACCATCCTCCTGTGCAAGTACCACTACACCTGAGTCTCTTGCTGCCTGATATTCCATACCTGTACCTACGATAGGAGAGTCGGTACGAAGGAGCGGAACTGCCTGACGCTGCATGTTTGCACCCATCAGCGCACGGTTAGCATCGTCGTTTTCTAAGAAGGGAATCATAGCAGTAGCTACCGATACAACCTGCTTGGGAGAAACGTCCATGTAGTCAATCTTTGAAGTTTCAACTTCTAAGTATTCATCGCGGTAACGAACGATATGCTTGCTTTCTACGAAATGACCGTTTTCATCTAAAGGTTCATTTGCCTGAGCAACGATATATTCGTCTTCCACGTCTGCTGTCATATAAACAATCTCATCTGTAACAACGCCTGATTCTTTATCTACCTTTCTGTAAGGCGCTTCGATAAAGCCGTGTTCGTTGATTCTTGCATAAGTAGCAAGTGAGTTGATAAGACCAATGTTAGGACCTTCAGGTGTTTCGATAGGACACATTCTGGAGTAGTGTGAGTAGTGTACGTCTCGAACCTCGAAGCCTGCACGGTCACGAGAAAGACCGCCGGGACCCAACGCTGATAATCTTCTTTTATGTGTTAACTCAGCTAAGGGGTTTAACTGGTCCATAAACTGTGATAACTGTGAAGAACCGAAGAATTCTTTAATTGTAGCAACGATAGGACGTGTGTTGATTAACGCCTGAGGTGTTACAATGTCTAAATCCTGGATTGTCATACGCTCACGTACAACTCTTTCCATTCTGGAAAGACCGATTCTGAACTGGTTCTGCAATAACTCGCCTACGCAGCGTAAACGTCTGTTGCCCAAGTGGTCAATATCGTCTGTTGTGCCGATACCGTATAAAAGACCTATCTGATAGTTGATAGACGCCATAATGTCGTCTGTGATGATATGCTTTGGAACAAGCTCATCAATACGGCGCGCTATCTGGTCTTTGATGTCTTCTTCGGTTTCAAAGTTTTCTAAGATTTCATCTAATACGCCCTTTGATACTTTTTCACGAGTAATATCTGTTGTATCAAAATCAACGTATTTTGCTAAATCAACCATATTGTTTGAGAATACAACAACAGAATAACCTTTAACGTCAAGCACTACGCGGTTTACGCCTGCGGCCTCAATTTCAGCTGCTGCTTCCTTAGAAATGTGCGCACCTGCGTCAACCATAATTTCGCCTGTTTCGGGATTAACGATAGCGTCACGAGCTACCTGATTTGCAATACGCGCACTGATTGCTAATTTTTTATTAAATTTATATCTGCCAACGCCTGCCAAGTCGTAGCGTTTTGCATCGAATAAAAGTCCGTAAAGAAGACTCTTTGAGCTTTCCACCGTGGGAGGCTCGCCGGGACGGAGCTTTTTGTAAATTTCAATTAATGCATCGTCGGTGGTCTGTATGGAGGCACTCTTTTCCATTGTGTTGAGCATAGCCTCTGTTTCGCCGAATAAGTCTAAAATCTCCGCATCTGTTTCAATACCTAAAGCACGGATTAAAACAGTAATCGGGATTTTTCTTGTTCTGTCGATACGAACAGACAGAACGTCATTTATATCGTTTTCATACTCAAGCCAAGCACCGCGGTAGGGAATTACAGTTGATGAGAATAATTCTTTACCTGTCTTGTCGTGCTCCATAGCAAAGTAGATACCGGGCGAACGTACCAACTGGCTGACAATAACACGCTCAGCACCGTTGATGATAAACGTACCCTGTTCGGTCATAAGGGGAAAATCGCCCATAAAGATTTCCTGCTCTTTTACTTCGCCTGTTTCCTTATTGATAAGGCGTACCTTAGCCTTTAAGGGAGCAGCGTAGTTTGTATCTCTTTCCCTGCACTCTGCAACAGTGTACTTAGCACGGTTTCTCTCAAGCTTGTAGTCGATAAACTCCAAGATTAAGTTGCCTGTGTAGTCTGTGATGGGGGAGATGTCGCGAAGAACTTCTTTTAATCCTTCCTCTAAAAACCAGTTATAAGAGTTCTTCTGAACTTCGATAAGGTTTGGCATTTCCAAAACTTCATCGACCTTGGCATAGCTCATTCTCTGGTTTGCGCCCAACTGAATAGGATGTACCATAAACTCAACCACCTCGTAAAAAATTTGTTTGTAATCTCACGATTACCTTGGTTTGTTATGTATATGAAACAAAATTACATACAAAATTTAAACCTTCAAAACAGGACAAAAGTCCTATTTAAGCATATTATACCATTTTGAGATTATAATGCAGTTTATAATAATAGCATAATTTGAATAATAAGTCAAGCCTTTTTTCAAAATTTTTTTGTCTGTGCCGAATATATATTATATATAATAAGGTAGCAACTCCCGAAAATTATGTAAAAATTTGTCATAAAAACCATATATTTTGTATTGAATTATGTTGGTACCCCCTGTATAATGTTATTTGAGTGGTGCAAGGGAGGAATTATGAAAAAATTAATTCTTACACTTGTTTTTTTATTTGTTTTAGGGACTTTTTTCGTTCCTGCACAGGCAAAGTCCGAATTTTTTACTCCTGTTTGCTTAACTGTAAACGGCGAATATGTAAATACGCCTAACCACGCATATTTAAAAAACGAAACCACAATGGTTTCCCTGCGTGACTTGGGGGAAATTTTTGGTGCAGACATTTACTGGAACGAAAAAACCTCAACTGCGACAGTAAAAAATGACTCAAAAACAATATCGGTAACAAAAAACAAAAGCAACGCCACAGTAAACGGCAAAACTCAAAAGCTGGGAGCTTCCGCAGTCATTGCAAATGACAGGGTGTATGTTCCATTAAGATTTTTAGCAGAAAACCTTGGAGCAAAGGTAGGATGGGATTCTTCCACAATCTGCGCAAATCTCACATCAGCAAAAGCTTCTGTTCCCTCACATTTAAAGGGAAAAACACCCTACACGGAGGATGAACTCTACTGGCTTTCCAAAATTGTTTCTGCAGAGTCAGCGGGAGAAATAAACTCAGGTAAGGTTGCCGTGGCAAACGTAATATTAAACCGAGTGGAAAGTGACGAATTTCCCGATACTATCTATGGTGTTATTTTTGACAACAAGTACGGCGTGCAGTTTACGCCCACCATTGACGGGGCAATTTATAAAACACCCACCACAGAAAGTGTGACGGCTGCTAAGCGCGCACTTTTGGGAGAAGACGTAAGCCGTGACTGCCTTTATTTTTTGAATCCTAAAACAGCCACAAATTCGTGGATAATAAAAAACAGAAAATTTTACAGAACTATTGGTAATCACGACTTTTATCTGTAAGACGGCTTTAAAAAGCAGCCAGACCATCAAAGGAAAGGCGATTTTGTTTATTCAAAACAGAAAAAAGACGGCTGTGCCGTCTTTTTTTATTATCCGAAATCGTGGCGTGTTCCACCGCCACTTCCGATATTTTCATATATGCAAACTATTTCTTCAATTCTTTTAAAACAATCCTCATCTTCTAAGGTATAATCTTCAAGAACTTTTTTTATTTCCCTCAATGCTTTGTAACATCTCGTTTTGATAATCCTGTCTGCATTTATCTTAAACCCAGGAATTACAAATCGTCCATTGCCCTCTTTTAATACTTTTTCCAACATATCTGCGTATAACTGCATAGTATCCTCCCAAAATATATGGGGATATATTCTCTAGAAGATAGATAAAACCTAAGGAATTGTAATCTTTATGGTGGATATATCCCCTTAATAATAAAGATTATATCCACCATAATTAAGTTTGTCAAGAGGGGAGATTGTTGTTATGATTATTTTTAATAAATTGTGGGATGTAATGAGTGAGAAAAACTTTTCAACATATCGTTTACGGGAAGTTGCAGACTTGGACAGTAAGACAATTAAAAGATTGCGTAACAATATGAATACAGAGACAAATACTTTAGACAGAATTTGCAAAGCATTAGATTGTGAGCTCTCTGACATTGCAGAATTTGTAAAAGATGAATAGATTTAAAAGCGGTTAATACCGCTTTTTTTGTTATTCGGTTGGAGCAATAATAGTTGTCATACATTAATACTTCTAATGTGGCACTTTTGTCGCGGCAAAAGTACCCAAAACCGCCAGCGGGGGTTCCGATTCCCCCGCACCCCACAAACGGCTGGGGGCACCCCAGACCCCGCTGCCTCGCAGTGAGTAATGCGATGGGTATAACTTTGCGGCTCTAAAAACAAAAAACAACTTACAATCTTTATTCTTTGCAAAACACTAATATTATTCGCCGGGGTCCGGGGTGTCCCCGGTCGTCTCAAGGGGGTATGGGGGGACATTCGAAATCCCCCCATAGTTTTTGCTACTTTTTCTAAAAAAGTAGAAGACTAGAAATACTGACGTATAAAAACATATGATGCTCCAACTCGCTATCTCATTCTTATACAAAAACACAAAAAGAACCGCACGAATGGTGCGGTTCTTTGATATTTTCTATTATGCTTTTGCTTCTTTAATAACCTGTTCTGCAATAACTGCGGGAGCTTCTTCATAGTTTGTAATCTCGTAATTAAATGAACCGCGACCGTTTGTTAATGCTCTCAAATCTGTTGCATATTTCTTCATTTCGGAAGCAGGAACGATAGCCTCAACCTCTGTGTTAATATTGTCAACAGGGTTCATACCTAAGATTCTGCCACGGCGCTTATTAAGATCGCCTACAACGTCGCCTGTGTAATTGTTGGGAACTAAAACTTTTGCTGTACCTACAGGCTCTAAGATTACGGGGTTTGCCTTTGGAAGACCTTCTTTATATGCAATAGATGCTGCAGTCTTAAACGCCATTTCTGATGAGTCAACTGCGTGGTATGAGCCGTCCATCAGCGTTGCCTTTAAGTTAACCATGGGGTATCCTGCCAAAACGCCCTCCTTCATAGCATCTCGAAGACCTTTTTCAACTGCAGGGAAGAAGTTCTTGGGAACAGCACCGCCTACAACCTTTTCTTCGAATACTAATTCTTGAGTATCATATACAGGCTCAAACTCAATAACAACGTGACCGTACTGACCGTGTCCGCCTGACTGTTTCTTGTGCTTACCTTCAGCTCTTACCTTTGATTTGATTGCTTCGCGATAAGGTGTCTTAGGTTCTTTTAAGTTTACTGAAACGCCGAATTTTCCTTCAAGCTTTGAGCAGATTACGTTGATGTGCTGTTCGCCAACGCCCGAAATAATTGATTCGTGTGTTTCGGTATTTCTTGTCAATGTAAATGTCTTGTCTTCGCTGGCAAGTTTTGTTAACGATGAACTTATCTTTTCTTCATCGCCCTTTGCCTTAGGCTCAATAGCAAGTGACAAAACAGGCTTGGGAAATGAGATAGCTCCAATTGCAACAGGGAATGCGGGGTCGCAAAGCGTATCGCCTGTTTCTGTTACAGAAAGCTTCGCAGTTGCACCTATGTCGCCTGCCTTTAATTCCTTTACCTCTGTCTGCTTTTTACCGCAGATTTCATAAATCTTACCTATTTTCTCTTCCTTGCCCATTGCAGGGTTTACTAAAACTGTATCGGGCTTGATTGTACCTGACAGTACCTTAAAATATGAAAGCTTTCCTACATAGTTATCAACAACTGTTTTGAAAACGTGTAAAACTGTAGGATTAGCGCTATCACAAATTATCTCTTCAATGTCGCCAGTCTTTTTGTTTTCACCCTCAATATGCATAAATTCATTTGGTGCGGGCATATAGTCTGCAATAGTATTTAAAAGGTGTGTAATACCGATTTTTGCTATAACACTGCCACAAATAACAGGAACAACTGTACCATCTTTTATACCTATTTTTAATGCGGCTTTGATTTCGTCTTCTGTGAATTCTTCGCCTGCAAAATATTTTTCCATAAGCTCATCTGACACTTCTGCAACTGCTTCTAATAACAAATCGCGGCTGCGGTCCGCAATTTCCTTATAGCTGTCAGGAACTTCTTCATATTTATGTGTATCTCCGTCAGGAGAGAACATCTTTGCACGCATCTTTATTACGTCAACAAAGCCTGTTAATGTGTCCCCCTCTTTAATGGGGAATGTAAAAGGAGCGATACATCTGCCGAAGGCGTCGTTTAATTCTTCAACTACCTTTGCATAATCTGCCTTGGGGTCTTCCAATTTATTTACAAATACGATTTTAGCCTTTGTTTTTGCTATGTTCCAAGCTTTTTCCGTTCCTGCTGAAACGCCTGATTTTCCGCTGACAACGATTAATGCGCTGCCGCAAACCGATGCGCCCTCTAACTGCTCGCCAATAAAGTCGGGTGTTCCGGGAGTATCTAAAAGATTAATCTTTGCACCGTTCCACTCTACAGGGATAATTGATGTATTCAGTGAAATTTTTCTCTTTATTTCTTCAGCGTCAAAGTCTGATACTGTGTTGCCGTCTTCAACTTTACCAATGCGGTCTACCATACCTGCTTTTTTGAGCATTGCTTCAACTAAAGAGGTCTTACCTGCATTTGAATGTGAAAGCATACACATATTTCTGATGTTTTCGGTGTTTGTCATAATCTTTCCTCCTTGATATTTAAACCTTGCGGTATATTCGCAATTACGCGTTATAATATCTTTTTCGACGCGCGCTTTTTTATTTCCTTTTTAATATATAAAAAATATGTGACAAAAATGAGTGTTTTAAATTGTATATTTTGAATATAAAAATTCACAAAAAGACAAAAAAACCGCACTGTTGTGCGGTTTTTCTCTAATTGTTTAACGTGAAACTTATTTCTTCTTTATAAGATTTATAATACGGTCAAAATCCTCTGCTGAAGAATAGGGAATTTCAATGCGACCTTTATTCTTTTTATTTACTATCTTTATCTTTGTACCAAGGTCTGACGAAATGCTTTCCTCCAGTGATTTTATGTATCGTGAAATTTCCATTTCTTCCTTTGTAGGCTTTTTAACTGTTTTTACTTTAGAAAGGCTTGAAATATAAGCTTCCGCCTGTCTTACACTCATATCTTGTGCGATAATTATTTTTGCTACCTCTTGCGCCTTTTTCTTATCCTCAATAGCTAAAAGTGCCCTCGCGTGGCCTTGTGAGAGGGTATTGTCCTTTACTAATTTTTGAATTTCTTCAGGTAAATTTAAAAGTCTTAATATGTTTGCAACTGCAGGGCGGCTGCGTCCTATTTTTTTCGCTACCTCGTCCTGAGTAAGACCGTAAACTTCAATTAATTCCTTAATTCCTGCTGCTTCTTCCAAAGCATTCAGGTTTTCACGCTGAATATTTTCTATTAATGTAATTTCCTTTTCTGTCTGCTCTGAAACATCCTTTATTAATGCAGGAACTTCCTTAAGTCCTGCAATGCGCGCCGCTCTCCAGCGTCTTTCTCCTGCAATAATGGTATAAAATCCGTTTTTATTAAGCTTTACCACAATAGGCTGAATAAGACCGTACTCACGGATAGAATCTGCCAGCTCTTCTATCTTTTCCTCATCAAAATCTGTTCTGGGCTGAGTTTTGTTGGGTTCTATCTGGGTTATTTTTATTTTTTTAACGTCACGTTCATTTTCTGTTGTGGTTTCTACCACTGCGTTTGTATCTAGTAGGGCACCAAGACCGCGTCCTAATCCTTTTTTTGCCATAGGTTTTCTCCTTATTTGTTATTCTTTATCAATTCTTTCGCCAACGCCTTATAAGCGTGCGCGCCTTTTGAAAATTTATCGTAAGAAATTATAGCTTCTCCAAAGCTTGGAGCTTCTGACAGGCGTACATTTCTGGGAATTACTGTTTTATATACCTTATCGGGGAAGAATTTCTTAACCTCATCATACACAACTGTTGACAGGTTTGTACGCTTATCGAACATAGTAAGAAGAATACCTTCTATTTCTATATCCTTATTTATTGACTGTTTTATAGAAGAAACGGTTTTTGTAAGCTGACCCAAGCCCTCCAATGCGTAATATTCGCACTGAATAGGAATTATTACGCTGTCTGCTGCTGCAAAAGCATTTAATGTAAGAAGCCCAAGTGACGGAGGACAGTCAATTATTATGTAATCAAAATCATCCTTTATATTCTTAATTGCTTCCTTTAATAAATATTCTCTATTTTTAAATGAAACAAGCTCAATCTCTGCTCCTGCCAAATCTACATTTGAGGGAATTATGCTCAGGTTTTTATACTGAGTATCCATTATATTAGAAAGAATATTCTCGCCGTTTACCAAAACGTCATAGATGTTGCTTTCTGCTTCATTCTTATCAATTCCAAGACCGCTTGATGCGTTTCCCTGAGGGTCGCAATCAATAAGCAGGGTTTTTTTCTTACTGTCAGCAAGGTACGCCGATAAATTAATAGATGTTGTGGTTTTACCCACGCCACCCTTCTGGTTTGCTATTACAATTACCTTTCCCATCACAAAAACCTTTCTTTTTTTACAAATTGTAAGATAATTATACTATATCTTTTAATTGATTGCAAGAATTTTTACTATTATATTAATATTACAAAAAAACGTTTCACGTGAAACAATATAATAGGTCGATGTGGACATCTATCCCTACTAATACTAAATAAGAAATTGTAGGGGCGGATGCCTACATCTGCCCGCCTTTTTTGTTTCACGTGAAACATATTATAATTTAATCTTGTAGGGCAGGGGCTTTCTCCTGCCATTTACAAAAGCAATAAAAAAGGTGGGACCAAGGCCCCACCCTATATTTCGTTATTTAATTATTTGCTTATTTCTAATATTTTTACTTCATATTCTCCATTGGGCGATGCTACCTTTACTATCTGTTCAGGTTCTGCACCGAGAAGTGCCTGACCTAAAGGAGATTCATCTGAAATCTTGCCTTCTGCAGGATTTGCCTCTGTTGATCCTACAATTTCGTATACTGTTTCTTCCTCAAAATCAATATCAAGTATTTTTACCTTTGTGCCAACTGTTACCTTGCTTGTATCAATTTCATCTTCGTCGATTACTTTGGCACTTTTTAACATTTTTTCAAGGTTTACAATCTTTACTTCAACTTCGCCCTGTTCTTTCTTAGCTTCATCGTACTCTGCATTTTCTGATAAATCGCCGAAACCACGTGCTACTTTAATCTTTTCTGAAATTTCTTTTCTCTTTTCAGTTTTTAAATACTCAAGCTCCTGCTCAAGCTCTTTTAACCTTGTATAAGTAAGTATTACTTCTTTAGCCATTTGGTTTTTCCTTCTTTCATTTTCTTGTTACTTTATCCACAACTATCTAGATATTATAAGTGATTTAAGTCAAAATGTCAATAACTATTTTTTTATGTTTACAATTTTTAATTTTTTAATTTCATTTTCCTCTTCCAAAAATTCCGCCAAACCCGCACTGTGAGCGCATTTTAAGAGATTTGTATATTCTTTTGAGACACTGTTGTTTTCAAATATTATATGAGAATATCCTCCCTCATATACATTATAAATATCAAGTAAAATTACATTTTTAAATGCTGTTTTTTCATACGCTCTTACAGAGCCTGCATTTACATATATTTTGTTGTGTTTTTTTAATTTTTCTTTTTTTGTTCTTATATTCATCATTACGCCGTATTTTTCTAAAAAATAATCTCTCATACTTTCATAAAGGTAAGGTTTGTTTGTTAACACAGATATATTTTTTACTTTTTTTATACAGCTTTCTGCTTGTTTCTTTATTTCTGCAATATTATCGGATATAAAAATTATTTCATAGTCATGAATCTTTCCTTCTGCTATAAAGTCCAGCACATCACAAAATATAGCGCTATAAATATTTTTACCATTTATAATACTAAATTCCTTTTTAAAGCAGTCTTTTATTTCATCGTCAAGTATTAGTATTTTATCAATATTTTTGTTTTTTAAAAAGCGAACTAAAGCCCTTAAATAAGCTGGTTTAAGCCTTTTTTTGAATGGAATGAAAAACACGTTTTTTTCTACATTTTTTTCATAAATTTTATCACATTTAAAATACGTAAATAAAATATATTTAAAAAAAGAAAAATTATCTTTTGATAATTTAAGTATCACTTTATTCATAAAAAAATCACCTCAATATACCATTAGTATATTGAGGTTTATTTAAAATAATTCTATATCCAAAGTATTTATTATTTCAAGCATCATATTTGCGCTCATTTTTTGTGGCAGATTGTTTTTTAATAAAAACTCTCGTCTTCTTATTCTGCTGTCAGTTTTTCCTGTCAGACCGCATATATAGAGGTCGGATTTAGTGTATTTTCTTTTCTTCTCTTTTTTTTCTCCGTCTATTGTTGCACCGGCATCACGAAGAGCATTTATTATAATGTCTTTTTCTATACCCTCAACGCCAAGCAAACCCTCAGCACCTGGCTTTGGTTTTCTTTTTTCCTTTCCTTTTATCTCGGGAACGTAAGCATGCAAAACCTCAGGTGCAACATTTTTTATAAAATTTCTTATAATAAAGCCTGCACGGTCTGAATCTGTAAGTATCACAACACCGTTTTTTTGAGATAATCTGCGGATAAGCGCTTGCATTTCTTTGTCCTTAAAAATCTGGAAACCGCCCGTTACCACAATATCAGCCGAAAGAAATGATAAAAGCTTGTGCTTATCGTGCTCGCCTTCAACAATTATTGTTTCTTTAACGTTCATTATTTTATTCTGACGGGCAATATTATGTAAACGTATTTTTCTCCGTCAACAGGACGGATAATGGCAGGAGTAACAGGGGTAGAGAATGAAAGCTTAATCTTGTCATCTTCTGCATTTTTAAAGGCTTCTATTAAGTATTTTGGGTTAAATGCAATCTGCATAGGCTCACCCTGCATATCAATAGAGAATTTATCCTTAACCTTACCCATTACAGATTCACAATCAATAGAAACGCTTGTTTCGTCAATATCAAGTAAAACGTGAGATTTTGAAGCTTCGTTTACAATTGTTGCAGCACGGTCAATAGAATTTAATATTTTTCTTCTTTCAACAATAAATTCAAGTGTGTTTTTGTGGTTTGCAACAGATTTGTAGTTTAAATATTCGCCGTCAATGATACGAGAAACCAAAATACACTTATCAAGTGTGAATTTTACGTTGTTTTCATTAACAGAAATCTTTATAAGCTCATCACTTTCGCCCATAATACCCAGTAATTCCTTGGCATTTTTGCCCGGGAGAATAAATTTTAAAGTTTCTTCGTTTTCAATTTCTTCTTTTCTTATTGCAACTCTGAATCCGTCACAGCCAACAACGTTTATTTCTTTTTCTTCAACGTCAAAGAGAACACCAGTAAGTACGGGCTTATCTTCGCGAGTAGATACGGCATAAACTGTCTGCTTTATCATATTTTTTACAAGGTTTTCTTTTATTTCAAAGGATTTTCCGTCTAAAACTAAAGGAAGCTGAGGAAATTCCTCTGCAGAAGATGTTGAAAAGTTAAATTTTGCGTAACCGCACTCGATTTTTAAATTATCCTTTTCATCAATTTCCATATAAACATCTTCATCGGTATCAGGAAGTTTTTTTACAGCCTGAGAGAAAAGAGAAGCTCTTACCATAGCAAGACCCTTTTCGGAAACATCTGCCGGAATAAAGCACTCAATACCTAAATCCATATTGTTACCCACTAATTTTAGAGCATCTTCTTTAGCTTCAATAAAAATACCTTCTAAAACATTAATAGGTGTAGCCACAGGAACTGCTTTTTCAACCAAAGATACAGCCTCAACCAAATCACGGCGTGAACATTTCATTTTCATCATAAAAAAAAACCTCTTTCTATATATAAAAATAATATATATTTAGTAGTTATAGTAGTAGTGTCTGTTGATTCTGTTAAAAAGTGTGATTTTGCGCGCCACAAAGCCAAATCAGCCTGTTTAAAAGATGTAGGTAAAATGTTGATGAAAAAAAGTTTTCAACAGGTAATTTTTTCCATATTTCCATTAAATGTAAACCATAATTTTATCTACAACTCTATCTACATAAATCAACAGATTATAAACAGAAAAACTGTTAAAAAATAAAAAATCAATACAAAATAATTATACCATAAAATCGTTGAAAAAGAAAGTGTAATATGATAAAATATAGAAAAAATTTGAGCAGAGGAAAAGAATGAAGGATATAATATTTTTTGATTTTGACGGAACAATTGTAGACTCAGCACCAGGGATTAAAGAGTCTGTTCGCTATGCACTTTCCCATTTTGGAATAGATGAAACAAGGGAGGAAATGTTAAATCTATTTATAGGACCGCCTCTTTTTGATGCGTTTTCCAAGTATTATAATATGAACAAAGAGGATGCAGACAAGGCGGTGGAAAAATACAGAGAAAATTATAAGGGAAACAACGCTCTTGAGCATTTTTTGGTGTATGAAGGAGTAGAAAATATGCTAAAAAAGCTAAAAAGTGAAGGGTTTACATTGTGTATTGCCTCAGCAAAGCCGACACCTTACATTAAGAGAATGTTAGACAGTGTTGATTTGTCAAAGTATTTTTATTTCATCAACGGTGCGTCATTTGATGAAACAAAGCGCACAAAAACGGCAGTTATAGAAGAAACCATAGAGATAAATAACTTCCCGAAAGAGCGTATTTTAATGGTTGGCGACAGGGAAAATGACGTTACAGGAGCGAAAAATTGCGGTATTGACATACTGGGCGTACTTTATGGATACGGAGATAAAGAGGAGTTAATTGATGCAGGGTGTAAGAACTTAGCAAAAACACCTGAGGACGTAGTAAAATTTATATTGAATAAGTAAAAAAAGAGGCATTTCTTACGAAAAGCCTCTTTAAATTTATATAGAATAAAAATTAAATCTCTTAAAAACTCTATATATATTTTAATTTTTTACGCTTTATTTTGCGTACTCAACTGTTCGTGTTTCGCGGATAACATTTACCTTAATCTGACCGGGATATTCCATTTCTTCCTCAATCTTCTTCACGATATCACGAGCGATGAGTGTCATACTTTCGTCCTTGACGTCGTCAGGACAAACCATAATTCTTACCTCTCTACCAGCCTGGATAGCAAAGGATTTTTCTACTCCGTCAAAGGAGTTTGCAATTTCTTCAAGTTTTTCCAAACGCTTAATGTATGACTCGATATTTTCACGCCTTGCACCGGGACGAGCAGCGGAAATTGCGTCTGCAGCCTGTACGATTGATGCTACGATTGTTGTTGCCTCAACGTCGCCGTGGTGAGCCATAATTGCGTGAATAATATCTTTGCTTTCCTTGTATTTCTTAGCAAGGTCAGCACCGATTGTAACGTGTGAGCCCTCAATTTCGTGGTCTGCGGCTTTACCAAGGTCGTGGAGTAAACCAGCACGTTTTGCCATTGTTACGTCTACGCCAAGCTCGCCAGCAATAATACCTGAAATATGAGATACCTCAATAGAATGCTTTAACACATTCTGACCATAGCTTGTTCTGAATTTTAACTTACCTAAAAGTTTAACAATTTCGGGGTGTAAGCCGTGTACGCCTGTTTCAAAGGCTGCGTTTTCGCCTTCCTGTTTGATTTGTGTTTCTACTTCTTTTTTGCTCTTTTCGTAGATTTCTTCAATTCTTGCAGGGTGGATACGTCCGTCAACGATTAATTTTTCCAATGTCTGGCGGGCAATCTCACGTCTTACAGGGTCAAAACCTGATAAAATTACTGCCTCAGGTGTGTCATCAATGATGAGGTCAATACCTGTTAAGTTTTCTAAGGTTCTGATGTTTCGGCCTTCACGACCGATAATTCTTCCCTTCATTTCCTCGTTGGGAAGGTTAACTACTGTTACAACCACCTCTGCAACATGGTCAGCAGCACATCTTTGGATGGCGCCTGCGATGATATTTCTGGCGGTTTTTTCTGCATTTTCTTTAGCCTGGGTTTCTATCTCTTTTGCCATTACAGCGGCATCTGCTCTTACTTCTGATTCAATTTTTTCGAGCAGTAACTGCTTTGCTTCTTCTTTGGTAAGACCTGATAAGTTCTGGAGCATTTCCAGTTCTTTTTCTTTAATCTTGCCAAGTTCATCACGAATAACGTCTAACTCTTTATCGCGTTTAGCCAAAGCCTCTTCGCGTTTTTCAAGAGCATCGTTTTTCTTATCGAGATTTTCTTCCTTCTGCTGAATGCGGTGTTCCTGTCTTGAAATCTCGTTACGTCTTTCTTTTATTTCCTTTTCAAGCTCGGCACGTTCCTTGTGGTTTTCTTCTTTTGCAGCAAGTATTGCTTCGCGCTTTTTGCTTTCGCCTTCTTTTTTAGCTTCTTCAACTATTCTCATAGCCTCGGACTTAGCTGAGCCGATAGCAGCTTCTTCCTGCTTTTTTCTTGAAGAGTAGCCTGACTTATAAGAAACAACCGACGCAACAATAATCAAAACGAGAGCAACTGCACCCGTTATGATTAATTCCATCTTTCTACCTCCTTCTTCACAAAATTTTGACAAAATTTAATCATACTGATTATGTATTATCTTTAAATAAGTAATCTACTTATCCTACTTTAATATAATAATACTCTTTTATTATACATTTTTTTGTTCGCTTTGTCAACTTTTTTCCGCTTACAAAAAATGATTAAAAACCGCACGGTTGACATAATTTAAAATTTGTTATACAATTGTAACATAGACGCAGGAGGAATTTTTATGGTAAATTTGTCTAAAGCTTGCGAAAAAATTATAGATATGCTGGCGGCACAGGGCTTTAGCGCATACGCTGTAGGCGGCGCTGTGAGGGACTGTTTATTAGGCTTGAGCGTGCACGATTTTGACGTTACTACATCGGCAACGCCCGGGGAGGTAAAGTCAATTTTTTCCCGCACCATTGACACAGGCATCAAGCACGGTACTGTGACGGTTTTAATGGATGGGGAAGCGGTGGAGGTAACGACATTTCGCTCGGATGGCGCGTATATTGACAACAGAAAGCCGGAATGCGTTACATTGGTAAAAGACGTTCGTGAGGACCTGTCTCGCCGTGATTTTACGATTAACGCCCTTTGCTACAATAAACACGAGGGTCTTATAGATATGTTTTCAGGGCTTGATGACTTA
Organism: Congzhengia sp.; assembly: GCA_045649085.1. GTDB lineage: Bacteria > Bacillota > Clostridia > UBA1381 > UBA9506 > Congzhengia. The sequence continues at coordinate 17,222 of JAZRPE010000012.1, forward strand.
AATAATAAAATAATCCGCGCCATAGGAAATCCTGAAGAAAGATTTCGTGAGGACGCTCTTCGCATACTTCGTGCGGTGCGGTTTTCGGCGCAGTTAGGGTTTGAAATAGAAGAAAAAACAAAAGATGCCATTGTAAAATCTGCGCATTTGGTTAAAAACCTAAGCGTTGAGAGAATTGCAGCAGAACTGGATAAAATATTGATGTCAGACCGCCCTGAATATATTAAGGTGTTGTACGATTTAGACATTCTAGAGCATATGATGCCCGAAATGTGTGATTGCTTCAGGACAGAACAAAACACACGCTGGCACATACATGACGTGGGGACACATTCGGTCAATGTTATTAAAAATTGCCCTAAAGAAATTTATCTTCGCTATGCAGCGCTAATGCACGATTGGGGAAAGCCTCACACAAAGGGCATTAATGACTTGGGAGAGGATATGTTCCGCAATCACGGGAAAATTTCCGTGGATTTGGCAGAGAATTTTTGCAGAAAATATAAATTCTCAAACGAGCGGCGTGATAAAATTGTAAGGTTAGTCAGATTCCACGACATAGAAATTATCCCAGAGAAAAAGTATGTAAAGCGGGCAATCAACAAGGTCGGGGACGATATTTTTTATGATTTGATTTGCTTGAAGAGGGCAGACTGTCAGAGTCAGAATTTAGAATTAACAGCATCAAGATTTCCTTATATCGACAGGCTTTTTGAGTTGTATGAAGAGATTAAGGAAAATTGCGAACCCTTTGGAATAAAAAATCTTACTATAAATGGTAATGATTTAAAAGCTTTGGGTTATGAGGGAAAACAAATCGGAGAAGTGCTGAATCTTCTTTTGGAGAGGGTTATCGAAAACCCAGAACTCAACGAAAAAGAAAAGCTGATACAAATAGTAAAAGACCTTGCATAGCAAGGTCTTTTATATTATTCTTCGGTTTCTTCTGCAGCGCCTGCATCGTTGAATAGAATATCTCTTACCTCTTCTTCAACCCTTGCCAAAATCTCAGGGTGTTCTTTTAAGAACTGCTTAGCATTTTCTCTGCCCTGACCGATACGTTCCTCTTCGTAGTTGTACCAAGTACCGCTTTTCTGAATAATTCCTGTGGCTGCGCCGATGTCTAAGATACAGCCGATTTTAGAAATACCTTCGCCGTACATAATGTCAAATTCCGCCTCTTTAAAGGGAGGAGCGACCTTATTCTTTACAACCTTAACTTTTGTGCGTGCCCCGAGTATCTCTGTGCCCTGCTTGATTAATTCCTGCTTTCTTACCTCAAGACGAACAGATGAATAGAATTTTAACGCACGTCCTCCTGTTGTTACTTCAGGGTTTCCGTAGATTACGCCAACCTTTTCACGGAGCTGGTTGATAAATATTGCAATAGTATTTGTACGTGAAATTACGCCTGCAAGTTTTCGCAGTGCCTGGCTCATTAAGCGAGCGTGCAGACCAACGTGAGAATCGCCCATTTCGCCTTCAATTTCAGATTTGGGAACTAACGCTGCAACAGAGTCTATTACGATTACGTCGATTGCGTTACTGCGCACCAGCATTTCGGCAATTTCTAATGCCTGTTCCCCTGTATCGGGCTGAGAAACGATTAATTCCTCAACGTTTACGCCTAATTTTTTAGCGTAATTGGGGTCTAGAGCGTGCTCTGCGTCAACGAATGCAACCTCGCCGCCGCGCTTTTGCGCTTCGGCAATAACGTGGAGAGCTACCGTTGTCTTACCTGATGATTCAGGTCCGTAGATTTCTATAATTCTTCCCTTGGGGAGACCGCCAATCCCTAATGCATAGTCAAGTGACAGCGCGCCTGTGGGCAGAGTTTCAATCTGCATACTGGACTTTTCGCCCAGCTTCATAACAGAGCCTTTTCCGTAGTTTTTTTCAATCTGGAGCATTGCGGCTTCCAGCGCTTCTTTCTTATCTTTATCAAATTCTATACCTTTTGAGTTTGTTGCTTTAGCCAAAATTTCGTCCTCCTTTTAGAACATTTGTTCGATTCAATTATAACTAAATTCATATGGCTTGTCAAGAACAATTTTAAATTTGTAATCTTTTTTTAACCTCGGCAAAAACAGCTTCTACCGTGGAGGCGCGTACCGTAGCTCTGTCGCCTGTAAAGATTTGGCGTACAACAGAAGTTTCTCCATCAAGGCAAACTCCCATAAAGACCAGTCCTACGGGTTTAGCATCTGTTCCTCCTGTGGGGCCTGCAATTCCTGTTGCAGATAAGCCAAGCCTAGCGCCTGTTGCTCTGCACACGCCCTCTGCCATCTGGCGTGCAACCTCTTCGCTTACCGCGCCGAAATCTTCTAAGGTTTTGTGAGAAACGCCCAAATTTTTCTCTTTTGCATCGTTACTGTATGTAACAAAACCTTCTGAAAAAATCTCTGACACTCCGCTCGCGTCTCCTAATCGGGCTGCAATCAGCCCTGCGGTGCAGGATTCTGCAGTTGCTACGGTTATTTTGTTTTCTATTAAAAAGGCTATTACCTTATCAATCATAACTCAATATTCCTTGGATTGTATTTTTTCATATTTTCTAAAATTTTCTCAGGGGGCTGGAACAAAAGAGTGGTAGCAACCCCTTTATCGGAAAAATTAACATAATATTTTCTGCCCAGTTTTTCATCATAGTTTGCGTTAATAATTTTTCTTTCTGTTGAAACATTGCCGCGGACGGGAGCCATTTGCTCAATATTTCTGCAGGCAATTGACGCAATGTTTTTGCGTCTGGCTCTGCCACAGATTTTGTCAATGTCTAATACGCCGTTTGTGAAAGAATACTCAAACTCAACGGAAAACTGCTGACAAGCAAGGCGAGTTCCGTAGATTGCAGCGCCCCAAAGAATGGGGATAAGCCACATCCATTGGATTTTTATAAAAAACAAAAAGTAAAAAGAAATCACACAAAACAGTATGCAGGCAAGCACAAGCGATGCCTTTATCAGCTTGTCACGAGAGGATTTTCTCTGTACTAAATATTCGCAAAAAATGTCCATCATAAATTTCACACTCTTTTCAAAATTTTTGTTTCTGTAATTATATAGTCAAGGGGCAAATCGTGAGGCTCCTCACAAAAATCTGCACTTTGCTCGTCGTAAAAAAGTCCGCAGATTGTACCCCGAAAGTCCTCTAAAAACCTGTCATAGTATCCTGCGCCGTAGCCTATGCGGTGGCAATTATCATTAAAGCCAAGACCCGGTACGATAACTAAATCAATATGGGTTACCTCTTCGCCCTGAGGCTCAAAAATCCCGTAAGTGCCGCGCTCAAGCTCGCTTAATGCACAAAATTCTTTAGCCACCATAACACCGCCTGATTTACACACAGGAGCGCACAATTTTTTGCCTTGTGCCAGCATTTCATCAATCAGAGCATATGTGTCAACCTCGTTTCGGTAAGATACATAAATCATTATTGTTTTTGCAGCCTGAAAAAAAGGCTGACACAGCAAGGTTTTTACTATTTTTTCGCTTTTTTGGTCTTTATTTTCAATATTTTCTCTTATTTTGATTAATTCTTTGCGAAGTGCTGATTTCATACGGCTTCACCCGGTAAAACAGTAAAAATTTCAGCACTTTCACATTTTCCGCTATTCTCATTAACAGTAAACACCGCTCCATCGATTCGGGCAGGTGAGTCGGAAAACTCAAATCTTGCGGGTGCGCACTTTACAAACCTGTCAATGACGATAGACTTGTCTACGCCCAAGCAGGAGTGATGAGGTCCAGACATACCAACATCGGTCAAGTACCCTGTGCCGTGGGGCAGCACCTGAGCATCTGACGTTTGCACATGGGTGTGAGTGCCGAACACAACAGATGCAACGCCGTCTAAATAAAACCCCATTGCCCGCTTTTCGCTTGTTGCCTCTGCGTGAAAATCTACAATTTTTATATTGGCATTACAATTTTCAAGAGCATCTTTTAACGCCCTGAAGGGACAGTCAACATTTTCTAAGTAAACTCTGCCCAAGGCATTTGCAACTAAAATTTTAACACCATTTTTTTCAACCACAACAAAACCTTTACCCACTGTTTCAGGCGGGTAGTTTATAGGACGTATCACACGCTCGTTGTGGGCAAGAATGGTGTACGCGTCCTTCTGGCGGAAGGTGTGATTTCCTAAGGTTATCACATCTGCACCTGCTGCAAGCAGCATTTCTGCCTTTTTTCGTGAAATGCCGTTCGCACTGCAGGCATTTTCGCCGTTAACTATGCAAAAGTCAGCATCGTATTTTGTTTTTAATTTTTCAAGGTTATCGAGGACTGCGTCAGTTCCTCTGTCGCCTACAACATCGCCGATTACTAAAATATTCATAAAATCTCCAATCTAAGCTCTTGTAAAGCGCGAAAGAGCTGCCGCTTCTTTAATTAAAATTTCACAAAACTTATCTATTTCTGTCTCTGTGTTAGAGCTGCCTAAGCTTACACGGATAGTTTCTTCAATGTGCTTTCGGTCATACCCCTGTGCCAGCAACACATGGGAGGGAGCAGGCTTGTTTGTGGAGCAGGCCGACCCTGCTGATACACAAATTCCGTGGGTTTCCAAAGCGTGGAGCAAAACCTCTGCCCGAACGTTTTTAACCCGAATGCTCACAATATGAGAGGAGTATTTTTCCCCTGCGTTGTTTATAACAAAGTTATCATCTAATGAAGAAATTATTTTTTCTTTTAAGGCTTTTAGCTTTTCCTGTTTTCCACCAAAGGTTTTCACGGTTTCTTCCATTGCCACGCTAAAACCTACTGCACCCGCCACGTTTTCTGTGCCTGAGCGCAGATTTTTTTGCTGATGACCGCCTAAAATATAAGGAAGGACCCGCACTCTTTCACGAATGTAGAGAGCGCCAACACCGCGTGGACCGCGGACCTTGTGAGCAGAAAGGGAAATGGCGTCAACGCCCCAACTGTCTACGTTGACCTTGATATTTCCCATTGCCTGAACGCAGTCTGAGTGGACTATTATATCGGCACTTTTTGCCTTTACTTTTTTTACAATGTCAGCTATGGGGTTGATTGCCCCTGTTTCGTTGTTTACCGCCATTACGGACACTAATCGCGTGTTTTCTTTTATTGCATTGGCTACGCTGTCAGCACAAATCACACCGAACTCATCAGGCGCGATATATGTGACCTCACACCCCAGAGCCTCCAATGCTTTCACAGGCTCTAAAACCGAGGGATGCTCAATGGCGCTTGTTATAATGTGGGGTTTTCTTTTGATAGCATTTTTTAAAACACCGAAGAAAATCTGGTTGTTGCTCTCCGTTCCCCCTGATGTAAACACAAGCTCTCCGGAGCGCGCACCGATGGAGGACAGAATTTTTTCCTTTGCCTCGGTCAGTTTTTTCTCAGCGGCGTATCCGGCTGAATGCATTGATGAGGGATTTGCAAAAAAGTCCCTGTTTATTTCGTTCATTGCATCAATCACATCGCAAAGAGGTGGTGTTGTTGCCGCGTTGTCAAGATAAATCATACTTTTATTCTATCTCCTATGAGTTTGTACATATATTTAATAATAAGGATTTTTACAGGTATCATAGCGGCGGCATCAACAGCGCGTGCGCCCAAAGCAGGGAAAAACGGAGTACCCATATAGTGGTTGTACCACACAGCGCCCAAGAAGGCATCGATAATTATTGCCTGCAGAATGACACAAAATACAAGGTTTTTGGTAGAAAACCTATCTCTTTTTAAAAACACGCCGTAGCTTATGCCGTATAGAGCTGCGTTTATTGTAAATCCAAGCCAGGGCATACCCCCTGACATAAGCATTCCCAAAACGTCAGCAATTACTGATAACACCGCGCCGATTAGTGGACCAAAAAGAATTGACCCAAATGCTACGGGAATAAAGTTAAAGCCGATACGCACGGTGTAGACGTTAATTGACAAAAGTCTGGTAAGCACGATGTTTAAGGCAACAAGAATTGCCCCGTACGCCAAAATTTTTGGGGTAATGGTTTTTTTCATATCAATCATCCTTTCTTGATTCGCCGCAAAAGACAATTGATATCATTTGCAGCAGCGGAATGCGGAAAAAACACCGCAAGGGAGCTTAAAAATGTTCAGAATGAACAAATTTAATTCCCTTTTCGTGCAGAAGACAACTTCCCGTTCTTCTGCCACTTAACGCGTCAGTTCCTACTCTGCATACGCTATATGCGTACTATTTTATTATATATTTTTGACGGCGGTTTGTCTATATAAATTAGAAAAATTTAACGTTATTTTAAAAAATATCTCAGTTGACAAAATTCGATGATTGTAGTATGATGATGTTGTGTAAATTTTTTATGCAAACAGGAGAGAGATTTTATGCAAAGTCTTGATATGATACGCTATGTAAACTACGTTTTTGCGCTTATCTTTATAGCTTGCGTAGGTTACCAGTTTATTTATATATTTATTCCTTTTTTAAAGGGCGGCAGAAGATACAAGGAGCGCAGAATGTACCGCTATGCGGTGTTAATCCCTGCCCGAAACGAAGAAAAGGTTATTCCCCACCTGATTGCAAGCATTAAGGGGCAGTCATACCCGTCTGAGCTTGTGGATATTTTTGTCATTGCGGACAATTGTACCGACAATACGGCAGGTGTAGCACGGGATGCGGGTGCGTTTCGCGTTATTGAAAGGCAGAACAAAAAGCAGGTAGGCAAGGGTTATGCCTTAGATTATGCTTTGAATCTTATAAAAACAGAATATCCTGACAACGAATACGAGGGATATTTTGTGTTTGATGCTGATAATTTGTTGGACGAAAACTACATTGCAGAAATGAACAAGATGTTTTCAAACGGTCACAGGGTACTAACAAGCTACCGAAACACCAAAAACTACGGCACAAGTTGGGTTTCAGCAGGTGGCTCTTTGTGGTATTTGAGAGAATCTGCGTTCCTGCACCATCCGAGAACTCTACTTGGCACGTCCTGTACAATCTCAGGCACAGGCTTTTTGGTGCACAGAGAGATTTTAGAGCGCGTAGGCGGCTGGAAATTTTTCCTGCTTACTGAGGACATTGAGTTTTCGCTGCAGCAGGTGTTAGACGGCGAGAGAATTTCTTATTGCCCCAGAGCAATGCTCTATGATGAGCAGCCTGTAAAATTCAGTCAGTCCTGGCGCCAGAGAATGCGCTGGACAAAAGGCTCTATGCAGGTTACCCGAAAATATTTCTTTAAAATGGTTAAAGGATTATTTACAGGAAAAGGCTTTGCCTGCTTTGATTTGGCAGTTTCAACTATGATTCCCTTGATGATGACAATCGCATCGGGTATTATCTATGCGGTGTTTATTGTTTTGGGGATTATATTCCAGTTAAACTTTAACGTGTTAATAAGGTCAATTCTTGAGCTTGTGGTAAATTCTTACCTTATGCTTTTGGGAATGGGATTTATTGCGGTGGTTTCCGAGTGGGACAAAATATACGCTCCCATCCACAAGAAGATTTTATATACGTTTACATTCCCGCTATTTATGTTTTCGTATATTCCAATTACCTTTGTGGCGCTTTTCTCAAAAGATGTTGGATGGAAACCAATTACACATGACCAGGTAAAAACACTGGATGATGTTAGATGACAATTTATTAAAATATGAGGAAAATACCTCCACTGATAAAGATAGTGGAGGTATTTTTGTGAGATAAAGCAATGTGTCGCAACATTGACCGAGGTCACGATGTAACAAATGAGCATAAATTAAAAAAGTGCGCAAAGCCGAGCTTCACGCACTAAAAACGCAAGGCTCATTTTTCTGCTACAAAAAATCATTAATCCCACAAAGTGTGTTTAATAAAGCCTGCGTTTTTATCAAAAGACAAAAACACACACTTATGTGGAAAAAACTATTAGATTTTTTGTAGCAATTACATTGTAGCACATTATCTAATAAAATGCAATATTTTTTTCTTGTTCGATTGTAACATTATATACCGCATCGGTAAACAAATAAGAAGGCACTCATTAAGAGTGCCTTCTTATTATTTCTTATTCTTTACATAGTTCCAGCTATCTCTGCACATTTCAGCCAGACCGTACTCTGCCTTCCAGCCCAGCTCCTCATATGCCTTCTTGGGGTCGGCGTAGCATATTGCCACATCGCCTGAGCGGCGGTCAACTATTTTGTGGTTTACCTTAACGCCTGTTTCCTCTTCAAAGGTTTTTACCAAGTCAAGCACGCTGTAGCCGTTGCCTGTACCTAAGTTGTAGGCGTCTACCCCTGTTGTGGTAAGGATTTTCTGGAGTGCTTTTATGTGTCCTTTTGCAAGGTCCACAACGTGGATATAGTCACGCACACCTGAACCGTCGTGTGTGGGGTAATCGCTGCCGAACACGCTTAACACCTCAAGCTCGCCTGATGCAACCTTTACAATATAGGGCATCAGATTGTTTGGAATGCCGTTAGGCTCTTCGCCAATCAAACCGCTTTTGTGCGCGCCGATAGGATTAAAATATCGAAGAAGTGAAATACTCCACTCATTATCTGAAACATAAACGTCACGCATAATGTTTTCTATCATCAGCTTTGTGCTGCCGTAGGGGTTTGTGGTAGAAAGGGGAAAATCCTCTCTTATCGGCACGGTCTCTGGACTGCCGTAAACTGTGGCGGATGATGAAAAGACGATTTTTTTCACATTTGCCTGCTTCATAGCATCTAACAGCACCAATGTGCCTGTTATGTTGTTGTGGTAGTAGCGGATAGGCATTGACACAGATTCGCCTACCGCCTTCAATCCTGCAAAGTGGATTACCGCGTCAATTTTGTGGTTTGCAAAGATTTCATCCATTGCTTCACGGTCTAAAATATCCGCTTTATAAAATGTAAAATCCTTACCTGTGATTGTCTTGATTTTGTCAAGCATCTCGGGCTTTGAATTTATGAAGTTATCACATACCACAATTTCGTAGTTTTCGTTTAATAATTCTACGCAGGTGTGGCTTCCGATAAAGCCTGCACCGCCCGTTACAAGAATTGCCATAGGAACCTCCCGCTAATAGTGTATGTATATGCTCTGTGTGTCGCCAATCCACTCAACCTTACACCTTAGCGCCTGAGCCACGCTGCGTACAGGTATCATAGTGATGCCGTCTGCAAGTATGGGGGCAGCGCTGAGGGTGGAGGGAACACCGTTTACAAAGGCGATTGTGCTACCTATAGTTACTGAAATTCTGTTGTTATCATAGGAGATAGCAATTCTTTGCGTCTCCTCGTTCCATTCTATTTTTCCTCCCAGATACTCTACAGTATCGCGCAGAGGAACCATTGTCACGCCGTCAATCAGTGCAGGAGATGTAACCAGCGCCTTTGCGTTTGCGGCTTTTGCAGCGTACAGGCTGCCTATTCTCATTGACATTATTCCAGCATCAGGTATTATAGGCGTAAACTCGCCTGATGCAAGCATTTCCTCGTGGGTAATCGTATCGCCTGCTGGGTTTGCAGGAGTTACTGAGGGGGTTGGTGTTTCTGTAACGTCAGTGTCAGGCTCTGTTACTCCCGCACCGGGATTTGAAACGTCAGGAATATCAGAATTAAGCGATATATATCCGTAGGTTATGCCGTCCAAGGAATAAGGCGCAACACCGTTTCTGTATTCCCCGCAATCAGCAAATGTTGGCGCAACAACCTCTGTGCCGTTTTCGTCAATATATCCCCAAAGACCACCGGAAAAGACTCTGGCGTATCCGTCGGTAAAGGTATAGCAAAATTCGTAATCTGTCTTTATTACCCAGGTGCCTGTTGCGTTTATATATCCGCTGGTATTTCCCTGTTTTACAGGGTAGCGCCCCTGTGAATCAGGAGCTCCGATATAATCAAATGTAAAATCTGTCACGCGCTTGCCACTTTTGTTGATAAGTCCGTAGCCTGAGGAGGTTTTGCACACGGCGTAGCCGTTGTAGAAATCTCCGGCGTACAGGTATGCAGGGGAAATAGCGTATGAACCGTAGGTAGAAATGTACCCCCACTTGCCGCCTGAAGACACCGCCGCCAAGCCCTCCGAAAAATCAAAGGCAAAGTCAAATTGAGGCGCGATAATCTGATTTCCCTGGGTGTCGCAATAGCCGTAAAGACCGTCCTTTACACCGCAGATTGCGCCGCCTGAAACGTCAAAGGAATAGTCAAAGGGCGCGTTAAACACAACCTCGCCGCTTTTATCAATATATGCGTGAACGTTGTTTGCAAGCACAACGTGAGCAAAACCCTCGGAAAAATCGTAAGCTTTGGCAAACTGATACGGTATAACAGTTGTTCCGTTGGGGGAAATATATCCCCATATACCGCCGGATTGGGCAGGGATAAGGTCAGAAGACACCGTTCCCAAAGCGTCCCAACGGTACTCAGTAATGGGATTTCCGTTGCTGTCAATGAGCGCCCACTTGGAGTCTTTTGACGCTTTGCCCACGGAGCTGTACAAGGTGTCAAGCATATTGTGGTCAGCGTCAGTCACTACTGTATAGCCGGCAAAAGCCGTATTTATAAAACAGATACTTATAGCAAATACTAAAAGCAATGATAAAAATTTCCTCATTTATTTTATCCTTTCTGCCGGAAAGCATAACTTCACAAATATATTTTATACTATTTTATCTAAAAATTCAATAAAATATGAAAAAAAACTATGATTTTCGAGAGAATAGTGGTATAATTATGCTGAAGAAGTGTGGGAGGCGGTAGAAATGGCACAAATCATAGAGATAAAGTCGTCTTGTGATTACGAAAAATTAAATGATGCAGCACAGGCCTTGTCACAGGGCGAGCTGGTAGCATTTCCTACCGAAACTGTTTACGGTCTTGGGGCAAATGCCCTTGACCCCGACGCGGTAAAAAGTATATTTTGCGCTAAAGGCAGACCTCAGGACAATCCTTTGATAGTACACATTGCAGAAAAAGAAAAAATATTCGAGCTGGTTCGCGATGTTCCCGAGACAGCTCATAAGATTTTAGATAACTTAACACCGGGACCAATTACAATAGTATTAGAAAAGTCAGACCTTGTGCCTGATGTTGTGACGGCAGGAGGTAAAACCGTTGCCGTAAGAATCCCTGAATCAGAAATAGCAAGAGAGTTAATACGCAGAGCAGGAGTTCCTGTTGCGGCGCCAAGTGCCAATGTTTCAGGAAAACCCAGCCCCACAAAAGCTAATCATGTGGCACAGGATTTGGCGGACAAGGTAAGCTACATTGTTGATGGCGGCGCCTGTCGAGTAGGGCTTGAGTCTACCGTTGTAGATTTGACTGTGACACCGCCCCAGATTTTGCGTCCAGGAGGCGTAACCCACGAGGAATTGCGCACCCTTTTAGGAGAGGTTGTGGGATATGCAGGCGGCGAAAGCGAAACAGGCGCTCCCAAAAGCCCTGGAATGAAATACCGTCACTATGCACCAAAGGCGCAGATGGCAGTTTTTGAGGGCGAAAATATAGGAAAATATATAAAAGAAGAAATCAAAAAACATCAGGGCAAAAGAATCTGTGTGCTCTGTGCAGGGTCGAAGGACTATGATGACGCAATCAGCATAAATTGCGGCGAAAACCCAAAAGACTATTCAAAGCACCTTTTTGACGCGCTGAGATTTGCCGACGAGGAAGAATGTGACATTGTTTTAGCGGAGTTTCCTTTCGAAAGGTGCGGCATAACGGTGGCACTTTTTAACAGAATTAACAAGTCCTGCGGAGGAAACGTGGTAGTATGCAGATAGTAAAAATGACAACGGAGCATATCCCTCATATTTTAAAGGTTGAGGCGGAGTGTTTTTCAGACCCTTGGAGCGAGGCGATGTTTTCAGAGGAAATATCGGGCAGATTTTCCCGCTACTATGTGGCTCAAGTGGACGGCGAGCCAATCGGCTATATGGGTATGTGGAGTCTATCCGGCGAGGGGCACATTACAAATGTTGCTGTAGCAAAGAACCACCGCCGAAAAGGCGTGGCGCGCAGGCTTATTGAACATTTTATTAATATAGCGGAAGAAGAAAGCCTTGAGTTTATGACACTTGAGGTAAGAGCGTCAAATGATGCTGCAATTGCCCTTTATAAATCTTTCGGGTTTATACAGGTGGGCGTGCGGAAAAACTACTATGAAAACGTTGAAGACGCGTTGCTTTTAACAAAATTTTTCGGAGAGTAATTATGGACAACCTTATTTTAGCAATAGAATCATCCTGTGACGAAACCTCGGCGGCAGTTGTAAAAAACGGCAGAGAGGTCAAGTCATGCGTGATTTCATCACAAATAGATATTCACAAAAAATTCGGCGGCGTAGTTCCCGAGGTGGCATCCAGAAATCATATTTTAAACATTTCCTCGGTAGTTCGAGAGGCAATGGAGGAAGCAGGAGTTACCTATGATGATTTGTCAGCGGTTGCGGTAACCTACGGCCCCGGCTTAATCGGTGCGTTGCTTGTGGGCGTGTCATACGCCAAGGGAATAGCAAGTGCTAAAGGACTGCCTCTGGTTGCAGTTAATCATATTCACGGACACATTGCAGCAAACTATATTACACACCCAGAACTCAAACCGCCCTTTGTGTGCTTAGTAGCATCAGGCGGTCACAGTCATATACTGTATGTTAAGGATTATATGGAATTTGAAATTTTAGGCAGAACAAGGGACGATGCAGCGGGGGAAGCCTTTGATAAAATCGCACGAGTAATCGGTCTTGGATACCCGGGAGGTCCGAAAATTGAGGCTTTAGCCAAAGAGGGCAGGGATGATGCTATGAAATTCCCAAGAGTGGAGTTCAGCGATGCGCCTTATGATTTCAGCTTCAGCGGAGTTAAGACCTCTGTTATTAACTTTTTGCACAATGCAGAGCAGAAGGGTACCCAAGTAAACAACGCTGACATTGCCGCAAGCTTTCAGCGCGCGGTTACTGACGTTTTGGTGGCTCATACAATCCGCGCCTGTGCGGATAAAAATGTGACCAAAGTGGCAGTTGCAGGTGGAGTCAGCGCAAACGGCGCTCTTCGCAAGGCATTTACCGAAGCAGCAGGCGAAAATAATTTGGAGCTTTATTACCCACAGCCGATTTATTGCACAGACAACGCAGCAATGATAGGTTGTGCGGGTTTCTATAAATTTTTAAAAGGAGAGTTTGCAGACAGTAGCTTGAATGCTGTGGCGAATTTGAAACTATAGTCAGCTGACTAACGGCGGAAGGAAGTGCGTTATGGACGAAAAAGAGCTTATCACCCAGGAGGGCACAAACAACACACCGGAAGAGTTAAACGAAGAAAAACAGGCGGCAAGAGCGCAGATGGAAAATATCTTTGAGCAGATTTCTGAGATAAAAGCAGAAAAAGAAGCGCAAGAGCTAAAAAAAGAAGAATCAAAAGAGGACGAAGAGCTTCCTACAGAGATTGAAGTGCGTACTCTTACCACAGAATCTGACGAGGAAAAAGAAGAAAAAGAGCGTAAATTTATTGAAGAACGCACACAAAAGAACAAAAAAATGATAACCCGTGCAATAATTTGCATTGCAGTTGCGGCGACGGTTATATTCGGCGGATATTTTTACGCTGACTATATGCCCAAGGGCAAGGGTGAAACAGTAGTTATTACTATTCCTGAGGGCGCAGGTACTGTGCGTATAGCAAAGGAGCTTAAGAAAAGCAAGCTCATAAACTCCGAGGGCTTTTACCGTGTTATGTCAAAGCTAAGGGGCATTGACGGCAAGTACAATTTCGGCAAATACGAAATAACACGCGGCTCAGGCTATGAAAAAATCTTTAAAATTCTTACCCAGCCCAGTACGAATATTGACGCAGTAAGAGTTACTATTCCCGAGGGATACGAGATTTATAAAATAGCGGATTTGTTAGAAGAAAAAGGTCTTATCGACAAAGATAAATTCTATTATTTGGTGGACTACGGTACATTCGATTACGAATTTGTAAAAGAAATTCCTCAAAGACCGTCGCGCCTTGAGGGTTACCTTTTTCCCGACACTTATGAATTTGTACCGAATGATGAATATGGCATAATTAACGAAATGTTGGGAAGATTTGAGCAGGTTTACTCAAAGTACAAGGACGCCGTAGAAGCATCGGATATGACAATGGACGAAATCATTACTCTGGCGTCGATTGTTGAGCGTGAAGCTCAAGGGGATCATGATCGTGATATGGTTTCAAGCGTGTTCCACAACAGACTGAAGAGTTCTGATTATCCTTATCTTCAGTCCTGTGCAACGGTCCAGTATGTGCTGAAAGAGCGAAAGCCAGTGCTGTCTGTGGCAGATACGAAAATAGACAGCCCCTACAACACCTATATAAATAAAGGGTTGCCCGTAGGACCTATTGCGTCCCCTGGAGAAAAGTCTATAGCAGTGGCCATAACCCCTGCAGACACAGATTATTTGTTCTTTGTAATGGGCAGCGACGGAAAGCATCATTTTTCAACTACATTTAATGAGCATATACAAAATAAAAACAATTAAGAAGGGGGTGTAGCAAAATGCACACACCACACAAGGCAAAGAAATCTCATAATAAAGCCATTAAATTGTATCCACAAAATTAGAATAACATAAACTTAATGAAGAAATTCGTAAAATGACGGATTTCTTCTATTTTTTATTGCCTTGTGTTTTGAACAAACTTCGCCTCTCAGCGTACCCACGTACGCTTTCGGGTAACCGAAAGCAAGGCTACGCCTTACTTTCGCTCAGTTTGTCCAATCTGTGCTATTTTTCGTCCACCCCAAAAGGGACTGTAGCAAAATGAAATACATTTTGCTACAGTCCCTTATTTACTATTTAGTGACTATTTTTTGTATTGCTCCACGGAAAAGCCTGAAGAATGACGACATAAGAATCAGCCCCAAGGCTATTGCACCGCCGATTTTTAAAGTGTTTACCAGTCCCTCTGCAAAGCCTGTCAGGTCGCCGAAAAGGCATGCTTCCATAGCTCTGTACACTGCACCGCCAGGCACAGAGGGGATAAATCCCGGCATTAAATACATTGTAGCCGGTGAGCGGAAAAGGTAAGCCGCAATCTCTGAGTATAAAGCGATAGAGACACCGCACAGGAAGTAGGGCATCATTACAGAGTCAGAAAAATGGTCGCATACCAGATATACCGCCCAACTGAAAGCACCGCAAAGGGTTGCGATTATCAAGGCTCTGCCCCTGATGTTAAAAACAATGGAAAATCCAAAAGTGGCAAGTGCAGCTGAAATTACAGGTAAAATAAAATTTTCAAACATACCGCTACCTCCACAAAATTGACACGCCTACGCCTAATGCAATTGCTGCGGCAATAAGGAGTGTTTCCATAATTTTTGCTGTGCCTGCGGAGTAGTCCGTAGCAACAAAATCGCGAATGCAGTTCGTCAGAAGAACTCCCGGCACAAGATTCATCAATACGCCGATGGTAGCGGGCGAAACGTTGAGTGTTGTAAACAAAAATGTAAATATTTTTATTAAGATGACAGTTGCAGCAGCACCGCCAACATTTGTAAAGAATGGCGGAGCTTGCAAATAGTCAAAAAGTCTGATAACGAAGTAAAGCAACGCTCCCACAATAAAGCCTACAATGCCCTCCTGCCAGCCGCCGCCGAAAAATATGGAAAAAGAGCCGCCCACAATGGCGGAAGCCAGCATTTTTACAAATGCGGGATAATTTTTTCCCTTTTCGATTTCTTCAATTTTTTTCATTACCTCGTCGTAGTCAAGGCGAAGTGCGCATATTTCTCTTGAAAGAGCGTTCAGCTTGCATAATTTATCAAGGTCTGTAGAGGTTTTTAAAATTCGTCTTGTCTGGGTAACCGTTTCGTTCTCATCCTCAATAGTTATGATAATAGATGAAGCAATAGCAAAGACGTGTGTCTGCTCCATACCGTAGGCTGCACCTATTCTGCAGACGGTGTCCTCGGCTCTGTTTGCCTCGCCGCCGTATTTTAATACTTTCTCGCCTATAACGCAGAGAATATGTAAAACTTCCTTTTGGGTAAGATTGTGTGCCATCGTCATCACTCCGCAACGTTTTAGCCTGTTCAACTATTTTGCCTTCATATAATTTTGATATAATTTATTTTAACATTTGCCAAAAAGAAAGTCAATACCATGGTATTTTCTGCTGACTTTTAACATATATAAGATTGGCCTGATTTAAGCAAAAAGGCAATAGCAAAATAATTTACTTTGCTACTGCCCTATACTATGAATTTTTAAGAAATTCCTTTTCCATCTCCAGTATATCTTCCAACCAGTAAATACCGATATCAAGAGCTGCCCACATACTTGTGCGTTCTGCCTTTTTTGTAAGCTTGGCTGTTTCAATACTGTCGCCGTTTTTCTCCAAAAGCTCGATGATGACTTTCTTTGCCATATCAAGGTCGTTTACCTTTTCAGATTCTAAAATTGTAAATCTTACAATAAAATTTTCAGAAAAATCGCCGAAATAAAGCACGTTTCCGTCACGGAGTAACGGTTTTTCGCGATATATCAGCTTTTCTCTTTCTGTAATAGCTTCTGCCATAGTGTAACTCCTCCTATATTAATCCTTTTCTAATTCTTCCAAAGCCTTTGCGTCAACGTCGTCTTCGTCGTGCTTGTTTGAATGTGAGCGCTGAGCGTTTTTGATGATTACAATATCTTCAACCTTAAAATCGTTTACCACAGTGTCCTCGGAATTCATCTTGACAGATACAATACCCTTGAGGAGCTGAGAGGAGATAACCGTACCTCTGCCCATGGGCGTATCAACCAATGCTCCTACATTGGGCGCTTTTTCGAGGAGCGCCTCGTAGGCATCCTGCTCGTACTTTAAGCAACACATAAGTCTGCCGCAGGTGCCTGAAATCTTTGTGGGGTTTAGGGATAATGACTGTTCCTTTGCCATTTTTATTGACACAGGCTCAAAGTCGCCTAAGAACTGTGAACAGCACAAGGGTCTGCCACAGATGCCGAAGCCGCCCAAAAGCTTAGCTTCGTCACGAACGCCAATCTGGCGAAGCTCAATTCGTGTTCTGAATACTGCAGCCAAGTCCTTTACAAGCTGCCTGAAGTCAACTCTGCCGTCAGCAGTAAAGTAAAACAGTACCTTGCTGCGGTCAAAAGTGTATTCAACGTCAACTAAATTCATCTCTAGGTTGTTTGCCGCAATTTTTTCAAGACAGATTGAGAAAGCCTCACGAGCTTTTTTCTTATTTTCTTCTGCAGTGTGTAGGTCAGCTTCTGTCGCTTTTCTCAAAATACTCTTAATCGGCATATTAAATTCTTTTTCGTCTATTTCTTTGCCTGTTAACACCACAGTTCCGTATTCGACGCCGCGTGTTGTTTCCACAATTACACCGTCGCCAGACGATAACGTGATGTCCTCAGGGTTAAAATAGTATATTTTTCCTACGGGCTTAAATCTTATGCCCACTACTTTCGTCATGGAAGTCCTCCCATATCCGCATAACGGCTTCTGATACCGTTGCGTTAAAATTTAGATTTTGTTTCAGTGAAATTTTTAATTTATTTAATTTATCAAATGCTGAAATCAGCTTTTTTTTCGAAATATCAGCGGTAAAAACTCTTATGGCAGAAACCTTGTCCGAAAAAACACAAGAAGCTTCCAGATTTGTTTTTACCATTACGCAATCCCGCAAAAAAGTCATAAGATAGTCAATAATTTCTTCTATATTTTCCTTTTCTTCGGTTAAGAATTCTACCATTTCCCGAAGTCTTAAGGAATTTTTCTTAAGATTTATAAGACATTCGATGGATTTTTCAATCCTCGCCTGCTTATCTGGGTTACTGAACAGTTCTTGTGCCACACCGATGCTTCCTTGAGAAAGCTTGGCAACTGTTTCGGCGGTGCTTTGTGCCACGTTACAGTTTTTTACCAGATAGTCACAGACTAACTCTGTACCAAGAGGAAAAAACGTCACAACCTGACTTCGTGAAAGCACTGTTGACAGAAGCTTTTCCTTGCTTGTTACACAGATAATAAAGGTAACGTACGCAGGCGGCTCCTCCAGCACCTTCAAAAGAGCGTTCTGTGCCTCGATGCTTAATTCGTCCCCCTGTTCTATTATAAAAATCTTGTAGGGCGAGGTTTTGGGCTTTAAGTAAACCTCTGCGATTATCTGTTCACGCACGTTGTCAACGCCGACAGAGGCTTTGTCCTTGTCCCTTTTTAATGTGATAATATCCGGCAGGGTGCCGGCGCGGGCCTGTATGCACATAGGACATTTGCCACAGGCGTCTTTTGTTTGACACACAAGGCTTTGAGCAAATAATTTCGCACACAACTTTTTGCCCACGCCCTTTAATCCTTCAAAAACGTAGGCATTTGATATTCTGTCCCGGGCGATGGCTCGCCCGAGAGTTTCTTTTACTGTTTCGTGGCCGTAAAGGCTTTCAAAAAGCATCAAACCTTCTCAAATCTTTCTACGTCAACTACAAAGATTGTAGCGCCACCGACTTCGATTTCAGCAGGGAATGACATATAACCTGTGCTTGCGCCAACGTAAGGCTCAGCAGAGAATACAACTTGCTTGCGTTTAGCTGAGTGCTTTGACATAATATCGATTACTGTCTGTACCTTTTCTTCGTCTGTACCAACTAACAATGTTACGTTACCAACTCTCAAAAAACCGCCTGTTGAAGCCATTTTGGTAACAGAAAAGCCCTCTTTATTGAGTTCCTTCATAACAACGTTAGCGTCGTCGTTACTTACAATAGCAAATACAAGTTTCATAGTAGTGTCCTGCCTTTCTTTATTTTTGTTCGTTATAAATGTCCCGAATAAATTCCCCTAACTTTCGTGCAGCGTCGGGCTTTGCCAAGTGGCAGGCGTTATCCTTGAGCTGAAGGGAAATATGAGGATAATTCATCAAAAGATATACAGCCTCGTCAACGGGGAAGGTATCACTTACGGATATTGCCAGACCATGGTTTGTCATAAACTCCATATTTCTGTCCTCCTGTCCCGGAATGGGATTTGTGAGGATAAGGGGGAGATTTTTTGCCAGAGCCTCAGAGGTAGTCAGACCTCCCGGCTTTGTGATAATGCAGTCACAGCAATCCATAATCTCATCAACATTGTTTATAAAACCATAGGTTATCAGCTTTCTGTGAAGCTTTAGCTTTGAAACGGATGACTTGAGTCTTTTGTTTTTACCGCATACGGCAATAATCTGAAAATCATCAGGTAGCTTATCCAGCTGTTTGATTATTTCTACTGCCGCCTTGCCGTAGCCCATTGAGCCCATCATAACAAGAACGGTGTATTTTTCGTCAATCCCCAAGCTTTTGCGCATCTGGGCTTTGTCGTTCTTTACAGAAAATTTAGGGCTTATGGGAATACCAAAAGGTATGATTGCTTTATCATTGCCCAGCTTTTTGATAGCCTGATATGAAAGGAGCTCCGAGGGTATTATATAGTAGTCAGACCGCGCCTGTTCCCAGAATGGGTGCATAGTAAAGTCTGTAACTATTGATATTATAGGAGCGGCGATTTTATTACGCTTTGCTATCCTGTTTAAAACAATTGTTGCCCAAACGTGTGTAGAAACTATAATATCCGGACGAAATTCGTCCAGGGATTTCATAAGACGCTTTTTGAAAGCGTTTGCAATAAGCTTATTGTACCGTGTCAATTCATCGTCCTCTGCAGTTTTTGCGTCCAATAAATCATATATGACGCTGTATGCCTTGGGGAAGATGGTAGTTGACAGGATATAACCCTTTGATATAAGCTCCTTTAATACGATGTTTACATTTTCTGCAACATCTAGTATTTTAGTTTCCACATTTTCTAACTCTGCAAAATAGTCGGCCATAGCTTTTGCTGTCTGATGATGACCGCCGCCTGCAGGTACGGATAAAAACAGAACCTTCATTTTTTTCCTCTTTCTTAGAAAAGACCGGGAATGTTAAGACCGCCTGTGATTGCTCCCATGCCTTCTTCTGCTGCAGCTTCAATTTGACGGATTGCGTCATTTACCGCAACTGTAACTAAATCTTCAAGCATTTCTGTGTCGTCAGGATCAACAATTTCAGGGTCGATTGTAAGCTTTACAATCTCTTTTGTTCCCTTCATTGACACCTTAACCTTGCCGCCGCCGGCGCTGGTTTCTATGATTTTTTCTTCGATTTCTTTCTGTACTCTTTCCATTTCCTCTTGCATCATCTGTACCTGACGCATTGCGGTGTTCATCTTAACGCTTCCGCCACCTGTAAATTTATTTCCTTTTGCCATAATGTTAATCTCCTTAGGTTAGATAAATTGTATTTCCGAGTGGGTTTTTGCCAGCTCTTCAAGCTTTTTCAAGGGGTCTTCAGGTTCTTCGCCGATTTCTCTGGGGGTTACGCAGGCAACCTCCATATCTTGTCCTGTTACCTCTTTGACTGCTGCTTTTATCAAATCAAGGTTTGACGGCTTTGACACAACGCTTTTAGAAAGCGCCGCGTTGTCGCCAAATACCACACAGAGCTTTCCTGCCACCTCTTTTGCGTGAACAAGGGAAAGATGGGGGTAAATGGGCATTCCGCCGTGGGTCTTGATATAATTTATAATTTCAGGCCAGCGACCGGCTACTGTTCCGCCCGATACAGGGGTTGGTTCTTTGGGTTTTTCTTCCTGTTTGAGTTTTGGTTTTTCCTTTGTCTCGGGTGCCTTTTCAGCCTTTGGCGGAGCTGACTTTGGTGCATCTTCCTTCCAGGGTAAATCCTCCTCAGTAGAAACAACTGTGAACTCGCCTTTTGCAAGCTTTTCTTCCAAAACGGCAATTCTGTCGCGCATAGCGATTGCCGTATCCTCAGTGTCAGGCTCGCACATCTTCACAAGCGCCATTTCGTAGACTGTGCGGGCAAAGCTTGAGGCGCGTGTTGCGGCGTAAGCTGCCGTCATCAAATCAATTGAGCGGATTAAGCGCTCTTTAGAAAATTCTATTGACAAATCATCGATTTTCTTTGCATTTTCTTTCGAAGTGTTTAAGAAAATCTCTGGCTTGTTTGCAATTTTTATCATTAAAATATCACGAAGATATTTAATAAATCTCTCTGCAAATAAGGACAATTCCTTACCTTTTTCTATAACCTCATTGATTTTTGTAAGAGCTGCAGCTGTGTCGCTCTTTGCCACAGCAAAGGCCAAATCGTATAGGGCTTCGTTGTCGGCAATGCCTGTGACTGAAATAACAGTATCAAGGCTAAGATGTGTGTCGATAGCGCCTATGCACTTGTCTAAAACCGACAGGGAATCTCGCATAGAGCCGTCTCCAAGCTCTGCAATGAGAGAGAGCGCCGCATCGTCAAAGGTAAAGCCGTCAGAAGTCAAAATTTCGCCCATTCTTCCGGCAATGTCAGAATTGGTTATTCGCCTGAAGTCAAACTGCTGACAACGGGAAAGTACCGTTATGGGCACTTTGTTAAGTTCAGTTGTGGCAAGAATGAACATAACGTGGGAAGGAGGCTCTTCTAAGGTTTTTAAAAGCGCATTAAACGCCTGCTGAGTAACCATATGAACCTCGTCTATAATATAAACTTTTTTCTTAGCGGTGCTGGGCGAAAAGCTTACATCGTCAATGATTTCACGAATGTTTTCTACCTTGTTCTTTGATGCGCCGTCAAGCTCGATAACGTCTAATATTGACTCGTCAAGTAAACCGCGGCAAACCTCGCATTCGTTACAGGGGTTGCCCTCTTTAGGATTTAAGCAGTTTACTGCGCGCGCCAAAATTTTTGCTGTGGAGGTTTTTCCGGTACCGCGAGTTCCGCAGAAAAGATATGCGTGGGCACAGGAGCCGTTCATAACCTGATTTTTGAGAGTTGTGGTAATATGCTTCTGCCCTACAACATCGTCAAATACCAGTGGTCGCCAACGTCTGTATATTGCCTGATATGCCACACTTACACCTCCTGTAAAACAAAAAAATACCGCGAAATGCAGTA
Source organism: Congzhengia sp. (assembly GCA_045649085.1). Taxonomy (GTDB): domain Bacteria; phylum Bacillota; class Clostridia; order UBA1381; family UBA9506; genus Congzhengia. The sequence continues at coordinate 39,116 of JAZRPE010000012.1, forward strand.
TTCTGTTGATTGCGTTCACATTTAATGTGTGCGTTCACACCGGGAGGAGCCGCATCACACAGGATAACTTGCTTATCGCTGCTTGGTTCCCCACCTGACGAGGTTCACAAGCTCCTGTTGTGCGGATCCCGGCCGACAACGCTTTCGCGTAGAACGCTAAATAATGAAGATATAATTCTTCTTATTTATTATACCATATTTAATTATGAGTTTCAACTGTTTTTTACTTTATTTCTTCGACATAATATACTCGTCGATTGCCGCAGCTGCAGTTTTGCCTGCGCCCATAGCAAGGATTACTGTTGCAGCGCCTGTTACGGCGTCGCCGCCTGCGTAAACGCCCGCACGTGATGTTGCACCGGTAGCCTCATCAACAACAATTCCGCCCCAGCTATGTGTGTCAAGACCTTCTGTTGTGGACTTGATAAGGGGGTTGGGAGATGTGCCGATAGACATAATCACGCAGTCGACGGGCAATGTAAATTCTGAACCCTCTTTAACTACGGGACGGCGGCGGCCAGATGCGTCAGGCTCGCCAAGTGTCATTTCCACGCATTTCATACCGTTTACAAAGCGGTCATCGTTTGCTGTAATTTCTACGGGGTTAGTGAGGAGCTTAAAGATAATGCCCTCTTCTTTAGCGTGTTCAACTTCTTCTGCTCGTGCAGGTAATTCTGCCTCACTACGTCTGTAAACTATGTAGACTTCATCAGCACCAAGTCTTTTTGCACAACGGGCTGCGTCCATAGCAACATTACCGCCACCTACAACTGCAACGCGCTTTGCGTACATAATGGGCGTTGTGGCATCGTCTTTATAAGCTTTCATAAGGTTGGTTCTTGTCAAAAATTCGTTAGCGGAGTATACGCCCTTGTAGTTTTCGCCGGGAATACCCATAAATCTGGGAAGACCTGCCCCTGAGCCGATAAATACTGACTCAAAGCCTTCGTCTAAAAGCTCGTCAACTGACATTGACATACCGATAACGGCGTTTGTTTCTATTTTTACACCAAGTGCTTTTAGGGTGTCGATTTCTTTCTGTACGATTGACTTAGGCAAACGGAATTCGGGAATACCGTAAACTAAAACACCACCTGCTAAGTGAAGTGCTTCAAATACTGTTACCTCGTAGCCTTTTTTAGCAAGGTCGCCGGCGCAAGTGAGTCCTGACGGGCCTGAGCCAACGACTGCCACCTTGTGACCGTTTGATACAGGTTTTTTGGGGGCATCTGTTGCGTTTTGATTGTGGTAATCGGCAACGAAACGTTCCAATCTTCCGATAGCAACAGGCTCGCCCTTAATACCTCTTACGCACTTCTGCTCACATTGAGTTTCCTGAGGACAAACTCTTCCGCAAACTGCAGGAAGTGAGCTTTGACGAGTGATAATTTCATAAGCGCCCTCAAAATCCCCCTCGGCAACGCGTCCGATAAATGCAGGAATGTCAATTCCGACAGGACAGCCTGACACACAGGGCTTGTGCTTACAGTTTAAGCAGCGCTTTGCTTCGTCAATTGCGGCATCAGGTGTATAGCCCAAAGCTACCTCTTTAAAGTTTTTATTTCTTACATCTGCTGCCTGATGGGGCATAGGATTTTTTACTAAGCTCATATTTGCCATCTTACTGTACCTCCATATTAAAGAGATTGCAGGTTGTTTCATAGGCGTGACGCTCAAAGTCGCTGTACATACGGCTTCTGTCCATAGCCTCGTCAAAGTCAACTAGGTGTCCGTCAAATTCAGGACCGTCCACACAGGCAAATTTCATTTCGCCGCCGACAGATAATCTGCAGCCGCCGCACATACCTGTGCCGTCTATCATAACAGGGTTCATTGAAACCACTGTTTTGATGCCGTATTCCTTGGTTAATTTACATACAAATTTCATCATAACCAAAGGACCGATAGCAATAACCTCGTCGTATTCGTTTCCTGCGTCAATCAGCTTCTTCAAAGCATCTGTAACAAGACCTTTTTCGCCAGCTGAGCCATCATCAGACATAATGATTAATTCTTTAGATGCGGCGCGGAACTCGTCTTCTAAAATGAGTAAATCTTTATTTCTAAAACCAATGATGGAGTGTACCTCGCAACCTGATTCGTGGAGCTTTTTCGCTACGGGGTAGGCAATAGCACAACCAACACCGCCGCCGACAACGGCAACCTTCTTTAATCCCTCGGTGTGAGTTGCACGGCCTAACGGACCTACGAAGTCAGATATGTATTCGCCCTCGTTTTTTTGATTTAACAGGGCAGTTGTAGCGCCTACAATCTGGAAAATGATTGTGATTGTGCCCGCATCACGGTTGTAATCTGCAACGGTTAAGGGAATGCGCTCGCCGTCGTTTGTCACTCGCAAAATAATAAACTGTCCGGGCTCAGCCTTTCTCGCAACTAAGGGAGCCTCAATTTCCATAAGTGTAACTGTGGGGTTTAAAACTTTTTTTCTAACGATTTTAAACAACTTTATACCATCCTTCCACTTTTGAACTGTTAATATTATTCTATCATAACCCAAAACAAATGTAAAGGTAGTTTTGCACACAATTGCACATTTGGTTGTGCTACTATGTTGTCAAAGGAGTTGATAATATGAGAAAAGTATTAGTTAAATTATGCGATTTTTTAGAAAGAAAGCTCTATGACGAGCCGACTGTTCAGGAGTTGATGAAATCTTTGGACAGAACACGCTACAAGCTTCTTGAGGCGAAGCTGGAAATCGACTATCTGCAGGGTCTTCTCAAGCAGATAGTCAGACAGAGGTAGACTTGGCAAAACAGAAAAAATGTGATAAAATAAGAGGTGTGAAAAGAAAAAACTTCTATAAAAATTAACTCAAAAACTCATTTTTGTGCTTTTTGAGTTAATTTTTTGATTAGTCTCTATGTCCAGACTGTGACATTCAAGGGAAGATAAAAAAATAATACACCATAAAATTCGACACACTCCCTGAGATTAAAGCAATAATAAAAGGGGCTTGAATGGTCAATGTGCGGAAAAAGTCTTACTACAACAAGGTGTCTTTGTCTGCCGCAACCTGCGCATTTGCGGTAGTCTTTGGTCAGGACAAAGTCTTTTGATTTGCGGCAGTAGGTTTTGTGTATACCGTTATAACAGTAAACGCAGTATTGTGCCATAATAATTCTCCTAAATAAAAAAATGCGTCAGCCGTAGCTGACGCAGAAAAACGTAGCTAAGATTGCTGTTGCGACACAGTTCCCTCAACACAGGCATGACAATCAAAGCATACGTTTTTACCAATAGTATGCCTAGTATGAGGGATATTAAACTGTGTCGCAGATATAGTTTAACACATTATGGGAAAAAATACAACTCAAAAAATAATTTTTCAATGTCTTGCGCCATTTTTAAAGCACAGTAAAGAAAAAACAGCACTCCAAACGGAGTGCTGTTTTAATAATTTACTTAAATTATTTAAGTGTAACTTTAGCGCCAACTTCTTCGAGCTTAGCTTTGATTTCTTCAGCAGCGTCTTTAGAAGCAGCTTCCTTGATAACTTTGGGAGCGCCGTCAACCATATCTTTAGCTTCCTTAAGACCAAGACCTGTAACTTGACGTACAACCTTAATAACCTTAACTTTTTCAGCGCCAGCTTCTGTTAATTCTACGTCAAATTCTGTCTTTTCTTCTGCTGCTGCAGCGCCAGGAGCTGCAGCACCTACAACTGCTACAGGAGCAGCTGCTGATACGTTAAATTCTTCTTCGATTGCCTTTACTAATTCTGATAATTCTAAAACTGTAAGAGCTTTAATCTCTTCAATCATAGCTGTGATCTTTTCACTCATTTTAATTTCCTCCTAAAATTTTGTCTAAATTCATTTAATGTTTTTTAAAATTATGCGGTTTCGCCCTGCTGTTCTGCAACTGCGTTAAGAGCGCGAGCAAGACCTGCGATTGTAGCATTCAAGCCACCAGCAAGCATAGCATACAAGGTATCCTTTGAAGGTGTCTGAGCCAATGTGTTAAGCTCATCCATTGTCATAGCCTTGCCATCCATGAAGCCTGCTTTTAATGTGAATACTTCGTGAGTTTTAGCAAAATCTGCTAATGTTTTTGCAGGAGCAACAACGTCATCAAAGCTGAAAGCTAAAGCTGTAGGTCCGTTTAAGATTTCGTCGAAATCGGAAAAACCGGCATCATGAGCTGCACGCTTTGTGATTGTGTTCTTTACAACTGTATATTCTACACCAGCTTCTCTTAATTTGTTACGGAGCTCTGTGTCTTCAGCAACTGTAAGACCACAGTAGTCAACGAACACACCTGCTGCTGCTGTTCTAAACTTTTCTGCGAGATCAGCAACCATCTGCTGTTTCTGCTGTAAGATTTTTTCACTTGCCATTTTAATTCACCTCGCTGTGTATAAATTTAAAGGACTTTTCTCCGCAAGCGAAGAAAAGTCCTGAAATACTATCCAAAAACAATTCCTCGGCGGGCAATTTTAAGCATCGAACACAGTTGTGTTGTGCGCCAGCTGTCTGCGGAAAAAATATTTACTTTTTTAAGCAATAGTTATTCTAACATAAGAAATTGCTTTTGTCAAGCAAAAATTAGTCAGAAAGTTTTGCCTGGTTGATTTTAACACCAGGGCCCATTGTTGAAGCTACTGCGCAGCTCTTAATGTACTGACCTTTTGCTGCTGCGGGCTTAGCCTTGATGATAGCGCCAAGGAGCGCCTTGAAGTTATCAGCTAACTTCTCTGTGCCAAAAGATACCTTACCAATGGGGCAATGGATGATGTTTGTCTTGTCAAGACGGTATTCAATCTTACCTGACTTGATTTCGTTAACAGCCTTTGTAACGTCCATTGTTACTGTGCCGGCTTTGGGGCTGGGCATTAAACCCTTAGGACCTAATACCTTACCTAAGCGACCTACAACGCCCATCATATCGGGTGTTGCAACAACAACGTCGTAATCAAACCAACCGTCGTTCTGAATTCTGGGGATAAGCTCTTCGCCACCGAAGAAATCTGCTCCTGCAGCTTCAGCTTCAGCCAACTTATCGCCTTTAGCGAATACTAAAACACGAGCTGTCTTACCTGTACCGTGGGGCAGAACGATAGCGCCACGAACCTGCTGGTCAGCGTGTCTTGAGTCAACGCCTAATTTAACGTGAACTTCAACTGTTTCATCGAATTTTGCCTTAGAAGCCTTAATAACTACGTCTAAAGCTTCTTCAGGATCATAAAGCTTTGCTCTATCTATGAGCTTTGCGCTCTCCTGATAGTTTTTACCTCTAAACATTATTTTTTTTCCTCCTTTTGTGGTCAAACAAGTGTTCAAACACTCTCCCACTTAATTAAAAAAACCGAAATTAGTCTTCTACTACGATACCCATACTTCTTGCTGTACCTGCAATCATGCTCATAGCAGCATCGATTGAAGCGGCATTAAGATCGGGCATTTTTGTTTCAGCGATCTGACGGATAGCGTCTTTAGAAACAGTAGCTACCTTTGTCTTGTTAGGAACGCCTGAACCTTTTTCGATTTTAGCAGCCTTCTTTAAGAGAACTGCTGCCGGGGGAGTTTTTGTAATGAAAGAGAAAGATCTATCAGCATATACTGTAATAACAACAGGAATGATTAAACCTGCGTCTTTAGCTGTCTTTTCATTAAACTCCTTTGTGAACTGAACGATGTTTACACCGTGCTGACCAAGGGCAGGACCAACCGGGGGAGCCGGTGTAGCTTTACCTGCGGGAATCTGCAACTTGATGTAACCTGCAATTTTCTGTGCCATTATGGTGCACCTCCTTAATAAAAATGTGGTAATGGCGAACGAAGACCCTCTTCGTCCTCCCACACGCAAGAAAACCCTTCCTTGCGTACTGCCTGAGGCTTGCGCCTCTGTATTCTAAGCAAAAATGCTTAAAAACTAATCTAAAACTTCAATCTGAGAGAAATCAAGCTCAACAGGTGTTTCTCTGCCGAACATTGAAACGATAACCTTAACCAGCTGCTTTTCTGTGTTGATTTCGTCAACAACGCCGACAAAATCAGAAAAAGCACCGCCTATAACGCGAACAGAAGAGCCAACTGCAAAATTTACCTCAACAGTTCTTCTCTCGATGCCCATAGCGTGAACCTCTTCGTCTGTTAGTGGCACAGGTTTAGAACCGGGGCCAACGAAGCCTGTTACACCGCGGGTATTTCTGATAACGTACCAGGTGTCGTCTGTCATTACCATTTTAACGATAACGTAGCCGGGAAGGAGCTTTCTTGATACTACCTTCTGCTCGTTGCCTTTTTGCTCCACAACCTCTTCCATGGGAACCTTGATATCCAAGATTTTGTCATGGAGGTTACGGTTTTCAATGGTCTTTTCCAAGTCTGTCTGAACTTTTTTCTCATATCCTGAAAAGGTATGAATAACATACCACTTAGCTTCAGCCATATCCTTATAAAAGAAGCAAAGCCTCTTTTGCCTCCTTTTCCTGAAAATTAAATTTTACTTAGCCTAAGAAAGAAAGAGCGTAAGTAAAGATGAGGTCAATGATAGCAATAAACACGCCAAGCAAAATAATGAAAGCAAGAACAACGCCTGTGTTGTTTCTTACCTGCTTAAAGCTGGGCCATGAAATTCTTTTGAACTCTGCCTTTAATTCACGGAAATAGTTTGCTATTTTGTTAGGCTTTTTTGCCTTCTGAGCTTCTGCCATTACAACTCACTCCTTGTTTAATCAATATTACCGACTAAAAAACTTATTTTGTTTCCTTATGAAGTGTGTGCTTTTTGCAGAATCTGCAGTACTTGTTAAGCTCTATTCTGTCGGGTGTGTTTTTCTTTTCTTTCATTGTGTCGTAGTTTCTCTGTTTACATTCTGAGCATGCGAGAGTAATTCTTGTTCTCATTATTCGCGCCTCCTTAATTTATATCATAATTTATTAACTGATTTTGGGACAAGCTGCAATTTTTTTTGAGCAAAAAAAAAGAACCTATCCACCCAAGTATCTTGTAGTATATCATAAACAAGCCTTTTAGTCAAGCGTTTTTTGCAAAAAAATGTGATATTTTTCAGGGTTTCAAGGTTTTGTGGTTATTCTTTTTTAAATAAACTATATTTTGTGGAAAAGGGGTGCATTACCCCTTTTCGTTATTCCTTGCCGATGAATTTTACCTCAGGTTCTAAATCTACATCGTGTTTTTCTTTTACGGTCTTTTGCACATGGGCGATTAAATCGCAAACATCTTTTGATGTTGCGTTGCCTGTGTTTATGATAAAGCCTGCGTGCTTTGTGCTTACCTCCGCTCCGCCGATGCGTGTGCCCTTTAGGCCTGATGACTCAATTAAAGCCCCTGCAAAATGTCCCTCAGGTCGACGGAATGTGCTGCCTGCTGACGGAAATTCTAAGGGTTGCTTTTCTTTTCTTCGGGCATTTAAGTCGCGCATCGTGGCTAAGATTTCATCTCTGTTTCCTTTATTTAATGTAAGCTTTGCAGAAATAATTATTTTATTTCCTGTGGTAAAAATACTCTTTCTGTAGCCAAAGTCACAATCCTCGCCTGAGATTGTTTTTACCGTGCCATCGTCATCTATATAGGAAACTTCCGTGATTACATCTTTCATTTCTCCGCCGTAAGCACCTGCGTTCATATAGATTGCACCGCCCAGTGACCCAGGGATACCTGATGCAAACTCAAGACCTGTTAATTCTGCGTTCTTTGCTTCAGCAGAAAGCTTTGCCAAGGAAACACCTGCACCTGCTAAGATGTAGTCGTGCTTTGCGTGGGCGTAGTCAAAGCCGTCGCCTAATTTTATTACCGCGCCGCGGATACCTTTGTCGGAAATCAAAAGGTTAGAGCCTGCACCCAATAAAAAGTACGGGACGTCTGCTTTTCTGCACAGTTCAACTGTGGATAGAAGCTCCATTAAATTGTTGGGGCACACATAAAGGTCAGCGTTGCCTCCTATTTTAAAAGAGGTGTGCTCAGCTAAGGGATAGTTTAACTCAACCTCCCCAAATATTTTAGATTGTATCTGATTTTTCAGTTCTTGAAAATTCATTAATTAAAACTCCTGGTTCATCATTCTATCGTTCAACTCTTCTGCAGCGTTATATCCCATTTTTCTCTGACGGGCGTTCATTGCTGCAACCTCTACTATCATAGCAAGGTTTCGGCCTGGCTTGATGGGAATGGTAAGTGAGGGCACCTCGATACCTAAAATGTCAACCACCTCAGTATCAATGCCCAATCTGTCGTAGGCCTTGCCCTGCTGCCAGTTTTCAAGGTTTATAACAAGGTCGATATTTTCTGTGTCTTTTACCGCGCCCATACCAAAAAGTCGCTTTACATCTACTATACCTATGCCACGGAGCTCAATAAAATGACGGATAATTTCAGGTGCAGAGCCTACTAAGGATTTATTTGAAACTCGTCTTATCTCGACTGCATCGTCTGCAACAAGTCTGTGACCGCGCTTTACAAGCTCGATAGCGGTTTCTGATTTACCTACGCCAGATTCGCCCAAAAGCAAAATTCCTTCGCCGTAAACCTCAACCAGTACGCCGTGGAGCTGAGTCATAGGAGCTAGAGCTACGTTTAAGTAAAGGATAATGGCACTGGTAAAGCGTGATGTACTGTAATCGCTCACATAAAGTGCTCTGTCATATTTTTTTGCGCACTCAATAAACTCAGGAAATGGAATCATATTACGGGTAATGATTACCGCAGGAACAGGCTCTTTTAATAAGTGCTCTATTGCCTTGTAGCGGTCCTCTGACGACAAGGACTCTAAATATGTGTATTCTACCATACCGATAATCTGTATGCGGGCAGGGTCGAAATATTCAAAAAAGCCTGCCAGCTGAAGACTGGGACGGTTGACATCGGCAACGGTAATTTCTATATCGCCGCAGCCCTTAGGCGTAACGATAGGCTTTAGGCTGTATTCTTCTACAATTGATGAGAGCTTAACGTAGGCTTGCATAGCATCAAATCCTTTCAAAAAATTCCATATACAATTATTATACACCAAAGTGCGGCAAATTTAAAGAGGAAATTAAAAAATTACCTTGAAAGTTCTAATCTTTTCTGTTATTATAGGTACAAATACATTAATTAAGGAGAGAATCCAATGAAAGCAGTAGTAACAGTAGTAGGTCAGGACCGCACAGGTATCATTGCAGGGGTAAGCGGTTATCTGGCAGACAAGAAGATTAATATTTTAGATATTTCACAGACCATTATGCAGAATATTTTTACAATGATTATGCTTGTAGACACCGTTGCATCCGATATCACGGCAGGACAGTTGTCAGAAGATTTAAAGGCTTTGGGAGAGTCTTTAGGCATAGAGATTAACGTTCAGCATGAGGGCTTGTTCTCTGCTATGCACAGAATATAAGAGGTGGCACTATGGCATTAATTGACAGAAATGACATATTAGAAACCATAAAAATGATTTCTGAGGAGCATTTGGATATAAGAACAGTTACAATGGGTATTTCGCTTCTTTCCTGTGCAGGAGATGATGTGGATACAGTATGCAAAAAAGTGTACGATAAAATTACAAAGGCAGCAGAAAACTTAGTTTCTGTTGCGGAGGAAATTTCCGTTCGCTACGGGGTTCCTATTATAAATAAGAGAATTTCAGTAACTCCGGCATCACTAATTTTGCAGTCGGAAAAAAGCGAGGACTTTGTAAAGCTTGCCAAGACTTTAGATGCAGCAGCAATCAGCGTTGGCGTAAACTTTATCGGTGGATTTTCAGCGTTAGTTCAAAAAGGCATTACTCCTACGGAAATGGCAATGATAAACGCTATTCCTGAGGCGTTGGCGTGTACAGAGCGAGTTTGCTCAAGTGTAAACGTAGGCTCTACAAAAGCGGGCATAAATATGGACGCAGTAGCCAAAATGGGCGAAATCGTAAAAGAAACCGCAGAAATTACAAAGGATGCCGACGGCTTCGGATGTGCAAAATTAGTTGTGTTCTGTAACAGCGTAGAGGACAACCCCTTTATGGCAGGTGCGTACCACGGTGTTGGCGAGGCAGAGTATGTGATAAACGTAGGTGTATCTGGACCCGGCGTTGTAAAATGTGCACTGGAAAAGGTAAAGGGTGCAGACTTTGAGGTGGTTGCAGAAACTATCAAGAAAACTGCCTTTAAGATAACAAGAATGGGACAGTTGGTAGCGAGAGAGGCATCAAAAAGATTAGGCGTACCATTTGGTATAGTTGATTTGTCTTTAGCTCCCACACCTGCAGTAGGCGATAGTGTTGCTCATATACTGGAAGAAATGGGACTTGAGCAGTGCGGAACTCACGGCACAACGGCAGCGCTGGCGTTACTTAATGACGCAGTTAAAAAAGGCGGCATTATGGCGTCATCTTTCGTTGGTGGTCTGTCAGGTGCGTTTATTCCCGTAAGTGAAGACGCAGGAATGATAGCGGCGGTTGAGGCAGGAACGCTTTCTTTAGATAAATTAGAGGCGATGACCTGCGTGTGCAGCGTTGGACTTGATATGATTTGTGTACCTGGAACAACCAGCGCTGAAACTATCGCTGCAATAATAGCAGATGAGGCGGCAATAGGTATGATAAACCAGAAAACCACAGCAGTCAGAATTATCCCTGCTCCCGGTAAGGTTGTGGGCGACACAGTAGACTTTGGCGGACTTTTAGGTACAGGTCCTGTTATGCCTGTAAATGAAAAGGCGAGCACAGAATTTATCCGCCGTGGCGGAAGAATTCCTGCACCTGTTCATAGCTTTAAAAACTAAAACAAAAAGGACACTCGAATGAGTGTCCTTTTTTATGGTGACCCGTACGAGACTCGAACTCGTGTTACCGCCGTGAAAGGGCGGTGTCTTAACCGCTTGACCAACGGGCCATATATTAAATTTGGTAGCGGCAGCTGGATTTGAACCAGCGACCAATCGGGTATGAACCGAGTACTCTAGCCAACTGAGCTATGCCGCCATGCAGTTCAAAAACTGACAAAATGTATTCTACACTAAAATAATCACTTTGTCAAGCATTTTTTTAATATTTTTTTAAAGAAATGTTTTTTATGTCAAAAGGATTGATTTTTTCGGCGTAAAATTGTATAATGTATCGTAAGAAATTATGTCCGTTTTGAGGTAATAACGTGAAAAATCACGTTATTAGCCTCCGGCGGAATTTATTGCACCGCCGAAATTTTCTCATCGCGTGCGATGCGAAAGCGGCGATGTGCATAATTTCCATTATACGCCTTATCTGCCCACGATGAGATTGTGCGTATATTTTAATGGCTATTTGTGGGCAGAAAGGCTATGGAAATTAATATGAAGAAATTATTTTCATTATTTATAATATGCGTATTGGCAATAACTTTTATACCTTCTGTTTCTGCTGCGGACAGTGACTGGCAGACGGCTTTCGCCAGCGTTATAGAATCTTCCGCCGCAACGGAATTTATGCTGATGGACGTTTCATCAAATGGTGTTCCTGAGCTTTTTTGTCCTGCGGGAAAAGGTACAAAGGTATATTATTACGAAGAACAAGGGGCAGTGCTTGCAGCAGATGACCCGAATATTCCCTACGATTTTTTCACAAGGCTAGTAAGCATCCGAGACACCAAAACCGATGACGAACGTTATATGGGACAAGTTATGCACGAGGGAAAGCTTATGACCTTCAAGATGAGCTTTTCTGCCTGCGTTCCCACTCTTGAAATTGTGGCAGAAGAAAATCCCGAAACAGGTACAGGTGTATTCAAAGGCTCGGGCGATACGCTCTTAGATGCAACAAACACAACCGACCAGGTAAAATCCTATCTTAAAAATTACGCAGTAGAGTATGTTTTGAAAACCGAGGCTCGTTCTGAGGACGTTTACACCTACGGAAAGAAAAAAGCTATGAACGAAATGTTCAAGCGTTACAGCGTTTTGTCAGGGCTGTCTGATGATACACCGCTTTTTTCTTCTACTCAGCGTGAGGAAATCAAAAAAAGTGTAGGCAAAGGTAAATTCAGAGCCTTTTCAAAGCTTTCAATGCTCAGCGACAATATAGTTTTTGCTGAATACTTTACCGAAGATGCAAAAGCCGCAGAATACGCTTTTCCCTACAACGGAAAGTACGCACTCTTAACAGATAAATTCCAGGTAATGAAAATTTACAACTCGGAGCAGGAGCTTGATTCAGAGTATATTTCTTCTCTGCTTTCACCCGAGAATCAGCCCTCAAACTTTAACCCCAATTACGATAAAACCGAAAGTTTCAGAGGTATTGATGACTATGTGACGTATTTTTCTGCGTTGCTTTCCGAAACTGAAGCCATAAACGAAAACGGCAAAAAAGAAATCGCATCTTTTTGCGAATACACCGTTAACAAGTGCTCAAGAACAGAAATAAAATCAAGCAACAACGTATTTACCGTCAAAAAAGACACAACCTCTATAATTGCCCAGAACGCTTCTGACAGTATGGCGCGTCTTAAGGCAATCTGCGACGGCAAAGGCATCGCACTTCTGCGTGCGGCAAAGACGGTACCCGAGCTTGTGTGCAAGGGCGCTGACCTTACAAAACCCGTAAGAATTGAATTTGACAAGGGCGTGGCTGAAAGTATTAAAAAAGCATCAGGATTACGTATTTTGCTTGACGACAAGCACGGTATTTATGTAAATTCTGCCGAGCTTTCCGTTCTTGAAACAGAAGTTGACA
>JAZRPE010000013.1:0-27221 GCA_045649085.1 Congzhengia sp.
GTGAAAATCATCCAGACCATCAAAAAACAAAATATCAATAACTTGATATATTAAATGAGAAAGCACTCGGCTTGCCGAGTGCTTTTGATTTTATGTTTTTTGATTATGAACGACTGAAACCCTCGGCGTATACACATACGCCTTCGGGGCTCGCCCTTCGGTTTCATTCGTCCATTCTGAAAGATTTTCCCTCAGCCTCGGACTTTTGGTTCGGTTCGTTTATTCTGCATCTTTTTTTCTCAACCTTGATAGTAAGGAACATCCTCTTTTTTAATATGCAACATAGTAGCTGTAAATTTCCCAATCAGCTATACTTATAAAATGTTTTTCTAAGTTTTCGTCGGATTTAAGTTCGGGATTTGCAAAGACAAGCTTAATATCTATATCAGGATATTCTCTGGAAGCGGCAAGAACCCTCTCGGCAAAAAGCTCGTCCTCGGGATACCTTTTTTCTGTAACAAACGTGGTGCACCCACGTGAAATCGCATTGTCTATCTCTCCGTCAAAGTGTTTTTTAAATCTTTTGCATTTTCTTCCTCGTGAAAATTCATAAAGCAACAAACCATAATAAATTCCTCAGTTCTTTTCAAATTTATTTGTTTGCACGAATTATTTTTTCCGGAAAATAAAAAAGGTGCGAAGCCGGAGCAACGCACCATAAAAGCGTAGCGTCCGACTTGCAGTCAACAGTTTGTACCAACATGGGTCGTTGAATCAGAGCTACACTTTTTGACAGTGTAACCCCATATTGGCACAAATATTTAACTATTGACTGCAAAACCAATATACCACAAATTTCAACAAATTACAAGTCTTTTTATGTTTCGTTTCGCTGACAAAATGTTTCAGCCCTAGTTTTGCAAAATTTTCCATTTTTAAATTTAAATGCTTGTATTTAAAAAAAATTATCGTCAATAATAAAATTGAATTAAATTTTGCGGAGAGAAAAATGGAAAACAAAGACTTTTTTATAATTAAAAAATGTGATGGGCTACGCGGAGAAGTATCAATTTCAGGATGTAAAAATTCGGCACTTCCAATTATGGCAGCAACTCTTTTATCAGGCGGAAAAACCACATTAAAAAATGTTCCTGATTTAACTGACATACGAAATATGTGTGAAATTTTAGGATGCTTTGGCGCAAAAATCTCATCAAAAAATAAAAATGAAATAACAATAGACACGGAAAAAATCTACCACACAATAGCGCCCTATGATTTAACTTGTAAATTACGAGGTTCATTTTTAGTTATGGGACCTATGCTTGCTCGAATGAAAAAAGTAAGGCTATCCCTTCCGGGAGGATGTCCCATCGGCTCAAGACCCGTAGACTTGCACTTAAAAGGCTTTGCGGCGTTAGGTGCCACCATTACTAAGGGAGCGGGCTTTGTTGAGGTTAAGTGTGAAGAACTTACCGGCACCAAAATATACCTTGACTTTCCAAGTGTAGGTGCTACTGAAAATATTTTAATGGCATCAGTTGCGGCAAAGGGGAAGACGACCATTGAAAATGCGGCAGCTGAACCGGAGATTGCGGACCTTGCAAACTTTTTAAATAAAATGGGTGCTCGCATAACAGGAGCAGGAACTGACACTATAAGTGTGCAGGGCGTGAATAAATTAAAGTCGGCCAGATACTCAATAATGCCTGACAGAATAGAGGCGGGCACATTTATGGTGGCGTCGGCAATGACCAACGGCGATGTGCTGATAAAGGATATTGTACCGGAGCATGTAAAGCCCCTGACGGCAAAGCTTCTTGAAATGGGTGCCGATATTGAAATTACAGATAATACAATAAGAGTAAGGTGCGAAAAAACCTGCAGCGCAAAAGATGTAAAGACACTGCCTTTTCCTGGTTTTCCCACAGATATGCAAGCACAGATGATGGCTCTATTATCCCTTTCCAAGGGAACAGGTATTGTGACAGAAACAATATTTGAAAATCGCTTCATGCACGTTGGTGAGCTTTGCAGAATGGGTGCTCAAATCAAGGTTGAGGGACATTGTGCGGTGGTTGAGGGCAAAAGGTCACTATCGGGTGCTAAGGTTTCAGCATCAGACCTTCGTGCAGGTGCAGCTCTTGTTTTGGCAGGACTTGCAGCCAAAGGAGAAACACAAGTGTATGATATTAGGCACATAGACCGTGGATACGAAAACCTTGATATAAAGCTCCAAAATCTTGGTGCGAATATTGAAAGAATACAAAGAACTCCTTTGCAGTAGCAAAGGAGTTCTCAAAACAGTGACATTACATAATAAATTATTCCGGCGACAAATCCTGAGGTTATGCCGTAAACCAACACAGGACCTGCAACAGTAAACATTTTTACGGCGAGTCCCAACACCATACCCTCTGACTTAAATTCAATAGCAGGGGAGGCTACTGCATTGGCAAATCCTGTAATTGGCACAATTGTACCGGCTCCGGCATATTTTGCAAGATTGTCATACACACCCAAGCCTGTTAAAAACGCACCGAGAAAAACCATCGTAGATGACGTAAGCATAGAAATGTGGTCCTTGCAAAAACCAAGAAACTCATACAGATTAAAAATCAGCTGCCCTACGGTGCAGATAGCGCCGCCAAACAAAAATGCCAAAATTATATCTTTAACAATGGGCGAATTTGGCGTCATTTTGTCCACATATTTTTGATATTCTTTGTCAGTCATAATTTCTCCTTACACGAAAAACAAATTTTTGAATATAATGAATCATACCATAAAAGCCGCAACGGCACTTTGTACACCACCGTCTAATGAGTAATTTATCCATATCGAACACAAAATAGTGAAAACAATTGCTGTAACAGCTAATAATCTCACGGTTTTTAAGGTCAAAAAATTGTACATATTGACACCTCCCTGTACTTATTTTTTGAAAAAATTGAACAAATATTCTAAAAACTTAAAAAACCGTTAAGAAATTGAAAATAACACTTGAAAAATATGGATATAGTGTGCTATAATACAATGACGAGAAGTTTTAAACAGGGAGGACAAAATCTTGGCAGCAAAATTAGACAAAAAAGAAAAAAATACTGTTGAGTTTACTATTACAGTATCAGCAGAAGAATTCGCTCAAGCGGTAGACGCAGCATTCAGAAAGAATGTAAAGAAAATTACCGTTCCAGGATTCAGAAAGGGTAAAGCACCCAGAAAATTAATCGAAAAGACATACGGCGAAGGCGTATTCTATGAAGAAGCAGTTGACTCACTTTTACCTGACGCATACGAAGCAGCAGTAAAAGAAATGGGTATCGATCCCGTTGATATGCCCAAAATAGATATTGCTGACATCGGTAAAGACAAGGATTTAGTAATCAAGGGCACAGTTACAGTTAAGCCTGAGGTTAAACTTGGCAAATATAAAGGTTTAAAATTAGATGAAATTGACCATACTGTAAGTGCTAAGGAAGTTAACGAAGAATTAGCACGTCGTCAGGAAAGAAATGCAAGACAGGTTGCAGTTGAAGACCGCAAAGTGAAGAAGGGCGACATTGCTAATATCAACTTTGAAGGTTTTGTAGACGGCAAAGCATTCCCCGGCGGTAAGGGCGAAAACTACGATTTAACAATTGGTAGCGGAAGCTTTATCCCCGGCTTTGAAGAACAGATTGTAGGCAAGGCAATCGGCGAGGAATTTGATGTAGAAGTTACATTCCCCGAAGATTACCACGCTGAAGAATTAAAAGGCAAGCCCGCAACATTCAAAACAAAGGTTAACTCTATTTTTGTAAAAGAATTGCCTGCATTAGATGACGAATTTGCAAAAGACGTAAGTGAATTTGATACATTAGCAGAGCTCAAAAAAGACATCAAGAAAAAGCTTCAGGAATCAGCGGATGCCCGCGCTAAACAGGAAAAAGAAAACGCGGCAATCGATGCTGTAATCGACAAGATGGAAGCAGACATTCCTGCTTGTATGGTTGACACACGCATTGAAAACACAATCCGTGAAAATAACGCAAGAATGGCTCAGCAGGGCATATCATTCGAGCAGTACTTAGGTTACATGGGGACAACAGTTGATGCTTTCAAAGAGCAGATTCGTCCCAACGCTGAACTTCAGGTCAAGGGCACATTGGCTTTAGAGGAAATTGCAAAGCTTGAAAACTTAGAAGTGGCAGAAGCTGAAGTTGACGAACAGTTGACGAAGATGGCAGACGCCTACAATATGAAGCTTGAAGAAGTTAAGAAATTTATGCGCGATGAAGACATCGAAAGCTTAAAGTCTGACTTAAAGATTCAGAAAGCTATGGACTTCTTAGTAGAAAACACAACATGGGCAAAAGCTGAAAAGAAAACAGCAGCTAAGAAAGAAACAACAGAAGAAGCACCCAAGAAGACAACAACAAAGAAAACCACAACAAAGGCATCAGACAAAGATGCAGCAGAAAAGAAGTCTGCGGCTAAAAAAACAACAAAAAAGACTGAAGATAAATAATCTTAAAGTCGCAACCATTTCATAAAACAGAAAGGAAATAATTATGAGCTTAGTACCGGTAGTAGTGGAACAGACAAGCAGAGGCGAACGCTCTTACGACATCTATTCCAGATTATTAAAAGACAGAATTATATTTTTGAGCGAAGAAGTGAATGATGTTACTGCAAGCTTGGTTGTAGCACAGATGTTATTCTTAGAGGGCGAAGACCCTGACAAAGATATTCAGTTTTACATCAATAGTCCCGGTGGCTCAATTACTTCCGGAATGGCAATTTACGATACGATGCAGTATATTAAATGCGATGTATCAACAATCTGTGTAGGTATGGCGGCATCTATGGGTGCGTTTTTGCTGGCAGCAGGTACACCCGGAAAAAGACTTGCATTACCCAACAGTGAAATTATGATTCATCAGCCTTTGGGCGGTATGCAGGGTCAGGCAACGGACATCAAAATCCACGCTGACAGAATTATCCGTATCAAGAACACCTTAAATGAGATTTTGTCAAAGCGTACAGGAAAGCCATTAGAAACAATACAGGAAGACACAGAAAGAGATAACTTTATGTCAGCGTATGAAGCTATGGAATATGGCTTAATCGATAAGGTTATAGAATCAAGAAATGAAATATTATAAAGTTAAAAGGGACTGATAACTCAGTCCCTTTTTAACAAAATTAAGAAAGGCAAAGGTATATCATATATGTCAACAATTAACGAAGGCAGACCCACACTTCGATGCAGCTTCTGCGGAAAAACAGAAAACGAAGTAGTACGAATGTTTGAAGGCCCCGATGCGTTCATTTGCAATGAGTGTATCTCCCTTTGCAATCGCTATATGGGCGACAATTATGATATTTCAGAACCGGATATTGAGTTGGGCGCACTCCCTAAGCCCCGTGAGATAAAGGAAATTCTGGACCAGTATGTAATCGGTCAAGATAAGGCAAAGAAAACCCTGTCTGTTGCCGTTTACAACCATTATAAGAGAATAGAGAATAAAAAATCTTCAAAAGATGTTGATATACAAAAGTCAAATATCTTACTTTTAGGTCCCACAGGCTCAGGTAAGACACTTTTGGCACAAACTTTGGCAAAAATATTAAACGTTCCTTTTGCAATAGCAGACGCTACAACATTAACTGAGGCAGGTTATGTAGGCGAGGATGTAGAAAATATTTTATTAAAGCTAATTCAGGCTGCTGACGGCGATGTTGACGCGGCACAACGTGGCATTATCTATATTGATGAAATTGATAAAATCACAAGAAAGTCAGAAAATACATCAATTACTCGTGACGTATCTGGCGAAGGCGTTCAGCAGGCGCTCTTAAAAATCTTAGAGGGAACAGTAGCCAACGTTCCTCCCACAGGCGGTAGAAAGCATCCTCATCAGGAATTCCTGCAGATAGATACAACAAACATCTTGTTTATCTGCGGCGGTGCTTTTGACGGCATTGAAAAAATTATAAGCCGCAGAACACAGGAAAAATCAATGGGCTTTGGGGCTGAAGTCAAGAGCAAAACCGATGTAAATGTAGGCGAAGTTCTTTCGAAAATCGAGCCTCAGGATTTACTGAAGTTTGGTATTATTCCTGAACTTATAGGTAGACTCCCTGTCATCGCGAGCCTTGATATGCTGGATAAAGCATCTTTGGTTCGTATTATTAAAGAACCTAAAAATGCAATACTCAAGCAGTATACAAAGCTTTTAGATTTAGACGGTGTTGAGCTTGTGGTAGAAGACGAAGCAATTGAGGCAATAGCTCAAAAAGCATTAGACCGCAAAACAGGAGCCCGTGGACTTCGTTCCATTATGGAAGAAACCTTGCTTGATATAATGTACGAGATACCCTCACAGGAAAACGTATCAAAGTGTACAGTGACAAAAGAATGTGTTACAGATAAAAAAGCACCAGAGTTGCAGGAAAAACAAGAACAAAGTGCATAATTAAAGGGCTGTTACAACAGCCCTTTTTTAAAAACAGGAGAAGATTATGGAATTGATAGAAGTTGGTCAGATTGTAAATACTCATGGCATTCGTGGCGAAGTAAAGTTAAACCCCTGGACAGACGACCTGTATGATTTGCTTGATTTAGAGGTTTTCTATGAAAAGGATGGAAAGGCTTTAAATGTTGAAAGCTCTAAAGTACATAAAAACGTAGTTATCATTAAATTTTCAGGCGTAAACTCTATGAATGACGCGGAAAAAATGAAGGGCAAAACTCTCTACACGGAGAAAATACCACTTCCTGAGGGTAGATACTATATCAAAGACTTGATTGGTCTTACTGCATTTGAGGGCGAAGAAAAGCTGGGCAAATTAACAGATGTTTTCAATACAGGGGCGAATGACATTTACGAAATAAAAACACCTGAGGGAAAGAGAATTTATTTGCCTGTCATTGACGGCGTAATTGGAGACGTTGATTTAGAAAACAAAAAAATTTACGTCACAATTCCTGCAGGACTTTTAGATGATGATCACGAGGAGTAGGCTATGCGTTTTGATATTTTGACGCTTTTTCCCGATATGATGAGAGCTATCTTAGACGAGAGCATTATAGGCAGGGCGCAGAAAAGCGAGATTTTAGAAATAAACTGCATAAATATAAGAGATTTTGCCAACAACAAGCACAATTCTGTTGATGACTATCCTTACGGTGGCGGTTTTGGGATGCTTATGCAGGCGCCACCTATTTATCGTGCTTATGAAAGCGTAGCGCAAGGCGAAAAACCGTATACTGTATATATGTCCCCTCAGGGAAATGTTCTTACTCAGGCGAAAGTAGTTGAGCTTTCGAAAAAAGACCATATTGTTATTCTCTGCGGTCATTACGAGGGTGTTGACGAGAGAGTGTTAGAAGAAATCGTTGATGAAGAAATCTCAATCGGCGATTATGTCTTAACAGGCGGAGAATTGCCTGCGGCAGTTTTGGTGGACTCAGTTGCCAGAATGGTAGAAGGTGTTTTGCCTCAAAGTGAGAGTTTTGAGGAAGAATCGATTTACTCAGGTTTACTGGAACACCCGCAATACACAAGACCTCCTGTCTTTATGGGACGTGAAGTGCCTGAAGTACTTATGAGCGGACACCACGCAAATATTGAAAAGTGGAAGCGGAAAGAATCTTTAAAGCGTACATATATAAAAAGACCTGACCTTTTGGAAAAAGCTGATTTAACTGATAAAGACAGAAAAATATTAGATGAAATAATTGGAGAATTAGAAAGTGAAGCTTAAAGAAACTACAAAAACTTCAGAAATAATATATGATGGCAAAATCATCAAGGTCCAGCGTGATGTTGCGATTTTAGAAAACGGCGCGGAAGCAATACGCGAGGTGGTGCGCCATCCCGGTGGAGTTGGTGTTGTGGCAATGGACACTGACGGCTATATCTATATGGTGCGCCAGTTCAGATATCCTTTTTATGAAACAACGCTAGAAATTCCCGCAGGAAAGCTTGACCACAAGGGCGAGGACACTCGTGACGCGGGTATTCGTGAACTGCGCGAAGAAACAGGACTTGTGGCAGAAAGAGTTGAATATTTAGGAACTTTCTTTGCAACACCAGGTTTTTGTGATGAAAAGCTATCTATATATTTAGCCACAGGCTTGCATCAGGGGGAGACAGACCCTGATGATGACGAATTTGTGGAATGCGAAAAATATCACATTGATGAGCTTGTCGAAATGATAAATCGCGGCGAAATAAAAGACGCAAAAAGTGTAATAGGCATATTAATGACAAAAAACAAACTGTAGAATTTTATTCTGCAGTTTTTTGTATTGAAAATGGGTTTAAAGTGTGATAAAATATTTACAATATGTCAAATGGGGAAGATAGACTTGATAGGAATACTTAATGTATATAAACCAAAGGGTATGACATCACATAATGTTGTGTCCTTTGTAAGACGACAGCTCAATATGAAACGTATCGGTCACACAGGCACATTGGACCCTGCGGCAACAGGTGTCTTGCCTGTTTTAATCGGCAATGCTACCAAGCTTTCTGACCTTATTATGGCAGACGAGAAAAAATACACCGCCCGTGTGGTGTTAGGAATTGTTACAGATACAGAGGATACCACAGGGGAAATTATAGAAAGAAAAGAAGTGTCCGTTACAAAAGAACAATTGGATGAAGCGGTAAAAGGCTTTATAGGAGACATCGAGCAGATTCCGCCTATGTATTCGGCGATTAAGGTTGACGGGCAAAAACTCTATCAACTGGCACGCAAGGGCGTAGAAATAGAAAGAAAACCCCGCAAAATCACAGTTTATTCAATAGATGTGTACGACTTTGACGGTAAGTCTTTTATGATGGACGTACATTGTGGAAAGGGGACATATATCAGGTCTTTATGCCGTGATATAGGAGCGGCTCTTGGGTGCGGTGCAGCAATGGATACGTTAGAGCGCACAATGAGCGGTATATTTACCCTCGATGCTGCGTACACTTTTGAGCGGATAGAACAGGCGGTCAAAAACGGCACCGTGGAAGAGCTATTTATGAAACCTGATGATGTTTTAATGAATTTTGAAAGAGTTGATGTAACCGCTGAAAATGCGGCTAAAATCAAAAATGGCATTAGACTTCGCCCTAATCAATTGGGAATCGCAAAATACTGTGAAAATCAGATTTTCAGGATTTACGAGGACGATACAATGCTTTGTCTTTTAAAAGTCAAAGTCTGTGACGGTCAAATGTTACTCGCAATGGAAAAAAGTTTTTATTAGGAGATATTATGCAGACGATTTGCGCTGATTACAAAAAAGTAAATAGCGAAGCTGGCACAGTAGTTGCCATAGGAAATTTTGACGGTGTACACAAAGGACACCAAAAGCTCCTCAATTTATTAAAGGATAAAGCTGATGAAATGGGTATGCCCTCTGTTGTATATACTTTTTTGGAGCATCCTAAGAATGTAATGTCAGGCGCAGGCGGTCAAAAACTTATCTACACAAATGACATCAAGGAAAAGCTTATTGCCAATACAGGCGTTCACACATTGTTTTTTGAAGATTTTACCAGGGTAAGAGAGCTTTCGCCTGAAGAGTTTGTATCAGAAATTCTGGTAGGTAAATTTAATATAAAAGCAGCCGTCATTGGTGCAAATGGAAGATTTGGGAAAAAATCTTCAGGAACTGCAGAGCTTTTAAAAGAATTAGGAGTGCATTACGGCTTTGAGGTTTTGGTGGTTGAGCCTGTGACCTCATACGGAATAACCTGCTCAAGCACAGAGGTAAGATGTGCAATTTCGGAAGGTAAATTTGAAAAGTGTGAAAAACTTCTGGGAAGAACTTATTCTGTTAAGGGAACTGTGGTAAGTGACAAGCATCTTGGAAGAACCTATGGTTATCCTACTGCGAATATTGTTCCTGATGTGCGTTGCGTCGATATTAAAGGCGGAGTATATGCCACAAACACTGTATTTGATGGCAAAACATATAAATCAATTACCAATGTGGGCAGCACGAGCTTTGATAATCTCGAAAAAGTGCGAATAGAAACCCATATTTTAGATTTTAACGGCAATTTATACGACAAAGATATAGCGGTAGAGTTTCTGTACTATATGCGTGGATTTAAGAATTTTGTAAATACAGACGAGCTTAAATTACAGCTTGACGAAGATAAAAAAGAGAGAAAGTTGGGAGGACGATAGGATGAAGGTTACATTACTTACTCACACACCTGACCCAGAAAAAATAATTGCTGCAGCGGCAAAGCTCTGCTATTCGGAAAGCGGAGTAGAAAATATATTGGAAGGGCTTGACGAAGAAAGATGCGAAAAGTTTTTGAATATGCTAATGAGCTTAGGGCATCAAAGCCCCATTGAGCATGTTACCTTTACATTTGGTATTGAGGGTGTCAGCCGAGCGCTTTTAGCACAAATAACAAGACATAGAATTGCAAGCTACAGTGTAAAGTCGCAAAGATATGTAAAAGAGGGTATGTTTGAATATATCACACCTCCTGAAATTGCGGACAATGAACAAGCAAAAGAACTGTTTATCAAGGCAATGGAGGCGGACCAAAAGGCTTACGACGAGCTTGCTGATATTTTGTATGAGAAGCACTATGCACAGTTAATTGCAGAGGGTAAAGACGAAAAGGTAGCTTCAAAAGCCGCAGAGAAAAAGGCAATTGAGGACGCAAGATTTGTTCTTCCCAATGCCTGCGAAACAAAAATGGTAGTGACGATGAACGCAAGAAGCTTAATGAACTTTTTCCACCACCGTTGCTGCGTCAGGGCCCAGTGGGAAATAAGAGCTTTGGCAGACGAAATGCTAAGACTTGTTAAAGAGGTCGCGCCCACACTCTTTAAAAAAGCGGGTCCTTCCTGTGTTGCAGGGCCATGCCCTGAGGGTAAGATGACCTGCGGTAAAATGATGGATATGCGTGAAAAATACCTTTCGGAGGCAAAATAATGGGAAAGCTTATTGTAATTGAGGGAGTAGACTCAAGCGGCAAGGAAACCCAGACAAAGCTACTGTTTGAATATTTGCAGAATAAAGGATTAGATGTAAAGAAAATCTCTTTTCCTGACTATGAAAGCGACTTTTGTATGCCGGTAAAAGGGTATTTGTCAGGTCAGCTCGGGGACAACCCCGACGATGTAAACGCATACGCTGCTTCGTCATTTTATGCCATCGACAGATATGCAAGTTATAAGCGCAACTGGGGCAGCTTTTATGAATCGGGTGGTGTAATTGTCTGCGACAGATATGTAACGTC
Organism: Congzhengia sp.; assembly: GCA_045649085.1. GTDB lineage: Bacteria > Bacillota > Clostridia > UBA1381 > UBA9506 > Congzhengia. The sequence goes on from JAZRPE010000013.1 coordinate 11,196, forward strand.
AAATATTGTTCATCAGGCTATGAAGATAAAAGGAGATAAAACCGCTTTCGTTGAGTGGCTTTCAGACTACGAATACGAAAAGCTTGGACTTCCCAGACCCGATGCGGTAATCTTTTTGGATATGCCGCCCATGGCTGCACAGAGTTTGATGAGGAATCGTGCCAATAAAATAACAGGAGAAGCCCAAAAGGATATCCACGAAAAAAATACTGACTACTTAATTGCGGCATACGAAAACGCTTGCGGTGTTGCAGAAAATCAAGGGTGGCACAGAGTAGTGTGTGCCAATGGATTAGAAATTCGCACAATAGGGGATATTCACGCTGAAATTGTTTCTATAGTTGAAAAAATAATCTAATAAAATAATAAGTGTGCCATAGGCACACTTATTATTTTATCTGAACATTGCTTCACATCTGTAAATTGGCTGACCTTTTTCAGAAAATAACATTTCGTACTCGGTCATTATATTTCCCTCACAACTCGAATTATGCAAATCCAAAGTGATGTTTTTAATCCTCATTCCGTAGTCGGAGAAAGAATTGAGAGAAAACTCGAAAAGGTTTTTGTTGTCTGTTTTAAAGTGAATCTCGCCGCCCTCGCCCAAGAAGTTCTCCCAGAGTATAAGGTGCTGCTCGTGGGTAAGTCTGCGACGGCGGTATGAGTGCTTGTGCCATGGGTCGCAGAAATTTATGTAGATAATATCGCACTTGGTTTCTGTTTCAAAGCCACGCAAGAGATTTACGTCCTGAGCAAAAAACTTAACATTTGTAAGTCCTGCAGCCTTTATTTTTTCAGCGGCAAGGACTAATACATTTAAGTTCTTTTCAATTGCAAGAAAATTCACATCAGGATTTAATTTGGCAGTTTCTGTGATAAATCTTCCTTTGCCGCAGCCTATCTCCATACGCAAGGGCTTATCTTCTGCAAATACGCCCTTGATGTTGCCTGCGTATTTGTCCATATCGTATATTATTATATCAGAACAAGCCTCGAGCCTTTCTTTTAGGTGCTTTTTCTTTCTCATTCTCATTTTGTGATGACCTCATTCAAAGTTTTTATTTAACTATACCACAAGTAAATTTATATGTCAAAGATAACGTCAAAAAAACTTTTTTGTGATATTTTTAAAATAGAGTTAGAGCATTTGAAAGAAAAATGGAGAAAAAAAGAGAATGTAAGAGTTTGTAAAATGTATTTTAAATTTTGTGAAAAAAGTACTTGACACAGATAAAAATGTAGTTTATAATAAGTAACGTTGTAAAAAAGAACAGGATAATTCTGTTTAAAATTAGGAGGAAAGCATAATGAGTACATTTATGGCAAAAGCTCAGGACGTTGAGAGAAAATGGTACATTATAGATGCTGAAGGCAAGCCCTTAGGTAGAGTTGCAGCAGCAGCGGCTAACATTTTAAGAGGTAAGCACAGACCCGAATACACACCTCATGTTGATTGCGGCGAATTTGTTATCGTAATTAACGCGGCTAAAGCTGTTTTAACAGGTAAGAAGCTTGACCAGAAGTTCTATTACAGACACACAGGTTGGGTTGGCGGCTTAAAGGCTGTAAAATACAGCAAGCTTATGGCTGAAAAACCCGAATTCGCTATGACAAAAGCTATCAAAGGTATGCTCCCGCATAACACAATCGGCGCTAAATCTTTAACAAGATTAAGAGTATACGCAGGCGCAGAACATGATAATGCAGCACAGAAACCTGAAGCTTGGACTTTAGAGATTAAATAAGGAGGAGCAGAAAAATGGCAGACTTTTTCTATGGCACAGGTAGAAGAAAGAAATCTATCGCAAGAGTAAGACTTATCCCCGGTAAGGGCGACATAAAAATCAACGGCAGATCATTAGACGATTACTTTGGTTTAGAAACATTAAAGATTATCGTTAATCAGCCTTTAGTATTAACAAAGACAGAGGGCAAATTCGACGTTTTAGTTAATGTTGTAGGCGGTGGCTTCACAGGTCAGGCTGGTGCTATCCGTCACGGTATTTCAAGAGCGTTATTAGAAGCAGACGAAGAAGCTTACAGACCAATGCTTAAGAAGGCTGGTTTCTTAACACGTGACCCCAGAATGAAGGAAAGAAAGAAGTACGGCTTAAAGGGCGCTCGTCGTGCACCTCAGTTCTCAAAACGTTAATCATTTACGTTATATACAAAAAAAGATGCAGAACATTCTGCATCTTTTTTTGTTGTTCAATATAAGAGTGTTTTAAATGATGTGACTACACTTCGTAATCGTACGCTGCTCTTGATGCTGTATTCGGTCTTACAATTCCGTCTGCAATTGCCACGTGTAACGGATGAACAGCGTAAGCCTTCAGGGCATCGTAAGACTCAAATGTAGAATCCATCATAAGGTCGCCTTTTGATGAGGGAAGACCATTTGTGATAATCTTCATTTCCAAAAGACCGTCTATTTTTCCAACCAACCCCTCAAGGGATACTTTAATTTCGTTAATTAGCGCTTTTTTGTCAGCGATTTCGTCCTTTATGGACCAGATAATCATATGTTTTACCATAAAAAGAACCTCCAAAATATAATTATGTTTTTATAATATCACAAAAATTAGCTAAATCAATACTATTTTTCAAAAAAAATAAAAATAATCCTTTTAAAATCAAATAAATTGTGTTATAATTTATCTGTTATTATTTTCGCAAAGGAAGTGTGCGTTACGAACAAGACAGGCTTTTCAAATGAAAAATATCTCACTATGCAATCAGAGCAGATAAAGAAGCGTATTGCACAGTTCGGCGGAAAGCTTTACTTAGAATTTGGAGGAAAGCTTTTTGATGACTACCACGCATCACGTGTTTTGCCCGGATTTGAGCCCGACAGCAAAATCCGTATGCTCCAGCAGTTAAAAGACGATGCTGAAATTGTTATCACAATTAATGCTGAGGACATTCAGGCGAATAAAACACGCGGAGATTTGGGTATTACCTACGATAATGACGTTTTAAGACTTATTGACACTTTCCGTGAAATGGGACTTTATGTTGGTGGTGTTGTTTTAACACGCTTTAATGAACAGCCTCAGGCAAATGCTTTTTACAAGCTTTTGGAAAAGCGCGGTGTGAAGTGCTATCGCCACTATACTATCAAGGGCTATCCCTCTGACATTCCTCACATTGTAAGTGAAGAGGGGCTTGGTAAGAATGAGTATATAGAAACAACTCACTCACTTGTTGTAATCACAGCACCCGGTCCCGGAAGTGGCAAGATGGCTACCTGTCTTAGCCAGCTCTATCACGATTACAAGCGCGGCATTGCGGCAGGATATGCAAAATTCGAAACATTCCCTGTGTGGAATTTGCCCTTAAACCATCCCGTAAACCTTGCGTATGAAGCGGCAACTGCAGACTTAAACGATGTCAATATGATTGACCCGCTGCACTATGACGCTTACGGCGAGGTGGCAGTAAACTATAACAGAGATGTTGAGATTTTTCCGGTTTTAAATACAATTTTTGAAAAAATCCAGGGCGCATCCCCATATAAATCGCCTACTGATATGGGTGTAAATATGGCAGGCAACTGTATCTTTGATGATGAAGCGTGCAGAGAGGCTTCAAAGCGTGAAATCATACGCAGATATTTTGCGGCAGGGGCTGACGCTTTTCGCGGTAAGGGAACTGATACTCAAGTAGAAAAAATCAAGCTTTTGATGAATCAGGTGGGAATTACTCCTGAATATTTACCTGCTGTGCCTAAGGCTTTAGAAAGAGAAGCTGAAACAGGAGCGCCTGCGGGAGCAATGGTGCTTCCTGACGGAAGAATTGTTACAGGTAAAACATCAAGTACGCTGGGCGCAGCATCAGCACTACTTTTAAATGCACTGAAACTCTTAGGTAACATTGATAAATCAACTCACTTGATTTCCGCTCACGTTTTAGAGCCTATCTGTAACTTAAAAACAGAATATTTAAAGAACAAAAATCCCAGACTTCATCCTGATGAAATTCTTATTGCACTTACCATCTCAGCCCTTAATTCCGATGTGGCAAGAGCAGCCAAGGAACAACTCAGAAACTTAAGAGGGAGCGATGCTCACTTTACGGTAATTTTGAGTGAAGAGGATGAAAAAATCTTAAAGAAACTGGGCGTAAATGTAAGCTACGAGCCAAAGTATGAAAACGGAAGATTGTTCCATAGATAAAATAATGAGCGAGTGATGAATCACTCGCTCATTATTTTATCTATATACATTTCTCCAACTATTTCCGGTGTGACTGATGCGTTTGTGGCATCGGTTACTTCTTTTAAAAACTTATCAAGCAAATCATATTTTACAAAAACAGTCATCAAAACGTCTGCGCCGTATTCTGTGGCGCCTTCTATATAGTCGCCGTTGTCAATTATATACTTTATCTTGCCGTGCAGGTCATAAGGTGCGCGCAAGGATAATTCGTGGCAATAGATTTTTTCACAAATTCGAGCATCCAGAACTCCGTCCTTTGCGGCCTTTCCGTATGCTCTTACCAAGCCACCCGTACCCAGCAATGTACCGCCGAAATAGCGTGTGACAACTATTACCGTGTCAGTAATATCTTCCTTTAATAAAACATCTAATACAGGCGCGCCTGCAGTACCCGAGGGCTCGCCGTCATCAGTAAAGCGGCTCAGGTTATTTTCCTTAACCACATAGGCGTACACATTGTGGCGCGCGTCGCGATATTTTGCCTTGACTTCGTTAACGAAAGCAATAGCCTCGTCTTCTGTTGTCACAGGGGCGACACTGGCTATAAAGCGCGACTTTTTCTCCACGATTTCAGCGTTACCGCGACTATATACAGTTTTATAAACCATACCTTTATTCATTGTGTTCCTCCGTAACAAAATCGCGATACTTAGAATATGAAATGGCATCAAGGAGCGTTGTAATTCGTGTTCCCTCTGCCTCGTAAGTTTCTTCTAAAACAGTCTGGTTTGCGTGAAGCTCTGACACTATCTGCCCCATTGAGTAGGGGATTAAGAGTGTGATTTTTCTTTTTTTACCGGGGACTAAATCTTCTAAGGCAAGCAAAAGCTTATCAATTCCTGTGCCTTCCTTTGCACTTATTTCAACAAAGGGAGCGCCGTTTGATAAAACAGTTAAATTTTTGTCCTCAGGGATTAAGTCAGATTTATTAAACACCACCATTTTTAGTTTTTCCGCTGCGCCAATGTCAGAAAGAAGTCTTGATACGATTTCTAGGTGCATATCAACCTCTGTGTCCGCACCATCAGCAACAATTAGGAGTAAATCTGCATACACTGCCTCTTCCAGCGTTGACTTAAAGGCTTCAATCAAATGGTGGGGTAGCTTTCTTATAAAACCTACTGTGTCAACAAGCATAATTTCCCGTTTATCAGAGAGCGTAAGTCCGCGGATTGTGGGGTCGAGTGTAGCAAAAAGCTTGTCCTGTGCCAACACATCTGCCCCTGTAAGTTGATTTAGCAGGGTAGACTTCCCCGCGTTTGTATAGCCTACAATAGCCACCATATAGCGGTTTTCTTTTTTTCTGCGTGAACGCAGGAGTTCTCTGTGTTTCTTAACCTCAGCAAGCTCTTCCTTTAGGTGATCAATTCTTCTGTAGATGTGTCGTTTGTCTGTTTCAAGCTTTGTCTCACCCGGACCACGAGTTCCTACGCCACCACCCAGACGTGAAAGCTTAGAGCCCATACCTGTTAAACGGGGTAGCAGGTATTTGAGCTGTGCCAATTCTACCTGAATTTTACCCTCGCCTGTTACGGCGTGTCGCGCAAAAATATCTAAAATCAGCATACTGCGGTCAATAACACGAACATTGAGCCTGTCCTCAAGATTTCTTATCTGCATAGGAGAAAGCTCATCATCAAAGATAACAAGATTAGCCTCTAATTCTCCGCAGGCGTTTTTAAGCTCTTCTATTTTACCCTCGCCGATATATGTTGCTTTTTCTATCTGGGATTTGTTCTGTACCATATATCCTACGGTTTCAGCGCCTGCTGTGTCAGCAAGTCTCTCAAGCTCGGCTATTGTTTCTTCGGTTGTATCGGAGAGTACGTCAATTGCGCCCGTATGCACACCGCAGAGAATGGCGCGTTCTATTATTTCTTCATTTTCGTATAACATATTTACCATTCCTTTCCCGCGTTTTCTCCTGCTAAGTGTCCTGTAGAGTAGGCAATCTGTAAGTTAAATCCACCGGTGTAAGCGTCAACGTCAATTACTTCCCCTGCAAAATACAGTCCTGAAACGATTTTTGACTCCATAGTCTTAGGATTAATTTCTTTTACAGAAACGCCGCCAGAGGTAATAATTGCCTCGTTAATTGGGCGTGTTCCCGCAATCTCCAAGGTAAAGCATTTTAACAGCTCAACTAATCTTTGGCGTTCTGCCTTTGTAATATCTCTTACTTTCTTCCGCTCAGGGATACCTGATAATTCTATAATTACAGGTATCATCTTTTTAGGCAATAATTCGTCCAAAGAATTTACAAAATCACGGTTAAGCTCCGCACCAAAATCCCGAAGTATCCGCTTATCCAAAGCTTCACTATCAAGTGCCGGCTTTAAATCTATTGATAAGGTATATTTTTTATCACTAAAATCACGCATATGTGAGCTTGCAGAAAGAATTACAGGACCTGACACACCAAAATGCGTAAATAACATTTCGCCAAAGTCTGTGTAACACTTTTTGTTGTCAGCATCCTTTACAGTTATTGCAATATTTTTTAAAGACAATCCCATTAGTTTTTTTGCTATGTCGCCTTTGGTTGTCAGGGGCACAAGTGATGGGGTAGGCGTAACTATAGTATGCCCCAAGGAGCGCGCAAACCTGTATCCGTCGCCTGTTGAGCCCGTGGCGGTATAGGATGCGCCGCCTGTTGCAATAATTACTTTGTCGCAATGAAATTTTCCGCGCTTTTCTAAGCAGAGTATAAAGCCATTATCTGCTTTTTTTACATCTAATACCTTGTCTTGTACGGCGCGCGCACCGCAGTCTTTAGCGTAAGCCTTTAGTGCATCAACTACGGTTTTCGCTTTATCAGTTACAGGAAAAACACGATTTCCACGCTCAATTTTTGTTTCCACACCATAACGAGCAAGCAACTCTATCATATCGTCATTTGAAAAGGCATAAAATGCACTGTGCATAAATTTTCCATTTACGGGAATGTTAGCAATAAAATCACGAATATCGCAGGCGTTGGTTATATTGCACCTGCCTTTTCCTGTTATGCCCATTTTTTTGCCCAGGTAGGGGTTTTGCTCAAATATCCGAGCTTCAGCACCGCAGGATGCTGCAGAAGCTGCAGCACAAATGCCTGCAGGACCGCCGCCTATTATTGCAATTTTCAAACAAAACACCTCCCAAAAAATATCTCTTTATAGTATAACAGAAAACTAATAAAAAAACAATGTATTTATTTTGTTAATAAAAAATGAATTTATAAAAAAGGTGTTGCATTGACAGGAAAACTATGCTAATATAATTATCGTGTTAGCACTCTGAACGTATGAGTGCTAAAAATAGTTTAAAAATATAATTCATATAAATGGAGGTAGACCATTATGAACATTAAGCCTTTAGGCGAAAGAGTCGTTATCAAAATGGTAGAAATGGAAGAAACAACAAAGAGCGGCATCATCCTGACCGCAGCAGCAAAGGAGAAGCCTCAGGTGGCTGAAGTAGTAGCAGTTGGCCCTGGCACAAAGGATGTTGCAATGGAGTTATCTGTTGGCGATAAGGTTGTTATCAGCAAATACGCAGGCACAGAAATCAAATTAGAGAACGAAGAATACATCATATTAAACCAGAGTGATGTCTTGGCAAAAATTCAGTAACGGAGGGAACATAAATGGCTAAGGATATTATTTACGGCGAAGAAGCAAGAAAAGCGCTTGAGCGTGGCGTTAACCATTTAGCAGATACTGTTAAGGTTACAATGGGTCCCAAGGGCAGAAACGTAGTATTGGATAAAAAATTCGGAGCGCCTTTAATTACAAATGACGGTGTGACAATTGCTAAAGAAATTGAATTAGAAGACGCATTTGAAAATATGGGAGCGCAGTTAGTAAAGGAAGTTGCTACAAAGACAAATGACGTAGCAGGCGATGGTACAACAACAGCTACATTACTGGCTCAGGCTTTAATCCACGAGGGATTAAAGAACATTGCTGCCGGTGCTAACCCCATGATTGTTAGAAAGGGTATCCAGAAAGCAGTTGATGAAGCAGTTAAGTTCATCACATCATCCAGCGAAAAAGTAAAAGGCAAGGAAGATATCGCACGAGTTGCAGCGATTTCAGCAGCAGATGAGCGTATCGGAGAGCTTATTGCTGACGCTATGGATAAAGTAACTAACGATGGCGTTATTACTGTAGAAGAATCAAAGACAGCAGAAACATATTCTGAGGTTGTTGAGGGTATGCAGTTTGACCGCGGCTACATCTCCCCCTATATGGTAACAGACACAGACAAGATGGAAGCAGTTTTAGATGACGCTTATGTTTTGATTACAGATAAGAAGATTTCTAACATTCAGGACATTTTACCAATCCTTGAGCAGATTGTAAACCAGGGCAAGAAATTAGTAATCGTTGCAGAAGACGTTGAGGGCGAAGCTTTAGCTACACTTTTAGTAAACAAGCTCCGTGGCACATTTACATGTGTTGCTGTTAAGGCTCCCGGCTTTGGCGACAGAAGAAAAGAAATGTTAAAAGACATCGCAATTTTAACCGGCGGCGAAGTTATCACAGAAGAATTAGGTCTTGATATTAAGGAAACACAGATTTCCCAGCTTGGTCGTGCGCGTCAGGTAAAAATCCAGAAGGAAAATACAATTATTGTCGATGGTGCAGGCGATGCTGATGCAATTAAAGCAAGAGTTGCACAGATTAAAAATGAAATGGAAGAAACAACATCTGATTTTGACAGAGAAAAGCTTCAGGAACGTTTAGCAAAAATGGCAGGCGGTGTTGCAGTTATTAAGGTTGGTGCAGCAACAGAAACCGAAATGAAAGAAATGAAGCTGAGAATTGAAGACGCACTCGCTGCTACAAAGGCTGCAGTTGAAGAAGGTATTGTTCCTGGTGGTGGTACAACATACATCAATGCTACAAAGGCGGTTAAGAAATTACTTGATGAACTCACAGGCGATGAAAAAACAGGTGTACAGATTGTATTAAAGGCGTTAGACGAACCTGTTAAGCAGATTGCGAAAAACGCAGGTCTTGAGGGTTCTGTAATCGTTGAAAAGGTAAGAGAAGCGGCTGACGCTATAGGCTTTAACGCTTTAACCGAGGAATATGTAGATATGATGGCAACAGGTATTGTTGACCCTGCCAAGGTTACACGCTCAGCTCTGCAGAATGCAGCAAGCGTTGCGGCTATGGTATTAACAACAGAAAGCTTAGTTGCAGACAAACCCGAACCCGAAGCACCGGCAGCTCCTGCTCCCGGTATGGGCGGAATGGGATTCTAAAAGATGGGCTGATGTATTTAACGCAGACCATCAAAAACAAGAAATTAAATATTTTATTTAATAATGTAGGGAACGACCTGTGTGTCGTTCCCTTGTTTTTATGTTTTTGACTACGAACAAACCGAACCTCTCGTCGTACCTATGTACGACTTCGGGGCACACCCCTACGGGTTCGGTTTGTCCATTCTGCATCTAAATCCATTCAGCCCACTAAAAAAGGGTTGTTGCTAATGCAACAACCACTTTCATTTCTACTTATTTAAGAATTTTTCCATCAACTTATAACCTGGCTCAATATATAACCCTGTTTCTTTTGCGTTTTTCTCTGTGTACTCTAAATTTAAACCCGTATCGCGTCTGCTGTCATAGATAACAAAAGGAATAGCATCTCGAACGTGAGTTTTTAAAGCAATAGGTGTGGGATGGTCAGGTGTAATCAGCACTCTAAAATCCTCTCCAGTTGATTTTAAGTAATCAATAACAGGTTTAATAACCTTTTCGTCAATAAGCTCAATTGAGCGAATTTTGCCATCTATATCGCCGTGATGCCCACACTCGTCGGGAGCTTCCATATGTATGTACACAAAATCTGTGCCACGGCGAAATGCGTCAATTGCAGCGGCAGCTTTGCCGTCAAAGTTTGTGTCAATGTTACCGGTTGCACCCGGCACCTCTAAAACCTCCATCTTAGCACCGTTGCCGATACCCTTAAGTAAATCAACGGCAGAAATCATAGTGCCTGTGATACCATACTTTTCAGTAAAGCCTGAAAGCTGTGGCTTTGTGCCTTCGCCCCATATCCATAAAGAGTTAGCAGGATTTAAGCCTCTTGCCACTCTGTCGCGGTTTACGGGGTGGTCGCAAAGAAGCTCGTGACTTTTTTTCATAATTTCAAGTAAAACATCTGCGCCCTCGCCCTTTGGCAGATAATCCGTTACTTTTCTGTCGGAAATATCGTGGGGAGGTGTGAGGGTTACATTGGTTGAGCCGCCGTCCCACACTAAGAGATGACGGTAGCTTGTGCCGCCGTGCAGACAAATATTTTCAAAGGTCATATTTTCTTTTAAATAATCAATGAGAATATGTGCTTCTTCAGTTGTTATTTCGCCTGAAGAGTAGTCAACCATTGTTTTATCAGCGTAATTTTCTTCTTCTGATAATGTTACCACATTGGCGCGGAATGTAACATCGCTATCCTTTAAGTTAACGCCGATAGACAAAGCCTCTAAGGGAGAGCGACCTGTGTAGTAAATATCAGGGTCATAGCCCATAACGCTTAAATTTGCCACGTCGCTGCCAGGGGATAAGTGCTCAGCAACTGTCTTAACTAAACCCAACTCTCCCTTTTTACATAGTGCATCCATATTGGGATTGTTTGCTATCATCAGGGGGGTTTTGCCGCCTAAGCTGTCCACAGGGTAGTCAGCCATACCGTCGCATAAGAAAATTATGTACTTCATATTAAGACCTCTATTCGTTAAATTTCTTTTTCGCTTTTTCTGTTATGTTGATATATGAGTCCTGAATGAGCTTGTTGTCGCAGCCTAAGCGGTAGCCCAGCATAGCTGCGCCAAAGGTAACAATGGGGGCGATAAACAAAACGTACCCCTTTGATGTTACGCCTACAAGGTATGAAAACCAGATTTTTATGATAGGACCAACATAGTCAAACAATGAAACATTGACAATCTCGCGTGCTGCATCATCAGGAAAATTATAATATGTTTTTGTTATTAGGTTGTCAAGAGGAATTATCCCTTCCTCACAAAGACAATAAAAAGTGATAATTACTATCTCAAACACAATCAGCGGAAGCATAAATTTCACAAAATCCTTTGCCGTGAGTCCTAATTTTCTTTGGGTGTTTCTTCGGCTTAATTTCCACATACGAGAATACACAAAACCACACAAAGCCACAAGCATAAAGATGGTTGCTATAGTGGAAAAAACGGGATTTATCATCCAGGAGCCGAAAATCAGAAAGGCAAGAAGACTTATTCCTATCGCCTTTAAATTGTCTAAAAAGGGTAAAAAATAGTATTTTTTAAACATTGCTTTCTCCTTATCTTGTTATACCTAAGAGTGTAAGAATTTCATCTTGCTTTTCAAACTGAATTTTTTCTTCCTCTTCTGAGCGTTCGTGGTCGTAGCCTAATAAGTGGAGTACAGAGTGAACTGCCAAAAAACACATTTCGCGTATTAAGGAATGACCATATTCTTCTGACTGTTCCTGTGCCCGCTGGGCAGAAATAACAATATCGCCCAAAAGAACGCGACCGTCAACAATGTCCTCGTCATAAATTATAAGCGTTCCGTCTTCTTCTTGCTCAAGGAGAGGAAATGACAAAACATCAGTTGCAGAATCTTTTCCGCGGGATGAGTTATTTAACTCGCGGATTTCTTCGTTATCTACAAATGTAAGGCTAATTTCTGCATCATCTGTAAATTCTTCATATTCGAGAGTTTTTTCTATGGAAAGTCTGATTTTATCAAATAATTCGTCTGTTATTTTTATTTTGTCCTGTTGATTTTCCCAGATTAATTCAAGCATCGCGCTTACCGCCTTTCGTATTTTTGCGGCGCTCTGCCACGCGCTTATCGTGCTTTTCATATGCCTGAATAATCTTCATAACAAGGGGGTGTCTCACAACATCCTTGTGCGAAAATGTACAAAAAGCAATATCGTCAATACCTGATAATATTTTCATTGCCTCAACAAGACCTGAACGCTTACCATCAGGTAAATCCACCTGAGTAATGTCACCTGTGATTATAGCTTTTGAGCCAAAGCCAATGCGCGTTAAAAACATTTTCATCTGCTCAGGGGTGGTGTTTTGCGCTTCGTCAAGTATTATATAGGCGTTATCCAAGGTTCTTCCTCGCATATAGGCTAAGGGAGCAACCTCGATTGCACCTTTTTCAACGTAGTTATTGTATGACTCCATACCTATCATATCGTAAAGAGCATCATAAAGAGGTCTCAAATACGGGTCAACCTTGTTCTGTAAATCCCCGGGCAAAAAGCCGAGCTTTTCACCGGCTTCTACTGCTGGACGTGTGATGATAATACGTGAAACCTCTTTTTTTCTGAATGCTGTCACTGCCTTTGCAACGGCTAAGTATGTCTTCCCCGTACCTGCAGGACCGATACCGAAGACGATGGAGTTGTTATTCATTTCCTCGATATATTTTTTCTGGCCTAAAGTTTTACTGCGGATAGGCTTACCCTTTGAGGTTACGCACACGCAATCGCCGGAGGTAGCGTCGTGAAATTTTTTCTCGTCGCCCTCTGTAGCCAAAGAGATGGCGTATATTATCTTTTGTTCGTTGATATCGGCGTCACGCATTACCTCTTCGCACAAAATTTTCATAACGCGCTCACAAAGTGCTACCGCACCTGCATCTCCCGAAACCTTCAATGAGCCGCCACGGGAGAAAATGCTAACTCCCAGTTCTTTTTCCAATAATTTTAAATTAACGTCAAAATCGCCAAAAAGCTTGCCGACATTGACACTTGATACATCAATTAAAACGTCAGGCATGGTCGCCCTCCTACTTTGTTTTGTTAATTTTTGCTGCTTTTACGGTATTTTTCATAAGCATAGCGATAGTCATAGGACCGACGCCGCCTGGAACGGGTGTGATAGCAGATGCACCAGCAGCGCAAGATGCAAATTCCACATCGCCAACAAGCCTTCCGTCAGGCAGTCTATTCATACCCACATCAATTACGACCGCGCTTTCTTTAATCATATCGCCGGTTATTAATTCAGGCACACCAACTGCTGCAACAACAATGTCAGCCTGCTTAAGTTCTGCCGCTAAATCGGCAGTTTTAGAGTGGCATATTGTAACTGTGCCGTGCTGGTGGAGTAGCAGCATTGACATAGGCTTTCCTACGATGTTGCTTCTGCCCACTACTACGCATTTTTTGCCCTTAACTTCAATTCCGGATAAAGCAATAAGCTCCATAACACCTGCTGGAGTACAGGGGAGAAAATCAAAGTTTCCTACCATAATTTTGCCCACATTTATAGGATGAAATGCATCGACGTCTTTGTTTGGTGCGATTGCATTTATAACGGCTTCTTCGTCCAAGTCTTTGGGTAAAGGCAACTGACAAAGAATACCCGAAACTGAATTGTCGCTATTTAACTCATCTATCAAAGATAGCAACTCTTCCTGTGTGGTTGAGCCGGGCAAAGCGTATTCAAGCGACTTAATGCCGCAGTACTCACAAGCTAACTTTTTATTCTTTACATATATTTTAGACGCAGGGTCATCTCCTACGATTATTACTGCGAGACTTGGTATTATTCCGTCCTTTTTGAGGTTTTCCACCACGGTTTTCAGTTCGTCCTTTATTTTTGCGGACAACTTCTTGCCGTCCAGAATTTTTGCTGACATTTCTATTTCCTCCGTGTTTGGGTTTTATTAAACATTCTGCGCCAAATCCTATTAAATCCTCGCGTCCCAACTTTTTTAAAGCCGCAACTACCAAGTGGTAGTTTGATGGATTCTTAAACTGCAAAAGCGCCCTTTGCATAGCCTTTTCTTCCGGTGTTTTTGCCACATATACAGGTTTCATTGTGGCAGGGTCAAGCCCTGTATAAAACATACAAGTGGATGCTGTTCCCGGTGTGGGATAAAAGTCTTGCACCTGCTGGGGGTTGAGTTTGTGCTCCTTTAGGTAAAGCGCAAGTTCTAAAGCATCAGCTAGGGTACTTCCAGGGTGGCTTGACATAAGATAGGGAACTAAATATTGTTCCTTACCAATCTTTTTAGTTATATTATAAAACTTTTCGCAAAATTTATTGTATACTTCTTTTCTGGGTTTCCCCATATGGCGTAAAACATTTTGTGAAACGTGTTCAGGTGCAACTTTAAGCTGCCCGCTGACGTGATGCTTTACTAATTCTTCAAAGAATTCATCATTTTTATCACATAACAGATAGTCAAATCGGATACCTGAACGGACAAAAACTTTTTTTACACCCTCTTTTTTTCTGAGTTGCCTTAACAAATCAAGGTACTCACTATGATCTGCATTAATGTTTTTACAGGGGGTGGGGAACAGACATTGGCGCTCCTTGCAGGTCCCGCACTTTAGCTGCTTTTGACAGGATGTGTGCTTGAAATTTGCTGTAGGGCCGCCCACGTCGTGAATGTAGCCTTTAAATTCAGGCATAGAGATCAACGTGTCCGCCTCGCGCAAGACTGATGCGTTACTTCTTGCTTGTACCATTCTTCCCTGATGGAAGGTCAGCGCACAGAAATTACACGCACCAAAACAACCTCTTACCGATGTTAAGCTGAACTGTACTTCCTCAATAGCGGGGATTTTACCTAACTGTTCGTACATCGGATGATAGGTACGGGTATATGGCAATTCATACGTCCTGTCAAACTCTTTTTGTGTTAAGGGGAGTGCGGGAGGCAATTGTACTAAATAACGGTCGGCGTGCTTTTGCACTATTGTTTTGCCACGTATAGGGTCTTGCTCCTCGTGCTGCACCTTGTGAGCTGCTGCGTATGCGTACTTATCCTCTTTAACTTCATCAAATGAGGGGATTTCTATATATTTTTTGATTTTAGATATATCCTTTGACATATAGCAGGTGCCGCGTACGTTGCGGATATCCTTAATGTCAGCTCCTCGGTCTAAGGCGCGAGCAATCTCCACCACAGAATGCTCACCCATACCATACATCAGTATGTCAGCACCTGAGTCGTCTAAGATTGAACGTCGAACCCCGTCTTGCCAGTAATCATAGTGAGCAAAGCGACGTAAACTTGCCTCGATGCCGCCAATAAGTATCGGAATTTTTCCGAATGTTCTGCGGGCAAGATTAGCGTAAGTAATGGTTGCTCTGTCAGGGCGCAAACCCATTACGCCATTTGGAGAATAAGCGTCAGTTGTGCGTTTTTTCTTAGAAACTGTGTAGTGATTTACCATAGAATCCATATTGCCGGCAGAAATTAACACACCAAGTCTGGGTGCGCCCATAATGGTTATTGATTTTTGGGTAGACACATCAGGCTGGGGTATAATGCCCACACGAAATCCCTCGGCGGTCAACACTCGGGAAATAATGGCGTGACCAAAGCTTGGGTGGTCAACATATGCATCGCCTGAAATGTACAAAAAGTCAAGCTGCTCCCAGCCGAGATAGTCCATATCCTCTTTTGAAACGGGTAAAAACCCTTTATCAGAATATACCATAAGCAATTTTCCTTAGGCATAAGGGAATGGAACCCAATATGCCTTAAACTTGTTAAATTTTTATTATTTTTATTTGTCGTCCTCGATAGGCGCCAGCCTATCTTCGTTCTCCGCATAAAAATTACATCAAATTTTCCTGCGTTTAGGGTCGAAGAGTTTAAAAACAAGAAATTTCGTTTTAAGACAAAGAAAATTTAAGAATAATACTGACGTATATTCGCAGAATTTTCTGCAGTATTATGCGAAATTTCTGTTTTTAAACCATATCGGGTTCGACTCCCTTATGCCTACTGTAAGGACATTTCTAAAAATTCCTCTTTAGTGATTAAAAC
>JAZRPE010000014.1:0-24387 GCA_045649085.1 Congzhengia sp.
GACAGGTACAAAATACCCTGAGGACAAAATTTTTGCCGAAAGAGTTATGAATATGGCAAAATGCTACTCTGATGGCGAAATTAAGCTTGTGTGCCTGAATGACGATGATGAAACCCTCAAAGAGCTTTTTATACATATAGCTGATTGGGAAATCTACGCGTATGACTGTAACGAATATCCGCTGCCAACAAGATAAATCAACAAACCCACATCAATTGATGTGGGTTTGTTGATTATACAATTAATGTGCAAAATACTGCAACCATCGCCTTGTACCATTGACAACAGAGCTAAAACATAATAAAATTAAGCCGAACTCGAGTTTGCCTGTCATAATAGAAAGGAGACAAGGAGAAAAAAATAAAAGAATTTATGACAGACTTGAAAAAGGTAGCAAATTTACCAGGTACAAGGTGGTAGAATGGGTACATATCAAAATGGGAAAAAGTCATTGCGACACTTGCTTAATGCTTGACAAATGTTGGTTTTTGGAGGATAATAAACCAAAGCTTCCACAACATTTTCTTTGTCATTGTATCACAAAACCTCTTAATTACACCTATGTAGCTAATTTAGCAACGGCAAATAGTGATTATAGCAAGTTTGACCCGTATCTGTTTAATCGCGGTATGGCATATAGCCACAATAAACAAAAATTGTTTGAAAGTTGGGGATATACCATAGACGATGCAGATTGGCTCAAAAAAACAATAGAGGAACAATGTCTGGAAAAGTACGTAAACGGAGACTATACTTTAGGAAAACTTAACGAAAACGGTCAGAGAATAAGCATCCGTGTAGAAATTCCAAGAAAAGACCAAGAAGGAACAGTATCCTTTTTAACCGTCTGGATGGTATATCCTAACGGACACATCCAGTTAAATACACCATACGGAGGTAAATAATATGAAAGTAGCAGACTATGTTGAGGTAATCGTAGAAAGTGAAGAATACGCAACAGAAGGTGTTCACAAGGGAATGCAAGGGTGGATTTGTGACCCCAGGAGTATCGACGGAACATGGCTGGTTAATTTTCCTCAGTGCTACGACAGACCGGACATAGCTACAGAAGCCATTCTCGAAGAGGATATGATACAGATTCCCGTTATGCACGCTAAAATCAACGAAGAGATAAAAGAAAAGTTCGGAGATTAGTACCAAAAAGCCTTTCCGTTAGAAAACGGAAAGGCTTTTTGGTACTAATCTACATAGTAAACATAATTTTCTTTTCTGGGCTTTAGTTTAGGATATTCTCCGTCGGCATAGCCTACGATGCAGTTTCCAACGCCCTCATAGTCGCCTGTGATACCTAAATCCTTTAAGATTTCTTTACCCTCCGGTGTTTCAAAAACCTCTTTTGCTCTGTGTATCCAGCAAGAACCTAAGCCGAGCGAGTGCGCCGCCATCATAAGATTCTGCATAACCAATGAGCCGTCATATATACCTGTAAATACACTTTTGTCATACAGCACCACTAAAACCACAGGAGCACCATAAAAAGGGTCCGTTTCTATACCACGCACTTTGGCATTTAAAGAAGATAGCCTATCGCGCAGCTCCTTATTTGTGACTGCTATAATTATTGATGCCTGCTTATTTAAGCCGCTGGGGGCATATGTGCCCGCCTCTGCAATTTTTTCGATTAACTCGTGCGGTACGGGAGTGTCCTTGTATTTTTTTACGCTTCTTCTTTCGGTAAGGTTTTTCAAAACTTCGTTCACTTTACCCTCTCCTTCTTGATTTATAAAAGCCATTAATAAACGCAAAGCCAAAAATCATAGCCGTGCCTAAGATTTCAACAGCTCCGTATGGCTGATGCAAAATTACAACCGCCAGCACTATAGCCGTTGCAGGATCTAAGTAGCTTAGTATTCCCCAGGCTTGTGCGGTCATTTTCTTTGACGCTGAGAATGTTAAAGCATATGCAAGACCTGTATGTACTATACCCAAAACAAGCAGCATCCAGCCTGTGTTTTCTGTAATTACCACTGCCGACATATCTACTGTCGCAACTGCGTAAACAATCGTCACAACCGACGCTACCGACATTTGATAAAAGGCGCTATCCAAGCTTGAAATGCCGCTGATTTTTTTATTTAAAATCATAACCGCACAATAAAGAAGTGCGGCAACCAAAGCGTACATCACGCCTGTTGTATGTACTGTCTCTGTACCCAAAACGCCAGAAATCAAAATCGCTCCAGCCAAAGCCCCTAACGTACAGGCTATATTTAAAATCGTAAGTCTTTCTCTTAATATGATGGGAGATAAAATAAGCACAAACACAGGTGCCATATTGTAGCAGACTGTGGCTATGGGGATTGTTGTGTACTTATATGCTTCAAACAAAAATACCCAGTTAAAGCCTAAAGCTGCACCCGACAGAATAATCGGGATTGCATTTTTCTTAAACGATGAAAAGTCCGAGCGGTCCTTGTAAAAGCCTAAAATAATAGCCAAAAATGCAGTACCCACCACCGCGCGAACACAGGCAATAACCGCAGACGGCAACCCGATACGATTTACAAAAATACCGATAGAGCCGAATATTACCATCGCCAATACCATTTTTAGTTTACCCATATTTATTCTCTCCTTTACTGTTTTTCGTCATTTGGAAGCTTTCGCAAAAAGCCGATTACAAGAGGCAGCGTTATAAAAAACGCCAGAACGTCAGCTACCGATTGAGCTATCTGCACACCTAAAAGTCCAAAAAAGTAACTCAAAATCAATATCGCAGGAATAAACGCTATTCCGCTCCGCAGCATTGACAAAAAGGTTGCTTTTCTATTTTCGCCTATGCTCTGGAAAAGCATATTGGAGCAAATTACCAGCGGGTGGAGAAACAGTACCACAAGCTGAACTCTCAGCGCCAGCGTGCCTATTTCTATAACTGTAGGGTCGTCGCGGAAAATTCCAATTAGGTGTCCTGACAAAAAAATACACGCTACCGCCGCTATTCCAAGCAGCACCTCTCCTGCTCCAAGAGTAAAGTAAAATGCCTGCTTCACGCGGGAATAGAGCTTTGCACCGTAGTTAAAGGACGCCACAGGCTGAAATCCCTGACCTATACCCAAGCCTACTGCAAAGATAAAGAATGCAATTCTGTTTACAATTGACATTGCCGCAACTGCAGCGTCGCCATATACACCCGCTAAATTATTCAGTATCATTGTGGCGATACTGCTGAGTCCCTGTCGGCAAAGGCTGGGAAAACCCGTTGCCATAATCTGAAATATTCCTTTTGGGTTTTCTTTAAGAGAAGAAATTTTCAGCTTACTCTGGGTTTTTCCTCTTAAAAACATTGAGAGCAGAATACAAAAACCAACAAGCTGTGATATAGCGGTCGAAAGACCTGCACCTGCAATGCCCATATCAAAATAAAATATAAAAATCGGGTCGCATATAATATTTAAAACCCCACCTATAGTCAAGCCTATCATAGCAAAAAACGCCTTGCCCTCGTATCTTAAAATATTGTTAAGCGCAAAGCTGGTCATCATAACAGGTGCTGAAATGAGAATATAAACACCGTATCCCTTAGCATAGGGGAGAATGGTATCTGTACTACCCAAAAGCTTCATTAAAGGTTCTAAAAATATAAGACCAAGTATGCCAATCAATGTTCCTACAGTAAGGCAGGCGGTAATACTCAGCGTAGCAAAAACACCTGCGCTATGAACGTCACGCTCGCCAAGCTTTCGGGCGATGATGCTGCCTGCACCGTGACCAAACATAAAGCCAAAAGCCTGAATGATAGCCATAAGTCCAAAAACAACACCGACTGCGCCGCTGGCACTGTTGCCCAGCTCACTTACGAAAAATGTATCCGCCATATTGTAAATATTTGTCACAAGCATACTTATTGTTGTGGGTATACCAAGCGTTAACACCAACTTAGGTATAGGCCAGGTGGTCATTTTTTCGTAATTTGAATCTGTTGTTCGTTTGACGACTGATGACATAATGTTCTCCTTTTTGTTGTTTCCTTACTTAATAGTATATCACTTTTCTTTTTTGAATACAACTTAAAAGTTTGTTACAAAAAGAGGCAACCCGACGGGTTGCCTCTTATATTTAAGCATTTATGATTTTTTCTTTCTTTTTGGTTATTAACTGAATTACTAAAACTACTATAACCAGCCCTACTCCAATAACGTCTGTTAAGAGTCCGGGGATAATCAGCATAAGTCCGCCGGCAGCAGCAAGTATTCTTTCGTACCATTTCATGCCGTGCAGGAAGTAGCCTTCTAAAGCCGCAGAAACGCCGTAAATACCAACTAAAGATGTAATACAAATCTGTATAACTTCCCATGCTGTTGTGTCAACAAAGAGCATCTGGGGATTTAGTGCAAATACGTAAGGCACGATAAACGCACCGATTGCAAGCTTTGTGGCAGTAATTGCCGATTTCATAGGATTAGCCTGTGCAATAGCAGAACCGGCATACGCCGCCAATGCCACAGGAGGTGTAAGGTCTGCCACTATACCAAAGTAGAACACAAAGAAATGCGCTGCTACAAGTGGCACGCCCATACGGGTTAAAATAGGTGCACAGGTCGCTGCCATAATACAGTAGTTTGCTGTGGTGGGAACACCCATACCAAGAACGATACAGCAAATCATAGTAAGGAACAGTGCTACAATTACCTGATTGCCCGCCAAAGCCACGATACCGTTAATCATCATATTGGCTAATCCTGTCATTGTGATAGTACCTGCAATAACACCTGCAACACCGCAGGCCGCAGCTACAGTAATCATACCCTGGCCACCGGCAGCTAACGCTTCCCAGATACGTTTGGGTGTGATACGGCTTTCTTTATTAAACAAGCTCACAACGATAGCCACCACAATTGCGATAGCAGCTGCGTACTGAATAGAGCGTGTACTTGTGCTTACCAAATAAATAAGGATAATCAAAGGAAGCAGGAGGTATGATTTTTTCAAAAGGGGTAACACTCTGGGGAGCTCCTCCCTTGTTAAACCACGAAGACCTTCTTTTTTTGCCTCTAAGTGAACTGCTATAAATATACCTGCAAAGTAAAGAATAGCAGGCAAAATTGCTTTTACTACGATATTGCTGTAAGGCATACCGATGTAGTCAGCCATCAAAAACGCTGCAGCACCCATAATAGGAGGCATTATCTGACCGCCTGTTGAGGCTGAGGCTTCTGTTGCTGCTGCAAATTCTGACTTGTAGCCTGTCTTTTTCATAAGAGGAATGGTTACTGAGCCTGAGCCTACTGTATTGGCAACAGATGAACCCGAAACCATACCCATTAAGGCACTGGCAATAACCGCAACCTTGGCAGGACCGCCTGAAAATCTGCCTACAACTGCATTTGCAATTTTTATAAAGAATTCTGCAATACCTGTACGCTCCAAAAAGGCACCGAAGATAATGAACACTACGATAAACTTTGAGCATACGTTAATAGGTGTTGATAAAACGCCTTCTTTCCCGTAGAAAAGATAGCGGATAATATAGTTTAATTTGCCCATAAATGTGGGATTTGAAAGTCCCCAGATTAAAGCGTACGCCACAAAGCAGCCTGCAACAATTATAATAGGCAGACCAACACTTCTGCGGCAAAGCTCAACAAGTGTCAAAACGCCCACCACGCCTATCATTATCTGGTAAAATTCAAACTTACTTCCCTGCTGAATGATAGCTTCTGCATTAAATGCGTAATAGAGAAACGCACCTGTGCCCACAATCATCAATACTACATCATACCAGGGCATATAATTTACGCGCTGCTTGCCTTTTTTTGCAGGGTACATAAGGTAGCCTATAAACATAATGAACGCCACAAAGGTGGTAAGACGGAGTTCTTCCAACCAGCTGGCAAACAACGTTACATATAAACAAAACAAAGAAAAAGCCGCCAAAACGGAGTATACCACGATTTTTGGTATTCCCTCCCAGACCCTTGTGTTGGATTCACGGTCATATTTTTTCATAACCGCCTCTAAATCCATAGGCTCTGTTGTTTCGGGCGCTTTCTTCTTTCCGAATAACATCTTTTTTCCTCCTTTTTACATTAAATCAGGCTGCGGCGAAAATTCGTCGCAGCCTGTCATTAGAACTAATTTACTGCACTGTTACTGTGATACCTTTTTCAGCAAAGTACTTAGCTGCACCTGCGTGGAAAGGAACTGTAAGACCTTCTGTTGCATTTTCTAAGCTTAACTCTGCACCCTTTGCATTTTCAGCGGTAATTGCATCAATGTTGTCAAAGATTGCTGCTGTGAGCTTATATACATCGTCTTCTGATGCATCTGCACTTACGATTAATGTAGCCTTAACTGTTACTGTTGTAACGTCTTCTGTCTGGCCTTCATATGTGCCTGCAGGAATTGTGTATAATGTGTAGAAGGGGCAATCTGCCATGAGCTTTTCAGCAACTTCTCCGTCGATAGGTACTAAGTAAGCGTCGTTTGTTGTGCAAAGTTCTGTAATAGCAGGTGTGGGAGGACCAGCAACGATAAATGCTGCGTCGATTTTGCCGTCTTTTAATGCGTCTGCACTGTCAGCAAATGACTGATACTGTGCATTGATGTCAGCTTCTGTTAAGCCTGCAGCTGTTAAAATGTCGATAGCATTAAAGTAAACGCCTGAACCGGGAGCACCGATTGAAACTGATTTACCTTTTAAATCTGCAACAGACTTGATTTCGGGGTCCATTGTTACCAACTGAACTGCTTCAGCGTAAAGACCTGCTACTGTACGGAATGTGTCAACCTTGCCATCTTCTTCAAAAGCACGTGTGCCATCCCAAGCGTAAGACATAACGTCTGACTGAACTGTACCTAACTGGTAGTCGCCAGCGTCAATACCCTGAATGTTCGCCTTAGAGCCGTCTGTTGAAACTACTGTTACTGAAATACCTGCATTGTTTTTGATGTACTGACCTAAAACGCCGCCGTAACCGTAATATGTGCCTGATGTACCGCCTGTACCCATTGTCATCTTACTGCCTGTAGCATCGCCGCCGCAAGCTACCAATGCGATTGCTAAAATTGCAACCAAAAGAATAGAAAGAATTTTTTTCATAATATGCCTCCTGTGTTTTATTTTTTATACTGTATAATATTATATAATAGCTTTTGAAACTTTTCAAGAGTAAAATTTCATTCTCCTGTGTTTTTTTGCAGAATTTTTCAATTTGTGTTGGTCATTTTTGAAAAATGTCAACTAGAAATATTCATTTTGTCGCTTTCATCAAAAAAATGGCAAAACATTCTGCCAACTGCTCGCAGGAGAGCTGCTTTTGCAAAAACTTTCTCATTGCTCTTCTTTATTTTATTAATTCTTTCATACTACCATCTCATAAAGCAGAAGCTGATTATTATCACTATTTAAGTCAAAAAGAAAAAACTTTAATCGGACAGGAGTAGTTCGTTAGAAGCTCTTTGTACAAATAGTTTCATTTTTTAACACAAATCCGTCTTAGTGTAGCATTAAAAATTTATGATTAAATGCTGACAAAGCCGTTATTTTTGCTGCCAAAAATAAAAACAGACATCTTTATTCGAACATTCATAGTTCAAATTAAGGTGTCTGTTCGTAGATTGTACTTTAACAATTCAGAACTTTTAGTTCATGCTTTGAAAAATCAAGCTTAATTTTTTTGCCTGAAATTTCAATAATTGCTTTTTGATCAGTGTCCACCGCATTGTAAAGTGTAACCTCTAAATCCTCGCCTTTCTTTTTCAGCGACGAAAGGATAATGTTCGGATTGTCTAATTTTACGAAGCTATCACGCTTTTCTCCTGAACCATCAGGGAAGAAGGAAATTGTCTGCGGTGCTTCGTTAAAAATCTGAGCCTGACGTGTTATATCTTTTGTTGTTGTAATCCTGAAGCTGTAGTTTCTCTCACCAATATCCACATGATTCATAAATCTGTCTTTAGGGGACAGTACCCTGTCATCCCCTATTGTGAGTGCAGAATAAACAGAAGTCTTTAAAAGCGAAAGCTTAATTACTCTATCAGTAAAGCTGCCACCGTAAGTGCCGTTGTTAATTACATAAAGAGCGTCATCGCCATCACAAATACCGCACCACTTGTGGAAAACTGCCTCCTGCTCGCAACAGTCAAGTTCCTGATAACCAAATGCTGTTTCGCCGTAAGGAGTACCTGAAAGATTTGTGTCAATTGTGTATTTTATTATCTTATTGTACTCCGCTGAGAGCATTGTGATGTTCACGTCAATATACGCATCCATTTTAGGAATGGTATACTCAACAAGTGCAACATTGCGCTTGTATTCAAAAAGTGCCTGAACTTTAATTCTTACATCTCCATCATCAATGACACGCACATTGGGACACTTTTCTTCACTGTATCCATTAAATTCATTAGCGTCCTCGTCGCTCATCAGGGTATATTCCCCGATTTTTTCGCAGAAACGGTCTGTCATAGAACCCCAGGGGTCTTCATCATCGGCGTATACCTCTAATCGAGCACTGTTTTCAATGTAAGTCTTGCCATCTACCTGATACAAATCAATAAGTCCTGTTTTTCTTGAAATGCGAGCTGTCATTCTATCGTTTTCAACAGTGATAAAATCAGCATCGTATTCTTTTTTCTCAACTGTATTCAATTTTACCGTGGTAAGCTCACAATCAAATCTTGTTATTGATGACGGAGCGATTTTTGCACGGAAAGAAATTCTCTTAACCCAGTCAAGGTCAAATATGCAATAGGGCATTTCGTTCTGAGTTGGCAAGAAATTTCCCTTTTCGTCATAAACCTGAGCATATGTATATTCGTCAATATTCCAGTTCTGGTCCTCTAAGATAAACTCAACCTGAAATTCCCCTTCAATTTCATAGGGATGGGGGTTAAAAACAAGTACGGGTATTTCGCCTGCTTTACCTCTTTTCTGTCCTGCACAAAGCTCGAAGAATGCCTTGTCATAAAGCTTATCTGCGATTTCTTCAGCATAGCCGAATGTACACAAGCTATCTTCTTCAACTGGCTTTATTGCAGAGCCTGGAAGAATATCGTGAAACTGGCAGAATGCAAGTGTTTTCTTTGCCTTTTTCATTTCCTCCGTCGCGTCAATTCCTGCATAGCAAAGAGCTTTTTCTGTTAGTGCGATTTTATTTTCCACACGCCTGTTTGCCTGCTTAATACGCACCTGCGAGGTATAACAGCCTACCATACTTGGTCCAAGAGATTTTGCTACCACTTTTAAGTTGCTTCTGTCGATTTCTTTCATATATTCCTCTGCCGAGGAGTGGATAATGGGTACGTCGCAGTCTTTTGCGTACTCATTTATAGCATTTAATTCTTTTCTTGACGGACCGCCGCCGTGATTGCCCAATCCCCACAAACAAAGACCTATTTCTTTGTCGGGATAATCCTTCATATAGTTTTTAAGCTTATCAACCGTCTCGCCAAGATGTGTTGCATATATGCCATAGCAACCGTGAGCAAGTACCTGACTGCCGTCAAAGCCTTCCCACAAAAAGTCACTCTGCAAAGTATCAGGGCGCATAAATATGTAGCTGTCAAAGCCTTTTTTGCACATTAGCTGAACAAGCCCGCGTGTGTGACCGAATGGGTCAAAGTTTATAGCTGTTGTGGGAGCAACACCGAATTTCTCCATAAAATACTCTCGGCCTAAATCTATCTGCGACATAAGGCTCTCACCCGAGGTCATAACACAGTCAGGTTGCAGATACCACCCACCCATAATCTTCCATTTTCCTATCTTTACAAGCTTTTTTATGCGTTCAAAAAGCTGAGGCTCGTATTCTTCTACCCATTCGTAAAGTAACGCTTCGTTGTGATTAAAAACAAAGCCGTTATATTCTTCACAAAAATCCGCCGCAACTCTGAATGTTGAAAGAGCCGTGGCAATACCCTCGTTTCTTCTCCAAAGCCACACAGGGTCTAAATGAGCATTACATAAAAGGTGTAATTTTTCCATTTTATCACTCCTGTTTTGAGTATACTGTATTTTTAGTGAAAGAAGTCATCATTTCGCTTTTGGATATTCGTTACCCAAAAGGTAAAGAGGCGCTTCATCCTCATCTATTTCAGGAAATCTGCCTGTAGGTGCGTAAAATCTGTTATCTGCTGTGTCATCATTTACCTTAGACACCTCGCCAACTAAAACCTTACCGCCTTCTGCCCAGAATTTGTGATACATTCCCTGTTGGATGGCAATACTCTCGCCGGGTTTAAGTCTCACAAGACTTCCTGCAGGAACCGTAAAGTGTCTTCCATCCATATAAATATCCACATCTGTGTCAGCAAGTTCTTCGTTTTCTGTTGAGTTATATACCTCGATAACAAGATCCCCGCCACCGCGGTTTATGATGTCCTCCATCTTATTCCAGTGAAAATGGCAAGGGGTAACCTGTCCTTCCTGAGTGATAAGGAGTTTTTCTGCGTAAGGCTTTGTGTATTTTGCGTCTTTCAAATTACCATTTCTCAGGGTAAATAACAATAGTCCCACCTTATCGAAATCTCCTGAACCAAAGTCAGTAATATCCCAACCTAACATATTGTCACGGATTTCATCGTATTCATGACCTTTTTCTTCCCATTCCTCTGCACTCCAAAATGCAAAAGGAGGTAGTTTGAAGTTCATTTCGTTGATAAATTCAACAGCTTCTTTCATAAGTTTATTTATTTCTGAACGTTTCATTTTATCTCTCCTTTTAGTCTAAAAAACATATTTATTTTTCTACTCCCAAGGTTATAATCTCATAAGGTTTAACGGCAATTTTCCATACTCCGTTTTCATCTTTCAAGATTTCTCCCTTTTCCTCTATTACATTACTTCTGTAAAGGTTATCTATTAAGCTTGTTTTGTTAATTGTGAGGATTTGTTCTTTATCTGAGTAATTCGCCCAGCGTAAAATAATGTCCGCCCCGTTCATTTTCTTTTTGAATGCCGTAGCTTTAAGGTATTTACCGTTCCACTCAAGTATATTATTATCAAACACAACGCCCGAAAAATCAAATATCTGTGCGCTAATCACAGGATACTGGAATGCCGAAAGCTCGCATATAGCTTCGCTCTCATCGGTGTAAGGCATAACAGAATATTCTAATGTAAGCTTTTTCTGTTGCTGCGACAGTTCAGTCGGGAACACACCCCAGTCACCCATTTCGCCAACTGCACGGAGAAGTGTAACTGCAATAGTGTTGCCCATTGTTTCGTATTCGTACAAACCGATATTTGCAACTGCAAGGCCACACTTACCATCACTCATCATAACAAACCCCTGCTGATGCTCGCATCCAGACGGATATGTCCAGGTTGGTTTGTGAGCATTGGGACGCTCTGCTGCTTCAAATATTGTTTCTGCCTTGTGCGTTTTAGCGTCTAATCCCGTGGGGAATAACACCCTTACACGGTGGTCACGGGCATTATTTTCTATTATTGTCTTAATATCAAGTCTTTTACTGTTTGCACCTAATGTAATGTAGGAGGTAATAGGAAGTGTAACGGTTTCTTCACTTCTTCCACCGCATCTTTCATGAATATCTACAAAGTTGTTTCTTTCTGCCATTGCTGCTTCGTCACAGCATTCAGGAACTTCCATCTCTACAGTAACCTTATATTCCGTTACAAATTCCTCGCATCTTACACATTCAATCCTTGCAGGCTTTTCTCCAGAAAGAATTGAATTGCCTTTTGCCGGAATATATGTATATTCTGAACCGATATCACCTGTATCTTCAAAACGTAGTAGTCCTGCATACTGTTTGCCTGTTGCCTTATCCAGCAAATCTATTGTGCCGTCTTCATTAATTACAGCCTTTAAGTACTTGTTTTCTAAAATGTTGTCCGCAACAGCTTTTATTTTTTTCTTTTTATTCGTCTTTTTAATGCCATATACCTTATAGCCTACTGCAGGCAGATTTTCGGCTTCAAAAGAAACTGTTCCGCGTTCTGCAATATAAGGTTGTCTAAAACGATCATCAGGCAAGGTGTAATCGAACTGCTTTCTTCTGTTGGTAATTTCACAGGGATATACATTGCCTTCACTATCAACCAACTCATAATCGCCGTCATAAATATCACACTTTTTAATGGTTCCCGGAATATCGCAGGCATTATACGGCGCATTCGGTATACGGCAGGAAATACGCTTAATATCAATCTCTGCATTTACATAAGCGTTTCTTCTATCCGGCATTGTGTTTACAACTGCAAAAACAGCATCACAATCTGAAAACGCAGATATGTCAATGTGCTTTGCTATATATTCCAGGTCATCACGGATTATCATTTCTGCTGACTGCTGCGACTTTTTAAATCTGATTCTCATTTCCTCATTTACCTCATCACAGCTGCAACCGCAGATACTGTCGTGAGGATGGTTTTTCATCAATGTTTTCCAAGAATATAATAACTGTTCGTGAGGATATTCTTTTCCCATAGCTGACGCCATAACGCTCAAGGGCTCGGCAACACCCTCAAGTAACATCTCGCTCTTCCTGTTCATTACCTTTAAATCAATATGGGAAGAGCATGTATTTACCAACGTATGCCAACCATCAGTATCCTGACCGATAAGCTCACCTGTTACAGTATTCAGTCCCTCAGGTATTTTTTCAAAGCATGCCTTCATATAACTTTCAAAATCAGAATGGATAAAATTGTAGTCGGGATAATTCTCTCGTGCTTTTCTAAGTGCCTCCGACAGATCTTTTTGCACAGGCTGATGGTCACAACCATTTAACATCAGAAGTTCATCAGTCGATGCAAATTTCTCAGCGTCACCAATAACCCTGTCCCAATACTCTTTGTTTCCATCTACCGGGATTTCCTGTGCGTTACAGTACCAGTTTGAAAACAGTACTGAAGGTAACGCTGAACCATCGGGAGATGCCCAGTACATTTCAGAGTATCTTGAGGCATAGCCCTCATCTTCGATTACTGCATTGTTCATACCCACAGACTTGACTCCTCTGCCGAATGCAATAGCATCCATCCCGGCCTGAGATAATATCTGGGGCATCTGACCCGCATTCCCAAAGGAATCGGGGAAATATCCCATTTTCGTAACCTTACCAAGCTTCTCGGCTAAATCCATACCAACCAAAAGGTTTCTGACATTTGCCTCTGAACTTGTCAAAAACTCATCCTGCAAGATATACCAAGGGCCTACGGCAAATCTACCGGTACGGACATATTCTTTGATTTTTTCTTCGTTTTGAGGCTTGATTTCAAGATAATCCTCAACCAACGCTGTATGACCGTCTAAATAAAAGCTTTTGAATTCTTTATCTTTTTCAAACAATTCCATACAGTCATCAATGAGCTTTATTAAATGCCATCTGTGGTACTCGAAGGGCATATACCATTCTCTGTCCCAATGGCTGTGGGGTATAATGTGTACATTTTTCATATTTAACCTCCCGTGGGTGTATGTGATCAGATATGATTATCCAGCACAAGCAAATAAAACAAAGGGGGCAGTGACAAAATTATTTATTTTGTCACTGTCCACTTTTTTGTTTATAATAAATATGTTTTAAATATAATATAGCACTGGGTTATTTAATGCCGATATCCTTATATATATCTTCCATTATTTCACTCTGTGCCTTAGCTTCTTCAAGCATCACGTCGCCGCCGCCCTTTGACCACATTTCACCAAACTCGCTCAAGTAGCTTTCAGCTGATTTGGTGCCAAAAATAACATCAGCCATCAATGCCATCTGCTTGTTTCTTAAATCAACTAAGTATTCTGCAGCAGAAGGAACGATTTCTACCTTATAGAACGCGTCTGTCAACGCTGCATCAGCAGGAGCATAGGTTTCAAGCCAGTTTCTGTAATTAGGTGTCATATTGCTCATATATAACTCTTTTTTAGGTGCGATAGGCATAAAGAATGAAGGACCGTTAAGCTGAACGCAAAGACCTGCTAATCTTCTTGCGGCAGAATCAGTGTATTCGCCTTTAAACTGATATGATGCTTTAGCATTTGAATTTTGATCCTGGATTGCTTCCCAATGTTTGCCCTCTACGCCAATATTGATTGTCTTTGCAAGCTCATCGTCTGCAAACATTCCTTCAAGCATCTGGAGCATTCTGGGAACTGCGACACCATACTGTTCTGTGTTACCGAAAGATACAACGTGGCAAAGGTCACCCCATACTCTGACACCATGTAGTCCGTCAGGACCATAGGGAGCTGCTACATATGTGTAGTCCGCTTCAGGAATACGTTCACGAACAGTAGAAATGTGTGATATGGGATCTTTGTCATCCTGCAAGCTAATTTCAGGATAGAAACCTGCCTGGTTCATAGTAGCCAACTTGTGTATATTAGTTCCCGAAACGAAGTCAGGATGAATAAGTCCTTCTTTGTACCAATCCTGAAGAAGCTGCATTATTTCTGTACATTCTTCACGAAGTCCACCGTAAACAATTTCACCGTCAACCTCCTGCCAGTCAAAGGGAAGAACACCATACGCACCGAAAATATCCGGGAAGAACCACTGATAATGATTAGCAACTGTCGTATAACCAAAGGTATCATCCTTGCCGTTACCATCAGGGTCATCGTGAACAAACGCATATAACACGTCGTGCATTTCGTCTAATGTTGTAGGCGCTTCTTTGCCCACTTTCTTCAGCCAGTCAGTACGGTATCCATATGCTTTGGGGAAACCATTGAAATAGTTGAGGTTAGGAACGCCCCAGTTTGCATCCATATATCTTGAATATGACCACGCAGCAGGTGCATTATCGTTCAAATACTGATAGTATGTAGGTGCATACTTTTCAATTGTTCCGTAAGGAACCTCAACAACAAAGTCCTGGTCAACATCATTAAACACATTAACAGGGTCAAGCTCATAAATAAGGTCAGGAATATCTCCGCCTGCCATAAGCATTGTCTTTTTGTCATTGAACTTTGCTTCTTCGTAGAATAAGGGTTTGATATCTACGTTAAATTTTTCTTCCAGCAGCAGTTCTGTCTCTGTTCCCTCTTCACAACCCGAAAGTATAGGGTAACTAAGCCATGAAAGAGTTAGCTTCTCGTCTGTTTCTGAGAAGTTCTTTTCTGCTTCTGATGTAACCGTTCCGTTACAGCCTGTAAGCATACCGATAGCCAAAATAAGAGCTAATGCTATGCTTAAAATTTTCTTCGTTTTCATAGTTTTTCCTCCTTAAATTTTTATAAATCAATGCTTTTTGCATTAATTACAATATTGTGTTAAAGTTATTTGTTTCTCGGCACTTTCCAATCCTACTCCGCTCTTTTGAATATAGCTTTTTTCTTCTGTCACGTCTAAAAATTTAAGTGTTGCAGATATTCAGTCATATACCAGCTCACTTTATCATAGGAATAGCAAGCTCTTCTAATTTATGGCATGCATTTTTCACTCTATCAGCATCATAATATTTTAGGTCGTGTCCGTCAAATCCTACGCTTAGCACAAGATTGCTTTTTCTGACCACATCTAAAATCTCATCACAACTGAAAAAATCTTTTACATATTGGTGTTCCTTAAAGCCATGAATTGCATCATAATTTACGTTAAGTTCCCAAAATATATTTTGCTCTGCCATTTCTTTAAAAAACGCATCCATATCGAACCCTTTTGATTGGATATAAGCAGGTAAATCAATGTGCGCAAGTCCAGTCCTTTTGCATCCACAACGTTTAGCGAAGTCAAAAACATCTGAAACAGTCGTGTCTGCAAATTGAATATTTTCAATAAAACAGTAATCAAACATCGACACATCTACACCATCCGGAAGCAGTGTGTATCCTAAATCTAACGTAGTTATTTCTATACCGCACAATACCTCAATATAATCTTTATATTTTTCGGCTATGAGTTTTATATGCTCATAGTACCTCTTAAGGGCGTTATTGTGCATTTTTGCCTTTTCTTCATCACTTCCATAATCAAAACCAAGATGACTCATTACAACACCATGGTAATGATCTGAAATCCCCACTAACTCAATTCCATTTGATATAGCGTTTTTTACAACTGCTTCAGGGGAATCTTTTCCGCAATACGAATAATAAGTGTGCGAGTGCAAATCTTGTATCATTGATATCTCCTCTTTGTTTCAAATCTTAATAGAATGTTTATACAACCTATATCTGATTTTCCAAAAACATTCTCTCAAACGAATAGCCTTCATTCCATTCATCTTCAGGGTTAGCGTTCCATACGCACTTTTCCTTATAAAATATAGAAGGCGGTATAGCGAAATACTCGCTCTTTTTAAGGTGGTGTGGTCCCTGCATATTGCGAAGAGTATTATAAAGTGCGAGGGTTATTTTATTCTTTCCTTTTTGCAGATATTCTGAAATATCACAACTGAAAGGATACCACAGAAGGTCAGAAACACATTCTCCGTTTACATTCACATTTATTGCGTTTATACCTGCTTTTTTAAAGCTGATTTGGTAATCTGTATCAGAAAAATCAAATTCCTTTGACACTGATATTGTTCCTGCAAAGAACGGAAATCCCTGTTTCTGAATATCTGTAAGAGAAATACTCTCAGGTATCTTTACTATTGTAAAATCACTGCCTGTTCTATATGCATTTCTCTCTAAAGGCTTCCACATACCCGATACTTCCACACCGAAACATCCCGCTAAATAACAAGGCTCTATTTCCATGTCATATGTAAGCTTATTTTTCATAGTTTCGAATATAGATGCATCTTCTAAATCCTTATAGACCTGTTCACTTTGGGTAAATGTACAGTTAAATTCAATCTCGTTTATACCTTCTTTTATCAAATGAGAAATATTGAGTTTTTCAAAGGCCTTGTCTATTATGTAACCGTCTTTTTTGTTGCTGTCAATTTTTGTTCCGTTGATGGCTATTTCAAACTTCTCAGGAGTTTCGCACACCAAGAACAACTCGTTTGGAACATCCTTTACATTTACACGGTAAATCTGCCTGATTTCAACAGGTCCTTTCAATGCCATTGCTCGATGTAATATATTCAGCACATAGCCTTTTTCCTCTTGCAATTCTCCATCAAAATAGTATTCACAGTAATCAAGTGTGAGAAGGTTTGGTGTTGTACTTTCAATTTTCCACTTGCCTGATAAATCTATCGTTTTTTCAGGCATTTTATGCACTTCTTCTTTTTTTCCGTCATAAAGCACTATTGCGCTTTCGCCAGGTGCAAAAGTGTAATTGTCTGGGAAAGGTAATATATTACCTGTTACAGCATCTATTCGCTTACCTGCTACAGAAATATGAGTATTCTGATATTCATCTGTGTGGTTAAGGAAATAGTAAATATCGAAGTCATCATATACACGCTTTGTGTATATAATATTTTCATTGTCTACTATTTCGTTTTCTGCTTTTACCTCATCGGGTTTTTCAAGCTTTCCGCCGTTTTTCACGAATTCATCCAGCAGTTTTTTAGTGCTATCAAAAAGTATGAGATTTTCAGGCAAAACTACTCTGTCATAAGACATTTCACCAATGATAAATTTATTTCCTTCCACACGTCCATGACGTGCTATCAGCGTTTCATCACCCAGATGGAACTGAATGTGTTTTGCGTCGAAATCGTTCAATACCTTTTTATAATTCTGATAGAATTCTTCCAGACCTTCATTTCCATTTTCGTTATAGAATGTCCAAGCAGTTGTAGTGGGATGAATTATAAGGGTATCAGGACAAGGTGTGCCTTCAGCCAGAATTTTGCCTGTGCGTGCCATTGCATCACAGAATATATTATACTTATCCCACCAGGGCTGCTGATAAAACATCGCAGGCGGCCAGTCACGTTTTCTCAGTCCTCTTAAAGAATATCCCTCTAAATGAGGACATAAGAAGTTTACACCGTGAACCATCTGATGTTCATAGATCTTCTTCAATTCTTCAAAACTAACACCAAAGCCACAACCCGCAAAACTTTCGGACATTACCTGTTTTTTGCCAAGTTGTTGGCACGCAGAACCAAGCTGGTAAGGAGTCAAATCATAAATAATCCCCCTACCGATGCAATCCATACCGGGGATAGTGAAATATTCATAGTGCGGCATCACGGAACCACTTGAAGTGGTCTGAATTTCAAAGGTTTCCTCCTGAACCAGATGGCCTGTTAACGATAGACCTCTCTCTGTGCACCAATCATATATCTGTTTCATAAAGTTTTTTGAAAATAAATCAGTAATTAATTTATAGAACTTTATTCTTGTGTCTTTGTATTCGCCCTTATTTTCAAAAAGCTCAGGCAAACGGCTCAAAAGATCATCGCCATAAGCCATTTTATATTCTTCACACAGTGCATCACTCCACGGAATACCATCACGTGAAATCTGCGGTTCATCGGTAAAAAATCCTTTAATTCTGTTTTTATATTTTTCGTAGTAAGGTGCATAAATTTCTTCTAAAAACACCTTGGTTGCATCAGCCAAAAGAACATCTACATAGAATGGATTTACCTCATAATAATAGCGCACACCATCAATTATACAGATAGTGTTTTCGCCCTCTAAGTTTTTGTCATATCTTAACCACTTTTGTTGATAACGCACACCAAGACCGTTTACTTTTCCGTTACCAAAACCGCTAGGCCATCCGTTTTCATCGTACGCCCAAGGAAGCATATCCAATTCTTCTGCAGCTTCTATACCAGCTTCAATATTTGAAAACCATTCATCGGACATATACTCCGTCTGCAGACCGCCTCTTGCGTGCATAAAAAATCCCCCGAGACCGGCTTTGTGCATAACCTTTACCTGTCTTTTGGTTTCTTCTGTATTAAGTTTTTCGTTCCACGACCAGAATGGCGCAGGACGATATTTGTTCTCTATTTGTTTAAAGTCCATAGGTTTCTCCCGCTTTTATTTTACTTCTCGGTTGTATTTTCTTCATAGGCCCTCGCTACTTATACCAGTGTAATTTTCTCTAACTGTTTGGCAAAATTCGCTCCAACCTTTGCACTATATGCCATCTTTAATGCTTTCACTGCGCTCTGCAAATTTTTTCATCATTTCTTCTTTTTCTTTACCTTTAGCAAGTTTGATACCTGCATCATAATTTACCATAGGTATAAAATCTATTTCATGTGACTTTGTATCGTATGTAACGGCTAGACCGCCGTTCCAGCATTCAGGATTAAGAAAATTCACGTCATTTCCCTCAAAAATTCCTACTATATCATAAAAAAGTTCTTTGATATTCTCCTCTTTAAAAAGCTGATTTGAACCAACCGTAGGAGATAAAACTCCCAATAACAATGTTTTAATAGTTGTATAAAATTAACATTGACTTACAAATTTATTATGCTATAATTATTATAGGGTCTATTCCTTAAATGCTCAATGCACATTATTAACAAAAAGTGCCGTTATTTGCATAATATTAATATGGCGGAATTATATTTTTTCTTTTCAACTTTTTCAAATAATTAATAAAACTGAACGTGTTTAAAAACGGAAGGAGATACTATGGTTATAAAAGATATCAAACACTACCGTAACATTTCTACTTCAAATTGTTTTGAACTTCCCGAAGAACGCATATTTTATTACGATTTCACATTTATGCTTGAGGGGGAGATGACTTATTATATTGAAGGACAGGAGATAGTTATCAAAAAAAATGATGCTATTTTTCTTCCACCCGGCACTCTCAGGAGCAGACCTGAAGACAACAGCCACATCAGGAAATATGTGAGCTATAACTTTTTTGCCGATGATATGGATATTAAACTGGATTTATATTTACCAAACTGCATAACACCAAATATTAAGAAAATTATTTCACTATTCCCCGTACAACACGAATTTCACAAGTACTACACTAAGCAGAAATGCATCAGTATACTTAGTTATGTCCTTTTGGAAATTTATGAAAATCAAAAAAAATCCTTTAAAAATCCGCACGTTTTAAAAATTATGCATTACGTCAGCGAGCACATTGAGGAAAAACTGACACTTTCAAAAATCGCAAACACAATACATCTTTCAAAGGAGTATACCTCTGCATTATTTACCAAAGAAACCGGACAAACCTTGATAGACTACATAAACGAACAAAAAATGATTATCGCATCAGAAATGGTAAAGAATACAGAACTATCTCTTAGTGACATAGCAACAAAATTAGGATTTGAAAACTATCACTATTTTTCACGTCTCTTTAAAAAATGCTACAACACCTCTGCACAGCAATTCAAGAGAAATTCACAAGTAAAATAACCAAATTTGCATTAGCGCCCTATGTCTTTAACCGATATGGGGCGCTAATATATAATTACATGTCAAAATATCCTAACAAAGGACAATGGTCAGACGAAGTAAGAGCCTTATCATTTGTTTCAACATGAAATTTCTTAACGTTTACAGGATAATCTCCGTAAACAAAAATATTATCAATTCGAAACGAAGGCGCAACAGGGCATTTACTGTATGTTTTTCCGTCCTCATTCAAAATGGGATATGCACATCTGCATGTAAATTCATTTGTTGTTTCTTCAGCAAAGAAACGAATATCGCGAAAGCCTTCTTTTAACATAAATTTGTAAGGCTCATCACCCTGAACAGCGTTTTCGCCATTGTTGAAATCTCCGCCCACTATTACGGGGATATCGTATTTCGCGATTATCATCTCACAAATTTCCTTAACCTGTCTTGCGTTCTGAATGCGTTGCTGATTGTCCTCTTCTGCAACTTCAGAGGGCCAGAAATGTGTTGAAACAAAAGCGTATTTTTTCTCTGTCTCTTTTTCTTCTATTACTGCCCATGTCAGACCTTTGGAATTGCAATCGTTTTTTCCGTCAAAAAGCATATAGCCCTTGTCAAGCAAATTAAATTTGTCTTTTTTATACAATACTGGCGTATAGTTTCTGTCTGCAAACTCAGGTGTAGCCTCAACGTACACATTACCCATCAAATCCATTATGGGAGCTTCACCCACACGATTTCTTTCGGGACCGCATTCCTGAAAAGCGCAAACGTCAGGGTCAAAATCATCAACAAGTGAACGGACAAGTTTGTTACGAAAAGCTGCAGGAACAGAATTCCAAATGTTTTGACTGTAAAATATAATCATTATATTTACCTCCTATTATTTTCAAACATATAGCTCATTTAGTACAATATTCAAAGAATTTTTTCCTCATTTCAAGGGACAGCTGACAACGCTCTCTGCCTTGCTGAACATCAAGTGTAACGCTATATCCTTTGTCTTTTAATTTCTCAACAAAAGTCTTTGAATGAACGTCTATATTAACTTGGCTATCTTCATCTTAATATGCCGTCATTTACATATGCAAATTTTCTTATATTTTCAAAATTCATTATTTTTTCCACATCAAATTACTCTCCTAATAATTTATGCACCACAGGCCAAGCAAGATCTGCATAAAATCTGTGTCCTGCATCGCCGACAACCAAAACGCATTTTTCTTCTGAGCCCATCTCTTTGTATGTCGCGCTGCCTTTTTCAAACACCTCTTTTGCCGCATCTATCGGAAAATAATTATCTGTAATACCGCTTACCTGAATGAAGAGTTTAGGATATGCCATAGAAATCAAGTCGCTCATTTCAAAGTATTTCGCAATGTGAGGCACATAGTTGCAGGAGCAATGGCTGATAGCACCGATTGAACCTGAATATGTTCCAAGACCGCACGACGACATAGCAAGAGTAATTCTGTCGTCCAAGGCTGCAGTATACGCTGTAGCTGTTCCGCCGCCTGAATTACCCATCAGGCAAATTCTATCTGTATCGACTTTGTCTGAGAACTCCGTTTTTAGCAAATCTATAAGTCGCATTATGTCCCATACACGCTCACCTATCGTTGTTCTTCCGATAAGCTCTGCCACAAGCTTTGAATGTCCGCAATCCGCCCATCCGGGATGCACGCCGCACTCACCGAAATTTCTCTGCTCCATCGCAATCGCGGCAAATCCCTCTTTGACCGCTCTTATACAAAAATCGCGGTCTCCGTCAGCAACGCTTTTTGCATCGCCTTCATATATAACTCTGCCCAGTGATATATGCATACCGGTAGAATGTCCCTGAAGGCAAATGATTACCGGCGGTTTTTCTGTTCCGTCAGGCAGAAGTATATGGCAAGGTGCTCTGTATCCGTCTTCGGTTTCGAATGTGAAACGGATTTCTGTTGCACCTTCGATTTTTTTCTCATATTCTATTTCTGTTTCAGGCTCTGTTTTCTGAAATGTATCAATGCCCAAAAGCTCCGTTAATTTTTCTCTTGCTTCCTTTTGCCATACTGCAAAATTTTCGCCATTATATGACATTAATGGCTTTGTTTTTTTCAACATTTCAAAATTAAATTCGTATGCCGATTTCATAAGCGTTGTCTTCTCCTTAATAGAGTTCAATTACCGTTTCTCTGTCACCTTTGGGGTTATATTTTTTATACAATTGTTTTACTGCCTCAAAGGTTGACTTAGGACGGCGGTATTCGTCAAGTAAACCTTTATTGTTGTAACCGCCGGGACGCATATACTCAAAATGAGGTTGTGACTGAACATTACAGAACTGCCAGATGCATCCACCGCAGAATTTTCCGCTTTCAAAATAAGCTTTCATTGCTTCTTTTAGTGTTTCTGCCTGATAGTTTTCAGACCATCTCTGAGGTTCTAAAGTATGGCAACCCTTTAATCCTTCGCAACCAAACTCCGACATCATAATGGGCATCTCTCTGCCTGCTGTTTTGGTAACATGATTGTATATTCTTGTTACAAGCTCGTCAAAGGTT
This sequence comes from Congzhengia sp., assembly GCA_045649085.1. Classification (GTDB taxonomy): domain Bacteria; phylum Bacillota; class Clostridia; order UBA1381; family UBA9506; genus Congzhengia. The sequence continues at coordinate 22,721 of JAZRPE010000014.1, forward strand.
TCTGTCTTTATAGATGGTAACCACGCAAGATAATAGTTAAAGCTAACCATATCAACCTCACCCGCACAAATGTCGTGAGGTCCAGGGATTGTTATTGAACATGAAGCAAAGCTTGTAAGCCTTGATGTATCATGTTCGTGCGTGCGTGCAACAAGACTCTTAGTGAATTCAAGTGACTGAGGAAGTGATGTATCGATTTCATTGTACATACCCCAGAATACAATAGAAGGATGATTCATATCGCGCACAATCATTTCGTCAATCATGTTTATTGCTCGATTTATGAATTTCTCATTCTTCAACGATTCTGCCCACTGTGGATTATTTCCCCAAACAGGAATTTCCTCCCAGCATAAAAGTCCAAGTTCATCTATATAGTCATAGGTTTTCTTAGAGTGAGGATAGTGTGCTGTTCTTACTGTGTTACAGTTTGAATCCCTTAAAATGTCAAGGTCACGCTTGATAAGTTCAAAAGGCATCGTAAAGCCCCAGTCGGGATGTATTTCGTGGCGGTTTATACCTACTATTGTAATCTGTTTGCCATTCAAGTAAATATCTTTGCCACGAGCTTCTATTTTACGGAAACCTGTTCTATCGGTCAAATCTTCTCCACCAAATGTAACAGTAAAATAATAGAGATTACCCTCATAAATATCCCAAAGTTTCAGGTTCTTGAGTGATATACCTTCTGCAACATGTGTACAAACACCATCGATAGTAATTTCCTTTTCGTATACACAAGTGCCATCAACTGAAATCTTCAGTGTATCTGTTATAGGCTTCTTAGTATAAATTGTGGTTGCAACATTCACTGCTGCTGATTTTTTATCCACATCCAGATCGTATTTAATAACCATATCACGAATAGAACACTCGTCTATTTCGATAACACTAACGCTACGGCATATACCTCCATAATTGTACCAGTCACTGCAAGAATGAGGAATGGTCGTTTCCATGTCAAGTGTATTGTCCACTCGTACTACTATTTCGTGGTTGCCCTTACCAATTCTAAAGGCCTCAAAACCAAATTCAGTAAGACCGCCGTAATGATAGCCGATATGTTTGCCATCGATATATACATCACATTCGTGACAGACACCTTCAAAATTTATGTAAATATCGTCTGATGTGATGCAGAAATCCGTGCGATACCACACCACCCCCTCGTAACGAAAAAGTCCTAAGGTCGTGTTCCAACAGGAGGGAACGGACATCTTCACACTGTTTTTAGGGAAGTTTTCATACCATTTTTCGCCGTTTCCGCGGTTTTCCGAATCAGTACAAAAATCCCATATTTTATCTAAATTCTGATATTTTACAGTTGTACTTCTGGTAAATAATCTGTTCATTACAAGACTCTCCGATGTTTATTATTTTTCAAGTTCTGAAATATAGACTACTCTTTCTTCTTTTCTTGAGATTTCAGCTGCAAAACAAGCAAGATGGCTCTCGAGCGCCCCTTCGATGAATGAAAGATTTTCTCTGTTTCCGTTTTTAAAGAAATCAATCAGGTCGCATGTCAGCTGATTGTCGCAGGAGGTATGTTCAAGTGTTGCACTGCTTTCGGAGAAAACGTTGTACTCTTCTCTTATATCCTCCTCAGCGCTACCCACAATATTTCTGTAAACAGTAATCTCTCCTGTTCCCTCGTTACCCGTAAGTCG
>JAZRPE010000015.1:0-19520 GCA_045649085.1 Congzhengia sp.
TTAACGGCTCATGCCCTCTCAGGGTTCGATTCCCTTTGAACAAATAAAAAAGCAAGAACGCAACTTCGTACGTTCTTGCTTTTTTGGTGACCCGTGGGGGAGCATCCGCTTCGCGTATGACCGACTCAGTGCACCAAAGACAAGCTTTGGTACCGCACTTCGCCCGTTCGCCTAAAAACAATTATCAATTGTTTTCTTAACGGCTCATGCCCTCTCAGGGTTCGATTCCCTTTGAACAAATAAAAAAGCAAGAACGCAACTTCGTACGTTCTTGCTTTTTTGGTGACCCGTGGGGGAATCGAACCCCCGTTATCGCCGTGAAAGGGCGGTGTCTTAACCGCTTGACCAACGGGCCACGTTAATACCTTAATTATTATAGCAGAATAAGAAAATGTTGTCAAGAAGAAAATTATTTTTTTCAAAATATAACAAAAATAAACTGCATTTCTTGTGTTTTGCTATGATATATGTTATAATTGACACATATGGGATTTTGTTGTACAAAATCCCTAAAAGTCTAAAGACTTTTGCGGTCTTTGACCGATGTGTCAATTCACGGCGTCGTAAAAATCTCCTTGCAAGCAAAGATTTTTACTCCTGGTAGAATCGACATCTAAATTGTTCACTAATTCTATAATTAACATATACGAAATTTTATTCTATAAAATTTTAAAATCATATTGTATTCTGCGGTATTCAGCCTGCGTATGCTAATTAATAGCAGAATTATTGATTTGTATACAGATTATATTGTTTGACACAATACGGACGAATTCTAAATTGCCGGTTTTATTTAGTAAAGACTTAAAATATCATTAGGTTAGATAAAAAAGTTTACATAAAAAGGAGAAGGATTATGAGAAAGAAACTTCAGGACAAAATGTTTGAAACGAGTTACTTGATTGAACTTTTTATTTCGCTGATAGTTGGAATTGCAGTTATTATATTAGCAGTGCATATGGTTGTGGATATGATAACTACTTCTATCTATAATCAAGGTATAAGCTCGCTTGTACTGATTTTGGACAATGCTATTACACTTGCCATCGGTGCTGAGCTTATTAAAATGTTATGTAAGCATACACCGGAAACAATAATTGAAGTATTGGCTTTTGCTCTTGCACGTCAGCTTATCGTTGGACATGTTGCGTCTTGGGAGAGTCTTATTACTGTAATAGCTATTGCTGTACTTTTTGCAATAAGAAGATTCTTACTGAATCGTCACGATATGGTAGAAACACCCGATGGACTTATAGAAATTGATGACGGAGAAGAAGGAGAATAGAAGAAAATATTTTTCCTCTGAGGTGTTGAAATGAATTGGTTGGCGATAATGATTTGTATATGGAACGTGATCATAATGTTGCTTTACGCCGTGGATAAGCGTCGTGCAAAACGCTGCAAATGGCGCATAAGCGAAAATGGTTTGATTGTTCCTGCGTTTTTATTTGGAAGTATAGGCGCTATGCTTGGAATGATATTATTCAATCATAAAAACTCAAAAATGAAATTTCGATTACTGATCCCCCTTGCATTCATGTTGAATATCGGGGTGGGGCTGTTATTAAATTACCTTAGAATGTAGGTGTTACAATGGCGCATAAGGAGTACATCCGTCATACAGACGGTAATAGAGTAGTACTGTTTATTCATGGTTTCTTAGGAAGTCCTGAGCATTTTGAGAGCTTTATTGATTTAGTTCCTGAAAATTGCGGTATCTATAATGTGCTATTGCGTGGGCACGGCGGAAATGTGCGTGATTTTGCAGGAGCGTCTATGAAACAGTGGAAAGAACAGGTAGAAAATATAATTTTTGAATTAAATGAAAAATATAGAGAAATCATAATAGTTGCACATTCTATGGGAACGCTTTTTGCTTACGATTTGTCGGCAAAATATCCGGAATGTATAAAGGCTTTGTTACTATTGGGAACACCCTTGAAAATAGGTGTAAAGGTAACTGCCTTTGTCAATTCTTTTAAGTCGCTTTTGGGTCTCATTTCAGATGAAGATGAGGTTGGAAAAGCGTATGACAAGGCACATGGTGTAAAGCTTAACTTAAAATTATGGGAATACATTGGATGGATTCCTAGGTATCTGGAATTGTTTTCAGAATCAAAGAGAAGCAGAACAACTATTGAAAACGTAAATGTACCATGCTATATATTTCAGTCGGCTAAAGATGAGCTTGTATCCAGAAAAAGCGAAAAATTTATTCCTCAAAAAGAAAACATAGCGCTTACAGTATTAGAAAAATCAGCACATTTTATATATGACAAAAATGATTTTACAAAAGTAACAGAGGTATTTTTAGATATACTTAGTGATAAAATATAAAATATTGCAAATAATATTAAAAAATTACTTTCGGAGGAAATTGAATGAATAAATTAAGTGCTATAGAACCACAGAGGGTATTTCATTATTTTGAGGAAATATGCAGTATTCCGCGTGGCTCCGGAAATATGGGGAAAATTGCAGATTATTGTGTTGAATTTGCGAAAAATCACGGATTGAGATATGAGCGTGACGAAGTCAACAATGTAATAATCTATAAGGATGGTACAAAATCAGGAGAGCCTGTGATTTTGCAGGGGCATATAGATATGGTATGTCAAAAAACGCCTGAAAGCACCATTAATTTTGACACTGATGGTCTCGATATTTATGTAGACGGTGATTATATAACAGCAAACGGCACTACACTTGGTGCTGATAATGGAATAGCTGTGGCTATGATTTTTGCCATTTTAGAAAGTGATAATTTTATTCATCCACCTATCGAAGCAGTTCTTACAACTGATGAAGAAATTGGTATGATAGGAGCTGGTAAGCTTGATTGTACAAAATTATCAGCTAAGAGAATGATAAATATAGATTCTGAGGATTCAAAGCTTTTGACAGTTTCTTGTGCCGGAGGCAGCGATTGTAAAATTTTAATGCCTGTCAAAAGAATGAAAGCTTGTGGTAAAAAAGTTATAATTACATTAAAAGGCCTAAAAGGCGGTCATTCAGGCGTAGAAATTGATAAGGGCAGAGTAAACGCCAATATCTTATCCGGAAGAATATTAAATTATGCTAGAAAGCTCCGTGATTTCGAAATAATTTCAATCAATGGCGGAGATAAGGGAAACGCTATAACTCCAATATGTAATATAGAGCTTGTTGTTGATGAAACGGAAGAGTTCGTTGCTAAAATAGAGGACTATTTTGCTGTTGTGAAGAAAGAAATATCTGAGCGTGAAGAAGACGTTGCCATATCGGTACGAGTAGGGGAGGAAGGTAATTTCGACGCTATAGATAAAGAATCTAAAGAAAAGCTTATTTATATGCTGTTGACCGCTCCGAATGGTGTTGTAGAAATGAGCGCTGAAATTAAAAATCTGGTGGAAACTTCACTGAACTTAGGTGTTTTAAGAACAGAGGAAGAACGAATAATTCTTCATTTTGCGCTACGAAGTAATAAGCAGACTGCAATGGAATTTTTGGAAGAAAGATTAACCTCACTTGCATCATACAATAATTGCAATATTGAAGTTTTTGGGCATTATCCGCCGTGGGAGTACAAAGAGAATTCTTCCTTGCAGGAATTGTATATAAAAACTTATGAAGAACATTTTAGTGAAAAACCTGATGTAATTGCAATACATGCAGGTTTGGAGTGTGGAGTATTTGCGTCGAAAATAGATGATTTTGATTGTATTTCAATCGGACCCGATATGTATGATATTCATACTGTAAATGAGAAATTGAGTGTATCTTCTGCAAAATCATTTTTTGAATTATTAGTAGACATTTTGTCAAAAATGTGATATAATCAACAAGATTTTTATTTGACAAAGGAGATATTATGGAAAACAAAAAAGAATTTAAACCATATGTTCCCGCTGAGAAGATTACACCGGAAATTACAGTTACATCTATAATTATGGGTATCCTCTTAGCGGTTATATTTGGTGCGGCTAATGCTTATTTAGGATTACGAGTTGGTATGACAGTATCAGCGTCTATTCCTGCTGCAGTTATCGCTATGGGTGTGATTCGTGTTATTATGCGTAAAAACTCCATACTCGAAAGTAATATCGTACAGACGGTAGGTTCTGCAGGAGAATCGTTGGCAGCGGGTGCCATTTTCACATTGCCTGCTTTGTTCTTATGGGCAGCAGAGGGAAAGGTTGACAAACCTGGCATAGTGGAGATTACCCTTATCGCTTTAATTGGCGGTTTACTCGGAGTATTCTTTATGGTACCTCTTCGTAATGCGCTTATCGTAAAAGAGCACGGTGTTCTCCCTTATCCGGAAGGAACAGCTTGTGCAGAGGTTCTACTTGCAGGCGAAGAAGGCGGTGCTAATGCATCAACTGTATTTGCAGGTATGGGATTTGCGGCAATATTTAAATTTATTATAGATGGGTTGAAGCTTGTTGCAGGCGAAATCTCATTCCATGTAAAAGGATACGCCGGAGAAATAGGCACTCAGATTTATCCTGCGGTTATGAGTGTAGGTTATATTTGTGGTGCGAGAATTTCGTCATATATGTTTGCAGGTGGTGTTCTCAGTTGGCTTGTTATTATTCCTTTGATTGTACTCTTTGGTGCAGATATTATTCTTTATCCCGGTACGGACCCTATAAGTGCGATTTTTGCTGATGGTGGAGCAAGCGCAATCTGGAGCTCCTACATAAGATATATAGGAGCAGGTGCATTGGCTGCAGGCGGTATAATTAGCCTTATCAAATCGCTGCCACTCATAGTGAAAACTTTTGGCGGCGCAATGAAAAGTATGGCGGGTGCTACTAATACATCAACCGAGCGTACAGCCCAGGATATAAATCTTAAAGTTGTATTGATTGCCATAGCTATATTAACCCTTGCAGTTTGGTTAGTTCCTGCAATTCCTGTTAGCTTGTTAGGTGCAGTTATAGTAGTTGTATTCGGCTTTTTCTTTGCGACAGTATCATCTCGTATGGTAGGCTTGGTAGGAAGTAGTAACAATCCTGTTTCAGGTATGGCTATTGCTACACTTTTGATTGCTACACTTATTTTAAAAGTTACCGGCACACAGGGTATTGTTGGCATGACAAGTGCTATTGCAATTGGTTCTATCATTTGTATCGTGTCAGCTATTGCGGGCGATACCTCACAAGATTTAAAGACAGGCTACCTTCTTGGAGCTACTCCTAAGAAGCAACAGTTTGCAGAAGTTATTGGTGTTGTAGCTGCAGCGTTTGCTATTGGCGGAACGTTGTATCTTTTAGATAGTGCGTGGGGTTTTGGTTCTGAGGAATTGGGCGCTCCACAGGCAACCCTTATGAAACTTATCATCGAAGGTGTTATGGAAGGAAATCTTCCCTGGGCACTTGTATTTACCGGTGTGTTTATCGCAGTTGTGGTTGAACTTATAGGTATTCCTGTTCTTCCTTTTGCAATCGGTGTTTACCTTCCTGTACAGCTTAATGCGTGCATTATGGTAGGTGGTCTTATACGTCTTGCGCTTGATAAGTTAAAGAGAAACGAAGAAGAGAAGAGAAGGATTGTTAACGATGGTGTCCTTTTCTGTTCAGGTATGATTGCCGGCGAAGGTCTTGTTGGCATATTGTTGGCATTACTTGCGGTATTTGGAGTTGGTTCTGTTATAGATTTATCTGCAAAGTTTGCTATCCCTGTTGCTGTTATGAATGTTGGAGGACTTATACTTTTTGGAATAATAATTCTTACTGTTCTTAAGTTCTCGCTCTGGAAGAAGAGAAAATAGAATGAAAAAGGAAAAAGTTCTGATAGAAAATTATCTGGAAAATATTCCAAGGAGAGAAGTGGTTAAATTTTCTTGTGATGAGGAAGGGTTTGTTATACTTGAAGTAGAAAATACCGGCATCGCAAATAGAATAGCACAGAAGCTTTTAAAAAAACCGAAGATAAGCTATATTCATCTTGATAAATTCGGCAGCTTTGTCTGGAATAAAATTGATAATACGAAGTCGATTGCTGATATTGCAAAAGATGTTGAAGCTGAATTTGGCGAAGAAGCAAATCCTCTTTATGAACGTTTGGCAAAATTTTTTCAGATATTACAAAGTTACAATTTTATATCGTTTATATAAGAAACAGACGATGCGAATGCATCGTCTGTTTCTTATATATCAAGTCTGTTTTTGATTTCGCCTCTGTAGAAGGCTTTGATGTTTTCCATAACATGTTCTAAACAACGTTCTCTTGATTCAACTGCTCCCCAAGCCATATGAGGAGTAAGAAGAGCTTTTCTGTTGTTTAACAACTTGTAGAATGGGTGGTTTTCTGAAAATGGCTCTTCAGAATAAACATCTATACCTATACCACCTATTTTATTTTCTAAAACTGCTTCTGCCAAAGCGTCTTCATCAGTTACGGCACCGCGAGCTACGTTTATTAATATTGCATCTTTTTTCATTTGCGATATTAACTCTTTGTCAATAATCCCTTTTGTATCTTCGTTTAAAGGAAGATGAACAGATATTATATCTGCTTTTTTAAATAAGTAAGAAAGATTACAACAAGGGATAACACTATCAGGAGTGCGTTTATATGCAATGACCTTGCAACCTAAAGCCTGGGCGACGTTTGCCACTTGTTTGCCGATGGAGCCCAAACCAACAACACCCCATATTTTTCCGTACATTTCGTGGTAAGTGGGAGAAAGTTTATTTGCAACACCGCTTTTTGTATAACTTCCGTCATCTACAAAATCAGTATAATTGCGTAGTTTCATGGAAAGGTTCAAAGCCATTGCGATGGTTAATTGAGCAACACTATGCGAAGAATAACCTACTACATTGCAAACAGCTATGCCATGCTCGCGACAATAGTCGATGTCAATGTTATCATAGCCCGTAGCAGTAATACAAATCAGCTTTAATTTTTTTGCGTATTGCAAGTTTCTTTCGTTAAGCTTTAATTTATTAACGATAATTACGTCAGTATCAGTTATGACGTTTTTAACCTCGTCTTGTAATGTGTTGGGATAAATTACAGCCTCGCCCAATTCAGAAACTGCGGTCAAATCAAGGTCGTCCCCCAGTGTTTTTGCATCTAAATAAACTATTTTCATATAATTTCTCCTATGTTACACTTGATAAATGGTTCGAGTTGTGTTGTGTTGGTACGCCTGATGCGATTCGAACGCACGACCTACAGAGTCGGAGTCTGTCACTCTATCCAACTGAGCTACAGGCGCATATAAGGCTTGCTTAGAGCAAGCCTTGTAAAATGTTATTTTGTAATTTTGTATGACAAAGTCATTAAACTATCACTTAAGTGCACATTTTCGACTATGATGTCACCTGGTGTTTCAAGCTCTGCGTATGAAAAATTCCACAACCCCTTTACTCCTGAACTGATAAGGCGGTCGGTAATTTCTTTTACCTCTGTTTTTGGAATGGACAAAACAGCAATGTCCACTTGATTTTCTTCACAGAAAGATTCTAACGTACTTACGTCTAATATGGGTATATTTCTAATTTGAGTTCCGATTTTTTCGGGGTCGTTATCAAATATTCCGATTATACGATAACCTCTTTTTTCTATACCTGCATAGTTAGCAAGGGCGTGACCCAAATTACCGGCACCGACAATAATAAGAGAGTAGTGCTTGTCAAGACCTAAGATTTCGCCTATTTTAGCGTGTAAATGTTTTACATTATATCCGTATCCTTGTTGACCGAAATCTCCAAAGCAGTTAAAATCCTGTCTTATTTGCGATGCGGTAACACCCATTTTTCTGCTTAATTCCGCAGAAGAAACTCTTGCAACCTCGTGGTTGATTAAATCACTCAGATATCTATAATATCTGGGAAGACGTTTAACCACTACCATTGGTACTGATGTGTTTTCTTTCATAGTTAGTTATGAATAAAAATTATTTACTCCTCGGTATAGTGATGACCGCAGTAGGAGCAAAATGATGCATTTACGTCGTTTGTCTTATCACATTCCGGACACAATTTTTTATTCATAAGACCATTTGCTATTTCGTTAAATTCAGCAAGGCGTTCGTAAAGAACATCAATCTTAGCAATGAGTGCATCAAGTCTTTCGGGATTGACCTCTGTATCTTCGCGCTGGGCCACATAAATCATTTCGCCTAAAAGTTTGAAATTGGCGCTGATATCAGATTTTGTATTTGCAATATTGAGCTTAGCTTTTGAAAGTTCCACAAGCTCGCCTGATTTTTTTGCAACTTTGTCTGCTGTGTTTTTAATTTCAGAAATAATTCTTTCCATTATTACACCTCCTAGATAATATTATTTTGGGTCAAATTGTGTTCATAATTATTATATCATATTTTTTCCAATATGTAAAATAAAAATATCAAAAAGTTTTATTAAATAAAAATTTCTTGTAAAAGATTGTAAAATGTGTTATGATAATTTTATCTTGAACATAATTTGTTAAGAGCGAAAAATCAGATGAGAATTTGTCAGGATATTGATTTAAAAATGAACAATATGAACAAAATAGTAAAAGATATTCTAAAATAACAGAGGCGCATCAAAATGACAAAAGAAAACCTAACGTTACTTACAGATTTTTATGAATTAACAATGGCAAATGGGTACTTTGAGCATGGACTGAAAGACGAGATTGCATATTTTGATATGTTTTTCAGACGTGTGCCAGACAATGGCGGTTTTGCCATTATGGCAGGTCTTGAACAATTAATAGATTACCTCGATAACTTATGTTTTAGCCAAGAGGATATTAAGTTTTTAAGAAACAAAGGGATTTTTTGTGAGGAATTCTTAGATTATCTCAAAAATTTCAAATTTGAATGTGATGTTTGGGCGATTCCCGAAGGAACGCCTATTTTTCCTCACGAGCCTATTATTACCGTAAGAGGTCCTGTTATTCAGGCGCAGTTTATCGAAACTATGATTTTGCTTACTATTAATCATCAGTCTCTAATTGCTACAAAAACAAACAGAATAGTCAGAGCGGCTGAGGGAAGAGCTGTTATGGAATTTGGTTCAAGACGTGCACAGGGGTATTCTGGTGCTGTATATGGGGCAAGAGCTGCATACATCGCAGGCTGCTGCGGAACTGCATGTACAATTTCAGAGCGTGATGATGGCATTCCTGCTTTGGGTACCATGGCTCATAGCTGGGTACAACTATTTGATAGTGAATATGAAGCATTTCGCGCTTATGCACAAACTTATCCTGATTCCTGCACGTTGTTGGTGGACACATATAATGTATTGAAGTCTGGTGTGCCAAATGCAATTAAAGTTTTTGATGAGGTGCTCAAACCTCAGGGAAAACGTCCTAAAGGCATAAGAATTGATTCGGGCGATATTGCCTATCTTTCCAAGAAGGCAAGAAAAATGTTGGATGCTGCCGGATATGAAGATTGCGCAATTGCTGCATCTAACTCTTTAGATGAATATATTATCAGAGACACACTTATGCAAGGTGCAAAAATCGATTCGTTTGGAGTAGGAGAACGTCTTATTACATCAAAATCTGAGCCTGTTTTTGGTGGTGTTTACAAGCTTGCTGCAGTTGAGAAAAATGGTGAAATCGTACCAAAAATAAAAATCAGCGAAAACACTGAAAAAATAACGAATCCCGGTTTCAAAAAAGTTTATAGACTTTTCTCTAATGAAAGCGGAGAAGCTATTGCAGACGTTATCACTTTCTTTGATGAAACTATTGATGCCAGTCAACCTTATGAAATATTTGACCCTGAACACACATGGAAAAGGAAGACGATAACAAATTTCAATGTTGAGCTTTTGACGGTGCAGATTTATAACAAGGGCAAAAAAGTTTATAATAGTCCTGATGTTCACGAAATTAAAAAGCACTGTGAAAATGAAATAGCAAGACTTTGGGATGAGGTCAAACGTTTTGAATTTCCCCATAAATATTATGTAGATTTATCGCCTGCACTTTGGGATATGAAAGATGGACTTTTGAAAAAATATTCCAAGTAAAACACAAAAACGTTCTTAATATCCCTCTCTTTACATAGAATATTGTACAAGTGTATGATAAACTGTGGAAAAGAGGGGTTTTTGTGATAGACAAGCTCAAAAAAATACTAGTAAATACATTGAAGACAAATGTAAAGGGATATATTTTAATAGTCGGAATTTTTTTTGCAGGCATGATACTTTCGATGATTGTAAATAGATCTTCAGGTAGCGAAGAAGAAATAAGGTTATACATAAGCGATTTTATAACAAACGTAAAAAATTACAGCACAAATTCTACGGAAACATTTAAAATTGCAATAAACGGCTATATTCAATTAGTTTTTTTTGCTTTCTTAATGTCTGTAACGGTAATTGGAAGCATAGGAATCGTTGGTTGCGTCTTTATAAAAGGTTTTTCATACGGGTCCGTTTTAATCGCTTTAATTGATATGCCGGGTACCAATGTGTTATCATTGTTCATATGCGCTATATTACCACATGCTATTATCAGTATTCCCTGTTTTATAAGCTATTTGCTATACTGCACAAAAAAATCTTGTTCGACATTAAAAGGAATAAAGAATGTAAAAGAAAGTGTGTTTTTCCCAGCATTTTACGGCATAGCGTGTGTAGCGGCTTTAAGTGTTGCATCGCTTGTTCAGGCATACGTGGAGCCTGTGTTTATAAGGTTTATTAATTTTAATTAGGGGAGTCTTGATATGATAAAATTATTGGGACGTTACAAAACATATTTAAACAATAATAATCTTCGGGGAAATACGATTTCAGCTTATTATTCCGATGCAGAAAAATTTATAGATTACCTTTTTGAAAAACGTGTAAAAGATGTAAAAAAAGTGGACAAACGTATAATTTCAGGATTTTTGAAGCGTCTTGAAAAGGAAGGGAAATCAGAAACTACCATTGCCAGAATGATTGCGTCTGTCAGATACCTGTATGATTATCTTATGGCATCAGGATTAGTCGAAACAAATATTGCATTAAAGATAAAACCGCCGAAAATAGATAAAAATTTACCTGAAATACTATCGGCACAAGAGGTTACGAAATTTTTAGAGGCACCATCAGGAAATGAGCCTAAAGCGATTCGTGATAAAGCGATGCTCGAATTGTTGTATGCTACAGGAATTCGTGCCAGTGAATTGATTGCTCTTAATATCGGCGATGTTCATACAAAACTTGGATATATATGCTGTAAAAAAGGCAACGAAGAGCGTATTATCCCTGTTGGCAGACCATCCATGGCGGCGATGGAAAATTATCTGAATGTTATTAGAAAATCTATTGCAAAGGATGACGAACAGGCACTTTTTGTCAATATGAATGGCAACAGGATGACCCGACAGGGTTTTTGGAAGATTGTAAAGTATTACGGTGAAGTTGCTGGGATAGAAACGAAGATTACACCGCATACACTTAGACATTCCTTTGCGGTGCATCTTTTAGAGAACGGTGCCGACCTTCATTCTATTCAGTCGATGTTAGGACATTCTGATATTTCTACTACGCAGATGTATACAAAGGTAATAAACAGAAAGTTAAAAGATGTGTATTCAAAAGCTCATCCAAGAGCATAAAAAATGAAGTGCTACAGCACTTCATTTTCTATTTGTTAGGATTAAATGTTGCCCATATTATTTTACCTAAGATTAAAGCGTCGCAACCCTTAGTGCTCTTTTTAAATTGTTCGGTTCCTTTGTCGCTGGAAAGTGTTATTTCGTCATCATCTTCAGTTACAGCGCGAATAACCAATGTTTTTGTAGGTTTAATCAAAACAACGGCTAGTTCTCCGTGTGATACAGATTCATCGGAAGAATAAATTACAATGCTTTTTTCTGCAATTCCGTAACCAGCCATGGTATTGTCGTATGCCATAACTGCATAACACTGATAATCCTGGTGGACAGGGAAGGGAGAATAGATATTTCCCTGATAGTTGTCGTTTCTGTATATAACATCGCCTTCCTGTAATTTTTTGCAAAAAAGCGGAACAGTAAACGAAATTTTGTTATCTTCTTTGATTTCGGTTTTTGTCTTATCTATATAATCCTTTAACAAAACATCCACGCCTATATCAAAATAAAGAGCTATCCTTGCAATAGTTTCAACCTTTGGGATAGAAGCACCGGAAAGGTAGTTGCTAATTGCAGATTTTGAAACTCCAAGATGTTTTGCCAACTCAACATTTCGTATGCCATTCATTTTTAACAGGCGTTTTAAATTGTAGGAAAAAATATCTCCGTTTAGTATCATCGTAAAAATCCTTTATCTGTTTTTTCTCTTACGTCTTGAGGTTACGGCTTTGTTGTAAAGAATAACAACAACAAATAAACCGAAGGCGGTCAAAAACCAACCGTTTAATAAATATGAAAACACTTGCTTTATAATGTTTCTTGAAACAGAGCGACTTGCCACAAGGTCGGCAGTAGCTACCAAATCGCCGTTGTAATAAAAGTTAGCTTTGCCCAAAACATCGCCCTCTTTTATAGGAGCGGTAATTTTGTCATCAATAATAAATTCGCTTTTAAGTAGCTCAGCGGTATATGTATCTCTGGGTAGGAGAGCCTTAACGTCGTTGGTTGTCTTTAACACCAGATGGTCTTTACCGAATGCCCAACGCACCTTACAGGTTGAAGCAATTTCGTCGCCTTTGATAACAGTACGCATACGGTACTTTGAGTAGGCATGCTCAAAGAGTGCCTTTGTATCTTTAAAAGACTGGTTAAAATTAGGCGATTTAAATACAACTGATATAAGGTCCAATTCGTTTCTTTCGGCACTTCCTACAAAACAATATCCGGCATTTGAAGTATGACCGGTTTTGATGCCGGTTGCAAATCTGTACTGTAATGAAATATCGCTGTATGGATTAATCAGAGAGTTTCTTGTACGAAAAATTCGTTCTGTCTTATATTTGTTAGTAGGCGGAATAACTAAAGATGTCATTGCAGACATTTCTGCAAATGTTTCATTTTCCATCGCTTTTTTTGCCAATATAGCCATATCGCGAGCTGTAGTATAGTGATTTTCGTCGTGATAGCCGTGAGGGTTAGCGAAATGAGTGTTCTTCATACCCAGTTCGGCTGCAGTACTGTTCATCAAATCGACAAAACCTGAGATTGATCCTGCGACGGCTTCAGCAAGAACATTTGCCGCATCATTTGCCGAATGTATCATCAAAGATTCCAATAACTGCTTACCTGTTAAAATTTCGCCTTGTGAAAGTCCCATATTAGAACCATCACGGTCTATATCTACTGCCGTAGCGCTGGCAGTGAGTTCTTTGGTTAAATCAAGTTTGGTCAACGCAAGATATGCAGTCATTATTTTTGTGGTAGAAGCGGGATACATGCGAGTATCTGCATTTTTTTCGTATATAATAGTATTTGTGCTTGGATTGATTAAAAAGGCGGCCTCAGCCTTTATTTCGGGACCGTAAGAAACGAGATTTTGCTCAATTTTTTTATTATCTGTTCTTTTGTTGTCGTGAGATTCTTCCTTTGTTTCTTGTTTTTCTTCAATTTTTACAGGCTCGTCGCCCTTCACTCTGTTGTTGTCATCTGTTGCTGAAATAGTATTATATGTAAACGAAGTTGAGAGAATGAGTGCTAATAGAATTGAAATAACTTTCTTCATCAAAAAAACTCCTGTATCAAAATATTACCTATATTATATTACAATTTTCTTCAATGTTCAACAAAAAGTTAATTTTTTTCGATTTTTATTTATTATAATTGACATATCAAAAAAAATAATTTATAATAATTATATGTGGGTTTGTATATAGTGCTCGCTATTTTATGACTGAAAGTAATACACTAAAAGGGGTATTAAATATGGAAAGAAAAATTCTTGTTGTTGATGATGAAAAACCAATAGTTGATATTTTGAAGTTTAATTTGGAAAAGGAAGGGTTCGAAGTTTTAACCGCGGACAATGGTCTAAGTGCTATAGAGCTTGCGCTTACTGCTAATCCAGATCTTATCCTATTGGATATTATGCTTCCTAAGATGGATGGTTTCGATGTATGCAGAAAAGTGCGCGAAAAATTGAACGTACCTATTATTATGATTACAGCTCGTGATGAAGAGGTTGATAAGGTATTAGGCCTTGAGCTTGGCGCTGATGACTATATCACAAAGCCTTTCTCTGTTCGTGAACTTATTGCACGTGTGAAGGCTAACATGCGCCGAGTTTCAACAGGTGTGGCTGCTGACAGTGATGACAAAATCAGTGTTGATGATAATTTCATTATTAATGCAACGCGTTATGAGGCAGTTAAAAATGGAGAAGTGCTCGACTTAACATTAAGAGAATATGAACTTTTGAAATTCTTAGTTACACAACCTAACCGCATTTTTACAAGGGAAGCGCTGCTTTCAAGTGTTTGGGGATATGAATTTTACGGTGATGTGCGTACAGTTGACGTAACAGTAAGACGCCTTCGTGAAAAGATTGAAGACGACTCGAGTAACCCTACATACATTCTCACAAAGCGTGGCGTAGGGTACTATTTCAAAAAATAATTTAAAAAGGAATTTATAGATATGTTTAAAAGTTTGCAACTGAAACTGGTAACCATATTTGTACTTCTTGTGCTTGCAATAATGTCTGTTGCAGGCACATTTTTAGTACTTCGTGTATATGATTTTTACCACGACAGTTTTAAAAATAGCATTGCTGCTGTCTTTGAAAATGAAGATTTTTCGCAAGTTCAGAGCGCTGCATCACTTAATAAGATAGTTAAAGGGAAGAGCGCTGATATAGAAATAAGTAATTGCAGAAATTATTACATAATTGCTCCAGATACAGGCGAGGTTATATATGGTTCTTCAAAAGGAGACAGTCAGGTTTATATCGATTCAAACAACTATATAAAGGCTCTTTCCGGTGAAATTGGTAATCGGGTTGATATAAGTTCCAAGTTTATGGACTATGCAGTTCCGGTAGAAACAGCTGTAGGCGATTTTATAATTTATATCAAAGACTCAAAGGAAGAGTTTGTAGATATTCTGACAAGAATGATGATTATTATTGCTCAGGCAGTAGTGTTCAGCGTTGTCGTTGCGATAATTGTTGGATATTTTCTGGCAAGAACAATCACGACTCCTATTTCAAACCTTACAAAATGTGCAAAAAAGATTTCGGAAGGCGAATTTGATACAAAGATTGACCCTGCAAAATCAAATGATGAAATCGGTATGCTGACAGAAAGCTTTCGTGATATGTCAGGAAAACTTCAAAAAACGATTTCGGAAGTTTCCACCGAGAAAAACAAAATCGAGGCAGTTATTCAGAATATGACCGATGGTGTCATTGCTTTTTCACGAAACGGAAAAATTATTCATATCAATTCTACTGCCAAGAAAATGCTTAACATCGATAAAATTGAAAAATATAAATTTGATAAGCTTTTTGAAGAACTTGAAGCAGATATTAAAATAGGCGACCTTCTGTATCTTGAAGGAAATCGTTCCTGTGAACGTGAAATCACTCGCGATAAGCTGACACTCAAGATAAATTTTGAAGTATTTGACAATGAAAAAAATAAAACTGACGGTGTTTTATCTGTTTTGCATGACGTAACCAAACAGCAACGTTTAGAGATGTCAAGACGTGAATTTGTAGCGAATGTTTCTCACGAATTAAAAACCCCTTTAACTACTATAAAATCTCACGCCGAAACACTCTTAGATATAATTGGCGATAATAAAACTGCTGAAACGTTTACAAACACTATTTTGAATGAAACAGACAGAATGACAAGACTTGTTAAAGATTTACTTCTTATTTCCAGTCTTGAGGGCAAAATCGTGCTGAATAAAACGATGTTTTCTCTTAAGGATATGATAAACGACGTTGTATCTACAATGAGTCTTGTTGCAAACGAAAAGGGACACAGACTTCAATTTGAGGCGATTGCTGAAATCCCAGAATTTTACGGCGACAGAGATAAGCTCGAACAGGTTTTGTATAACATTATTTCAAATTCCATAAAATATACACCAAACGGCGGTAAAATTACTGTAAAAGCCGGAAGACTATATGGAGAATTTTTTGTTGAAGTAATGGATAATGGTATTGGAATTCCTGCAAAGGATTTGAGCAGAATTTTTGAAAGATTTTACAGGGTAGATAAAGCCCGCAGTCGTGAACTTGGCGGCACAGGGTTAGGGCTATCTATTTCGAAAAGTATCATAGATGCACACGGCGGTGCTATAAAAGTTGACAGTGAAGTAGGAGAGGGCACAAACGTTATAATTTCTCTTCCTGTTTCAAAAGTAAAATAAATCAGGAGAAATGATATGAGTTGCGAAAAAGCGCTGCTTGTTTTATACACAAACAAATAAAGGAGAAAGTTATGTTTGCAGATACAGCACTAATCACAATTAAAGCAGGAAACGGCGGTAATGGTTTAGTTTCCTTTCATAGAGAAAAATACGTTGCAGCAGGCGGTCCTGACGGCGGCGACGGCGGTCACGGAGGTAGTGTTGTACTTACAGTTGACCCGCAGATGACTACATTGTATGATTTTCGTCATAAGCGTAATTACAAAGCGCAAAACGGCGAAGACGGTAAAGCGAAAAAGTGTTTTGGAAAGAATGGCGCAGACCTTTACATCAAAGTTCCTGCAGGAACGCTTGTTAAGGATGCAGAAACAGGCAAAATTATAGCTGACTTAAAGAAAGCCGGAGATGAATTCATCGCAGCTAAAGGCGGTAAAGGCGGTTTTGGTAACACACACTTTGCCACTCCTACAAGACAGGTTCCAAAATTTGCAAAACCGGGGCAAAAGACCAATGAACGCGAGCTAATATTAGAACTTAAACTTTTAGCAGATGTAGGTCTTGTTGGATTTCCTAATGTTGGAAAATCTACATTGTTGTCAGCTGTTAGTAGTGCGCGTCCTAAGATAGCTAATTATCATTTTACAACTCTTGAACCGAATTTGGGCGTAGTAAATGCAGGCGATGCCGGCAATTTTGTTATGGCAGATATTCCGGGTATCATTGAGGGTGCCAATACAGGTATAGGTTTGGGACACGAATTTTTAAGGCATATTGAAAGAACACGTCTTTTACTGCATGTGGTAGACGTTTCTGGTATAGAAGGAAGAAATCCCATAGAGGATTTCGATATTATTTGTGAAGAAATGGAAAAATTCAACCCCGAACTTTCTAAAAAGCCGCAAATAGTTATCGGTAATAAAACTGATGTTGCTTATGAACAAAGTGTTGTTGATGCTTTTGAAGAAGAAATGAAGAGCAGAGGATATGAGGTTTATTTGATTTCAGCAGCCGCCCACAAGGGAACTGATGAACTGATGAAGATAGTGGCTGGAAAACTCAAGAAAATTCCCGTACCTGAATTTGATGTTGAAGAAGATGATTTTGAAAGCATTAAGGAGTTGGGAGACAATTTCAGAATAGAAAAGCGAAATGACGGTTATTACGTTGAGGGCGAGCTTGTTCTCAAAATTATCAGCAGTACAAACTTTGAAGACTATGAATCTTTGCAATTCTTCCAGAATGCACTTCGTTCAAACGGTATAATTAAAGCATTGGAAGATGCCGGTATTGAAGAAGGCGACACAGTAAAAATGTACGATATAGAGTTTGATTTTGTATATTAGGAGCGACTTATGGATTTTAATGCTTATGCCAAGATAAATCTGTCTTTAGATGTTACCGGAATACTTCCTAACGGATATCATAACGTGTCAATGGTTATGCAGTCAGTAGGGTTGTGTGATATTGTTTCAGTTGAAAAAAATACAACCAATAAAATTACAGTAACAACGGATAACTCGCAAATTCCTGACGGAGTGGAAAACCTTGCTTATCGTGCTTGCGCACTTATGAGAGAAAAATATGATATACCCTGCGGGTTTGATATAAAAATAAAAAAAAATATACCTGTCGCAGGCGGTATGGCAGGCGGCAGTACGGATGCTGCAGCAGTTATGCGAGGTATCAATGAGTTATGTGGCATTGGCGCAAGCGTAGAAGAGCTTATGGAGATAGGTGTGACACTTGGAGCAGATGTGCCGTTTTGTATTCAACAAAAGCCTGCACTTGCAGAAGGAATTGGCGAAAAGCTGACAACTATAAAGGGGTTGTCAAGGAATTTGTATATACTCTTGGTTAATCCCAATGTACTCATCAGTACTAAGGAGATTTATGAAAAAATTGACAGCAAAAAGTGCTTTAATACAGTTGATAATGAGTCTTTGATTGCTGCTCTGAAGCTTGGGGATTTAAATACTGCAAGCTCTAAAATGAAAAATGTTATGGAAACTGTCACAAAAGAAATCTGTCCTTCTATTGACGAAATTGTCAAAAAACTGTATGATAACGGAGCAAAAGCTGCCCTTATGAGCGGAAGCGGAGCAACCTGCTATGGTGTTTTTGAAAGCAGAGAAAAAGCAATAGCAGCACAAAATGACTTTAAAGGGTATTTTACTGCACTAACTAATCCCGTCGAGTAATAAAAAGGAGATATAAAATGAAAAAAATCATTACATCATTAATTTTAGTTTTTATTCTGGCAATAACATTTGTTGCCTGTGGTAAAGACGATTCAGAAAACGGAGGTAACGAAATGGAAAAACAGTATGTACAGATTGAGATGCAGGATGAAAGCAAGATTGTTATTGAATTATTGCCAGAATACGCTCCTATATCAGTTGAGTTCTTTTTGGAGCTTGTTAAGGAGAAATACTATGATGGTTTAGTATTTCACAGAGCTGTAGAAGACTTTATGATTCAGGGCGGTTCTCCTAACGGCGATGGTATTGGTGGCAGCGGAAAAACGGTAAAGGGTGAATTCTCTAATAATGGATTTACCAATGACCTGTCACACACAAGAGGTGTTGTCTCTTTTGCCAGAACAAATGTAATGGATTCGGCCAGCGGTCAGTTCTTTATTATGCATGGCGATGCGCAGTATTTAGACGGCAATTACGCGGCGTTTGGCAGAGTAGTAGAAGGTATGGATGTTGTAGATAAAATCGCAACAAGTCCCAAGTCAGGGGAGTCATTAATAGACAAACCTGTTATGAAAACTGTCAGATTACTTAAAAAATATGAACTTGCTCAGTAAATTTTTATTAAAAAGGGAATATTTTTCACAAAAATGAAAAAAATACTTGAACATTAGTTTGATTTGGTGTATTATATATAATTGATAAATAAATAACAATTTTTTAGGAGGAATTCTTAAATGTCAGTAAAAGTTGCAATTAATGGTTTTGGCCGTATCGGTCGTCTTGCTTTCAGACAGATGTTCGGTGCAGAAGGTTACGAAGTAGTCGCTATCAACGACCTGACAAAGCCTTCCATGCTGGCTCACCTGCTGAAGTATGACACAGCACAGGGTGGCTACTGTGGCAAGATCGGTGAGAACCTCCACACAGTTTCTGCTGATGATGAAGCAAACACAATTACAGTTGATGGCAAGACTCTGCAGATCTACAAAGAAGCAGATGCCAACAACCTGCCTTGGGGCGATCTGAAGATCGACGTTGTTCTCGAGTGCACAGGCTTCTAC
>JAZRPE010000016.1:0-17245 GCA_045649085.1 Congzhengia sp.
CGAGCGCTGCCGGTGGCAGATACAGCGAGAAACTTATTGTGCAGCGGTCGACGGAAAGCGAGGTACCAAAATGAAAAATGGTATTTATGGTTCGGTTTAACCTTTATATTTGCAATTGGTGGTATTATAAATTATTTTGATGGCAAAAGCATAATAGGTTCAATCGTTCAGGTCTGTATTACCACAATTCTCGCTTTTTTTCAATTCGTTTGTGATAGAAATGGAGAAAATGGCAAGAAAATATTTAAGTATATTGAAATAACTGTAATAACATTGCTTGTTATATGGTTGCTATTTCTTATCTTTAATATGTTATTTTAAAAAAACAATACACTAATACAAAAAAGCAACACGGCTTGAAACCTACGTTTCAAGCCGTGTTTGTTATTTGCCTCTTTCTAAATGTTCTTCAAATATTCTTGCTATATTTTTGTCTTCCAGTCCTGCGTCCTCAATATAACTCGGCGTAAATGTCATAAGATGACCATTTACAGATAAAAAATCTGCACTTAAAGGATGTCTATCCACCTTGCTGAACAACAGAAACAGTCGGGGAATTTCAAATACTGCTGGTGTTGCAGAACCGTCGGGATAATACCAAATGTATCTGTCGCCATCAAATGTTGCATAAGATAACGCAAGTGCACTGAGCTCTCTTTCTGCAAATTCTTTATCCATAGTCATAACCTCATTAGGATAAAAATGGACAAACGGTATTAAGTCCTCTGCCTCTCCTTGAGGCTCGCATTCCCTGCGAATAGCCATATCCACAGTATCCCAGCAAAAGGTTACGCCGTCTATTTCAAAAGGCAGCAATCTATCATCAGTGCGAATAGCAGAAGGTGTAAAAATTTCTTCATTTCCATCCTCGTCATAACGCTGAAAACAAAATTCAATTCTATCCTCATAGTATGCTATTCTTGTAGGAATATAGCCATAGTCCTTTGTGTAGATTGCTTTACAACCAATGTCAAACACATTGTATTCCTCCATTGGCTTTTCCTTTTTCTTAAACAATTTTCCAAACATCTGCATTCCTCCGAGCTAATTCCAACGTATTATAATTGACGTTTTGATTCCTTCTCATATTATTATGGTATATCACAATGGTTTATTTCTGTCAAACAAAACATCACGGCATTGTGACGCAAATACCATTTTTTATAATACATCTGCTATTTCGTATATGAGCTTTTCAGTTTTCTCCCAACCCAAACAGGGGTCTGTGATGGATTTTCCGTATACGCACTCGCCTATTTTCTGTGAGCCGTCTTCAATATAGCTTTCTATCATAAGCCCTTTGACCATCTTTCCTATATCTGCGTTATGCCGCATACTGTGAAGCACCTCTTTGGCTATGCGCACCTGCTCTAAGTATTTCTTACATGAGTTTGCGTGGTTTGTATCAACTATTACCGCAGGATTTTTAAGGTTTGTTTCTGCATAGGTTTCATACAAATGCAACAAATCCTCGTAGTGGTAGTTTGACATTGTCTGTCCGTGTTTGTTGACATATCCGCGCAAGATTGCGTGAGCCATATCATTACCGTGAGAATGGACCTGCCAGCCACGATAATTAAAGGTATGTGAATGCTGGGCAGCAGTAATTGAATTCATCATTACTGAAATATCTCCGCTGGTGGGGTTTTTCATACCAACAGGAATGGAAATTCCGCTTGCAGTCAATCTGTGCTGCTGATTTTCAACAGAGCGCGCACCAACTGCAACATAACCCAATAAATCGTCCAAGTATCTGTGGTTTTCGGGATAAAGCATTTCATCAGCGCAGGTAAAGCCTGTTTCTTTTACTGCTCTCATATGTGTATTTCTTATAGAGATAATGCCTTTTAGCATATCAGGTTTTTCGTTTGGATCAGGCTGATGAAGCATACCCTTGTAGCCGTCGCCTGTGGTACGGGGTTTGTTTGTATAAATTCTGGGGATAATCAAAATCTTATCCTCTACCTTTTCCTGAACTGCAGCAAGTCTGTTTATGTAATCTAAAACACTATCTTCATTGTCTGCAGAGCAAGGACCGATAACAAGGGTAAATTTTTCTGACCTGCCACAAAACACATCCGCAATCTCTTTGTTTCTCTTTTCAACAGTTTTTTTCATATCCTCCGTCAAGGGATATTGCTCGATAATTTCTAAAGAATCGGGCAGTTTTACTTCAAAATCCATATTCATCGTATCTACCTCAATTAATAAGGGCGGCTTACGCCGCCCATTTTTTAGAATAAACCTGTGATAGTGCCGTCGTTATCAATATCAATACGCTCGGCAGCAGGCGATTTGGGGAGTCCCGGCATCGTCATAATATTTCCGGCATAAGCAGTCACAAAGCCTGCGCCAGCATACGCCTTGACCTCTCTGATTGTTACCTTAAAGCCCTCAGGTCTGCCAAGAAGCTTTTCGTTATCAGAAAGTGAATACTGTGTTTTTGCCATACATACAGGCAGTTCTCCATATCCTGTAGCAGTTAATGTCGCAATCTGCTTTTCAGCCGCAGGAGTAAAGATTACGCCGTCTCCGCCGTAAATTTCTTTTACTATTGTTTCTATTTTTTCCTTAATTGGAAGCTTCACATCATAAATAGGTGCGTAGTTTGACTCTTTTTCATTTATTGTATCAATAAGCATCTGTGCTAATTCTACGCCGCCTTCTCCGCCTTTTGCAAAAACTTCACAAAGTGCAAATTCAGCGCCCAGCGACTTACAATAATCCTCAATCGTTGCAAGCTCAGCATCGGTATCTGACATAAAGCGGTTGATAGCAACTACAACAGGAACGCCGAATTTCCCGATATTTTCTATATGCTTGCCAAGGTTTACAATACCCTTCTTTAATGCATCAACATTTTCTTCTCCTAAATTCGCCTTTGCTACGCCGCCGTTATATTTTAAGGCTCTTACAGTAGCAACAATCACAACTGCAGAGGGCTTAAGTCCTGCAATTCTACACTTAATATCCAAAAACTTCTCAGCACCCAAATCTGCACCAAAGCCTGCCTCTGTAATAACATAGTCAGAAAGCTTAAGTGCAATTTTTGTTGCCTGTACGCTGTTACAGCCGTGTGCGATATTTGCAAAAGGACCTCCGTGCATAAAGCAGGGTGTATTTTCCAGAGTCTGCACAAGGTTAGGTTTGATTGCATCCTTTAAGAGTGCGCACATAGCACCTTCAGCATGTAAATCCTTCGCCTTTACTTCCTTGTCATCATATGTATAGCCTACAACAATGCGCGAAAGTCTTTCCTTTAAGTCACTAAGGTCACTTGCCATACATAATACCGCCATAATTTCAGATGCAACCGTAATGGTAAAGCCGTCCTGACGAACTATACCGTTGATTTTGCCGCCAAGTCCTACTACAACCTCACGAAGGGCGCGGTCGTTCATATCTAAAACTCTTTTAAACACTATTCTTGTGGGGTCAATACCCAATTCGTTGCCCTGCTTGATATGGTTGTCAATCATTGCACAAAGCAGGTTATTAGCAGCAGTAATAGCGTGAAAATCCCCTGTAAAGTGAAGATTGATATCCTCCATAGGAACAACCTGAGCGTATCCGCCGCCGGCAGCACCGCCCTTAACGCCCATAACAGGACCTAAAGAGGGCTCACGAAGTGCAATTGCAGTCTTTGTACCCAGGCGTGACATAGCCTGTCCAAGACCGACTGTAACCGTTGTTTTGCCCTCGCCTGCAGGTGTGGGGTTGATAGCTGTTACCAGCACCAATTTGCCGTCAGGGTTATCCTTTACTCTATTCCACACATCAGATGAAAGCTTTGCTTTATATTTACCATAAAGTTCTAATTCATCCTCGCTAATTCCGATTTTTTGTGCAACCTCAGCGATAGGCTTCATCTTCGCCTGCTGGGCTATTTCGATATCAGTTAACATAGGTGTCCACCATCTTTCATTTTAATGATTTCATTATACAAAAAATCAAGGGCACTGTCAAGACCTCCTTTTTCATCTATAAGACCGAATTTTACCGCATCATCTCCTGAAACTATTGTACCTACGTCATTTGCCATTTCGCCTGTCTTCATCATAAGCTCGGTAAATCTTTCTTTGGATATTTTGGAGTTTTTACACACAAACTCAGTAATTCTCTCCTGCATTTTGCGAAAATATTCGTAGGTCTGGGGTGTACCTATTACAGTACCGCTCATTCTCACAGGATGCACTGTCATTGTGGCAGAGCTTGCTATAAACGAACGTTTTGCAGACACCGCCAACGGTACACCTATACTGTGTCCACCGCCCAATACCAGCGAAACAGTAGGCTTTTTCATAGAAGAAACAAGCTCTGCTATGGCAAGACCTGCCTCCACATCTCCGCCCATTGTATTTAAAATAAGCAAAAGTCCGTCAACCTCTTCGTTTTGCTCAACAGATACCAAAAGCGGCAAAACGTGCTCGTATTTTGTAGCCTTGGACGAGGGCGGTAACACGTTATGTCCCTCAATTTCTCCCACTATCGTCAAGCAGTGAATATTGCCCTTGCTGTTTTTTATTTCTGACGAACCAAAATCCTTTATATCCTCACGCAAATTTTCATTTTTATCCATAAAAAAACCTCCACATAATTTTATTTATTATGTGGAGGAAATTTTTATTTTATTCTATAAACCCATTTCATCAAGAGTTTCAAGAATTCCTTCTGCTATACCCTCGGCTAGCTTTCTTCGGTAATCGTCACTGAACATCAGTTCACGCTCTGCGGGGTTTGATATAAAGCCCACCTCAATGAGCACAGATGGCATAATGGAGCCACGTATTACCGCCAGAGTTGTGGTGTCTTTGACGCCGCGGTTTGTGGCTTTTGTCTTACCTATTACTGCTTTTTGGATATTTTCCGCCAAATCCTTATCTGTAACTCCTGCATAGGTGGCACTGTATTCCAATGTTCCCCAGGTTTCAATGCCGTTTGCCGCCTCACCCTGGAATGAATTGGTATGTATGCTTACAAAAAGGGAGGTTTGTTTTTGGTTTGCAAAAGGCGCTCTTGTTGTAAGCTCTACGGTTTGATCCGTTTCTCTGGTCATAACAACAGTCACGTTATTTTGTTTTAAAATATCGCAAACCATCAAGGCAACACCCAAGTTAATTTCACTCTCGCGCCAGATTGTGCCGTCTTCATCTGTGTGAATAGCGCCTGGGTCCTCGCCGCCGTGACCTGGGTCAATGCATACCGTTCTTGTGGGAGCGTAGCTTGGCGGGTCTGGAACAACAGGCTCTGGAGGTTCTGTTTCCTCAGGTTCTTCAGGTGTTTCGCCTGTT
The DNA here is from genome assembly GCA_045649085.1 of Congzhengia sp. GTDB lineage: Bacteria > Bacillota > Clostridia > UBA1381 > UBA9506 > Congzhengia. The sequence goes on from JAZRPE010000016.1 coordinate 5,292, forward strand.
GTTTCCTTTTCGTCGTCCTTATTCTCGTCAGGAGCAGGTGTGATGGTCGCTGTTGTACCTATTTTTACCACCAACTTTTTACCTGATTTTGTTACTGTATATTTTAACTCCTCTGCTAAATCTATAACAACCCTTATACCTGCAGGCTGTTGCCCTACTCGTATGGTTGTAACATCCTCATAACCTGTTGAGGTATTATTTTTAAGAGTTGCACCCTGCTTTGTATCCTTTGTATCAATTACAATTCTTGCAGGCTCTTTTAGCAAAAAGTGAGAATACTCTACTGCCTTTGTAAAGTTAAATGTAACTGTTACAGTATCTCCTGACTTAGAATGTGTATATGAACTTAAAGTTGTACTGTAGGTAGGCTTTGCGTCAATTGAAATTGTATCGGTAGCGCCGTCAAATTTTACGTCAAATCCCAGCGTTTCGCCTACATATCTTGCAGGAATCATCGTTTTTCCGTTAATGAGCTTCGGCGGTATGGGCATAAGCTCTTTTTTGCCGTTTTTTTCTGCAGTTTTATTGTTAATGTAAAGCTCTATCTCGGTTTCGCCGTACTCTACGGTAACCTTTTGATTTATAGCGCTCCATTTAACCGTTGCTCCCAGTTTTTCAAAAACATCTCGGGCAGGTACAACGGAATAATCATTAAAAACAATAGGAGGTACTTCGCAATCAAGCTTTTCGCCGTTTACTTTAAGGTCGAAGAAATTTCCCTCGTATGTATGCCATTCATTATCGTAATATATTTCTGCTGCACTTACTGTCGGGATAAGCGCTATAATCATTAAAAGCGCCAGCAAAAGTGATAAAAGTTTCTTCATATACTACCTCCTAACACATTCCCTTTTTCTTCATATATGTTTCCAGGATTAAGGCTGCGGACAGCGTATCCACAGTATCCTTTCTTTTTTTACCTCTTACATTCATCTCATTCAAAAAGCTGTGAGCGCTGACAGTTGTCAGGCGTTCATCGCTAAAGTCAATTTCCACATCCGTAAAGGTTTTTAATTTGTCAGCAAATTCCATTGTAGCGTCAGTACGAAACCCCTGAGAGTTATCCATATTTTTAGGAAGACCTATGACGATTTTCGTAACTTCTTTTTCCTTAATTATAGTTGCTATTTCTTCAAAGAGAGCATCTGTTCCGTCATTTTTAATTGTTTTGTACCCCTGTGACATTATCATCAAAGGGTCAGAAAGAGCAATGCCTACCCTTGCATCGCCAAAATCTATACCCATCAATCGCATATTTCTTCCCTGCCTTTCTTATCGTTCAATTAATTTAATTGCCATTTTTGCAGTTTGAGCTGCTTTTTCCCTGAATTGTGCAACCTTTTCTTTAAGATTTTGTTTTATTTCTTTTTTTTGTTCAAAAATCTTGTCTGCCTGTTTTACAAATTCATCAGCATCAAATTTCTTTACGTCTATAACATTGCTTGCGCCGATATATTTTACAAAACCTGATACCTTCGGGTCGTAAGAAATGCCTATTGAGGGTACTCCTGCTGCAGTAGCATAAATCATAGAATGAAGTCGCATAGCAGCTACCATCTCACACTCTCCTATTACGCCTACTATTTCCTCAGCAGTACAGGTACGGCGTAAAATATAGCTCTTAGTCTTCATTTTATCAGCTATCACCGATGACACAGTTATATCCTCAGGGTGCTTTAAGGGCACAAACACAGGCGTAAGGCTGTGTCGCTTACAAACCTCATCGATACCTTGAGCTAAACTGCTCCAGAAATCTGTGCCGCAACCCTTCCAATTGCGTATTGAAATACCAAGGATTTTTTCGTTTTCATCAACGCCCGCCTCTTTAAGAATCCAGCGCGCCTCATCACTTCCTATACCGTCAATGGTAAGCGCAGGATCAGCAGTAACTACCGCTTCATTGACAACTCCCATTTTCTTCACTTCTTCATAGGAGTCGTTATCCCTTAAGGTTATCAGGTTTACCTGATTTAAGATTTCTTTTACCTTTTCGCGGTTTTTTGGGCGATTGACAGGACCTATGCCGTTAGCATAAAGCATAACAGGTAAATGGCAGGATAGTGCTATCTTTAAAATATACAGATAGTACCACAAGGACTTATCTGATGTCACATCCTGAATAAGACTGCCGCCACCAAATATAAATAGCCGCGATTTTTTCATTTCACTTCTTATCTTCAAAATATCATATCTGTTTATAGCGTGAACGCCATAGAGTTTTTCTGTTTCCTTAGGATTTTTGGAAAGCACTAAAAGGCGCATATCCTCTTTTTCTTTTTTCAGGTTTTCTATCATTGCATAAAGCAGAGTTTCATCGCCTGAGTTAGAAAAACCATAATAACCCAGCACTACCGCGTCGTACTCTTTCTCATCGAGGGCTGCGTTATACATAGTTATACAATCCCCTGCCATTTTGGAAAGGGAGTAGTTTTCCAATATTATTCTTCTGCTGTACGCACCCAGTCGGTCATTTTCTTCTGTTTCGTTGGTCAAAAGGGTCGTTAAGTCACGGAGCAAAAGCTCAGGAGTTGACGCTGCCAACCCTCTGCAGCAAAAGTTAGTATCAATAGCAGGGGCGAGCTTGTCCTCATTAAAAACACCAATGTATCCTTCATTTCCTGCTACAATAACAGGCTTCTCACACGCCATAGCCTCTAAAGCAGAGCGTGAAACACCTACAAAAATATCAGATAACGCAGCAAACTTATAAATGTCTGTTCTGCCGCCTGTAAGTACAATATAACGTTTGCCTAACTTTTTATTTATATCATTGACCTGAGCCTCTAACTCGTCGTACACATTGCCTCCCCCAACAATTACAACCTCAATGTCGGGGTTGATTTTAACAAGCTCAGGTACAATTTCTGCCAGATGAAATGCAACCAACGCGCGGTCTTCATCCATTCTTGATATATAGACGATTTTTTTCGTATTCTGTTCCAATGAAAATTCTTCCACAATGTCGGAGCATTCTGCATCTTTGGAGAATTTGTTGGTATCAATACCATTTATCGTCACATAAATATCAGAGGGATTTGTGTGGTAGTTATCTATTAAATATGTCTTTATATCCTCACTTACGGCAATAACCTTTTCGCCCCAGTTGGTAATGTATTTCAATCCGTGTGACGTATCAAACACCCAGTGGGCAGTTGTTACAAAGGTAAAATCCATTTTCTTCTTTAAAATCCCGCACAAAAACGCAGGAATACGGCCGTGAGCGTGGACAATTTCAATATTTTCGTTCTTAATGATTTTCTTTAACAGGCTAAGAGATTTCTTTACCTGTGCAGGCTTTTTTGAGTGCATAGGAACCTTGTAATGAGGAATTCCTGCCTCCTGTAAATTTTTTTCATAAACGCCGCCGTTTGAAGCAACAACAACGTAATAGCCCATACGCTGTAACTCCAGCGACAACTCTAAAACGTGAGTTTCAGCGCCGCCGATGTCAAAGCGGGTTAGAGTCATAAGTATTCTTTTTCCAGCCTGTTCTTTCATAGTGGTATACTCCTATCTTATTCTATGATATTAAAATCTTAACACAAAAAACTACCCTTTTCAACGAAATGACCTAAATTGTAACATAATTATTATATTTTTGAAAAAAAGCCTTTGTGTGTCCACAAAGGCTTTTTTTAAATTTGTGAATATACTTTCCTTCCGTCAGGAGAAACGAAAACTGCAAATACTCGCCTGTAATCTACACCAAAATTTCGGCTCAAGGCTATAAGCTTTGACATATCCGCACGCCTTGCAGTTATACCGTAAGAGCATCCTCCTGCGCTGATTTCTTTCGGCGTCTGAACAATTTTTGCCGATACTCCTGCACGTTTTGCCGCTTTTTTTAATCCAAACGCCGCCGACTGTTTTTCAAAAGTTATCAAAATTTCACCCATATCTTCACCTGCTATGTGTGTTTATACTATATTTTATTCGCATTTGATTTTTTGTTTACAAAAAAAGGTTGAAATTTTGCGAAAAACAGTATACAATATATATGTTATTTATTTTTTGGCTTTTGGTTTAAATATTAGTGCCATTAAAAAACCTGCTACAACGGCAGCGGTTATTCCGGCGGCGGCTCCTGTTACGCCTCCTGAGAGTATACCGCAAATACCGTCTTTGGTTACACCCTCACGGGCGCCTTTGGCTAAAGTATAGCCAAAGCCTGTTAGGGGAATGGTTGCGCCGCATCCGGCAAATTCAACCAACGGCTCATAAAGACCTAAAAGCGTCAGCGCCGTACCTGCAGTAACATATATAACCAGTATGCGAGCGGGTGTCAGCTTTAATTTATCAATTAAAATCTGGGCGATTACACACAAAAAACCGCCCACCACGAAAGCTTTTACATAATCCATGAATTTACTCCTTTAAAAGTTTTCGTTATTTTATGTAATTAAAATTTTTTTATACAATGAGAGGAATGATAAAATGTCAGGACATTCAAAATGGGCAAATATCAAACACAAAAAAGAAAAATCAGACGCAAAAAAAGGTAAAATCTTTACTAAACTCGGCAGAGAAATTACCGTTATAGTTAAAGCAGGCGGTCCAGACCCTGAGTCAAACTCAAAGCTCCGCGACGTTATCGCAAAAGCCAAGGCAAACAATATGCCTAATGACAACATTGACAGATGTATCAAAAAGGCATCAGGCGAGCTTGGTTCTGACAACTACGAAGAAATCACATACGAAGGCTATGGTCCTAACGGCGTTGCTGTTATTGTAGAAACCTTAACCGATAACAGAAACAGAACTGCAGGTGACCTTCGTCACTACTTTGACAAATTCGGCGGCAACTTAGGTCAGAACGGCTGCGTAAGCTTTATGTTTGACAAAAAAGGCGTTTTGATTATTGATAATTCAGAAGAAGAGCTTGACGAAGATACAGTTATGATGGATGCATTAGATTCAGGCGCTGAGGACTTTTCTGCAAACGAGGATTGCTTTGAAATTCAGACCGACCCCAACGCATTTGGCGACGTATTGTCAGCTTTAGAGGGCAAAGGCTACTCCTTTGCTTCAGCAGAAGTTGAGATGATTCCCCAGACAACAGTAACACTTACTGAAGAAAAAGACTTACTCTTTATGAATAAGCTTATTGATATGTTGGAAGATAACGACGACGTACAGAATGTTTGGCACAACTGGGAAGAATAAAAATACCCCGCTTAGGTGGACTTGGACCTAAGCGGGTATTTTTATTCTTCATTTTTTTATTTTAAAATTTCATTACATACAAAATTTTCTATTGATAATATAATTAATCGGTGGTATAATAAATGCAGAACTTAATCTCTGGGGTGTTAGTGATTCACGGTTTTTATTTTACCAACACTTTTTATAAGGGAATCCCTTCTTCGGTTGCGGCGCAAATGCCACCCATTATGGCCAGTGGACTTGTAAAGCAATCGAGCGGATACCCACCTGCTTATGCAGGTAAAAATTAACCGTACCAACACGGCACTCCGGGGCTACATAAAAAAGCAGCAGATTTTATCTGCTGCTTTTTTATAGCTTATTTAATTTTTCCAAAAGTGATTTTGTATTTAATTCAAAGTTTATTCCGTAGTGGCGATCTGAGGATACTTTCTTTGTTATTTCGATGCACTCCCCTACAAAGTCAGCAGAGAGCTTTGCTGCTGACACTATGCTTTGTCCTTCCATCAGCGCTGCCATAAAGGCACTTGCAAAAACATCTCCAGTACCGCTATAAACTGCTCTTTGTTTGTCATTTTCTATATATGTAATCTTTTCATTTTCATATATGGCTGTCGAGATTTTATCTGTTTTTGAATTAATGCCTGTTATAACAATAGAAGCACTGCACTCTTTTTTCAGCGCTTCTATCAGTTCTTCAATATACTCCTTAGAATGTTCTTCTCTGTAAGGAATACCCGTAAGCAAGCAGCTTTCCGTCACATTCGGAACGATAACGTCTGCTTTTTTTATGAGTTTTTTCATTTCTTGTGGAAAACCATCCGAAAATCCGTCATAAAGCACACCGTCATCCCCCATAACAGGGTCAACAAGCTTTATATCACAAGAAAACATTTCCATTAATTTTTCTACACATTTTACCTGCTCTTTTGAACCTAAATATCCCGAATATATACCATCAAAGGAAAGACCTAACTTTTCCCAATGGTTTGCGGCAGGTAAAATATTTGAAGTCAAATCACAAAATGTATACCCTTTAAATCCAGTATGGGCAGAAAGCACCGCCGTAGGTAACGCACAGGTTTCTATGCCTGCGGCACTAAGGATTGAAATAGCAACACTCAGTGAGCATTTGCCAAAGCTTGATATATCATTTATAGCGATTACTCTTTTTTGCTTTTGCACTTTTACACCTTCTTATGAATATGCCTTTATAAGACTGATTGCGTTTTGCAGCTCTGCTTCACTACTTAGAGGATACGAACCAATAACGTTACCTCCGCAGCTGGCGGAAGCAATATACCCGCTTCCCATACGTCTTATCTCGCAATATATGGGTTTGCCAAGGTATTGACCGTAACCCTTTCTCTCGGCATAAGGTCCTACCTCCACACGCTCTCCTGTATCAGGGTGTGTTACCTTTGTGCTGTATGATATGGTAACAGTACCTGAATATACAACGGCAACGTCGGACACCTGTGCTTGCTGATTTTTTTCTATTTCTTCTGCGTAATCAACGAAACTTTCCTCATTTTCTGCAGCAGAGTTCATATTTGTATTTAACGTTTTTTCTATCTGTGCTCTTGTGAATGTATATTCCGCACCGTCATCATACACAAATGTTATAGAGTCAAGATTAGAAGCAAGGCTGAAGAACACAGCAGCATCGGAATACGCCTTATTTCGTTCAGCTTTTACATCCTCGTCATAAGTAATCAACAAGGCATTTGCACTTACCTTAAATGTAAGTGAATTAAGCTCATCTTTAGTCTTTATTTTATCTAAAATTTTCTGTATTTCTATTTCTGTAGCGCTCATTGTTTTTAGGGCAATCAGCTCTTCTGCATTATCTCTGTAAAGATTAAGAGGGATTTCTAACACTGTCGTGGTGTTTACACCTGCTGATGTAAGTCTGTACGAGGTTATGCCCTTTGTTTCAGATATTTCCTTTGATATTGCTTCAAAGGTCAAAGGATTGTTGGCATAGGTATATTTGCCGTCTGTTTTTTCATAATAGGTGTACATATATCCAGAACCCCTATCACTTTCAATATGATACCACAAAATCAGCTGAAACTCTCCATCGGTTTCCTTGTAGCTCAGGACGTCAATTCCCGTACTTTGCAATTCTTTTTGTCTGTCTATAAAAGTATTTACAAGCTTAATATTTTTTACAGTTACCGTTCCGTCGGCAAATTCCACACGGCAAATTTTATCATCTGTTATTTCTGAAAGCTTTGGTGAAGGGATATTCTTCTTTGGCGGATTTGCACCAATGGGAGGAATAGTGAAGCTTTCATAAATTTTCTGCGCCAGCCTTTCACTTACCGTTTCCTTATAAAATAACAGACTCGCAGCGTAAGGCTCGGGATTTGGAAGATTTTTTATATAATACACAAGTGCATTTTGGGAATTCTGTTGTGTTTCACACTTTATGACGTCTTCTGCAATCTCCTTGCCGACTACAGCCCTATCCTCATTTACAAGTGTAAATTCCCCGGCTAATTTTCCGCTTTTATCATAGAGATTTCCTTTGGAATCACTGCTCCACTTTTCAGGCACAGTTATCTCATAACCCAGTACTGACACAGTTTTTTCAAGTCTTGCGTATCCAAACTGCATATATAAGATACCAACTACAAGAGCAAAAACGATTGCGCCTGCAATTACCAAAAACAATCTTTTTTTATTCATAAAATCACTCCTTAACCCAGGATAGTGCCGAAGGCAAGCTCACCTTTGATACAGTCTATTCTGACCTGTGCAATTTCTCCACTCATATCCTTATCGTTTTGTGCCACCACCGTAATATAGTTATCAGTTTTGCCTTCATATATGCCTTTTTGCCCCTTGTGCTCGCGTTCAAAAAGGACAAAAACTTCCTTTCCAATGTGAGATTTTAAAAACTCATCACGAGTGTCATTGGTAAGTGCAATAAGTCTTTTACTGCGTTCCTCCTTTATGTGAGGGTCAATCTGGCAGGGCATTTTTTCTGCCGCAGTACCTTTTCTTATTGAATATTTGAAAATATGCGCCTCAGCAAAAGAAATCTCCTTTGCGAAATTCAGGCTGTTTTCAAATTCTTCATCTGTTTCGCCAGGAAAACCCACCATAATATCCGTAGTAATAGCCGCATCATCAAAGGCGTTTCTTATACGTTTAACAGACGCCCTGTAATCGTCAGTGTTGTATTTTCTGTTCATACGCTTTAGTGTATCGTCACATCCACTCTGCAAGGACAAATGAAAATGTCTGCAGATTTTCGGCAAACGTGCAAGTTCTTTAGTAAACTCTTCATCAAAAAGCGTAGGCTCTAAAGACCCCATTCTGATACGCCTTATTCCCTCTATGTCATTTAAACATTTTAATAAATCAACAAGCTTTACTCCTGTGTCGCGTCCATATGAGGCAAGGTGTATTCCGACCAGTACTATCTCTGTAAATCCATGTTCAGCCAGTCTTTTTGCTTCTTTTATCGAGCTTTCCAGACTTCTCGAACGTATCCTTCCGCGAGCATAAGGAATAATGCAGTATGAGCAAAAATTATCACATCCATCCTGAACCTTCAAAATAGCTCTTGTTCTGCCCTCGTAGCTTGTTACCTCAAGTTCCTCAAAGTCACACTTTTTGGATATATCGTCCACAAGGTCCAGCTTTGCTCTGCTCTTTAAAAATTCCTCGTAAGATACATATACCTGCGCTTTTTTGTCTGTTCCCAGAATTATATCCACTTCTTTGATTTTCTTCACATCTAAAGGCGCAACCTGTGCATAGCACCCCATTACAATCAAAGTGCTTTCAGGATTTAACTGTTTTGTGCGTCTTATCATCTGGCGGGATTTTCTGTCGCCTAAATGTGTTACTGTACAGGTATTTATTATGTAAACATCAGCAAATTCCACAAAGTCAACGCAAACAAAGCCATGCTCTTCAAACTGTTTTTTCACGGCTTCTGATTCGTATGTATTAACTTTACAGCCTAATGTACAAATAGCAACTTTTTTCACTACAATACCCCCAGTATAATGTATTTTAACACATTTCTGTTTTTATGTAAAGAAAAAGGCTCAATAAAGTTGAGCCTTTTTTGTTAATATCCTTTTATTGCATTTAGCATTATGTAATTTGTTTTCCAATTAAATCCTTGTTTCGTGGAAATTTTCAGGTGGATTGGTTCATCTACTCCGTTGACAAGAGGAAGTAATTTACATTGGCATTCGCCTTTTTACTACTTTGCCTTCTGTACTTCTGCCGTTTACGGCTTCAATTACCCTGCCATATTCTGTGCTCATAAGTATACTTTTTTTAGTTCATTCTATCAGTAATAAGCATTATTTTATCCTCTCTGCCAGTTTTCTGTGATATTATATTTTATCACAGCTTTTTGTTTGATTTAATGTAATAAAGTTACAAAAAATCAATTTTATTTTTATTGTTTATATCCAACAAAAGAAATATTTTCACATTTTAAAGAAATATTTTTCAATATAATCTTGATTTTTTACTTATTTTGTATTATAATATTTGAGTATGATTTCGGGATGTAGCGCAGTTTGGTAGCGCGCTTGATTTGGGAAAAGAGATTTTTGTCTAAAAAATATGTTAGATATTACTCAACAAAAAGGAACCGCAACAGAATTACATTGTATCCTTGATCTCACTAATCTTGGAATTAGATGTTTGAAACCTGTTGATGAAAGTTCTAAATATGATGTTGTTGCTGATCTTGATGGTAAATTTATCCGCATTCAATGTAAAACTGCTTCTTGGGTAACTGATACAATTCAAGAAAAGGTTGCATTTGCAATTTCTACTTGTTGTCAAACAACAAATACAAAAGCAACAACTCGTCATAAGTATTCTGAAAGCGAAATTGATTATTTCTATACTTGGTTTGAAGGCCAAGGATATTTAGTATCCATCCAGGAAGCTACGGGCGTGACATTTAGATGGCGATATGAATATCCTAGCAGTAATCAAAAACAGGGTATTCATATCGCTAATGATTACAAAATTGAGGAGGTCTTGAAGACAATCTAAGATTTTCCTGGATCAAGAGGCCGTGGGTTCAAGTCCCGCATCCCGGACCATTATATTTCGAGATATAGCTCAGTTTTGGCAGAGCGCTTCCTTGGGGTGGAAGAGGCCACAGGTTCGAGTCCTGTTATTTCGACCAGATCAAACTCGGGTGCGCTACGGCGCCCCGGGTATTATAAACTAAATAGGCACACACAGCAAATATATTCTACTAAGAATATTATCGGTTCGAGTCCGATACCAGCCCTCATAATAGGCTAGTTTGAGAAAATGGTAAACTCACTTGACTGCAAATCAAGATTAACTTCTTTTAGATGTGCCTAGTAAAAAGTCCTTATTTGATTTTTTCAAAAAATTATGATATAATATATACATAAGATAAAGAAAGGAACTGATAGGGATGCCAAAAATCATATCAGCCGCAATCAAGTTCAAGCCAAAAGGCTTTGATTATTTCCAGATTATGTGCGGCAAGCGTCATTGTGACGTCCTGGAAATTATGCACCTTCTGAAAATCAATTACGAAAGATCTACTGCGGTCCAGGGTTTCCTTACCGATGAAGATCAGTTCGTTGATCGATATGATGCTGCTCGTATGGCTTTCTTCTCTGGTCAGTTGCCTAAGGATACTGAGTTATGGGAGAAGATGGCTAAAGACGATAAACTGCAAAATGCCCATGCTCTTTATTCGGAGGATTTATGGTAATCACTCCAGAGTTGAAGCAAGAAATTTGCAATGCTTTCAATGCTTATAGTGATATAGTCTGGAAAGCATTTCTTGGGTTGGCTGTTCCAAAACGATTTGAATATTTGGAAGAGTTATCCGAAGAAGAACTAAAACATAAAATTGAAATTCTACAAGAATTTTTTGACCAGTTATAAATAAAAGGCACACACAGCAAATACACAAACTGTGTACCGTCGGTTCAACTCCGATTATCTCAACCATTTCCGGGATATAGCTTAGTAGGTAAAGCAACAGATTTTGTGCCTTGTTTATATTGGGGATTGGCGTAATGGTAGCGCGCAGGACTTTGACTCCTGGTCTGTAGGGGTTCGACTCCCTTATCCCCAGCCACGCCGGTGAAGGGTGAGCAAATGTTGGCACGCCGGGTTGACAATAAAAGGCTGTATGTGCGGTTAAAGAGGGCAGACCTTAATGCCACCTCATTTATATTAGGGATTAGTTTAATTGATAGAACGCCAGATTCTAATTCTGGAAGTCAATATCCCCAACCAGACAAAAGACTCTAACAGCAATTTTATTTTGGATCAACCTTTTAACTTGACAACCAGAAACCGAGTCTTGATAGATATTCCCCTTTAGTCTATCCGATCTTTGGTCAGAAAAGATTTATGACTCACTCTTATTTTTCATATATAAATGAAAGGAGTGGTTATATGACTACTAAGATTTGTACTAAATGTAAATTAGAATTGCCAATCGAAGAATTTCATTGGCGCAATAAGGCTGCTGGAACGCGCAGATCAGAATGTAAAAAATGCCATAATGCAACAATGCGAAAAGATTATGATAAAAAACGAGAATAGGTTGATACTATGAAATTTTCTTTTGGCGGTTGTTAGAAATGTGGCTATAATAAATGTATTGAAGCGTTAGATTTTCATCATCGAAATCCCAATGAAAAAGAATATGATATTGCTCAAATGATTAGAAATCATAAAACACAAGAAGTCATTGCTAAAGAGATGCAAAAATGTGTTATTTTATGTGCTAATTGTCATAGAGAATT
>JAZRPE010000017.1:0-38345 GCA_045649085.1 Congzhengia sp.
GGGACAGCACTTCTTATGAGTTCATAATCATCTTTTGTAAGATCGTTAATTCTGCCACTTATGTATATGCCTTTTTCCTTTTCTTCCTCAAAAGAAATAACGCCCTCCATATTAGTAGTTCCCGCTTTAGTCGCAAAAGTATTATCAGCATTTAAAATACCTATGTTTTCAATCATACCAATGGATTTGAAGGAATCAAACAAAAGGCTGTAGTCTTCTCCATCGCTATAAAGTTTTGCAGCAAAGCTTGCCATTGTTGCAAGATTTTCTCTGTCAGATGTTAACTGCAGAATAATATCATCTTTTATCTGCTTTGTCTGAACATGGAGAGTTTCATATTCATCCTCTTCGATTTTATTATATAAATAACTTACCATAGCAAGAAAAACCACGCATAACAATATCGCGGTGATAATCGTGTTTATAATATTATGTTGTTTGGATTTTTTCTTTCCGTACTTTATTGCCATACCCATTACCTCTTAAATATATAACACTTTCAAAAGTTACATATACCCATATAAAATTATATCACATATAATTCAAATTTTCAATATTATTTGCCATTTTCCTACAAAGACCTCTAATCGCAATCTTCTTTGCATAGTCAATCAGAACAACTTCACCCGGAATATGCCCACCCTGTCGTAACTAATATGAACACTGTATAATTCATGCACCGTTTTTTCATGATAACTCATATAATTGAGACCAAAAAGTAATCTTTTTCTCCATATTCCAACATCATCCAGCACCATTCGACAAGATTTTTACTCGTGTCAAGTCAGGCAAAAAACACTAAAATCAATAATGCCTTTCATAATAAAAGAATCCATCAATAATCTTTTCAACATAGAATTTGCTATTCTTTACTAAAATAATCAAACAATTACTTACAGTATATCACAATAAAATCTTCAAATCAATAAAAAAACAGGGATTCGCGCGTGCGAATCCCCACATTAATCACTATTTAAGCAAATATTGTTTTGCTTGGTCTGTGCATTTTGCGACAGACTATTCAGCGCTAAAAGGTAAAAGCGCAATATGTCTTGCTCTTTTGATAGCTTCTGTAAGCTGTCTCTGGTGCTTTGCGCATGTGCCTGTGATTCTTCTGGGAAGAATCTTAGCACGTTCAGAAACATATCTTCTTAACTTTGCAACGTCTTTGTAATCGATGCAAGCTACTTTATCCTGACAAAATGAGCAAACCTTTTTCTTAGCTTTACGGTTTCTAACCATAGGTTTTTCTGCCATTTTAATTTTCCTCCTTTACAGTTGACTGATTTTTTAGAAGGGCAAGTCGTCTTCTTCAATAGGCATAAATCCATCAATATCTCCAACAGCAGGTGCTGCAGGTTCGTCTATGGGATAAAGACCTGAGTTTGTTGCGGGGGCAAAATTCGCTCCGCCCTCTGACTTACTTTGAGCAAATTCCCACTGGTCAACTACAACCTCTGTAGCGTAGCGGTTTTTACCCTCGTTGTCCTGCCATGTTCTTGTCTGGATAGAACCTTCTAACGCAATTCTTGTTCCTTTTGTAAAGAACTTTGCAATAGATTCTCCAGCCTGGCGCCATGCAATACAATTGATAAAGTCAGCTTTTCTCTCTTCGCCCTGTTTTACATAACGTCTGTCACATGCAACTGTAAAGCTACAAACTGAAACGCCTGATGTTGTAGCGCGAAGCTCGGGATCTTTAGTTAATCTGCCTACTAAAATAACTTTGTTCATAAGTTGTTACCCTCCAATGCTCACACTGATTACGCGTTAGCATTCTTTTCGTCTTTTTTAATGATGATGCTTCTTAATAAGCCATCTGTGATGTTGTAGATACGGTCGAGTTCAGCGGGGAAATCGCCCTTAGCACTGAAGTTAACCAGCACGTAGTAACCTTCTGTTTTGAAATTGATAGGATATGCAAGTCTTCTCTTGCCCCATTCATCAACAGATTCAATTTCACCTGCTTTGCTGATTAATGTTTTGAACTTCTCAACAATACCCGCGATAGCTTCTTCTTCCAAAGACGCGTCAACTACAAAGATAGTTTCGTACTTATTGATTACTTCTGACATTCTTTACACCTCCTTCTGGTCTTTGGCCCCAAGTCCTTCTTGGAGCAAGGATAAAACTGCACACGCAGTTCCAGCTAACTATTATACATAAAACTAATTAGTTTGTCAAGTATTTTTTAAAGGCCTGATACGATATTTTCAACAAGAGCGAGCGCTTCTTCAATCTTAGAAGCGTCTTTAGCTCCTGCCTGTGCACTTTCGGGCTTACCGCCGCCACCGCCGCCACAAACTTTAGCTACCTCGCGAACGATATTTCCTGCATGAGCACCGCGTGAAACAGCATCTTTTGTTGCCATTGAAACGATTGAAACCTTGCCGTTGTCACTTGATGCTAAAACTATAACGCCGCAATCAAGTTTTGCTTTAAAGCTATCGCCTAAGTTTCTTAATGCATCAACGTTCGCTCCGTCAACTCTACCGCAAACTACTGTAATTCCGTTAATTTCCTTTGCATTGTTCATTATTTCATCAGCGGCTCCGCCTGCAAGTTTTGCATTGAGGCTTTCGATTTTGCCCTCAAGTGTTTTGATTTCAGCAACAACTGATTGAGCCTTCTTTGCCACATCACCAATACCGCACTTTAAGTTTTCGGCAACTTCAGCTATTGTGCTTTCTGCCCTTTTGAGTTCTGCCAAAACACCAAGACCTGTTACTGCTTCAATTCTTCTTATCCCTGCAGCAACACCTGTTTCAGAAACAATTTTAAATAAGCCAATCTGTGAGGTGTTACGAACGTGACAGCCTCCGCAAAGTTCCATAGAATAATCTCCCATAGAAACTACTCTTACTGTGTCGCCGTATTTATCGCCAAATACTGCTACAGCTCCCCTTGCTTTAGCATCTGCTATGGGCATTTCCTCCCAAGAAACGGGGAGAGCCTCTAAGATTTTAGTATTTACTTCGTCTTCAACTTCAGCTAATTCTTCAGCAGTCGCTGCTCTGTCCAACGTAAAGTCAAATCTTAATCTATCACATGACACAAGCGAGCCTGACTGTGTAACAGCATCGCCTAAAATATTCTTGAGCGCTGCATCTAAAAGGTGTGTAGCGCTGTGGTTTGCCTGAATAAGCGTACGCGCAGTAACTGATACGCTGGCACAAACATTGTCGCCTGCAGAAATACTGCCCTCTTCAACCTTTACATAGTGGTAATATTTGCCATCGGCGGTTTTCTTTGTATCGCAAACAGCAGCACCTGCAATTTTACCAACATCGCCTGCCTCGCCGCCACCTTCGCCGTAGAAAGGCGTTTTATCTAAAACAACAATTCCTGTATCGCCGCTATCGAGTGTATCCTTGCCGTCAGTATCGTTTAACACTAAGATTACCTTAGCATCACACTCCAAGCTGTCGTAACCTACAAATTCTGTAGGAGCAACTGCGACGAGCACATCTGCAATTTTGTCCTCCCAGCCCACTTCTGTCATTTTTGCGTTAGCCCTAGCTCTTGCACGCTGTTCATTCATTTCACGCACAAAACCCTCTTCGTCAATTTCAATACCTTTTTCTGCTAAAATTTCCCTTGTCAAGTCAATTGGGAAACCATAAGTATCATATAATTTGAATGCGTTCTCTCCTGAGAATACCTTGCCGTTACCTTCTTCCAAGAAGCTATTTAAAATAGCAAAGCCTGCGTCGATTGTCTGTGCGAAACGCTCTTCTTCTTTCTGGATTTTATTCTTAATGATGTCGCCTTTTTCTGCAAGTTCAGGGTAGGCGCCTTTTGATGCTTCTATAACCTTATCTGCCAATTCATAAAGGAATGTCCCTTTGATACCCAAAAGTCTTCCATGGCGGGCAGCACGGCGCAAAAGTCTTCTTAAAACATAGCCTCTGCCCTCGTTTGAGGGGTTAACTCCGTCAGACATCATAAACACTGTGCTTCTGATATGGTCTGTTACCACACGAATAGAAACGTCTGTTTCTGCCGATTTGCCGTATTCAACCTGAGCCTTTAAACATACTGCATCACGGATGCTCTTAATAGTGTCTACGTCAAAAATAGACGTTACACCCTGCATAATGCAGGCAATACGCTCCAACCCCATACCTGTATCAATATTAGGATGCTCCAATGGTAAATATGTGCCGTCTTCCTGCTTGTCAAACTGTGTAAATACAAGGTTCCAGAATTCAACAAATCTGTCACATTCACAACCAACCTTACAGTCAGGAGAACCACAACCGAACTCTTCCCCTCTGTCAAAATAAAGCTCAGAACAGGGACCGCATGGGCCTTGCCCGATTTCCCAGAAGTTATCCTCTTTACCCATTTTTACAATGTGGTCACGGTCAACACCTACGTGATTTGTCCAGATGTCAATCGCCTCGTCGTCCTCTTCATATACAGAAATCCACACGCGGTCACGAGGAAGCTTAAGCACTTCTGTTACAAACTCCCACGCCCACTTTGTGGCATCGTGCTTAAAATAATCGCCAAATGAAAAGTTGCCCAGCATTTCAAAAAATGTGCCATGGCGCGCTGTTTTACCTACGCTCTCAATATCAGGTGTACGGATACACTTCTGGCATGTTGTAACTCTTGATTTTGGTGGCTTTTGTCTGCCTGTAAAGTATGGCTTTAGAGGCGCCATACCTGCATTGATCAAAAGCAAGCTGGGGTCATTTTCAGGAACCAGCGAAAAGCTCTTTAAACGCAAATGCTCCTTTGATTCGTAGAATGAAAGGAATTTTTCACGTATTTCGTTAAGACCTAATTTTTCCATTTATCTCAAACCTTTCGTAGATGAATATACATATAATTTATTTTACTACATTTTACAATTTTAGTCAAGAAAATTTATCCCCTGATATGTGTTTCTTGCCGCCATTTCTTTGTCTATTGCTCCTAAGACCGAAATTTTATCTAAACTCCAGCGTGGTGCGATCAAAGTATCCCTGCCGCCGTCGCCTGTCACGCGTTCAATTACAGTTTCAGCTGGAAGTAGCTCAAGTTGTCGGCAAACTATGTCAACGTAAGCGTCCTTACTCATAGGCACGAGCTTGTCCTGCTCGTATAATTTCGCATATGCAGTACCACGCACAATGTGCAACAGGTGGATTTTTACCGCATCAGGTTTGAGTTGTCCCACTGTTTTTGCAGTGTTTAGCATATCATCTTTCGTTTCATTCATAAGACCGTTTATTATATGTACACACACTCGGATGTTTCTTTCTTTTAAAAGCTTGTAGGCTTTTAAAAATACCGAAAAATCGTATCCTCTGTTAAATTCTCCAGCAGTTTTATCATTTGCTGTCTGCAGACCTAATTCTACTGTCAGATAGGTTTGTTGTGAAAATTCATAAAGCAATTCTGCTATTTCTTCATCTATACAATCTGCTCTTGTAGCAATACTCAGCCCTACTACATCAGGAAATGAAAGAGCCTCAGTATACTTTTCTCTTAAAACCTCAATGGGTGCGTAGGTGTTTGTATGAGCCTGAAAATATGCAATAATCTTTGGATTTTGGTGTTTTTTTGATATTCTTTCGTACTCGCATGAGAGTTGTTCCGTAACAGAAAGTGTTGCGTCGCTCGTGAATTCTCCCGAACCATCCGAACAATAAGCACACCCGCCGAAACCGCATTTTCCGTCAATATTTGGGCAAGTAAATCCTGCATCAATTACCGCCTTGTAGATTTTTTCTCCAAAGGTTCTTATCAGGTAATAATTCAGAGTATGGTATCTTTTATTGTCAAGAGTATAAGAAAACATAGCTTTTCTCCTTAATATTATAGGAAAAATATATCACATCAGGTTTTCTTTGTCAAACGCTTGAGTGTAAATATAGCACATAGCAGAAACGCAAATAAAATAACATAAGACACCTGAAAGGTCATTTGCGGCTTTGACACAGGCGCAAATACTGCTACATTACGGTTAGCAAGCAGGTAAATTTTCATTAGCGCCATCGATACTGTCAACTGCATTGTTTTCCCAAAAAGATAGCATACAGTGGAAAGCTTGGCACGCGCCACCGCTCCCCTAACCTGAAAATATACGCACACTCCGCCAAATCCTATCGTACCTGACAAAAGCATGAGCACATCATTGCTTTTCAGTCCACTTGATATGATGTCTTTAGCTCCCACTGTCACTTCGAACAAAGAATTCATAAATACACCTGATATGTATGGTTTTACAACTGCAACTACACACCCAAAAAGCACCACATATCCGCAAACGTTAAGAATTGATTTTACTGATGATTCCACACTTTGCGTAAAGGCTTCTCCAATAGGTAGTACGGCTGTATTAACAGTCATTTCATTTTCCGTTTCTTTGGCAAAAAGAGATAAAAAGACACCTGTAATAATTGCAGAAATGGCGTGTATGCAATAAAGTAAAATCCCTGCATTTTTGTTTCCAAGCATACCGGCGCCCACCGCGCCAATTACAAAAAGCGGTCCCGAATTATTGCAAAAAGCAAGCAGGCGTTCTGCCTCGTCCTTTGACAATCTGCCCGAAAGATACAACTCTGATATTACCTTTGCCCCCGTAGGATATCCGCACAAAATTCCTATAACAAATACCACCGCACCTGTACCTGATGTTTTAAAAAGTTTATCAGCAACAGGCGACAAAAATTTACCCAGCATTGTGACCACTCCACAATTTACCATAAGTCCAGTAAGAACAAAAAAAGGAAAGAGCGCAGGAATTACAGATGTAGCACAAAGCGCAAGCGAGTCTTTTGCCGCCGCAGTCACGATTTCTGTCTTAGCTATCAGGGCAATTATTGAGAAAAATAAAACAAAAGCAACTAAAATTTTCTTGATCATCACATACTCACCTCTTGTAATTAATATGAATTTCCTCGCATAAGTATTACGGAGGTGAACGCTATGCGACGCAAAAAAGCAAAAAGAAGTGTACCTAAAAAAATTGCAAAAACTTTGGATATTCCTGAAGATGTAATGTTGGGCGCTCCACGCCTTACTATGATGTCAAACGCCGAGCTAAGAATAGAAAACTATAAATCAATATTAGAATATGAAACCGACAAAATTACCCTGTGTACCAAAGATATGCTTATTGCCATAGGCGGCGAAAAGCTTGATATTGGTGTGATTTGCGACGATGAAATTTCCGTAACAGGGGAGATTTTATCTTTAGAATTTTCAAAAATACGGAGTTGATACTGATTGTTTATTCCCGAAATAACAAGATATTTAAAAGGCTATCTTACAATAACCGTAACAGGCAGGTTTTGCGAGAGATTTATTAATGTGTGCGCCGCAAAAAACATACTTTTGTGGGACATAAAAAGGATTTCTGACCATTCTATCCGCTGCAAAATTTCCGTTCCCGCCTTCCGTAAGCTGCCATCAATTACATACCACACAGGAGTACGCGTGCACATAAACATAAAGCACGGCTTTCCTTTTTTTCTCAAGCGTTATAAAAGGAGAAAAATTGCCCTTTTTGGCGCTTTTATATTTTTATTTTTAGTTATTGGAGCAAATCAATTTGTGTGGAATATTGAGGTAACAGGTAATTATAAAATTCCCAAAGAAAAAATACTTTCCGTATTGGAGCAATCAGGCTTAAAAGTAGGGGTACTCAGAAAAAATATAGACCCTGCAGAGCTCAAGAAAAATGCACTTATGTCAATCCCCGAGCTTGCTTGGCTTTGGGTTGATTCAAAAGGCTCAAATGTAATTGTAGACGTAAGGGAGGATATAGAAACACCTCAGATGGAATTAATTACCGATTATGTAAATGTGGTTGCAAAATGCGACGCATTGGTAGAGAAAATGACTGTACGCGGCGGTGTGCCTGTGGTGACAGAGGGCGACACAGTTTTGGCAGGAACAGTATTAGTTACAGGAAAAATTCCCAGCTCAATACGACAGGATATAAGGTACGTGCGGGCAGATGCCGATGTTTTTGCCAGAGTGTGGTATGAAAAAACCGAAATATTCTCCCTTATATCCACAAACCGCAGTGAAACAGGCAGGCACAAAACTCACTACACAATTGATTTTTGGGGTAATAAAATTAATCTTTTACATTCCGATACTCCGCCCTACGAAAATTATGATATAAAAGAAAATGTCCATTCCCTTTTCGGTATAAAGCTCATAACAAAAAAGTATGATGAAGTTGAACTGCAGGAGGAAATCCTGACAGAAAAGACTATGGCTGATTTTGGCACAGCACAGATAAAAAAGCAGTTGGAGGAAGAGGTTCAGCCCGATTCTGTGTTGAAAAGCTTTGAGGCAAGCCACAAAGCAATAAATGACACTACCATAGAGGTAACAGTAAAAGCAGAGTATCTTGAAAATATTGCAGTTTCCGTGGAAGAAGAAATTCCTGAGGGGTTGAATTAACTTATTCTTTATGATAAAATGTAAAAGAGATTTGAGGTGTACTTATGAAAAAAACAGTATTTATAACAGGCGCTTCCCGTGGTATAGGGGCAGCTTGTGCGATTTATTTTGCAAAATGCGGCTACAACGTTGGTATAAATTATTTAAGTAACAAAGAAAAAGCTGACGAAGTTGTTGGTCTTATTCACTCTATGGGGCAAGAAGCCTACTGCTATCAAGGAGATGTGGCAGATTATGAGCAAATGCGCTCTATCATAGACAGATGTACCCACGATTTGGGACATATAGATGTGATTGTAAATAACGCAGGTATTGCTCAGCAGAAATTATTTACAGACACAACGCCCGATGATTGGCGCAGAATGTTTGCGGTAAACCTTGACGGCATATACAACGTTTTGCAAGCAGCACTCCCACAGATGATAAACCGAAAATCAGGCTCTATTGTAAATGTGTCCTCTATGTGGGGAATAACAGGCGCTTCCTGCGAGGCGGCATATTCTGCATCAAAGGCTGCTGTAATCGGACTCACAAAGTCATTGGCTCAAGAACTTGCGCCATCTAACATCCGTGTAAACTGTGTTGCTCCGGGACTAATTGATACAGAAATGAATGCTAATTTAAGTGAAGAAGACATAAAGGGCGTAATAGAGGAAACACCGTTAGGCAAAATCGGTACTGCCGAAGACATCGCAAAAGCAATCTTCTTCTTAGCTGATGATGAATTTTCCTCATTCACAACAGGACAGATACTTTCACCCAATGGTGGATTGGTAATATAAAAGAAAATCAGTAGGTAACCTACTGATTTTCTTTTATATTAATCATTTCAACTCCTTTTTTTAATCCAAGCTGCAATACATTATGAATTTGACAAACTTTAGTATCAAGTACACCTATTGCTCTGCTCGAAGAACAAATAATAATGGTGCCCACATTAACATATGCATCGAATCTTTTTGGATAAAAATACACAACATTATCTGCATTATGCAGTATATCAGTTATCTTTGAACGTTTTTCATCATCTAAAATACTTTTTTCAAAATCTTTGTACTTAGGATAACATATTAGTTTTATATCATTATTTTTATTTTTTGTTCAAGAACAATTTCTGCTCCCATAATATCTACTCCTGTCATTAATCCCGTAACAAAATAACGATAGCCTTCACTTATAGCCTTTTCTATCTCTTTTTTTATTCTATTTTTAACATTGTGATAATATCCTTCTTTGCATTCTTCTCCAATAAAGCAGCAAACATCCTCATGCATAAAATTTCCTCCTTAACAGAATATAAATATTATATCATTACTATTTATATTTTGCAATACTTTTGCATTGCATACTTTTATTACCATTTGCAATACAATGGTAGTGCAGAGGTGATACGTATGAAAAAGTTTAAAATACCTTCTATTCCCCCAACAACTAACAAATGCATTCGTTTTCCTAATGATATTGTTGAAAAAGTAGAAAAATCTATCGTAGGAAAAGAGTGTACTTTTTCTGCGTTCGTAATAGAAGCAGTTAGAATTGCATTGGAAAATTTAGAAGATGAACAATAAAAACGAAATAGAAGGTTCTATTGTAGATTTCTTTGATACAAAAGATTTTAGAGAATTATAACAAGAAATAAAATAGGAGTAGCGTACGCTACTCCTATTTTATTTTACTTATTCTCTGTAATACATATCCTGAAACTGCACATATAACAGCAGGTACTAAAAGTCGCACGGCAAATATTTTAACAAACGAGGAAAATGGGAGAATGTCTATCAACGGATTTAATAATAACTCCTTATAATCATAATACCCAATTACAATTACCGCAACAAATAGTAAAACCAAAATAATTGCTATTGCGTAAAGACAATAAGATAAAAGCTTTAATAACTTATTTTTCATAAGCATCTCCCCATAAAAGATAATGTCATTTTATTTCTGCAACTTTTTAATCTTATCTCTAATTGATGCAGCGTCTTCAAAGCGGAGTTCTTCAGCTGCAAGCTTCATCTGCTCCGTTAAAATCTCAATCTGTAAGTTAATATCCATACTCTTTGAAATCTTAACATCGCGGATGCTTTCATCAGGCGCTTCGCCCATAGGAGAGATAACCTCACGGATATTTTTCTTGATAGTCTGTGGTGTGATGCCGTGTTCTTCGTTATACGCCTTTTGTTTTTCCCGGCGGCGGTTAGTTTCAGTTATTGCACGCTCCATAGAGCCTGTAATGTTGTCTGCGTACATTATTACTCTGCCGTTTGCGTTTCTTGCAGCTCTGCCCACTGTCTGTATGAGAGATGTTTCTGACCTTAAAAAACCTTCTTTGTCAGCATCTAAAATTGCTACTAGCGACACCTCAGGAATGTCGAGTCCCTCACGCAATAAGTTAATACCCACAAGCACGTCAAAAAGTCCTTCTCGCAAATCCTTTACTATTTCCATTCGCTCAATGGTTTTTACCTCAGAGTGCAGGTATTTTACCTTAATATCAAGCTCACGCAGGTAGTCTGTTAAATCCTCTGCCATTTTCTTGGTAAGAGTTGTGACCAATACTCGGTTTCCTTTTTCTACTTCCGTATTGATTTCTCCAACCAAGTCATCAACCTGACCTTTAACAGGACGCACAATAATTTCAGGGTCTAACAACCCTGTAGGTCTTATAATCTGCTCGGCAATTGTCACTGACCTGTCACGCTCGTAATCGGCAGGCGTTGCACTTACATAGATTACCTGATTTATTCTATCCTCGAATTCATTAAAATTCAAAGGTCTGTTATCAAAGGCAGAAGGTAGCCTGAAACCATACTCCACCAAGGAGGTTTTTCTCGCTCTGTCGCCATTGAACATCCCGCGGACCTGTGGTATTGTAACGTGTGATTCGTCAACTACCAGCAAAAAGTCATCGGGTAGATAGTCCAGCAGCGTAAAGGGGGCAGAGCCCGGCTCGCGTCCGCTTATATGTCGGGAATAGTTTTCTATTCCCTGACAAAAACCAATTTCGCGCATCATTTCAATATCGTAGCTTGTACGCTGCTCAATTCGCTGAGCCTCCAAAAGCTGGTCGTTTTCCTTAAAGTATCTGATACGCTCGTGCATTTCCTCTTCTATTGAGAAAATAGCTTTTTCCATTTTTTCTTTGGTTGTTACATAGTGTGATGCCGGATAAATTGCAATATGATTTCTCGTTCCCTTAATCTCTCCTGTTACAACATCTATTTCAGAAATTCTGTCAATTTCATCCCCGAAAAATTCAATTCTTATAGCCGTGTCGCTGCTTTCTGCAGGAAAAACCTCCAAGCAATCGCCGCGCACTCTGAATTTTCCGCGCACGAAATTTATATCATTTCTTTCATACTGAATTTCAACAAGCTTTTTTAATATTTCGTCACGGTCACGCTCCATACCTGGGCGAAGTGATATAACAAGCTCGTTGTAATCAATAGGGTCGCCAAGACCGTAAATGCAGGAAACACTGGCTACTATAATTACATCACGCCTTTCAAAAAGTGCCGCCGTGGCACTGTGGCGGAGTTTATCTATTTCTTCATTTACTGAGGAGTCCTTTTCGATATAAGTGTCAGTATTGGGAATGTACGCCTCAGGCTGATAATAGTCATAGTACGACACAAAAAACTCAACAGCGTTTTCAGGAAAAAACGCCTTGAATTCACTGCACAACTGAGCAGCTAAGGTCTTATTGTGAGCAAGTACAAGTGTGGGCTTTTGCACCTTTTCGATAACGTTTGCTATGGTAAATGTTTTACCTGAGCCTGTAACACCAAGTAAAGTCTGCTCCTTATCCCCTCGTATCACGCCATTTGATAAGCGCTCTATTGCTTCAGGTTGGTCGCCGCAGGGCTTATAATCAGAATGTATTTTAAATTCCATTGGCGCCATCCTTTCTTTTTATTATTATCGCTCTGCTACCTTTCACTCATAGGAACGTAAACACCGTTCTTACAAACGTGTTTATATGCAGGACGGATGATTTTTCCGTCGTAGATGATTTCTTCTATTCTGTGAGCACACCAGCCCGCCATACGAGCTATAGCAAACAGAGGTGTATAAAGCTCTGTGGGTATGTTAAGACACTTGTAAACAAAGCCTGAATAAAGGTCAACATTTGCACAGATATAGCTTCTTCCCTTTCTGCTTGTAAAGATTTCAGGGGTAAGCTCCTCTATCAGATTATAAAGCTTAAACTCATCCATATTGCCTGTGGCATAAGCAAGCTCCTCCGCCTTACGCTTCAAAGCCACTGCCCTTGGGTCTGACTTGGTATAAAGTGCGTGTCCCATACCGTAGACAAGACCGCTTCTGTCAAAGGTTTCTCGGTTGAAAACCTTCTCGATATGTCGCGCTACCTGGTCTTTATCAGTAATGTCTGTTAAGTTCTGCTTAAAATCTTCAACCATACCTACAACCTTGGCATTTGCGCCGCCATGCTTAGGTCCCTTTAATGAGCCGATAGCAGCAGAAATTGCAGAATATGTGTCAGTATCGGATGACGAAACAACTCTTGTGGTAAATGTTGAGTTGTTACCGCCGCCGTGTTCTGCGTGTAAAATCAGCGCAAGGTCCAAAACCTTAGCCTCTAAATCTGTAAAGCTATTGTCTGGTCTTATCATGTGCAGAAAATTTTCTGCAGTTGACAAATCCGGTCTGGGATTGTGAATAATAAGACTTTTGTTGTCAAAATAGTGGCACTTTGCCTGATAAGCGTATGCAACCATTGTGGGAACCTGAGAAAACAAAAGTGTCGACTGTCTGATTAGGTTATATAAATCAATGGAATCAGGGTCATTATCGTATGAATACATAGCGAGAACAGAACGAGCCAGCTTGTTCATAACATTATTGCTGGGCGAATACATAATAACATCTTCTAAAAAACCATCAGGAAGCGCACGCATTTCGCCGACAAGCTTTTTGAAATCTGCAAGCTCCGATTCTGTAGGAAGCTTACCAAAAAGCAGAAGATAACAGGTTTCTTCATAACCAAATCGATTTTCGCGCTCGCAAGCACCTACGATTTCGGACACATCTATACCGCGGTAGGTAAGCTTGCCGTCATCAGGTATTTTTTCATCCTCGTACATAATGTAGCCATGAACCTGGCACACGCGGGTTAAACCTGCCAGCACGCCTGTACCATCGGAATTACGCAGGCCGCGCTTTACCCTGTCGTTTTTATAAGCTTCGGAAGGAATACTGGTGTTATCCTCTATAACACTTGTCCATTTTCTGAAAGTTTCAGCATACATATCCTGCTCTGTTCTTTTCATAAATAATCACCTATTCTAGAGTATTTTATCATATTTTTTCAAATATGTCATTCATTATATTAAATTTCTGCCACGATGTCAATATGCACAAGTATAAAAATGTAAAAATATTTTATGAAAATTTCATATTTTTATCATCTTAAACGATTTTATTGGTTTTTCAAAAGCATTTTTGCATTTTTTGATTGAAAAAATTTCATTTTTCAGTTTTTTGAATATTTTTTCCTTTACCGCTTTGGCATTTTTGCTAAATTTATTCAAAATGGTTGACTTTTTTCGCCTTTCATATTATTATAATATAATGAATAATTTTATAACAAGAAAGGCGAAGAAACATTATGAGAATGTCAAAATTATTTTTAAGTACTCTTCGTGAAGTACCCGCTGAAGCTGAAACAATCAGCCATCAGCTGATGCTCCGTGCTGGCATCATCAGAAAGCTTGCTGCAGGCGTGTACTCATATCTTCCGTTAGGTCTTCGTGTACTTAAAAAGGTTGAAAATATCGTCCGCGAGGAAATGGACGTTGCCGGCGCTCAGGAGCTTTTAATGTCAGCGTTGCTCCCTGCCGAGTCTTATCAGGCATCAGGCAGATGGGAAGTTTTCGGTCCTAATATGTTTAAGTTAAAGGACAGAAACAACAGAGATTTTTGTCTTGGTCCTACACACGAAGAAATCTTTACTGAAACTGTTAAAGCATCTTTAAAATCTTACAGACAGTTACCTGTCACACTTTACCAGATTCAGACCAAGTACCGTGACGAAAGCAGACCGAGATTCGGTATTATCCGTTCTCGTGAATTTACTATGAAGGACGCGTATAGCTTTGACCGCACCTGGGAAGGTCTTGATGAGTCATATAATAAGATGTACGACGCTTACTGCAAGATTTTCGAACGCCTTGGTCTTGATTACATAGTGGTTGATGCAGACTCAGGTGCTATGGGTGGCTCAGGCTCTCAGGAATTTATGGTAAAGTCAGAAGTTGGCGAAGATACAATCGCACACTGCCCCGCTTGCAACTACTCCGCAAACGTTGAAAAAGCAGAATGTGTTTTAGTTCCTGCTGAAAAAGAAGCCGCAAAAACACGTGAAAAAATTCACACACCCAATGTTAAGACAATTGAAGAACTGGTTGAATTTTTAAACACAGACAGCACAAAGTTTGTAAAAACTTTAATCTACACAGCGAATGATAAAACAGTTGCAGTTATGGTGAGAGGCGACCGCGAGGTTAACGAGGTTAAACTTGCTAACCACTTAGGTGTAAACGCTGATGATTTAGTGATGGCTGCTCCTGAGGTAGTAACAAATGTTACAGGTGCTGCAGTCGGTTTTGCAGGTCCTATCGGCATTAAGTGTCCTGTTATCTGTGACCGCGAGGTTTCTACAATGTCTAACTTTATTGTTGGCGCTAACGAAACAGATTATCATTTTATCAACGTAAATACAGAAGATTTTGAAGCAGAGGTTGTTGACGTGCGTGTAATCGTTGCAGGCGATGCTTGTCCTAAGTGTGGACAGCCCATTACCACCACACAGGGTATTGAGGTTGGTCACATCTTTAAGCTTGGCACAAAGTACACAGAAGCGCTTGATTGCACTTACTTGGACGAAAAAGGCAAGCCTCAGACAATCATTATGGGGTGCTACGGTATCGGCGTATCCCGTACAATTGCTGCCACAATTGAACAGTTCAGCGACGAAAACGGTCTTGTATGGCCCGTTGCTATCGCTCCCTATCAGGTATTGGTTGTTCCTGTAAATGTTAAAGACGAAGAACAGGCTGCCTTAGCCGATAAGATTTACGAGGACTTAAATGCTCAGGGTATAGAGGCCTTAATCGACGACCGTGAAGAGCGTGCAGGTGTTAAATTTAAAGATGCCGACTTAATTGGTATCCCCGTAAGAATCACAGTTGGTAAAAAAGCTGCTGACGGAATTGTTGAATACAAATTAAGAACAGACGACACATCTTGCGACGTTTCCGTTGATGACGCTATTAAGAACGCAGTTTCTTATATAAAGGAAAATTTATAATAAAATTACATTTTTGGTGGGAGCGTTTTATTATGGAAAAAATTATTACTTATGAAAATTTAAGAAGGTTTACTTATGTTAATGATACTATTTGTAAAAAACCAATTAAAGGAATTGTAATTTCTTTTTTTGGATTAGGCGGAATGCAAATGTATGAAACGGATTTTATAGATGGGGAATTTTATGCAGAAAAGGGAATTTTATATATAGTTCCCTATAATAATCCTTGGGCATGGATGAATAAACAGGCGGTTTCTTATACAGATGAAATCATTGATGTTTTAATCGAAAAATACAACCTGAGTAAAAACATTCCAATTGTATCAACAGGAGGAAGTATGGGAGGACAATCTGCACTTGTTTATACTGCATATGCAAAACATACACCAGTGGCTTGTGTTGCCAATTGTCCAGTGTGCGATGTTGTATTCCATTTTACAGAGCGAAAGGATTTGCCGAGAACATTATATAGTTCCTTGTTTAATGAATCTGGAACACTTGAAGATGCACTCAAAAGTATATCGCCACTACATCTTGTTGATAAAATGCCAAAAGTTAAATATCATATTTTTCATTGCAATCAGGACAAGGCTGTTAATATTGATGCACATTCAGAGAAATTTGTTTCGGAACTTCAACAGAGAAATTATGATATAACATATGATATTGTGGACGGAAGAGGACATTGTGATTTGACTTTGGAAATGAAAAGAACATTTGCAAGTTATGTTATAGAAAGTATTGGTAAATAAAGGTATTTTAATAAAAGTATAGAGTTTCACTTGGTTTGTCAGACAAGAATATACAGTGGTTTTTGCAATCAAATGTCTACACCACACCTTGAGATTAAAACTATTGAGAATAATTAGTTTGTTATGCCGCCTACTATGTGGGCGGTCTAACTATTTTATTTGCATTTTTCTGCGAAATCTCAACAAAAAAATTATTCCACAGAAAATAAAGTTATAGGTCTCAAAAACCCACATTGACTTTTTTTATCAAGTGTAGTATACTTGTAAAAGATCAAACGATATTACTAACAAGGAGAATACAATATGAAAAAGCTTTTATGTTTAGTTTTAGCATTAGTGCTTGCATTAAGCGTATTTGCAGCCTGCGGTAAAGGTAATAACGCAGACGAGCCTCAGAAAACAGGTAACCCCAATCAGGCACAAATCGAAGAACCTGTTGAGAGCAAAACTCCCTATGAAAGTCCTGCTCCTGTCGAGAGCAGCACTCCCTCAACAAGCAAGCCTGCTAAAAAACCTGCAAGCAACGTTCCTTCCGCTGCTACTCCCGCTCCTTCCACCAATAAAGATGTTGTAACGGAAGATAGTGCTCCCGATGTATATCTCGTTGTAGACAGTGATGATAATGCAGCAAGTATTTCTTATCACTTGAAAGGCTGCAGTCTTTTAGGCGGCGGTGAATCACTGAAGGCTGCCTGGGAAATGATAAAAACCCTCGGTTTCAGACAATGTCCCAAATGTAACCCGCCCCAATACGAAGGCTATATTGAATAATATGTAAATGCACCCCAAAGGGTGCATTTCAGACTGTCGAAAAAGGCAGGTCTACCGCAATCGGTAATAAAAATATTTGGTTTTATGCAAAATAAGAAATAATAAATATTTAAACTAATTGAGCGGTTTTCCTTTGAGGAAAACCGCTCAATTGCTTGCTTCCAACGAACACAAACTCTACCGTACCAATGTACGCCGACGAATTTGTGTTCGTCGAATATACCTACCTTTTGTCGAAGTCCGTTTCAGCGCGTCGAGGTTTCTTGACACGCTGAAATGCACCCTCAAAAGGGTGCATTTTTTATATGTTTTGCGTTGACATTTTGTATAAGGAGTAGTATAATTAAATTAATATATTTTAGATATATTAACTAGAATAATTTTACAGGAAAGTGAGTTAAACTATGAAGACAATCACAAAACTTTTTATACGCTTTATTCTTTGTGCTATGTTTGTTGTTGGTGCTACATCAGTACAGGCAGAAGAGCTTGCAGAAACCAATGTAACATGGGAACAACAGGCAGACGTATTATACATTTACGGCACAGGCGATATGGTTATTGACTTTGAATACATAACACAGATTCCCTGGTACGGAATTCGCACCGAAATTTCTAAAATCGTTGTAGGCGAAGGAATTACCTCAATTTCTGACAGCGCATTCGCTGATTTTAGGTTGGTTAAAGAAGTTGTGCTTCCCAACAGCTTACGCACAATCGGTCCTGCTGCATTTATTACCTGCACATCTTTAGAAACTCTGACACTCCCCTACAAAATCACCGAAATCTGTGACGGTGCTTTTGTAAACTGTGAATCATTATCTTCTATTACCATTCCGGGTAGTATTATAGATATTGCCGACGACGCTTTTTACAATTGCTATAACATAGGCATTGTAGGCGTCCGTGATACTTACGCAAACGAATACGCAGACGATCACAACATTCCTTTTTATGCTGGAATCGGTGCATCCGAAGAGATTTTAGTAAGAGTCAATGACAAATACGTTGACTTTGACCAACCCCCTGCAATTGTAAATGACAGAACGTTAGTTCCTGTTCGTGCAATTTTTGAGGCAATGGGAATTGAAGTAAGCTGGGATGCCGAAACACGCACAGTTACAGCCACACGCGACAATACACAAATCCAGCTCACTATTGATTCAAATATATTAAAGAAAACCGTTGACGGTGTACAAACTTCAATTGAGATTGATGTTCCTGCGATGATTTTAGGAGATAGAACAATGGTTCCTGCCCGCGCTCCTATGGAGAATTTCGGTGCAAGCGTGCGTTGGGACGGAGCAACTCGTACAGTTATAATTCAGGATTAAATTTATTTTTATAAATTAATTAATGTGTAATTTATGGAGGGAAAAATTATGGCAAAAAACAGATATGTAGGCGATTATCCGGTTATCGGTATTCGTCCCTGTATTGATGGTCGTCGCGGCCCTATGAAGCTTCGTGAAAGCTTGGAAGACCAGACAATGGCCTTAGCTCAGGCTGCTAAAAAATTATTTGAAGAAAATCTCTACTACTCAAACGGAGAGCCCGTTAAGGTAGTAATAGCTGACACAAGTATCGGTCGTGTACCCGAAGCTGCTGCTTGCGCTAACAAATTTAAAAAAGAAGGCGTAGACATCACACTTTCAGTTACGCCCTGCTGGTGCTACGGTTCTGAAACAATGGATATGGACCCCAACACAATCAAAGGCGTATGGGGCTTTAACGGTACAGAGCGTCCCGGTGCTGTTTACCTCGCTGCAGTTTTAGCAGGTCATGCACAGAAGGGATTACCTGCATTCGGCATCTACGGTCACGAAGTACAGGATACCGATATGGTTAACGAAATCCCAGAGGATGTTAAAGAAAAATTATTAAGATTCGGTCGCGCTGCTGTTGCAGTTGCTACAATGCGCGGCAAGTCTTACTTACAGATTGGTTCACAGTGTATGGGTATTGCCGGTTCTATTATGGATCAGGACTTCATTGAAGGCTACCTCGGCATGCGCGTTGAATCAGTTGACGAGGTTGAAATTCTCCGTCGTATGGAAGAAGGCATCTACAATGAGGAAGAATATCAGAAGGCTCTTGCTTGGACAAAAGAACATTGCAAAATGGGTCGTGACGATAACCCTGATTTCGTTAAATTCAGCGATGAAGAAAAAGAAAAGCAGTGGGAATTCACAGTTAAGATGTACTGCATAATCAAAGACTTGATGGCAGGCAACAAAACACTTCCCGACAAGTTTGAAGAAGAAAAATCAGGTCACAACGCTATCGCTGGCGGTTTCCAGGGACAAAGACAGTGGACAGACCATTGGCCTAACTGTGACTACCCTGAAGCACTTCTTAGCTCAACATTTGACTATGAAGGCGCTCGCGAACCCTTTACACTTGCTACAGAAAATGACGTATTAAACGGTATCAGTATGCTATTTATGCGCTTACTTACACACCGTGCTCAGATTTTCGCTGACGTTCGTACATACTGGTCACCTGAAGCTACAAAGCGTGTAACAGGTTACGAATTCACAGGCAAGGCTAAAGAAAATGGCGGTATTATCCACCTTCTCAACTCAGGCGCTGCGTGTCTTGATGCTTGCGGCGAATGTCGTGACGAGAACGGCAACGCAATTATGAAGAAGTGGTGGGAAGTAACAGACGAAGACATCAAGAAGATGACAGACGCAACAGTTTGGTGTGAAGCAGGCTTTGACAACTTCCGCGGTGGTGGCTTCTCAAGCAGCTACACAACACGTGCGGAAATGCCTGTTACAATGATTAGACTTAACCTTGTTAAAGGTTTAGGTCCTGTATTGCAGATTGCTGAAGGTTGGACAATGAATCTTCCTGATGAAGTTTCTGCTACACTTATGGAAAGAACCAACCCCACATGGCCCTGCACATGGTTTATTCCTAGATGTGATGGAAAAGAAGGCAGCCCCTTCAAGACAGCTTACGATGTAATGAATAACTGGGGTGCTAACCACGGTGCTATTTCTTACGGTCATATCGGTGCTGACCTTATTACAATGTGCTCAATGCTCAGAATTCCTGTTTGCATGCACAATGTTCCCGAGGATGAAATTTTCCGTCCTGCAGCTTGGAACGCTTTCGGTATGGATAAGGAAGGTCAGGACTACAGAGCATGTGCTGCTTATGGTCCTCTCTATAAAAAATATTAATAAATAAAACAAAAGGGCGAGTTGCTATGCAATGCATAACAACTCGCCCTTTTTTTAATTAACTAACTCTAATTTACTTACCGAAACCTCGTATGCTGTCTTTTCTATTACTGTTTCTTCATCAAGCTTTTTCTGGTACTTTCTTGACTGCATTCTGCCCCACACTCTTATATTCGAGCCCACAGGCAGATTTTCGCAAAAGCGTGCATTTCTCCCCCAAGCAATGCAGGGTATGTAATCCGATTTTCCATATGCACGATTTACCGCCAAAAGAATATCAGCGATTTCTCTGCCAAAGGGTGTAGTTCTGAAAATTGCCGGCTTACAGATATATCCGTTTAAATAAATCTCATTATCACATTCTTCATCAGTAAGGTTTATTTCCCTTGCAAAAAGCGTCAAAATCAGCCTACTGCCCTCTCCTGAATAATTGTTGTATGAGCGAAACTGCCCTCTGATTTCAACCATTATGCCCATATCAAGCTCTAAATCCTGAATAAGCCTTTCGGATACTGTAACAATAATTTCATCCTCATTTTCCGACAGACGTTCGCTCCTGACACTTACCTTGTAAAAGCTCTCGCCCAAAACTGTATGGCTATATTCTAAATTACTGCTTATAAATCCTATAAGTCTTGCCTCATTGTCCTCGGCACAATTTAACATATCATATTTCTCCCTTCAGGTATTCTACGATATATTATATTGTGGGATTTTTACTTTAGAACTTAAATTCTTACGAAACTCAGTTTCCCTCGTTTGCAATTTTTACAAGCTCATAAAGCTTATTTAATGCTTCAATTGGTGTCAGCGTTGTCACATCTAAATCGCGCAAGAGGTCTATGATTTCTAAATTTTTCATATCACCTAAATCAATCTGACCATCGTCATACTCTTCTTTTTTCGATAACACATCAACTGAGGCTTCTTTTTTGTCAATAGACGCCAAGATTTCCTTTGCGCGCTCAATTACCGGTTTGGGAAGTCCTGCTAATGCACTTACCTCAATACCATAGCTGTCGTCTGCACCGCCCTTGATAATTCTACGCAAAAATATAACATCATCTCCGCGTTTTTTACAGGCTATGCAATAATTCTTTACACCGTCTAATTTATCCTCAAGCTGAGTTAATTCGTGGTAATGGGTAGCAAACAGGGTTTTTGCACCAATTTTTTTCTTGTCAGCAATATATTCTGACACTGCCCAGGCAATGGACAGACCATCATAGGTGCTTGTTCCTCTGCCGATTTCGTCTAAGACCAACAGACTCTTTTTCGTAGCGTTCTTTAAGATTGCAGCAACCTCGGTCATTTCAACCATAAACGTACTCTGCCCGGCTGACAAATCATCAGATGCACCAACTCTTGTAAAAATCTTGTCGCACACACCAATACGAGCTGATTCTGCAGGAACAAAGCTGCCGATTTGCGCCATAAGCACAATTACTGCCACTTGCCTCATATATGTGGACTTACCTGCCATATTTGGACCTGTAATGATAATCATACGATTATCACCGCAATCCATCAAAGAATCATTTGGCACAAAAACTGTATCATCAAGCATACACTCAACAACAGGGTGTCTGCCTGATTTAATTTCAATTTTGTCTGACATATCAACGTTGGGCATTGTATAGTTGTTCTTACGCGCTACTTCTGCCAAAGAGCAAAGTACGTCTAAGTACGCTACAACGTAAGCCGCACGCTGGATTTGCTCAGTATGAGCGGCAACAGTTTCGCGAACCTCACAGAAAAGCTCGTACTCTTTATTTTTCAAAAATTCAGAAGCGCCCAAAATTTTGCCTTCAAGCTCTTTTAGCTCTTCTGTGATAAATCTTTCGCCGTTGGTTAATGTTTGCTTCCTTATGTAATTTTCGGGCACCATATCACGGAACGATTGGGATACCTCTATATAATAACCGAACACTCTGTTGTACCCAGTTCTTAAGGTCTTTATTCCCGTTCTTTCTTTTTCTCTTGCTTCTATATCACGAACTGCATCTTTTCCGTGTTCGGCTAGTTTTCTGTATTCATCAACATCTGCGTTGTAGCCTTCTTTAATTATTCCGCCATCCTTTATTACC
Organism: Congzhengia sp.; assembly: GCA_045649085.1. Lineage (GTDB taxonomy): Bacteria > Bacillota > Clostridia > UBA1381 > UBA9506 > Congzhengia. The sequence continues at coordinate 22,541 of JAZRPE010000017.1, forward strand.
ATAGGCGTATTTTCTTCATTGATAGCCCGATCAAGTAAATCTGCTAATTCTTCCATTGTGTCAAAGTTATCAGAGAAGCCGCACAACAACGGCGCCTGAAATTTTTCCATTATATTATGAAGCTTTGGAAGCATACGTAAAGATTGCTTTAAAGACAGCATATCCTTGGGATTTACGCTCTTACATGCAATTTTGCCAAGGATTCTTTCCATATCATAAATATCTTCAAGTAAGCTTGCCAGTTCTTCTCTTATATCCGTATTTTCATAAAGCTCCGATACTGCATATAGGCGTTTGCTGATTTTTGTACAATCCACCAAGGGTTTTTCTAAAAATGTTCTCAGCATTCTGCCGCCCATAGCTGTTTTTGTCTTATCAAGCACCCAAAGAAGTGAGCCGCGCTTTGATTTGTTACGCATTGTTTCTGTGATTTCAAGGTTTCGTCTTGTAAATATATCAATATCCATATATTCGTCTTCAGAATATGCCCTGACCTCTTTGATATGCCCGATTTTCATCTTCTGGGTTTCGTCGAAGTGATTAAGCGTCATACCAAGGGCATTTACCGAGCAAAAATCGTCGGGTAAATTTAAGTCCTGAGCCTTTCCCACGCTGAACCAGTAACGGATAAGCTCTTCGGCAAAATCCCGTGTAACCTCTATTTTTGCCAGTTCTATAGCATTAAATCTGTATCTTATTTCATCTTTTAATTTCGTGTCGGCAAAAACAGCGGTATTGACTATAATTTCTGTAGGCATATAGCGCGCAATTTCATCAATAAGCTTTTGTGCAGAACCCACACGAGTCACATAAACCTCGCCTGTGGAAAGGTCAGAAAAAGCCACACCGAAAGAGCTTTTTTCTGCGTATACTGTACACAGGAAGTTGTTCTTCTTTTCGTCTAAAATTTTAGAGTCAACTATTGTGCCGGGTGTAACAACGCGCACAACATCACGCTTAACTATACCCTTAGCCGTTGCGGGGTCTTCCATTTGCTCACAGATTGCAACCTTATAACCCTTAGCCACAAGTCTGTCAATATATGTGTCCGCAGCGTGATACGGAACGCCGCACATAGGGTTTTTCTTTGCTTCTTCTCCTTTGCTGCGTGATGTAAGCACAAGTTCAAGCTCACGGGAAGCAATAATAGCATCGTCTAGAAACATCTCATAAAAGTCACCCGCGCGGAAAAAAAGTATAGCGTCGGGGTAATTTTCTTTTATTTCAAGATACTGACGCATCATCGGTGTCATAGATTTTTTCCTCCAAAATTCTTTTTAGTGACAGCCACGGCAGGAGCCGCAATTACCTGAGCAAGAGCCTGATGAACTCGTTGCCATATTCTGTTCCTCGCCCTGCACGCAATAAGCAATAATTGAGTTTATTTTACTAAAAATATCGTTAAAATCTGACTTTGCATCAAGATATTCTTTAACGGTTTTATTCTGCATTAATTTTTTCATTGCCACCTGCATTTCTTCTTGAAAAAGCTGCATACTTTCAGGTGTCATTCCGGTTTCCTGGGCTTTTACAGTCATCTTTGCATGGGTATCTTCATACTCCTGCATAGCGTTTTGGGCCTCTTCTGACTCAAAATATATTTTTTCCATTTCGCGATAAGTTTTGACTGTTTCGCTTTCGGCAATTTTTTCGCCTAACTTTTGAGCAAGCTCTAATATTTCTTTCATTTTTACTCCTCTACTCTTTCTCCATATAGCGACCACGTACTGATTTTTGTAATTTTTACTTTTATAAAATCTCCGCTTTTTAAACTGTCATCCTTGGGGAAATTAACAATTTTTCCGCTATCAGTTCTGCCGCACATTGCCTCGGGATTGTTCTTTGACAATCCCTCAACCATAATTTCTTCACATCTGTCTGCATAGGTTTCATTGATTTCACGTGAAATCTTATTCTGCACATCAAGCAAAATATCAAAATGTTTGTGTTTAATTTCCTCAGGAACCTGATTTTCCATCCTTGCCGCAGGTGTGCCGTCGCGTTTTGAATAAATAAATGAGAACACGCTGTCAAAACGCACTTTTTCTATTACATCGATTGTTTCCAAAAAATCCTCATATGTTTCGCCGGGAAAACCTACAATAATATCTGTTGTAAATGATGCATCAGGCATTACCCTACGGATTTTTGATGCCAACTCCAAGTAGCGCTCCTTAGTATACCCTCTGTTCATCACTTTTAATATTCTGTCACTTCCCGCCTGAAAAGGCAAGTGAATTTGTTTGCAGAGCTTTGTTACCTTGGGTAAGGTTTCGATTAATTTATCCGTCATATCCTTAGGGTGCGAGGTCACGAAACGGATACGCCTTATTCCCTCAACCTTATCTGCCATTAAAAGAAGATCTGCAAAGTCCACATCACGGTCTAAATCTTTTCCGTAGGAATTTACATTCTGACCTAAAAGCGTAATTTCCTTTACTCCCTCTTTGGCTAAGCTTTCAATTTCTGCAATTACCGCCTCGGGGTCACGGCTTCGCTCACGCCCTCTTACATAAGGAACAATACAGTAGGAGCAGAAATTGTTACAACCATACATAATTGATACCCACGCAGATGATGTGGATTTTCTGTAAACAGGGATGTCCTCTGCCAATCTTCCGTCAGACTCAATGCGGCTTATTACTCTTTCATTTTCGCAAACTGCCTTGTACATAATTTGTGGAAATGAATAAAGGGAATGTGTGCCGAAAACCACGGTAACATGCTTAAACTTAGACTTAATTCTCTTGGACATTTGCTCCTGCTGCATCATACAGCCGCAGATACCTACAATGAGCTCTGGACGCTTTTCTTTTATTTTTTTCAAAGCTCCGATATTTCCCAGAACACGCATTTCGGCACCCTCACGCACCGCACAGGTGTTATAAAGAATAAAGTCAGCCTCCCGCTCATCCTCTGTAAAGGTAAAGCCCATAGTATCAAGCATACCCATTATACGCTCGGAATCATTTTCATTCTGCTGACAACCAAAAGTTTCCACTATTGCTTTTGGCTTTTTGCCTCGGGACTCATAGTATTCCCGAACCTTTAAAGCGTATTCTTTCTGTATATTAAGTTCTTCTTTTGTAACTAAAACTTCTTCTCTTTTCAAAGTCTTTCTCCTATATTAATCGTTCTGCAAGGTAATAAACCAAAGGCAAGGTGCCGATGCTTAAAACTGTTGATAAAAATATATATTCTGCAGCGTACGAAACATCAGAGCCTGCTTCGTTTGTGATAATTGATATAACGGTTTGGGCAGGCATTGCAATCTGCAAAACTATTGCGCCGCAGGTTATTGGATTAACTCCGAACATTTTAAGCAAAAGCGCTGCAATTGCGGGTGTTACAACCATTTTTAAAATTATAATCGAAAGCATTGTTACTCTTTTGTAGATTTTTTTGATATTAACAGTCGCAAGCACCATACCAATAAATAGCATAGAAAGGTTCGTAGTAAGATGCCCTACTCCCGATAAAGTATCAAACAGTATTGCAGGAAGCTTTACGCCCAAAAGCATAAACACAATCCCCAAAAGGCAGGATATGGTATTGGGATTTAAGAGCTTCTTTATAGCTTCTTTTGAATTGTCTTTACCTGTTGACCTGTTAACCAGATACACTCCTATGCTCCACAGAAATATATCGTTTATTATTCCGTATATGACTGCATAATAAAGTCCTTCTGCGCCGTAAACTGCTGATATTACAGGATAACCTAAAAACACTACATTGCCTGTTGCTGAAAGCAGGGCATGAACAGTTTTTGTAGGTTCCCCTAACCTAAAAAACCTTGCAGTAACTATTCCTGCGCCATACAAAGCTACTATTACCACAACAGCCGATGCCACTGTAATTCCTGTATTTACCAGAGCATCCTCTGTCAATTTCTTTGACATCATAGATGTTATAATCAAAAGTGGCAACGTGATTTGTTTTATCACTTTTGATACAATCTCTTTATACTGTACAGGAAGGTAGCCTGATTTTGCTGCAGCAAAGCCAATGGCTATTACTATAAAAAGCTTAATTATCTGCTCAATAATTATAGTTAAATCCATAATGTACCCCTATTCTAAAAAATATGTTGCTTCCATATCTGCAGTTGACAACGCAAAGGCAAGAGGATATTTTTCAAAAGCACTGCCTACGTTGTTCTGCGGCTCCGTACCTGAAAATCCCATATGATAACGAATAGCAAAAGCTTCCTCACGTGAAAGCCTCATAAATCCTGATATGATATAAACGGATTTTTCTCCATGACCATAGGGCATATCGTCAGAATATTCAAACGTTGGAACCTGCTGCCATACGCCTGATGAGTCTTTTACATTTCTCGTGCCTTTTACATAACAGTTTACCTTGCACAAGTCGTGCAAAAGCGCTACAATCGCAATCGATTCATCGGTATAGTTCAGATTATACATTTCCTTTACACGCGGGCGGGAAAGGTAATCCTTTAAGCAGTGATAAACATTAATTGAATGCTCTAATAGTCCTCCCTCGTATGAACCGTGAAAACGAGTTGAAGCAGGCGCAACAAAGAAATCACTCTGTGTGCTCATTAAATATTCTAAGAGTTTATCTGCTCCGTCGCGCTGTATATTTTCTGTATAAATTTTAATAAATTCTTCAGCTTTTGTCATAGTAATTTCTCCTATAAATCAACAATTACTTCTTCAATCTGTATCGCACGCGTTTCTGAGGAAGATTCTATACACTTTCCACAGTTGTCACATTTTTTATTTTTGTCAAGGTCACACAAATCGCACTCTCCGCAATTTATGCAGCTTCTGTCATATAATACACACTCTTTCATAACTTCGCCTACTTTATAAATTCTTTAATTACGTTTTCAAGTTTTGTGTATGAATCTGCCACGCAGACAACAACAAGTTTTCCGTCTGTAAAGATAAACGGGCGTCTTAGCTTTGGCATTTCTTCAGGAATATAGCTTTCAAAGCTCTTTTTTCTGCTTTCAATATGCTCTTTGATCTTGTTCTCAATTTCTCTCACACTTGAGAGCTTTTTAACCTCAAATACCGCAATTTCTTCAGCAGTTGCACCGCCACCGGCATATCCAGCCGCGTTCTGTATGAGGCTTTCGTCAACGCCATAAATTCCCGTAAGGACTTTGGCGTTAATCGAACCCAATTCATCTTTAAACTTCACATTTTCTAAAATCTTATCAGCAATAACTGAAACGTCAAAATCGCCATTTTCAAATATTACTATAGGCTTGCGTTTGCCTGTTTCGTCCTCTTCTGTTCTTACTGCGTGGTTACGCAGGAAGTCTAACCACCTTAAGTAATATTCTTTGTGGAAATGCACTCCGTCCCGGGCAGCCTCTTCAGGCAACTGACCGTTTTCATTTTTCAGCGTCTTGTTAATATCCAGATAAAAAACGTGTTTTTCATAAGCAAGGTTATAAAGTCCTTCATTAAAGGCGTTAATAACATTATTAGTCACTCTGCCCGCTTCATCCCTTGATGCACTTACAGGGAGCATTGACTGAATGTAGATAACTGCATCGGGATTTGACTCACGTACCACGTCAATCAATGCGGCATATTTCTGTAAAAATGTATCCTTGTAGTCCATAACAAGGCTTTCGTTAACACCCAGCATAATGTAAACTTTCTTAAATCCACCCTGCTTTATGCGGTCCATCATTGTAATGCCATCTTTCCACTCACGGCTGTAAATGCCGTCAATGGTCATACTCGTTCCGCAAAGGAAGGTGGCATCAGCAAGCCCCGAGTACATACGGAATCCGTCGGTTAGAGAGTCCCCGATAAATACTGTATCGGTAAAATAACTATCGTCAACCGGCTTTGAACGGAACACCTCGCCATATTCCTGAGTGCAGTAGGGCGAATTCTTGGCATAGCTTGTAATTTTGCTGATTGTGGTATCCGTCATAAATGTCTGTGCACTATACATAAAGAGCACATTTTCTATGCGGTTTTCTGTTAAATATCCTATTATGTCATCGTTATAATAACGAAGGTCAATCATATGAATGGTTTCGTAGTGATTTGCAATCATAGGCACTGTAGAATTAGCATAACTGTCGCGAAAAACTGCCAAGCTCTTTCCGTTTTTATTTGGACTTTCGATAACAGTCAGAGCATGATTGCCATCTAAAAAGTAGGAATATTTGTCCTTTTTAGCAAGATGCTCAGGAAAATACATAGAGTCTGCTTCTCTGTTATCATAGGGAAATTTCACTTTGAATCTGGGAGTTTCCAAGGGCTTGTACTCTGTAATTATATCAGGGCTTACGCTCTTTAATGCTTTTGAATATGTCGTGCCTAGGAACTCTCTTGTTACATCATAAATCTTAAAATCCGATGCACTAAGAGGAGTGTATCCCATAGCATCAGCCAAAGTATTGTAAATTACAAAAGAACCATTGCTTGTAGTATGGTGGTCTGTTCTGTAATAGAGGTAATCGTCTTTATATTTTGAAAGGTTTTCGGTTGTGTCTACATTCTTTACATCCGTTTTTGATAAATAGTCCGCAATATATGCATTAAGCTTCGGAATAGTGTCACGGTAGGCACTCTCCGGAAGCATTTCCTTCATAATCTCAAATGCCGTAGGCACAACGGACACAGTTATATTGTATCTGCCTAAATCGTCTAAGGTTTTTATAGCCTTTAAGTTGTCGTCAATCAGCTTTTTGTTAAATTCTGCAGGCTTTTCAATCAGATATTCGTCATCTGCCACATATACGCCGTTGTTTTCGTGCTTACCGATTAAGTATTCTATACCTGCCTTTAGCCTAACAAACATATTTCTGCCTACAAAATGGTCATTAAAATAGTTTTCTATGTCCTCAGCATAGCTTCCATCAAAAAGGCTGCTTAGTGAGAATTTGGGAAAATTCTGCAGGTATCTGTTCTCCAGTTCAGAAAATTCGGCAACAGGACTTAAAACGTTAGTAAGAAAAACAAGTAGTATAACAATTGTACAGAAATTATTAAAATTTCTGCAACGGTTTCTTCTTATGTACTTTTCTTTCATATTAACGTCTCCCTTCAGCCGGAATAATCTTAAAATCTGAAATACAAGAACGGGTTGTATGAGGAATCAACCAGATATGCAGTACAGATAAATATTGCTATAACCACTGCAATTAACGTGTATATCAGCTTGTGTGAAAAGTGTTTCTGCCAGATTTTTTTCGGCAGCGGAATTGCAGCTAAAACCGCTGCGACAAGCAACACCTTATATGATGACAGGTTGTAGATAAAGAACGAATCTATAAAACCTGTGCCATTTGCACCAAACATTGCCTTTATATAATTTACTGCTGATGTCAGATCTCTTGATGCAAACAATACCCATCCAATCAACACCAGAATCATAGCATAAACATTTCGCAGAATTTTTGGTGTTTTTTCAAGGTATTTCATCAAAAATCCTTTTTCCACAATTAGTATAATCGCGTAATACACGCCCCAGGCAACAAAGTTCATACCTGCTCCGTGCCAGATGCCTGTCAGCACCCAGACGATAAACAGGTTTATGTACAGCCGCTTCTTGCCTACACGGTTTCCTCCTAAGGGAATGTACACATACTCCTTAAACCAAGTAGATAAGGATATGTGCCATCTGCGCCAGAATTCTGTAATTGAACGTGATATGTACGGATAATTAAAATTAATTTCAAATTCAAAGCCAAACATTCTTCCAAGACCAATTGCCATATCAGAATAACCCGAAAAATCAAAATAAATTTGAAAAGCATAAGCAATAATGCCGAGCCACGCACTCATAACGGAAAGCTCCCCTACCGCTGTGGCGTTGATGCTTTCCCACAAAAGTCCTATGTTGTTTGCAATCAGGACTTTCTTTGCCAGACCGCAGATAAATGTGACAATACCTGATGTAAACCCCTCGATGGTTTCACGGCGGTACGACAACTGCTCATCAATTGAATTATATCGCACGATAGGACCTGCAATAAGCTGAGGAAAAAGCGTGACATATGTCGCAAAGTCAACGTACTTTTTCTGTGCTCTTGTGGTCTTTCGGTAAACATCTATTATATATGACATTGTCTGGAAGGTAAAGAATGATATGCCTATGGGCAATGTGATTTTTAGCGTAGGTATGTGGTGCGGCAGTACGAAATTTACTGTGTCTATTAAAAAATTAGTGTACTTAAAAAATACCAAAAGTGCAAGATTTAATACTACGCCTACTGTAAGTACTGTTTTCTTTCTTTTTATGTTGTTACCTGAATTTTCGATGGATAACCCTATAAAATAGTTAAACGCAGTAGACAGCAAGAGAAGTGTCACATATACAGGCTCGCCCCAGGCATAGAAAAACAAGCTCCCGATAAAAAGCACTAAATTTTTGTGCTTTTTAGGAGAAAGGTAATACAATATTAAAATGGCTGGTAAAAAGTAAAATAAAAACAAAATACTTGAAAATACCATCTTATACACCCAGTTGTCTAAAATTTTATCATAGTTAATTGATTATAACATAGTTTATGAGCAATTACAAGTATTTTTGACAAAAAAAGACCTTGCAGTTTTTTCTGCAAGGTCGTATTTTTGTATTACTATTATGCTTTATTTACTGAGCCGAAAAGTTCCATTTTTTCTTTAACTGTTGCCTTAATAGCTTCAAATCCGGGAGCAAGCAGTTTTCTGGGGTCAAAGCCCTTACCTACCAAGTCCTTGCCCTCTTCAATATACTTTCTTGTTGCTGCGCAGAATGTAAGCTGGCATTCTGTGTTTACGTTGATTTTTGAAACACCTAAAGAAATAGCCTTCTTAATCATATCCTCAGGAATACCTGTACCGCCGTGTAAAACCAAAGGAATATCGCCAGTTGCCTTGCTGATTGCTTCTAAAACATCAAATCTTAAACCTGCCCAGTTTTCGGGATATTTGCCGTGAATATTACCGATACCTGCAGCCAGCATATCAACGCCTAAGGATGCAATTTTAACACATTCTTCAACGTCAGCAACCTCGCCGCTTCCAACAACACCGTCTTCTTCGCCGCCAATTGCACCAACTTCTGCTTCTACTGATTTACCCTGACTGTGTGCAAGCTCGATGATTTCCTTTGTCTTTTCGATATTTTCTTCAATGGGATAGCGTGAACCGTCAAACATTACTGATGAAAAACCTGCTTCGATAACTTTCTTAGCGTGTTCATATGAACCGTGGTCCAAATGGATTGCCACAGGAACTGTGATGCCTAAATTCTCAATCATACCCTTAACCATACCAACTACTGTTGTATAGCCACACATATATTTGCCTGCGCCCTCAGATACACCTAAAATAACAGGCGAATTACATTCCTGAGCCGTTAAGAGTATTGCCTTTGCCCACTCCAGGTTGTTTATATTAAATTGGCCTACCGCGTATTTTTCCGCCTTTGCCTTTTTTAACATTTCTGTTGCTGATACTAACATTTATTCGTCCTCCTAAGATGTTTTATAATTTTATTATACTCTCACGTTAAGATTTTGTCAAGTTTGCCTCTTTTATTTTCCAAGAGAATTTATATACTCTTCCAGCTCTGATTTTATTACTGTTACTTTTGGACCGTAGATAACCTGAATACCATTACCTTTTTTAATTACTCCGGATGCCCCTGTAGACCGAAGTGCTCCGTCATCAACCTTAGATGCATCCTGCACCGTAACACGAAGTCTTGTGGCACAGCAGTCAAGGTCGCGGATATTTTCCCTGCCTCCAAGACCTGAAAGAATATTTTTTGAGCGGTCATTGCCTGCGTCAGCTTTTTTCTCTTTTGCCTCGTTGTAGTCCTTTTTGGTATATAGCTTTGTTTCCTCGCCGATGTCCTCTCTACCGGGTGTTTTGAAGTTGAATTTTTTAATCAAAAAATTAAACAGGAAGTAGTAAATAATAAAGTAAACTATACCTACTATAACTATATAAATCCAGTTTGTCTTGGCATTGCCGGGCAGTACACCAAACAGGATAAGGTCAATAAGACCTCCTGAGAACGTCATACCTACCGCAACATTTAGAATGTGCATAAGCATAAAGGAAAGACCTGCTAAAATACAGTGAACAATATAAAGCGTAGGCGCAACAAACAGGAATGTGAATTCCAAAGGCTCAGTAATACCTGTCAAAAATGAGGTTAGTGCTGCTGAGAACAAAAGACCTCCTGCGACCTTTTTCTTGTCGTGCTTTGCACATTGATACATAGCCAGAGCTGCACCAGGAAGACCAAACATCATAAAAGGGAATTTACCTGTCATAAATCTGCAGGCTTCAACACTGAACCGCGTAGTTTCGGCAGAGGCTAATTGCGCAAAGAAAATGTTCTGTGCGCCTGCAACGCGAACTCCGTCTATCATCATCGTGCCGCCAAGTCCCGTCTGCCAGAAGGGCAGATAAAAAACGTGATGAAGACCAAAAGGTATAAGCGCTCGTTCAATAATACCGTAAATCCACGTACCTGCGTATCCACTTCTTGTAACAAGGTTGCCAAGTGCGTGTATACCTGTCTGTACCCATGGCCAGACAAAATACATAATTACACCAACCAAAATATAGGCCAACGTCGAAATAATAGGAATAAATCTTGTGCCGCCAAAGAACGAAAGTGCCATAGGAAGCTCAATTTTGAAGAATTTATTGTGAAGCCACGCAACACCAAGACCGACGATGATACCGCCGAAGACACCCATTTCAAGCGACTGAATACCTAATACACTTCCTGCTGCACCTTCTTCTAATGTTGCCATTTTGCCCGTTACCGTAAGCAAAATAGAAATGGTAGTATGCATTACCAAAAAGGCAACTGCAGCAGACAATGTTGCAATTTCTTTTTCCTGCTTTGCCATACCTAATGCTACACCCATTGCAAAAATCAGCGGAAGATTTGCAAAGATTACGTTACCTGTCGCCGACATTACAGAAAGGATTAGATTCAGTACTGTCCCCTCTCCAAGCAGCCAGCCTAAGTTGTATGCATTAATTGTTGTAGGATTTGAAAAGGACGAGCCTATTCCCAAAAGCAACCCCGCCACAGGCAAAAGTGCTATGGGGAACATAAAGGAACGCCCTACCCTCTGTAGCACACCGAATACTGAACTTTTTTCTTTCACATTATCACTCCTTACAGCTTTTTATATAAAAACAAGACATCACGTCCGCCGTTGACCACACCCTCGTGAACCTGTGTTATTTTGTAGTTTTCGGGTTCTGTGAGTATTACAGGGGTGTGCAATTTCATATTGTTTTTCTTCAAAAAATCCAGATCCACCTCTGCTATCTTTGCACCTGCTTTTACCTTATCTCCTGACAAAATTTTTACATTGAAGCCCTCGCCTTTTAATTTCACAGTATCAATGCCAATGTGCAAAAGCAACTCTGTCCCCTCGTTGGTGGTAATACAAAAGGCGTGTTTTGTGTCTGTTATGTCAATTATTTCGCCGTCTACAGGGCTGTAAATATTTCCGTTTTCCGGAATAATTGCAGCACCGTCGCCTAAGATTTTGTCTGCAAATGCATCGTCAGGAACATCGGACAGCTTTATCGCTACCCCGTCCATAGGAGCATAAACTGCCATTTCCTTTTGTTTTTTTATAAATTCAAACATATACCGTATCCTTCCTCGTTACTGTTTAGTATACTTTCTCTTACCGCAAGCACAAACCCCGGCGACACCGACAATTCATCCACTCCCAGATTTACAAGCATTTGCGTTGCTTTGGTGTCTGCTGCCAATTCTCCGCAGACTCCAACCCATATTCCTGCTCTGTGGGCGTTGTCGCAGGTCATCTTTATAAGCTTTAAAACTGCCGGGTGCATAGGGTTATAAATACTTCCTATCTTTTCATTTTGTCTGTCTGCAGCTAAGGTGTACTGTATCAAATCATTAGTGCCAATACTGAAAAAATCAACAATAGACGCAAGCTCATCAGATATGAGTGCCGCAGCCGGAGTTTCTATCATTATGCCAAGCTTTACATCAGGCGAAAATCCCACGCCCTCTAGTTCTAATTCCTGTCTTACCTCTTTTGCTACCTCTAGCGCTCTTTCCACCTCGGATTTTGATGTTATCATAGGAAACATAATTAAAAGATTTCCATATACTGATGCCCTATACAACGCTCTCAGCTGAGTTTTAAAAAGATTGGTATCCTCTAAGCATATACGGATAGCACGATACCCAAGAGCTGGGTTTTCCTCTCTTGCAAGATTTAAGCAGTTAGCCTGCTTGTCAGCACCAATATCCAGAGTTCTGATGACCGTTTCCTTGCCGTTCATTTTCTCCAAAACTCTTTTATATGCCTGAAATTGTGTTTCTTCATCAGGCAAAGTGCTTTTTCCTATATATAAAAATTCACTCCTGAAAAGTCCGATGCCCTCAGCGTCGTTGTCAGCTACTCCGTCTAAATCATCCTCGCCGCCAATGTTGGCATACAGACGTATTTCCTTGCCTGATTTTGTTACGGATTTTTTACCCTTCAACGCCAAAAGCTCCTCTTCCCTGCGCTTTAGTTGCTGCTTGCGAACTAATATTTTACTTTTTGCTTTTTCATCAGGCGATATAATCACTGCACTATCATCAGTATCAACCGCACACTCACATCCGTCAAAAGCTTCATTCATACATCCTGAAACACCGATAATTGAGGGAATGTTCATAGAGCGCGATAAAATTGCCGTGTGAGAATTTACAGACCCTCGCTCCGTCACAAATGCGGCAATTTTAGTTTTGTCCAGATTTATAGTCTGGCTTGGTGTCAAATCGTGAGCAAATATTACTGTATTTTCATTAAGCAAAAGTTCCTGTTCTGCGCCTGACAAGGACGAAAGTATTCCCTTTTTTATATCCTCAATATCGGCAGTTCGTGCCATCATATAGTCGTCGTTGGTTTCTATAAGCATAGCCGAAACTACCTTGGCAGCTTCAGAAAGCGCAAATTCTGCATTTACACTTTGCTCAAATATTATGCTCTCACAACAATCAGTCAGACTGCCGTCATCTATCATCATAATGTGTATGGTAAAAATCTCCGCAGCTTCTTCTCCTGCTGCCTCTGCGGTTTTTTCATAAAGCTTTCCTAAGTTTTCCTTAGTTTCTTCAACAGCTTTGTTAAATCGTGCGATTTCTGCGGCTACATTTTCAATAGTGCGCTTTTGTATTTCTTTGGTGTTTTCCTTTATTATTTTCACACGTCCCAGCACTGCGCCGTGGGACGCCACCGTTCCTCGTAAAATCTCCATAAGCTTCCTCCATGGCGTCTACAGATTTTCTGTTAAGTACTTCTTTAATTTTTCAGACACTTGTTCTTCATCTTCGCCCGACACCGAAACTCTAACAGTATCTCCGCATTTAACAGACAGCGCCATCAAAGAAAAAATCTTTTTTAAGTCAGCGCTTTTTCCCTTACATTCCATTGTTGTTTCGCTCTTTGCTTCTTTTGCAATCTGCACCAGCATTCCCGCAGGTCTTGCATGAATTCCAATTCTGTCTTTTATTGTATAATCAAATTCGCACACGTTTATTCCCCCCCAAATTCATATTTACATAAGTATTATGCTTTTTTCTTTTTGTTTTATGCGTTTAAAAGCTTTTACAAAAAAGTATAAACATTTTTTTGAAAAAAAGCCGTAAATATTAAATTTTTTTATTGATTTTGTGCTCGTTTTGGAATATAATATTCTGTATTAAAAAGTATAAGAGGATAATTATGGTATATAATAACGTTTTAGAGGCAATGGGAAATACTCCCTTAATAAGACTCAATCACTTGACAAATGGCGACTGTGCAGACATTTTAGTGAAATTTGAAGGTCTTAATGTAGGCGGTTCAATAAAAACCCGTACCGCATACAATATGATTTTGGATGCAGAGAGCAAGGGCTTGCTTACTCCAGACACAATCATTGTAGAACCCACAAGTGGTAATCAAGGCATCGGTCTTGCATTAGTCGGCGCAGTAAAAGGGTATAAAACTAAAATTATTATGCCCGACTCCGTAAGTGAGGAAAGACGAAAATTAGTTACTCACTATGGTGCTGAGGTAATATTAATACACGACGCAGGTAACATAGGGGCTTGCATCGAGGAATGCTTAAAAGCAGCGCTCAGGATGAAAGAAGAAAATCCAAACGTTTTCGTTCCTCAGCAGTTTGAGAACCCTGCAAACCCTGAAATTCAGAGAGAATGCACCGCAATTGAAATTCTGCGTGACGTAGGTGGTCCTATACACGGATTTTGCTCAGGTATAGGCACAGGCGGCACAATTACAGGCATCGGCGAGGCACTAAAGGCAAAAAATCCCGATATGATTATTTGGGCGGTTGAACCTGAGGACGCTGCTATTCTTTCAGGCGGTTCTATCGGCACACATATTCAAATGGGTATCGGCGATGGAATTATTCCTGAGATTTTAAATTGTGATATATACGATGACATCTGTATAGTTACAGATAAAGAAGCTATACACACATCAAAAGAATTAGCATCTAAAGAAGGCATTATGTGTGGAATTTCTTCCGGCACTAATGTTGCAGCAGCCATTAAGCTTGCTAAAAAGTTAGGAAAGGGTAAAACTGTTGTGACGGTTCTTCCTGATACAGCAGAACGCTACTTCTCAACCCCACTTTTTGAAGAATAGAAATTTATATACTAATGAAATTGGAGGACATAATTATGGATTCAAACAAACGTCCCGAAACAATGGAGCGTATAACCACAAAAGCATTGGCAGATAGCTTTATCGCTGAACAGGTTGACGCAATCAGGGCACAGGTAGGCGACAAAAAAGTGTTACTTGCACTCTCAGGCGGTGTTGACTCATCAGTCGTTGCAGCACTTTTAATCAAAGCTGTAGGCAAGCAGTTGGTTTGCGTACATGTTAATCACGGACTTATGAGAAAAGGCGAAAGCGAACAGGTTATTGAAGTTTTTAAAAATCAGCTTGACGCTAACCTTATCTATGTTGATGCAACAGACAGATTCTTAGATTTATTGGCAGGGGTAGCCGAACCTGAAAAGAAGAGAAAAATTATCGGCAACGAATTTATCAAAGTATTTGACGAAGAAGCAGCAAAGCTTACAGATATTAAGTTCTTGGCTCAGGGCACAATATACCCCGACATTTTAGAAAGTAAAGGCGTAAAGGCGCATCACAACGTTGGCGGACTTCCCGAAGAAATGGAGATGGAGCTTGTTGAACCTGTAAAGCTCTTGTACAAAGACGAAGTAAGAGTGGTTGGCTCAGCCTTAGGTTTACCTGATGAAATGGTTTACCGTCAACCTTTCCCGGGTCCCGGTCTTGGCGTGAGATGTCTAGGCGCCATCACTCGCGACAGACTTCATGCACTTCGTGAAGCCGATGCAATTCTTCGCGAAGAATTTGCCAAAAATGGTCTTGCAGGCAAGGTATGGCAGTATTTTGTTGCCGTTCCTGACTTTAAGAGCGTTGGTGTAAAAGACGACAAACGCTACGAGGGCTGGCCTGCAATTATCCGCGCGGTAAACACAGTAGACGCTATGACCGCAACAATTGAAGAAATTCCCTACGCACTCCTCCACCATATAACAGACAGAATTACCCATGAGGTTGAAGGTATCAACAGAGTTTGCTTAGACCTTACTCCTAAACCGATTGGAACTATCGAGTGGGAATAAGTTTCGAGCGCTGCCGGTGGCAGATACAGCGAGAAACTTATTGTGCAGCGGTCGACGGAAAGCGAGGTACCAAAATGAAAAATGGTATTTATGGTTCGGTTTAACCTTTATATTTGCAATTGGTGGTATTATAAATTATTTTGAT
>JAZRPE010000018.1:0-19358 GCA_045649085.1 Congzhengia sp.
TCGTCTGAAATCTCACCAGCCGGAATAAATCCATCCTGCTTTGCACCTAAATCTACGATAACCTCGTTGGGTCTTACCTCGATTACCGTTCCTTTTACGATGTCGCCTGTGTTAAGAGTTTTTAAAGACTCTTCCATCAAGGCTTCAAAGCTTTCAAAATTTTCCATCTTACCAATAGCCTCCTTTATTATGACCGCAGGAGTAGAGGCACCTGCAGTAATTCCGACTTTTTTAAAGTCAAAATCGCAACCTTCAGGCAATTGGTCTATATGCTCTAAGCAGTATGATTCGTCACACACGCTTTTGCAGATAGAGTAAAGCTTCTGAGTATTTGAACTGTCAGCTCCGCCAAGAACAATCATAACGTCACTTTCACTTGCTAACTCGTAGGCTTCCTTTTGCCTCTCTTCAGTTGCATTACATATTGTATCAAATATCACTATGTCATTGCAAGTCTTTTTTAAAAAAGTTACAATTTTTTTAAAAACTTCCTGCACGAACGTAGTCTGAGCTACTACGCAAACGGGTTCACTTCCGAATTTTGCGTTTTCTGCCTCCTCAGGCGTGGCAAAAATTGTGGCGGAGTCGCAACACCAGCCGTTTATGCCCTTTACCTCGGGGTGGTTTTTGTCGCCTACAATTACGATTTTATAACCGTCTTTGTGGTGGCGACTTACTATGTTGTGGATTTTCTTTACAAAAGGACAGGTAACATCGATTATCTCTATGCCTTTATTCTCTAAAGCGTCATAAACTTCCTTACCTACACCGTGAGTGCGGATAATAAGCTTTTCTCCCGGAGTGGCATCGTCGATGGATGCAATGGGAGAGATGCCTTTTTGAGAAAACTCATCAACAACGTGCTTATTATGTATAATAGGACCTAATGTGTGGTATGTATTTTCTTTATCAAGCAAGCAGTTTTCCACTATTTCAACTGCACGGTTTACACCAAAGCAGAACCCTGCTGTTTTTGCAACTTTTACTTTCATTGTTCTGTACCTAATGAATTTATTTTTTGTAAGATTATATCTGCATAGATTTTAAGTTCGTCTCCTGAGGGTTTGGTGCCGTTTTCACCTTTCACATAGAGAGGTTTTCCTACATATATGGTAACTGGGTGAAAAAGTTTATATCCGTTTCTTATAGCTATGGGGATAACGGGTGCGCCCGATTTTGACGCAATTAGTGCAACTCCTGATTTTGCTTCAGCGTGCTCTTCATCTTTTACTCTTGTACCTGTGGGGAATATTGTAAAAACTCCGCCGTCTTTTAATGTACGGAGAGCTGTTTTTATAGCTGTTATGTCGTTTGTACCGCGACGAACGGGAAATGCTCCGCCCATACGAAGAATGGGGGCGAGGAATTTATTTTCGAAGAGTTCTGCCTTACCCATAGTTCTCATAGGGCGTTTTGTAGATGTTAAAATAATGGGTGCATCCCAGAAGCTTGTGTGGTTTGCAGCGAGAATCACTGCACCCTCCTTCGGGATGTTTTCTCCTCCTACAACACGCACAAAAAACAGTGCTTTACAAACTATTTTTACTATAAATTTAGCAATTTTATACATCATAATATCACACATTTCTTTTGGAATTTATTATGTCAAGCACGAGGGCGAGGCTTTCATCGAAAGTAAGCTCTCCTGTGTCGGCAAGGATTGCATCTTGTGCTTGCTTCAACGGAGAAACAGCTCTTGTTGAGTCGTCGTGGTCACGTTTTATAATATCTGATAAAACGTCAGAAAACTCCACCGAAACGCCTTTTTCCGTTAACTCTTTATATCTTCTTTTTGCTCTGGTTTCGGGAGAAGCTGTTAAGAATATTTTTACATCGGCATCGGGCAAAACGTGAGTGCCTATATCACGACCATCCATAATTACATTTTTTGTTCCGGCAAGTTCACGCTGGATTGCCACTAATTTTTCTCTGACCTCACCGATTGCAGAAACTGCAGATGCGCCCATAGAAATTTCAGGTGTACGGATTTTGTCAGAAACATCTTGTCCGTCTAAAAAAATCCTCTGCTCACCGTCTTTATATTCAATATCTATAGATATGTTATTTACAATTTTAATTGCGTCATTGGGGGATTCTTTTATATCAATGCCTGATGATATGCAGGCCAAAGCCGCGGCTCTGTACATAGCGCCTGTATCAATATAGATAAATCCCAGCGCCTTTGATGCTGCACGTGCTACGGTGCTTTTTCCTGCACCGCTGGGACCGTCTATTGCTATTTTAAACATAAAAATCCCTCCAAAATAAATTAAGCGAAAGCATACGCTTTCGCTTAACTAAAAACTGTTCAGTTTTACTGTTACGCGAATGCGCGTTATCTTTTCTTTTGTGTTTGGTTCGGGCGAAGATTTACACCGAATATTCCGCCCAAAGCACCTGATAATACACACAGAAGAGCAGTTGTTAAAATTTTCATATTAAAAACCGATTCCGGTGTTGTCAAAGATGCTGTGATAAAGATAATGAGTATGTATAAAAGCCCTGATAAGGCGCCGGTTAAAATTCCACGATTGCCTGATTTTTTAGCAGGTATGAAACCGGAAATCAGTGCGCCTATGAGCTTTACTGCAGTAGAGATTACTGGTATTGATTCCTCAGGCAGAGAAGTGTATGACAAAAGCACTGCCGACACTAAAAAAACTACTACCGTAAATAAAAAGGCAATTAAAATACCTTTTAAAAATGAGGTGAGGAAAGAAATAATTCCCACCTCTTCTACTGTTTTAATATTTTCGTACATACAAACAAACCTCCTACCGAATAGCTTACTTTAAATTATTCGGCAGGGGGATCATTTATGAATTATTCTGCTTTTTCTTCTGCAACTTCTTCAGGTGCTTCTTCAATAAGGTCTACGTCTTTTTCCTTCTTAGCCTTCTTGCAGGGAACAACTGATGCTACAGCTTCGCGCTTGATAGTCATAGGATGCTTACTTGTTCTGTCGCCGATTTCGATGCAAACTTTGTCATCCTTAACCTTTAATACTTTACCGATGATACCGCCGATTGTTGTAACTGAATCGCCAACCTTAAGTGCGTCTAACATCGCCTTTGTCTGCTTCTTTCTTTTGTTCTCAGGTCTGATAAGCATAAAGTAGAAAATTGCTATCATAACCACCAGCCAGATAACTGTGCCACCTAAGCCTTGCATGCCTTCCATTTTTTAATCTCCTTCCGCATTTTTAATATACTGAATTTATTATACCGCCAATCCCATAAATTAGCAAGATATTTTTCAAAAAATTTCATAAATTGTTTAAATAAATATTGACATAGAGGCGAAAGAGTGATAGTATTTATATGTTGATAGAGGCGCGTCTTTAATCAGTAACCCAAATGAGAAATCGGCTTTCGGTGATTTTGGGCAAAAGGGAAAGTCGCCGAAAGGGCAAATCTGCCGCAGGTTTGTTCTTGGGTGTACGGACAATATCCGTGCAACTGTCGCTTTGGCGGAGTGCTATGGCGGAGTGCTATTAACGTTAAAAATATGTTTTTTAATGTTAATTATGCCAAACTCTATCAATGGGTTTGGTTTTTTTGTTGTTTAGCCAAAAGAAACTAACGAAATTGAGAAAGTAAATTTTACTCACAGGAGGTTCATATAATTATGAAAAAGTACAATATTGCCGTTGTAGGTGCAACAGGCATGGTAGGAAGAACATTCTTAAAGGTTTTAGAGGAGGTCAATCTCCCGGCAAGTAGCTATACACTTTATGCATCTAGCAGAAGTGCAGGCACAAAGCTTCCCTTCATGGGCACAGAATACGAGGTAAAAGAGTTAAATGAAGATTCATTTGACGGTATAGACATCGCATTATTCTCAGCAGGCGGCTCTACATCAGAAAAATTTGCTCCCATCGCTGCAGCCAAGGGTTGTTTAGTAATTGATAACTCAAGTGCATGGAGAATGGACCCTGAAGTTCCCCTTGTTGTTCCTGAGGTTAACCCTGAAGACATCAAAAAGACAAAGGGTATCATTGCCAACCCCAACTGCTCAACAATTCAGGCTATGGTAGCATTACGCCCCTTACAGTTAAAGTATGGTATTGAAAGAATTGTATATTCAACATATCAGGCAGTGTCTGGTGCAGGTGTTGGCGGCTACAACGATTTAAAGAATGGTATCAACGGCGAAGCACCCAAGAAGTTTAACCACCCCATCTTCTCAAACTGCTTACCCCAGATTGACGTTTTCTTACCTAATGGTTACACCAAGGAAGAAATGAAGATGGTTAACGAAACAAGAAAAATCTTAGGCGAAGATGAGATGAAAATTACAGCTACAACAGTTCGTGTGCCCGTATTTGATTGCCACAGTGAATCAATAAACGTAGAGTTAAAGACACCCTTTGAAATGGATGAATTGCGTGCTTGCTTAGAAGCAGCTCCCGGTTTAATAGTTGAAGACGATATCGACAACTGCGTATATCCCATGGCTTGCAACGTTGTAGGAAAGAATGAAACATACGTTGGTCGTATCCGTCGTGACGAATCAATTGACAATGGTGTAAACCTCTGGGTTGTTGCTGACAACATCAGAAAGGGCGCTGCTACAAATGCAGTGCAGATTGCAGAAAAATATATCGAAATGGTAGAAAAGGGCGAAATGGAAGCCTACAAGGCGTAACCGAAAGGATAGATTATTATGAGAAAAACACTTTTCACAGGTGCTGCTACGGCGTTAATCACACCCTTTAATGAGGAAGGCGTTAACTTTGAGGCACTTGGAAATATCATTGACTATCAGATAGACAATAATATTGACGCACTTGTTATCTGCGGTACAACAGGCGAAGCTGCTACAATGCCTGACCGTGAACATCTGAGCGTTATTGATTACTCAATTAAGCGAGCAGCAGGTAGAGTTCCGATTATTGCAGGAACAGGCTCAAACGACACAGCTCACTGCGTTGAATTAAGTAAAGAGGCACAGAATTTAGGTGCTGACGGACTTTTAATCACAACACCTTACTACAACAAGGCTACACAGAAGGGTTTGCTTATGCACTATGACAAGGTGTTAGAAAAAACCAATTTGCCTATCATTCTTTATAACGTTCCTGGCAGAACAGGTATGAGTTATGCCATTCCTACACTAAAGGAATTAGCTCGCGATGAAAGAATAGTTGGTATTAAAGAAGCAAGCGGCAGTATCGAGTACGCATCAGAAGTTGCGCGTGAAGTTCCCGAACTCACAATGTACTCAGGTAATGATGACATCGTTGTTCCTTTAATGTCATTGGGCGGCAAGGGTGTAATCTCTGTACTTTCAAATGTTGCACCTAAAGAAACTCATGATTTGTGCCAGAAATGGTTTGACGGCGATATTGAGGGCAGCCGCGCACTTCAGTTTAAGTATCTTGAACTAATCAAGGCACTTTTCTGTGAGGTTAACCCCATCCCTGTAAAAACTGCTATGAATATGATGGGCTTTTCAGCGGGCCCCTTAAGATTACCTCTTTGCGATATGGACCCTGCGAACTATGCACGGTTAGAAGCGGCAATGAAAAATTGCGGACTTATTAAATAGGTGACGATATGACAAAAATCATTTTAAGCGGTTGCCTTGGCCGTATGGGCAAGGCAATCACAGAAATTGTTGAAAATATAGATGGTGCAGAAATTGTTTGCGGTTTTGATGTGGCAAAGGGCGAACGCAGTTATCCTGTGTACAGCGATTACACAGACGTAGATGTTGATGCTGATGTTATCATTGACTTTTCACATCCTTCAAACTTTGAAAACATCTTAAACTTTGCAAAGGAAAAGAATTTGCCTATCATTATGTGTACAACAGGGCTTACTGATGAGCAAAAGGCTGAACTCAATGCTGCATCAGCAGAAATTCCTGTGTTCTTCTCGGCTAATATGTCTTTAGGTATAAACTTACTTATAAGACTTGCAAAAATGGCAACTAAGGTGCTGGAAAAAGATTTTGACATTGAGATAGTAGAGAAGCACCACAACAAAAAGCTCGACGCTCCCAGCGGCACAGCATTAGCCATTGCTGACGCTATAGCTGATACAATGAGCGATGACGCAAATTATGTCTACGAGCGCCAAAGCGTGAGACGCCAAAGAGAAAAGAATGAAATCGGTATTCACGCAATACGCGGCGGTACAATCGTTGGTGACCACGATGTAATTTTTGCAGGTCCTGACGAAGTGATTACACTTTCACACTCTGCAGCATCCCGTGAGGTATTTGCACGGGGCGCAGTTAAAGCCGCTATGTTTATGAACGGAAAGCCTGCAGGGTTCTACTGTATGGATGATTTATTCGGCGATTTATAAATAAAGAAAAAAGCACTCCGTCAGGAGTGCTTTTTGTTTTATTTCTGTAATTTACAGATTGTGTGCTTTACGCCATTCGTCTGCCTTGACAGCAGACATTCTTGTAATATTTTCTTCGGGATATTTTGAATCCTCGCCACCAATGGTGTAAAGAAAATATTTGCCGCTCTCGGTTACGTAAAGACATTCTTCATATCCGTCTTTATCGCCGAATGTGCCAAAAGTATTTTTTCCAATAAGTTCTGATTTTTCTGTGTCATACTCTACCTTGCAGATAATTTTTTTCATAAAATTAAACCTCCTTATTTTTGATTATTATACATTAAATCTAAATAATATTATATCGCCATCGGCAACCACATATTCCTTACCCTCAGAGCGCACCAGACCTTTTTCCTTTGCTGCTACCATTGAGCCGCATTCCATCAGGTCATTGTATGCCACAACCTCTGCGCGGATAAAACCTTTTTCAAAGTCAGTGTGAATTTTGCCTGCTGCCTGAGGTGCCTTCATACCATTTGTGATTGTCCAGGCACGAACCTCAGGTTCGCCTGCAGTTAAGTAGCTGATAAGACCGAGCAGCTTATAGCTTTTCTTAACGAGTCTGTCAAGACCTGATTCACTGATGCCCAATTCCTGTAAGTATTCTTCCTTTTCTTCGGGCTCTAAAGCTGAGATATCCTCTTCAATTTTAGCAGAAATAGGCATTACCTCAGCATTCTCAGCTTCTGCTAACTCTGTTAAACGCTTTACAAAGTCGTTGTTTTCAATACCATTTACAAAATCGTCCTCAGCCACATTTGCAGCATAAAGGATAGGCTTTTTCGTAAGTAAGTCAATTTCCTTTATGAATTCTGCATCGTCATCAGACAATTCCATTGAGCGTGCAGGCTTGCCTTCTTCCAAAACGGAGTATAACCTTTCTAAAAATTCTATCTCAACTTTATACTTTTTCTCGCCTGATTTTGCCATTTTGCGAACCTTTTCAATACGGTTTTCAACCATCTCCATATCCGCAAAAATAAGCTCTAGGTTAATTGTTTCAACGTCACGGACGGGGTCAACCGAGCCCTCAACGTGAATGATATTTGTATCTTCAAAGCAGCGTACAACGTGAACAATCGCATCAACCTGTCTGATGTGTGACAAGAACTTGTTTCCAAGGCCTTCTCCTCGGCTTGCGCCCTTAACTAACCCTGCAATATCAACAAATTCGATAACCGCGTGTGTTACCTTCTGGGGATTGTACATTTCAGCGAGTCTGTCTAAGCGCTCGTCAGGAACGGCTACAATACCAACATTAGGCTCAATAGTACAGAACGGATAGTTTGCAGATTCTGCGCCAGCCTGAGTAATAGCGTTAAAAAGTGTGGACTTACCAACATTGGGAAGACCGACGATACCTAATTTCATATGTTTCAAATCTCCTTTATTTTCAAGGGTTTCAGAATCAGTCTGACACCAATTTGACACCATTTGATTTTGTTTACTCTCAAATTTTTATACTAAAATAGTATATCACAATATCCGATAATAGTCAATTGTTCTGTGCGTTTTTACTTATATATTATGTGTGATGTAGTAATTATAGGCACAGGAGTTCTGGAGTATGATTTTAAGAACGCTTTCTGCATCATACAATATTAATCTGAATGATTTGTAACAATGTGGTTTACATCGCAAAGTGGCATTAAGTTATAAGAGGCGGTAACATTGAATTTAGTTTTATCGCATAAAAAGACTGATTTTGCACTTTGTGAAATAACTGCTGAGCGAAGCTGTGTTTCAGGAAGAGAACTGTCAACAATTATACCATTTTTATTCACACCTTGGCAAGAAAAAAAACACATATCTATGTTAAACTTACGAATAAATTCTTCTGCAAAGCTTCCGGCATATGCCATAGAATTTTCAATTAATTCTCCGCCTGTTGAATATGTTTTAATACCTTTTTTAATTAACATCAATGAAAGTGGAACACCATTTGTAATTACTGTAATATTTTGCTTTTCTGATATAAATTCCGCAATTTGCAACACAGTTGTTGACCCGTCTAAAAACACTATACTATCATCTTTTATTAATTTTGCTGCATCCTCACAAAGTTGTTTTTTTTCCATATGATTAACTTTTTCTCTTAAACTCATGGGTATTACCAAATATTCGTTACTGATTTTTCTTGCTCCGCCGTAATTTCTCACTATTTGTTTTGCCTTTTCAAGATATGCAAGATCTCGGCGTATTGTCGGCATGCTTACATAAAGTCTTTTGGCAAGTTCCTGAGATGAAATATATTTTTCGTTATCTAGAATCTTTAAAATTTTATCATATCTTTCATCTTTTAACATAATTACCTCCAAGCGATGAGCGTTTTTGAGCGATTATCGTTATTAGAGCCACACCTTGACAATCGTTTGTGATTGTTTTATTGTATAACTAAAGATTAATTTTGTCAATAAGGAGATATAAAGTTATATGAATTTGACGCTATTAAATGAAAAATTTAAAAATTGTTCATGTGGAAGGAATCATCTTTGCGTGATAGATTATGTAAAAATCGGAAAGGGAGCAATAAAAACATTACCGTTGTTATGCGAAAAATATAGTAACATACTTTTGGTGTGTGATAATAACACATACAACATATGCGGAAAAAACGTAAAAACAATTCTTAAAGAAAAAATTTCAAATCAAATAGTTCTGGATTCAAACGGAGAAGTTGTTATACCAAATGAAGAAAAAATTTCAGAAATTGAATCCGGTATTCAACCTGAAACAGATCTTATAGTCGGTGTAGGTTCAGGAGTTATAAATGATTTGTGCAAGTATGTTAGCTTCAGACATAATCTCGAATATTTTATAGTTGCCACAGCGCCTTCTATGGATGGTTATGCATCAGTGGGTGCAGCACTTATTTTAAAAGGTATGAAAGTTACGATTAATGCAAGACCGCCCAAAGCAATTATCGGAGATACAGATGTTCTGAAAAATGCTCCGCAAAAAATGATTCAGGCAGGTTATGGTGATATAATAGGTAAATATTCCTGCTTAAATGACTGGAAGCTCAGTGCACTGATAAATAACGAATATTTTTGTGAAAACATTTATAACCTGACACTTTCTCAAACAGAAAAGGTAAAACCTTTTGCCCATGCACTTCTTAACAAAAACGAAGAAGCTGTAGAAGCACTTATGGAAGCACTTGTTACGGTGGGTATAGCTATGAGTTATGTTGGAAATTCCCGTCCTGCATCCGGAAGCGAACATCATTTATCACACTACTTTGAAATTACAGGTATACTTGAGAACAAAGATTATTATTCTCATGGTATAGATGTAATGTATTCTACTGCTGTAACTGCCAAAATAAGAGAAAACATTATAAATTCTTATCCCTCAAAATATATCTTTAATCGTGATAAATGGATAGCTGAAATTAAAAAAAATTATCTTAATTCTGCAGATGAGGTTATAAGTCTTCAGGATAAGATTGGATGGTATACTGTAGATGAGCGAAATGTTATTGAACAAAAATGGGATAAAATAATAAATATCCTGAAGGAAGCTCCGTCCTTTTCCGAATGTACTAATATGCTTTTCGAAATAGGCTTGTCTTATAGTGATTTCATAGAATTTTATGGAATTCAAAAAATTAAAGATGCTGTTTTGTATGCAAAAGATTTAAAGGACCGATATACAGTTTTATGGCTCAATTATAAATATTTTAAAGGAGAGTTCTTAGAATGAATAATATAAAAATAATTGCATTTGATCTTGATGGCACACTTACGCAACATAAAACACCATTAAGTGAGGAGTATAGAGAAATCCTTTTTAAACTAAAAGAAAAATATACACTTGTTATGGTGGGTGCCGGACAAACACGAAGAATTTTTGAACAAATGAATCGATTTCCCATAGATATAATTGGAAATTACGGTATGCAATATAGCCGATACAATTATGACACAGATGATTTAGAGACCATTTATGATATTTCTGAACCATGTGATCGGGATGCTTGTGAAAAAAAAGTAACTTTATTAAGAGACAAGTATGGATTCACTGATTTTTCAGGGGATAATGTTGAATATCATCCATCGGGATGTGTTACATTTCCGCTTCTTGGAACAAAAGCTAAACAGGAGGACAAATTAGTTTTTGATCCCGATAGAAAAAGAAGAAGAGCTTTTTATAGTGAAGTTACAAAGCTATTTAGTGAATACAATGTGTTTGTTGGTGGGTCTTCGTCTTTTGATATGGCGCCAAAGCCATATAATAAGTATTATGCATTAGATAAGTATTGCAGTGAAAAGGGAGTTTCACATAGTGAAGTTGTCTTTGTTGGAGACGATTATGGGCTTGGTGGAAATGATGAATCAGTATATAAATCTGATTTTGGGTTTATAACAATTGATGATTACAAAGAATTTAAAAATAAGATAAAGCATTTGCTTTGAAAAAAATGTTCCTGCACATTGGATGCAAAGTGAAATAGCAATACAGATTTAAAATCGGTTTGTTCCATAAAAAAATTAAACTAAACCAAACATAAAAGGACAATGGAGTGATTTTCTATTGTCCTTTTAATAATGTCAGGTGCTTATAAGTTGTGTGTCAAACTCTTTTAATAAATTATACCTGACACCATTTCCGACACCAATTATTTATGAAATATATAGGAATATACAGGATTACATGGAATTATGCTATTTTAAGAATCCTTTGTATATAGCCAGTTATAGTGATTTACAAGGATTTATAGAAATATATGAAACAGGTACATGAACGACTATACCAAGTTTCATTTATCTTCAATCTCCTTTATTTTCAAGGCTTTCTAAATTAGCCTGACACCAATTTGACACCATTTAATTTTATTTTTTTTCAAATTTTTATATTTTAATATTATATCATAACATTGGAAAATAGTCAATTCTAAACACAAAAGTTATAGAAATTGATTGACAATACTATGTTTTTATGATACAATGCAAGCGATACAGAGATTTGGAGACGTATCAAAATAAACGTATGTTTATTTTGGTGCGTCTTTTTTTGTTGTAAAGGAGAGTCGATACTTGTGTATGATGTAGTAATTATAGGTGCAGGCGTTGTGGGCGGAATGATTGCAAGAAGCCTTTCTGCATACAAGCTGAACGTAGCGTTGGTGGAAAAGGAAAATGATGTTGCAATGGGTGCTACAAAGGCAAATTCTGCAATAGTGCATGCCGGATTTGATGCTAAAGAAGGAAGTCTTAAAGCAAAACTGAATGTCGAAGGCTCAAAAATGATGAAAAAGGTTACAGAGGAACTGGGAGTTAAATACAAAAATAACGGTTCTTTGGTGATTGGCTTTAATGAGGAAGACAGAAAGGTTATAGAAGAACTTTCTAAAAGAGGCATAAAGAATGGTGTTGAGAACCTTAGAATTATAGAAAAAGAAGAACTGGCAGAAATAGAACCAAATATTTCTGATAATGTAATTTGTGCACTTTATGCGCCAACAGGTGCTATTGTATGCCCGTATGAGCTAACCGTTGCGGCTATCGGGAATGCAATGGATAACGGAGCAGAACTAAGAACAAATTTTGAGGTTATGGCTATAAACGAAATTGATGGTGTTTACGAAGTTGTTTCGGGAAATGACAGTATAAAGACACGATACATTATAAATGCAGCAGGTATTTATGCGGATAAAATTGCAAAAATGGTAGGAGATAACTCTTTTAATATCAAACCGCGTAAGGGAGAATACATTTTGCTTGACAAGGAGTTTGGCGGATTAGTGTCGAGCACCATATTCAGAACACCGTCAAAAATGGGAAAGGGCATTTTAGTATCGCCTACAGTTGACGGAAATTTACTAACCGGACCAACTTCTGTCAACATAGAGGATAAAGAGGATAAAACCACGACTGCTGAAGGATTTGCGCACATAATCAAAGAAGCAAATGAAAATATGAAAGGTGTACCATTTGCGGGGACAATCACATCCTTTTGCGGGTTGCGCGCTGTCGGGGATACGGGCGATTTTATAATCAATTCCCCAAGAAAAGGTTTCATCAATGTTGCTGGCATTGAATCGCCTGGACTTTCTGCATCTCCTGCCATAGCAAATATGGTAAGAGATATACTGATAGAACAGGGTGAAAAACTTGTTAGTAAAGAGAACTATAACCCAACAAGAAAGCCTATGCACTACTTTAAGAATGCAAGCATTGAAGAAAAAAATAGAATTATTACCAGAAACAAAGCCTTTGGGAAAATAGTTTGCAGATGCGAAAGTGTTACCGAGGGAGAAATTTTAGAAGCAATCCGAACGAATCCAAAACCGGTGGATCTTGACGGAGTAAAGCGCAGGACAAGAGCACAAATGGGTAGATGCCAGGGCGGATTCTGTTCATCATATATTATAAAACTACTTGCGGAGGAAATGAAAATTTCTTGCGAGGATGTTACAAAATGTGGAGGCACATCAAGGGTTATAGTGGGTAAAACCAAGGAGGATGCGTGATATGACAGAGTTGGTTATAGTGGGTGGCGGTCCTGCCGGAATGAGCGCAGCAATAAAAGCTTATGAAGAAGGAATCCGTGATATTTTGATATTGGAAAGAGATTGTTCTTTGGGCGGAATTTTACAACAGTGCATACATAATGGATTTGGTTTACACAAATTTGGTGAAGAACTCACAGGCCCTGAATATGCATGGAGATATGAAAAGCAGGTAAGAGATTTAGGAATAGAATACAAGCTTAACACTATGGTGTTGGATATTACAGATGACAAAGTCATAACTGCTACGAACAGCGAAGATGGAATTTTTCAAATAGAGGCAAAAGCGATAATTCTCGCTATGGGTTGTCGTGAGCGTGCAAAGGGGGCTTTAAATATTTCAGGAACTCGTCCTGCAGGGATTTACAGCGCCGGAACTGCACAAAAGCTTGTGAACTTAGAGGGATATATGCCCGGCAAAAAAGTTGTCATTTTAGGTTCGGGTGACATCGGTCTTATTATGGCAAGAAGAATGACTTTGGAGGGAGCGAAGGTTCAATGCGTTTGCGAACTGATGTCTTTTTCGGGAGGTCTGGCACGAAACATTGAACAGTGTCTTAACGATTTTAACATTCCGCTCAAACTAAGCCATACCGTAGTGGAAATTCACGGTAAGGAACGGCTTTCGGGTGTAACCATCGCAAAGGTGGATGAAAACAAAAGGCCAATTTGGGGAACAGAAGAATTTATTGAATGTGACACACTACTTTTATCGGTTGGTTTGATTCCCGAAAATGAGCTTTCAAAGAAAGCATCAATCCGCATTGACAGATTCACAAACGGAGCAATCGTTGACCAGAACAGGCATACATCCTGTGATGGGATTTTTGCTTGCGGAAATGTTTTGCATGTCCACGATTTGGTGGATTTTGTTTCGGAAGAAGCGGAAATTGCCGCAATGGGTGCTGTTAATTATATTAACAATGTTAATAAGGAAAGAGTGAGTATTAATATCAAAACAGACGGCAAAATCAGATATACCGTGCCTCAAAAAATAACCGAGAAAAAGGATGTAACGGTTTATTTCAGAGTATCCAATGTGTTTAATAATGTAAAAATTTGTGTGAGCGACGGCGAAAAGGTTGTGCTTTCCAAGAAAAAAACAAAAGTAAGCCCGGGGGAAATGGAAAAAATCACTTTGGAAAGCAGCATCCTAGCAAATTGTACGGAACTGAACTTTTATTTGGAGGAGGTTTGATTATGACAAGAGAATTAACCTGTATAGTGTGTCCTGTGGGTTGCCGTCTTGTTGCAGAGATAAAGGATAACGGAGAAGTTGTAGTAAGAGGCAACAGTTGTCCGAGAGGAAAGGTATATGCTGAGAATGAGTGTGTTGCACCAATGAGGACAGTTACCACAACCATAAGATGTAAGAACGGAGAAATACTACCTGTAAAAACCGATACGCCGATACCAAAAGAAAAAATATTTGAAGCAATGAAGATTATAAATAATGCTTGTCCAGTATTGCCAATTGCCATAGAAGATGTTATAATTAGGGATGTATTTGGCAGCAATGTGGTGGCTGTCCGGAATATGCCTTAACGGAGGATCAAGATGAATAAATTTAAAATAATTGCGGCAGCAAGAAGTAATGAAGAACTTCTGATTGCGTCCAAGTCAAAAACTGATATAATATTTATGCTTTCGGCTAATATATCGGATATTAAAAAACAGACCGAACTTGTCCATTCTAATGGCAAAAAAATCTTTATACATCTTGATTTGGCAGAGGGTATAGGGAAAGATGAATACGGAATCAGATTCGTAAAAGAACAGGGGATAGACGGTATAATAAGTACCCGAACAAGCATAATTAAGATGGCAAGAAAAGAGGGATTGTTTACAGTCCAGAGGTTTTTCATTGTTGACTCGCAATCTGTTGCCACAACAGTAGAAACTGCCAAAATATCCAAAGCTGATATGATTGAAATAATGCCGGGAACGATTTCTAAAATAATAAGCAGATTAAAAGATGAATTAAAAACACCTATTGTAGCAGGCGGACTGATTGAAACAAAAGAAGAAATAAACGAAGCGATTTCCTGTGGTGCAACGGCCATTTCCACAGGTAAGCAAGATTTTTGGGAGAATGGCGATGAGTGATTTAAAAAGCAAAAGACTGTTTTTACTGGATATGGACGGAACAATATATCTTGATAACGATATTTTTGACGGAACACTAGATTTTCTGAACTATGTAAAATCAATTGGAGGAAGATATATTTTTCTTACAAATAACTCCTCAAAAGGTGTTGATAAATATATTGAAAAGCTTGAGAAAATGGCAATCAAGGCCACAGCAGATGACTTTTTAACTTCTACTGATGCCACAATTCTCTGTTTAAAGGAAAGGAAATATAAAAAAATATATGCATTTGGTACAGCATCCTTTGTAAAACAGTTAAAAGATGCAGGCCTTTGTGTAACTACTCAAAGAGAAGACGGGATAGATTGTCTTTGCCTTTCTAATGATACAGAGCTTACTTTCCAAAAGCTTGAGGATGCCTGCATTCTCCTTGGAGAAAATATAGACTATATTGCAACAAATCCTGATTGGGTGTGCCCTACATGGTATGGCTTTGTCCCTGATTGTGGGTCGTTTGCCGACATAATTTATAACGCAACAAAGAAACGCCCAAAGTTTATTGGTAAGCCTGAACCTGAAATGGCATATCTCGCAATGAATGCCACGGGCTTTTCAAGAGAAGAAACAGTGCTTATGGGTGACAGACTTTATACAGATATAGCCTGCGGTGTAAATGCGGGTATAAGTACGGTTTTTGTGTTAAGTGGCGAGGGAACAATGGAGGACCTTGAAAAAAGTGATGTAAAACCTGAATTCATATATGATAATATCAGGAAATTATATGAGGATTTGAAGTAGCAGTTTTTCTACATTAAAAGGACAACGGAATTATCCATTGTCCTTTTAATAACGCCAGGTGTTTTAGGTTGTGTGTCAAACTCTTTTAATAAATTAAATTATACCTGACACCATTTCTGACACCAATTTTTTATGAAATATATAGTGTTATACGGGAATATATAGAATTCTGCTCTTGTGATATTTCCTTGTATATAGCCATTTAGAGAGTTTTATAAGGATACATAAAGATATATGAAATTAGTGGTCATCTTACTATACCTAATTTCATTATATATTTCACCTCGTAAACTATTTCATTTGATATTATACATTAAAATAGCAATTACTGCAAGAGTTTTTTGATAATAAGTGATAGTAAAATAAAATGTTTCATATGCAAAAAAGTGTTGCATTTTGTCGAAAGTAGTGCTAATATATATGCGACCAGTTCAAGAAACTTGAACTTTTTGTAGTAAACGGCGAAGGGAGACACTTGTTATGAAGGAAAACAATAGAAAGACTTTTGCAGAGAAAATAAGGAAATTACGGAAAAAAACAGGTCTGACACAGGGGGCTTTTGGGGAAAGAGTTCACTTGTCAAGGAGTTGTATAGCAAATTATGAGGCAGGCAGAAGGTTTCCCGGAAAGGAACTGGCAGAGTATATTGCAATATGCTTTGGAATGGATGCGGGATATTTCTTTGAAGAAGTACATGCATAAAAAGGATTCGCTTAAGCGAATCCTTTTTATGTCTTATAAAGATTATTCTTATTTTAAAGCAGCCTTTGCTTTTTCAACTAATGCAGCGAATGCAGCTTTGTCTGCAACTGCGATTTCAGCTAACATTTTACGGTTCATTTCAATGCCGGCTTTCTTTAAACCGTTCATAAATGTTGAGTAGTTCATACCGTTCATTTTAGCTGCAGCTGAGATTCTTGCAATCCAGAGCTGACGGAAGTTTCTCTTCTTTAACTTACGACCAACGTAAGCGTAAGATAATGACTTCATTACAGCTTCTTTAGCCGTTCTGAACTGCTTGCTCTTAGCACCTCTGTAACCCTTTGCGAGTTTTAAAATTCTTTTATGTCTTTTGCGCGTAGTCATAGCGCCCTTAATTCTTGCCATTTGTTGTTACCTCCAATATTATTTTTCTTTACTGCTTACTTATAAGGAATTAACTTCTTTAATGTCTTTAAGTTAGCGCTTGATGCGTACGCACCTTTTCTTAAATTTCTTTTTCTCTTAGTTGATTTCTTTGTGAGAATGTGGCTTGTAAAAGCGTGATTCATCTTTACTTTACCGTTCTTTGTAACTCTGAATCTTTTAGCACTTGCTCTATGTGTTTTAATTTTAGGCATAATAGTTACCCCTTCCAAAAATTTTTTTTATTTTGTTGCGCCCTTGGGGGACACAACCATGCTCATATTTTTGCCTTCGAGCTTAGGTGGCTTGTCAACTGAGCCAACTTCTGCTACAGCCTCTTTAAACCTGTCCATAAGCTGAAGTCCTAAAGCACTGTGATGTACCTCGCGTCCGCGGAAGCGAACTGTGATTTTAACCTTATCTCCTGCGGCTAAGAATTTCTTAACGTGGTTTGCCTTAGTTTCAAAGTCGTGGTTGTCAATAGACGGAGAAAGTCTGATTTCTTTAATGGTCATTACCTTCTGGTTTTTCTTGGCTTCCTTGTCACGCTTTGCTAATTCAAACTTGTATTTACCATAGTCCATAATTTTGCACACGGGCGGCTCCGCTTTGGGAGCGATAAGTACAAGGTCAAGGTTCTTAGCATATGCCTGCTCCAGCGCATCGGCAACAGATGTAATACCGATAGGATCGCCGTCAGGACCAACAAGGCGGACCTCTTTACATTTGATTTCTTCGTTAATCAACAGTTCTTGCTTACTAATGGCAAAACACCTCCAAAAAATTTTCCGCATAAAAATAAGCGGACAGTCCCCTGTCCGCTAAAATACTTAAAAGAAAAAAGTATCAACCATTTTAGCCTGTGCCAAAGGCACGCCTGATGGCGAGAAGCGAACAAGCTTCTGCTTAATGCTTAATTATAATAACACATTGAATTGCTGTTGTCAAGAAGTTTTTTGAAAAAGTTTAGCAAAAAACGCCCCGCCTTAGCAGAGCGCTTTCTTCTATTATATTAGCAGCCTTTTATGCCGCAACCTGTTACAACTCTGTTCTGTACATTTTCCTGAACCTTATTTAAGCATTCACCGAATCTCTGGAAGTGCACAACCTCACGTTCGCGCAAGAATTTGATTACCTTTGTTACATCAGGGTCATCGCACAACTTTAAGATGTTGTCGTAGGTCACTCTGGCTTTTTGTTCTGCAGCCAAATCTTCCATAAGGTCAGCGATGGGATCTCCTTTTACCTGCATTGATGCCGCGCTCCAGGGAAAACCTGCCGCAGCAGTGGGGTAAACACCTTTTGCGTGGTCAACATAGTAAACCGCCATAGGGCTGTTTTCTATCTGAGTTGTCGTCAGATTTTTTGACAACTGATGAACTAGTGTGCCTATCATTTCAAGGTGTGCCAACTCCTCTGTGCCAATGTCCGTCAGTAATCCTTTTGCCATATCGTCTTTCATAGAAAATCTCTGGGAAAGATAGCGCATAGAAGCACCCAGCTCGCCGTCAGGACCACCGTACTGACTTATAATAAAAGCAGCAAGCTTTGGGTCAGGATTTTTGATATTTATCGGAAACTGTAATTTTTTCTGATATTCCCACATAATTTATTTACCCCTTCCTTTAACAATTTTCCCAAGGCCAAGGACCTTGAATCCATTCCCACGTATCCAAATTGTCATTTACTGACGGTGTGAGCGGACCGAACATCTTTTCGTACTGATATTTCAGTTCTGCTGCACGTTTTTCGTAGCGCTGGAATTTTTCAAGTGCCGCACGATGGCAGGGATGAGTGTCTAAGAAAAGATTTAATTCCTTTAATACAAAATCCGCTTCCATAATCTCGCGCATAAGTCTTTTTCGTGATACATTATTTCCCATTGCACTTATCCTCCTTAACGCCTCTTAAATATTCGCACATAGTGAGACTCAGCTCCGGAAAGAGTGTACCGCACTCTAACGCCTGTTCAGGAGTAAAAGTGTTAAAAGTAGTTTGCGGAGGAACAAAAGCATAGCCCACCGCAACATTTAAATGTTCCATACATATTCTCCTGTTATTTTATTTGCGAAAAAACCTTCGCCTATTTCATCATATTCAAAAAACGCCTTTTTGTGATAAATATATATAAATAGGTAGAAAATACGACACGAAAAAAAAATTAAAAAAAATTAAAAAAAACGCTTGACATTGTGTTTGGATTGTGTTATTCTAAGTAAGCTGTCGCTTGAGAGCGAAAGAGCACGAAAAAAGAATTTAAAAAAATTCAAAAAAATGCTTGACAAGTTCCTCAAACGATGTTATAATGAAATTCCGCTCTTCGATGAGCGGTAATACAGAACCTTGAAAAATGAACAGTGCAGGTCTTTAAAAATTCCTAAGTAATTTTGGATTAAGAGAATGATTATCGCTTTAAAGGATAACAACTTCGTTAGCGAAGAAATGAGAGAATTAGATTTTCTCGGAAAGTATATTC
>JAZRPE010000019.1:0-15831 GCA_045649085.1 Congzhengia sp.
TGGTTTTCGCCCGACGCTGTTCCTCTTTCAAAAACAACATAGACGAGGATGGGCATATACCCATCTTGATTATACATTGATTATACCACTAAAATTTTGGATAGTCAATGAATAATTTGCAGTTGTAATAAAAATGTAAAAAATGGCACAATTATTACATCATTATTGCAACTTTATATGCAAACGTACCAAATTGGTACGGTGTTGCTAAATACATTTTCCTGAGTTTCTTCCTTATATAATATATAGCAAACATTAAAGCAACATTAAAAATCATTGCCCGATTTTTAACAGGAAAATTTAGGGGCACAACCCCTTCATACTATATTTTCCTTAACTATTTTACTCTTTTGCAGGGTAAATGTCAAGATTTTTTTTCGATTTTTTCCAAAAAAAAGCCTTCCGCTAAGGGAAGGCACAAAAAACATATATTATAAAGATAATCTTTCTGTTTCGTTCATCATTTTGATGAGTTCTGCCTTTGGCACCATTCCGTCAATGGAATTTTCCGAGAACAGGTTGCGGGCAGCAGCAGCTGAGGCAAACTCTAAGATTTCCTTATCCGCCATTCCTGTATAAAGACCATAAAGAGAGCCAGCACAGAAGGTATCCCCTGCACCTGTAGAGCCCTTTATTAAGTTTTTATCGATTTTCAGCGAGGGCACTGCACAGAACGCACCTGTTTTAACGTCTAAAATAAAGCCTGCTTCTTTAGCGTGGATAATTATTTTTTCCTTTACGCCTAAATCCGCCATTTTCTTCATAACCTCGTGGATTGTATCAGTATTTATTGTTCCGTCAGGATTTCTGGGGTCAATGTGCCAGATGCTTGAGGATTCAATCTCATTCATTATTGCGTAGTCACAGTAACGGAGCGCAGGCGCAATCTTCTTCATATAGTCCGCTGAGCTATCAGAAACTACATCAATTGAGGTTTTGATGCCTTTTTTCTGAACATCATTTAAAAATCTTGCCATAACTGTGCCGTAGTCTTCATCATCCATATCAAAAATATCCAAAAGGAGAATATATCCAATATGGAATATGTCACAATCCAAAGCGTCAATATCGATATGTTCAGGAGCAAACTCTGCGTTAGCTCCTCTCGCTTGGAAGAATGTTCTTTCTCCGGGAGCATTCATTACGTCTGTAAATGATGTGGGCGCACTATCTGACACAGTTACCTTCGATGTGTCAATACCAAATTCTTTAAGCTTTGCAACTACATATTCGCCGTTTTCGTCTTTACCCACTCTGCCAACTGCTGACAGGGGTACTGTGGGGTCAATTTTTGCCAGATTGATAGCAGTATTGGGCAAGCTGCCACCTACT
The DNA here is from genome assembly GCA_045649085.1 of Congzhengia sp. GTDB lineage: Bacteria > Bacillota > Clostridia > UBA1381 > UBA9506 > Congzhengia. The sequence goes on from JAZRPE010000019.1 coordinate 1,333, forward strand.
GCACGGCTTACTGCTGTGATATTTGCAAGCATACCGCACTTGGGGTATGTGTCTACATTTTTAATATAGTCTACTATTAAATTTCCTGCAAAAGTTATACCTTTTTTCATAGAAATTGCCTCGTTTCCTTATTAATGTATTTATAATTAAAGCATATTTTGCGCTAATTGTCAAGGGAGGATTGACAAATATGGCTTTGTGTGGTATTATTTGCCTGTATATAGTATTGAATACTATATATCGCTTTATTTAATACCATTTATTGGAAGGTGGATTATGTTTATTCTGAAAAAAGGTTTCTGCAGAATTTACCAATGGGCGTTTCACGCAGCTCTCCCTGTACTTCCCTACAGGAAGCCTCAGGTGCTTGGCTCGGTCTGTGAATTGCCCCAAGTTCTCAGAGACAAACAAATACACTCTGTACTCATTGTTACAGATAAATTTATGAGCGGACACAGTGCTACGGCGCAGTTAAAAAGCGCTCTTGCTGAAAACAGCATCGACTACTTCGTTTACGACGAAACCTGTCCTAATCCCACAGTTGACAACGTGGAGGCTGCCCTCCTGCACTACCGCAAATCAAACGCTGAGGGTATCATCGCCTTTGGCGGAGGTTCGTCAATAGACTGTGCTAAAGCAGTCGGCGCAAGGGTTGCCTACCCCAAAAGAAAGCTCTCATCATTAAAAGGAAATCTTCGAATTTTCAGGCGGTTGCCCCTACTGTGCGCAATTCCCACCACGGCAGGAACAGGCAGCGAGGTAACCCTAACCGCCGTTATCACAGACTCCCAAAAAAAACACAAATATACGATGAATTCATTCCCGTTAATCCCCCGTGTGGCGGTGTTAGACCCTATGGTTACTTGCTCCTTACCACCTCAGCTTACCGCCACCACGGGAATGGATGCCCTGACTCACGCAATTGAAGCATATATCGGTCGCTCCACCTCAAAGGAAACAAGAGCTGAAGCAGTTGAGGCGGTGTCGCTGATATTTAAAAATATTGAAACGGCTTACACCGACGGCAGTAACGTTGCTGCCAGAAAAAATATGCTCAAAGCCGCATTCTTAGCAGGCGACGCTTTTTCTAAATCTTATGTGGGGTACATTCATGCCATTGCACACTCTCTGGGCGGTCAGTACGGCATTCCCCACGGTCTTGCCAACTCGGTGTTGCTTCCTATTTTATTAGAAAGCTACGGTAGCGCAGTTTACAAGCCCCTTTCAAAGCTGGGATACTTAACAGGAGTTGCTGCTGCAGGCGACACAAGAGAAGAAAGCGCAAAGAAATTTATAGCAGAAATTTATGCCATGAACGCCCGAATGGGAATACCTACCAAGCTTGCAGGTATTAAAAAGGAAGATATTCCTGCTATGTCACGTCACGCAGACAGAGAAGCAAACCCCCTGTATCCCGTACCCGTGCTTTACGGCAGAAAAAAGTTGGCAGAATTTTATTGTCAGGCAGCAGACTGGAGTGAATATAATGAAAATTAATGATATTGACAGAGTTTTGGCAGCGCAAAAAAGTTTTTTTCTCTCAGGGGAAACCCTTGATGTAAATTTCAGAGTAAAAATGCTGAAAAAATTACGCGCCGCAATCCTATCCCATCAGGACGAAATCAACGACGCCCTGACTCAAGATTTGGGAAAGAGTGATTTTGAGGGCTTTATGTGCGAAACAGGGCTTAGTATGAGCGAAATTTCCTATCTTATTAAAAATGTAAGGAAATTCGCCCGCAAAAAGCGTGTAGCTACGCCCATTACACAGTTTGCGTCCGTTAGCTACAAGCAAGCCATGCCCTACGGCAACACACTCATTATGAGTCCGTGGAATTATCCGTTTTTGCTGACAATTGACCCACTGGCGGACGCCATTGCCGCAGGAAATACCGCAATAGTCAAGCCCAGCGCGTACTCTCCCGCAACCAGCGCCGTAATCGAAAAGATTGTAACCAAAATCTTCCCCGAAAATTACGTAGCGGTTATCACAGGAGGACGCGAAGAAAATGCGGCGCTCCTTGACAAAAAGTTTGATTTTATCTTCTTTACAGGCAGCTCTGCCGTAGGTAAAACAGTTCTCGAAAAGGCCGCTCCCAACCTTACCCCTGTGGTGTTGGAGCTGGGCGGAAAAAGTCCTTGCATAGTTGATGAAACTGCAAAAATCAAGCTTTCAGCAAAGAGAATCGTTTTCGGGAAATTTTTAAACTGCGGTCAAACCTGCGTTGCGCCCGACTACATTCTGTGTCACAGGTCAATCAGGAACGCCCTTGTTGAGGCGATTATTGCTGAAATTGAAAAGCAGTACACCAGTGCCCCACTTGAAAATAAGGCATACGGCAAAATGGTAAGCAAAAAGCACTTTGACAGAGTTGCGGGATTAATTGACAAATCCAAGCTCCTATACGGCGGGCAGACTGACGCTGATGCGTTAAAAATTGCACCTACTGTGGTTGATGCAATTTTTTCTGACGCCGTTATGCAGGAAGAAATTTTCGGTCCTGTACTGCCAATAATCACTTATGACAGTCTGGCTGAGGTTTATGATATTCTATCAGACCGCGCCAAGCCTCTTGCTCTCTACATTTTCTCGGAAAACAAGAAAAATATTAAGTTTGTCACAGAAAATCTGCGCTATGGCGGAGGTTGTGTAAATGACACCGTTATCCACCTTGCCACAAGTCAGCTTGGCTTCGGCGGCGTAGGCGAAAGCGGTATGGGACAATACCACGGCCGCGACGGCTTTGAGGCGTTTTCTCACACGAAGAATATTCTTGACAAAAAAACCTGGATGGATTTACCTATGAGATACCAACCATACAAAAAGCTCTACGGAAAATTATTGCATATTTTCCTGAGATAAAAAATAACTCGGTTACAATGTAACCGAGTTGTTTTTTATGTGCCGTTGCAGTTTTTTAAATACTCAAGATAGTCGCGGATGGATGTCCTTCGCACCAGCGAAAGCTCGGAAATATCCAACCGGTCATTGGTCATAATTCTATCGGCTTTTTCCGTAAATCCTGATAAGGTATTAGCAGCTTCCTCCGCGGTTATTTCGCCCGCCATATACTGATAGCTTACCCTGAAGTATTTTGCAAAAATCCACAAATTCTGCCGATCGGGGTACCTTTTGCCTCGTTCGTAATTTGCAATACAGCTTCTGGACATATTTAGTTTTTTAGCAAGCTGCTCCTGCGTAAGCCCATCAATATGGCGCAATCGCCTAAGTCTTGCCGCAAAAAGGTCGGACTTCTTGTCACTCATAAAATTTCTGCCTCCGTAGCCGATTTCAATGCTCATATCAAAAAGTTCAAGAAATTTGAACTCGCCTGCAATATGATACCAGCAGTCGAACTAAAATGCAAGGCAATTTTTTCATTTGAAACAGGTTTATGAAAACGAAACTTTTTGCAAACCTGATTTTTCCAATAAATATTCCCAAAAAACTCCATTTGACTCCATTAAAATCTGCGATTTTTGCGAAATAGTGTATTAGTTTTTTGCTTTATTGCAAAAAAACATTGCTAAAAGGCAAAAAAAGTGGTATCCTTTTAGTGTAAAAAATTATTAGGAGCGATGTATTATGAAAATAGCAATTGCAGGATACGGAAACCTTGGTCGCGGAGTTGAGCTTTCTATCCGTCAGAACCCTGACTGTGAGCTTTTCGGCGTGTTTACAAGACGTAACCCAGAAACAGTAAAAACCACAACAAATGCTGCGGTTTACCATATTGATGATATTTTAAATTATAAAGAAGAAATCGACGTGGTAGTTATCTGCGGCGGCTCTGCAACAGATTTGCCCAAGCAGACACCTGAGCTTGCAGCGCATTTTTGCGTTGTTGACAGCTTTGACACCCACGCGAAAATTCCTGAACACTTTGCTGCCGTTGACGCTACAGCAAAAGCGGCAGGCACGGTGGCTGTTATATCCTGTGGCTGGGACCCAGGTATGTTTTCACTAAACCGCCTTTATGCTTCCTGCATACTGCCAGAAGGACGTGACTACACCTTCTGGGGCAAGGGCGTAAGTCAGGGGCACTCCGATGCTATACGTCGAATAGAAGGTGTAGCTGATGCCAAGCAGTACACCATTCCTGTTGACGAGGCTTTAGACGCGGTGCGTTCAGGTACGAATCCTGAGCTTACCACAAGACAGAAGCACACAAGAGAGTGCTTTGTGGTAGCAGAAGAGGGCGCAGATAAAGCAAGAATAGAAAAAGAAATCAAAGAAATGCCCAACTACTTTGCAGATTATGACACAACTGTTCACTTTATCTCACAGGATGAGCTTAATAAAAACCACAGTGGCATTCCCCACGGCGGCTTTGTTATAAGAAGCGGTCGTACAGGTATAAATAACGAGAATACTCACATTATTGAGTATAGCTTAAAGCTCGACTCAAACCCTGAGTTTACCGCATCAGTGTTGGTTGCCTGCGCTCGTGCCGCATACAAAATGAACGCAGAGGGTATGAAGGGTGCAAAGACTGTTTTCGACATTGCTCCCCGCTACCTTTCAGCAAGGTCTAATGAAGAGTTAATAAAAGAAATGTTATAATCATAGGGTGTAGAGAAAGAACTCAGCAATCGCTGAGTTCTTTCTTTATTTTGTGGGGAACGGATATTCGTTTAGCTCATAGGCATATATTTCCCAGTCTGCAGTCCAAATAAAGCGACGCAGTAAGGTTTTGTCATCTTCGTCTACACAAATAAGTTTAATTTCGCCGTCGTTATAGTATTTTGCCATATTCATAACTCTTTCGGCAAAAATCTTGTCCTCAGGATATTTTGTGCCTGTCATAAATACAGAACAACCCCTGCCTATAGCGATGTCTATCTCTCGGTCAAAATGCTTGATTAAATCCTCTGCATTTTCTTTTTCGTGAAAATTCATAAAACAACACGTCATAGCAAATCACCTTAATTAAATTTTAGATTTGCACGATTTATTTTTCCGGAAATAAAAAAGGTGCGCAGCCGAAGCCACGCACCATAAAAGCGTAGCCTCTAATCTGCGCTAACAACAACATCCACTCAAAACGGGACATTTAATTAGAGCCGCGCTTTTTGACATAGCGTGCCCATTTTGAGCAAAAAATATTTCGTTGTTGTTAGCAAAACTAATATACCACATTTTTTTACAAATTACAAGTGTTTTAGACGCGCATTTTGTTTCGTTTTGTATTTTTATGACACAATTGCAAATGTTTCATTACATATAAAATTTTTATTGCCTACCGCGACATTTTATGGTAAAATAAAGTCAACTTATTTTTTGGAGGACATATTTATGGAAAAAAGAAGTAGCTTTTCGGGCAAAATCGGCTTTGTGCTTGCTGCTGCAGGCTCTGCTGTAGGCCTTGGAAACATTTGGCGTTTCCCTTACCTTGCAGCAAAGTACGGCGGAGGCATTTTCCTGCTTGTTTACATTATTCTTGCAGTAACATTCGGTTATGCTCTGATGACAGCAGAAATCGCCATCGGTCGTAAAACAGGACTTTCTGCAGTCGGCGCATTCAAATCATTAAACAAAAAATTCTCATTTATCGGCTGGCTGGCAGCGTTAGTTCCCATTATAATCCTGCCCTACTACTCAGTAATCGGTGGCTGGGTTATGAAGTACCTTTTTGCTTTCGTTTCAGGAAGCGGTTCCGCTGCTGCCACTGACGGATATTTCGGCGGATTTATTTCCGCTGCAAGCGAACCCGTTTTGTGGTTTGTAATTTACCTTGCAGCAACGGCTTTAGTTGTTTTATTCGGCGTTGAAAAAGGTATCGAAAAAGTAAGCAAGGTAATGATGCCCGTTCTCGTGGTATTGTCTATCGGCATTGCAATATACTCACTTACTATGCCTGGCGCAATGGACGGCCTTTTGTACTACATTTTACCCGACTTTTCCAAGTTCTCGGCTACAACAGTACTTGCCGCTATGGGGCAGATGTTCTACTCAATGTCACTGGCTATGGGTATTATGATTACATACGGCTCATATATGAAAAAAGACGTAAATTTAGAGTCATCTGTTAAGCAGATTGAGCTCTTTGACACAGGTGTGGCATTCTTAGCAGGTCTTATGATAATCCCTGCGGTGTTCGCCTTCTCAGGCGGCACACCCGAAGCTTTAGGCGCAGGTCCCAGCCTTATGTTTATCACTCTTCCCAAGGTGTTTGAAACAATGACGGGCGGACAGATTGTGGGTGCAGCATTCTTTGTGCTTGTACTTTTTGCAGCCCTTACATCTTCAATCTCACTTTTTGAAACAGTCCTTTCTTTTGTTTGCGACAAAACAAAAATCGGAAGAAAATTCGCTTGCTTAATCGTATTTGTAGGCTCTGCTTTAGTTGGCTTACTCTCATGCTTCGGCTACAGCATCTGGGACAGCGTACTTGTTTTTGGCTACCAGTTCTTAGATTTCTTCGACTTTATTTCAAACAGTGTGTTAATGCCTATCGTTGCATTCTTAACCTGCATATTTGTTGGTTATGTTATCAAGCCCAAAGCAATTACCGACGAAGTAGAGTTATCCGGCAAATCAAAGCGCCGCGGCGTCTTTACTGTTATGATTAAGTACATAGCTCCAATATTTATCGTACTTATATTAATATCATCTCTGTTTATGTCGCTTTAGGGATGTTGTATTTAGCGCAGACCGTCAAAAACAAAAATTAAACATTATGTAAGGGACTGTAGCAAAATGAAATACATTTTGCTACAGTCCCTTTGTTTTTTCGAACATTTATTCTTTATTGTCCTGTTTTTGGTACTTACCTTGTGATATGATGTAATCAAACAAAAACAAGGAGGTAAAAATTATGGGATTTTTATTTTTAGTATTAGGTGGTATTTACTTTGCAATTTGCGTAGAGGACGTAAGACGCTACGAAAGACAGCTCCGCAGAAGATAGTTGCAAAACTGTCCCCAATATAGTACAATAAAAATATATTGTACTCAGGAGGAATAAAAATGGCAAAAGGTGCAGGACAAAAGATTAAAATTTTGTACCTTATGAAAATAATGTACGAGCAAACAGACGACACGCACGGGCTGACTATCGCACAAATAGCCCAACAGCTTGAAAACTACGGCATATCTGCTGAGAGAAAAGCACTTTATGACGACATTGAGATTTTGTGCGAGTTTGGTATGAATATAGAAAAGCGCAAGGAAAAAAGCGTTACATACCACGTTGTAAGCCGTGATTTTGAAATGCCCGAGTTAAAGCTCTTGGTTGACGCGGTGCAGTCATCAAAATTTATAACTCACAAAAAAAGCGCTGAGCTGATTAAAAAGCTTGAGAGCTTTTCCTCAAAATATCAAGGCTCATCTCTTGCCCGTCAGGTGTATGTTTCAAACCGTATCAAAACAATGAACGAAAGTATCTACTATACAGTAGACTACATCCACGAGGCAATCTCACAAAACGTGAAGATAAGATTTCAGTATTTTGAGTGGACGCACAAAAAAGAAAAGCAATTAAGGCGAAACGGCAAGGTGTACGAGGTAAGTCCCTGGGCGCTTACCTGGGACGACGAAAATTATTACCTTGTGGCATACGATAGTGAACACGCAGAAATCCGCCACTACCGCGTGGATAAAATGCTCAAAATTGCCATTACAGACCTGCCCCGTGACGGGCGTGAGGTTTTTCGCAATTTTGATATGGCGATGTATTCCAGAAAAACCTTCGGAATGTACGCAGGCAACGATGAACGTGTGACGCTAAGGTGTAAAAACCACTTGGCAGGCGTAATCATTGACCGCTTTGGTCAGGATACCACGTTTTTTAACACATCTGAGGACTTTTTCGAAATAAACGTAAAGGTCGCAGTAAGTCCACTATTTTTAAGCTGGGTCATGAATTTCGGCGCAGATATGAAGATTATGTCACCAAAGAGCGTACAGGAAGAATTTAAAAAGCTAGCACAAGACGCACTATCCCAATATTAAGGGAGCTGTAGCAAAATGTATTTCATTTTGCTACAGCTCCTTTAATATTTTCTCTGTACTGTTTATAGGACAAGTAATGTGTTAATATATAGTCAAACAATCAAAGGAGGACTAAAATGTTACAAAACACTGCCTTAAAGACTATGCTGCCCGAAAACCTGATGATTTTTTCTGACAGTATATCGATTATGGAAAGAACAATAACACCTAAAACATTTTTTGAGCGCTACAACGCGGCGGTTGAAATTGCCGAGAGCATTGCGGCAGCCTACTGTGTCTGCCAGCTGTACGACGATGTAGACGATTGGTGCGAGCGCAGAGAAAAGCTCGTTGCCCAAAAGGATGACTACATCATAGATTTTGCAAATAGACTATACGAAACAGGAAGATTAGATTCTCTCTATGAGGTCTGTGCAAAGTATTCTTACGAACTGGGACAGGATGCACAAAACCATATAGAGTATCTACTGAGCGATACTCCCTTATAAAAAATTCTGTATAGCCTCCTATTTACGCAATCTTCTGCAATACTGTGTGCATAGCTTGTCGGTACATTCTGAGCATTTCAAAGCCATATTGCTGTTTTCCCAAAATCTTTCGGGATAAGTAAACACGCAACCCTCCCATACTACAAAGATAGCGAGAGCAAAGCCTGCCAAAGTATAGGAATAAACGCCCGGCACTAAAACAAACGGCGCAAACATCATCAAGTGGTCCCAGTTAAAAATTCTGCAGGTTGTGCAGCATTTGTTCTTCATAATAAGCCTGAAAGGACACCAAATCAGCACACAGATAAGGTCTGCCACATAGAAAAATACAGAAATCAGGAAAATCTCCGCTATGCCTATGACTCCTCGCCAGTAAAGAACGCCCAACACAACAACAAGCACCACCCACAAAACCATAACCTTGTAGGCTGCTTTTGTTGTGTCTATTATGTATTTTTTTAGATTTTCCTTGTTGATTTTTTCCTTTATGGGTCTGAAAAGTGATGAAAATACCTTCTGCGAGCCGATTGAGATATGTGCCCTCACGGGGATAAGCTGCAGCACCATATCCCATATCCACACGCCCCACAAAATGTGAAGCACAGAAAAGCCGTCAAAGAAATTTAAGCCTGACAATATATCAAACTCATTTTCTTGAAATATGTACATAAGTATTGCCAAAATAAGCACAACACTTCGCCCGAAAAGGCGTAAAAAATATATTTTTCTTGTTTTTGACATCGGTTGGGGTCTTTGCATTTTTAGTTAGTCCTTTTTATGAGATTTCCTGAGTAATAATATCACGTTTAGATTTTTTTGTCAATTCATAATAGCTTAGTCATCGGAGAGTCGAACTAATTACGGTTTAAAAAGGGAAATTTCGTATAATACTGCAGAAAATTCTGCAAATATACTGGCGCCCTACAAAACCGACAAATTGAAAGCATTAAAATTTAGCAAGTATAAGGCGCAATTAGTTCAACTCACCGATGACTATCCATTGTAACATGCACAACACCCTCCTCTAAAAATTCAGGGGACACCGTCACAAAGCCCAGCTTTTCATAAAATCCGATAGCACTCTTTTGTGCGTGAAGAGATATTTTTTTGTAGTCTGCGGCGGCTTTTATATGTTCTATCGCCTTTGTCATAAGCTCACTGCCTATGCCTTTTTTGTGGTTGAGAGTCAGCACCCTTCCCAACATTATGACATCTTTTTCTTCGCCCTCAAATACACGCAAATATGCCACAACTCTCTTATTATCCGTAAAAAAGTAATGTGTACTCACATAATCTACATCATCTAAATCCTGACATATGATGTTTTGCTCAAGCATAAAAATCTCAAGACGTGATTTTAAAATTTCGTATAATTCATTTGTTGAAAGCTCTGAAAATTTCTTTATAATTAATTCCATGATGCACCTCGGTTGCTTTTGCTTGGATTATAACACAAATACATAAGAAAAACCACCTATAAGTAGCTATGGACTTAAATATTTCTCGCGAACCCTTTCTCATTACGAAAATGGCAAACGCGAGCCAAGCCTTGATATGCTGAATAAAATGTCTGAATATTTTAATGTTTCTATTGATTATTTGATAAATGGCGAAGAATTTAGGAAGAGGTAAATTACTATTAAAGTCCTAAAATATTCTTATAACAAAATGTATTAAACAAACTACACACAAATATATAAGCGTTGCCCCAGTTATCATCCATTTCTTTTCACTTTTCTCTTCTTTTATTATTTTGCCAAACACCACATCTTCCACAGATAATAATTCGTCTGCTCTCTTTTTTCTCAGTTTGGTTTTCTGTAGCAATATCATTATTAATAATAGTATGATTACTGTAATCAACGGACTAAAATATATCCAAAAGTATAAATAACCATTACTGTATATATCGGGAAACTTAGCCATATGCATAATTCTCATAATAGGGGTTGCCACTCCTATTGTAAGTGCTACAATATATAAGAAAGCAGAATCATAATATACGATTTTTTCACGCGCTATACCATAATCAATTCTCCATTGTTCCCAATTTATTGTTTTTTGCGCACGTTCTTTTTCACAAATCTGATTAATCCGTTTTTCTATAGAAATAAGATACTCTCCAAACACTAAAATTTGAACATTAGCAGACAGGGACATATATATTATACCCAACGCAAATATCGGAATCAAAATACACAACGCAACATCAATAAAAACATAAACATCGGTATTGTAATAACTATTTAGACAGAACGCAAATATTACACCTATGGATATCAAAGCCTGAATTACTTTAGATGAATACGATTCGTGAACAAATTTCACTTTATCGTGAAAATTATTGTATTCCATCATAAGGACCGACAATCTCCTTTCATCCAACTCGGTATCTTTCATTGCTTTTGGAATCATACTTTTTTCTCCTTCTTTCTTATTCCATAAATTAATTATAGAATTAGTGAACGATTTGGATGCCAATTTTGCCAGGAGTAAAAATGCTTGCTCACAAGGGCATTTTTACGACGCCGTCAATTGGCATACGCAGTCCAAAGACTGCCGAAAGCCGCAAGGCTTTTTAGAATTTTATAGAATAAAATTCTATATATGCCAAATATAACATATTTCAGAAAATCCATCAACTATGTATTTCATAATTAAATTTTGCTCGCATTACTCAAACTACGCTCAGCCGGGTGCCAAGCGGCACAAGTGAATGACTGTTAGTGTAACATTTGTGGTTAAACATATAAAGACTTGAACCCCCTAAAGGGGCTAGGTTGAGCTTTACTCTACCGTCGCAACAACGCACTTCGCAGTAAGTTAAAGCAATCCGACAAAAGAAATTAAAAGAAGATATGCCACAAGGTATATCTTCTTTTTTGCTTAAAAATCATATTTTACAAGCACAAGCCATATAACAAACAATACTACTAACTTAACAGGAAGTGGCCAACCCATTTTTTTTGAGCGCAGAATTTTATAACTTGCAAATGCAGCAATAGCAAAGCAAATCAGCCTAAATATCGCACCACTTGTAATGAAATTCCATACTGTATCGCCCACAAGCATATAAACAAGTACTAAAATTACTATTGCTATAATAACCTTTCCGGAGCCACCAAACGAAATCGGATTTTTACCACTTTTTCGGTATTCTCCGTTCTGTCCTCTGTTATGTATCTGGTTTCCGTAATGTTTAAACTGACCGGCGAGAGAGTATCCGTCTTTTATATTATCTCGGTACTCCGGTCTGCTTGTAACAAGATGTGATTCGTTAAGACCAAATGAATATAATAAATTATGGTCGTTTTTAAGTAATTTCATTGTGTAGTTTGCACTGGCATAAAAATCGTTTTCAAAATAATTTTTACCGCGCGTAACTAACGAAATATTGTTGCGTCGCATCCAAGTTGCAAAACGCTGCTCCAAATCCGCAATTGATTTGCAGTTGCGCGCACCGGGAGTGCGACTGAATTCATATAATAAATCTGTTTTGTTCATAACCATGCCACCTTAAATCATAATTCTTTTCTTTAGGATACCACACTTTTGTAAATTTGTAAATAATTAAATAACAATCTGTTTTGACAAGTTTGAATATCAAAAAAAGACATCCTAGAGTGAAGTAGTCAATACTTTGTAGACACAAAAAAGAATATTTTAAGCTGCCTGTTCAAGTCTGTTTTGAACAACGGTTGTTATCGTAATATTGGTAGTTCAACCAACAAAAGTAAAACAAAAAGACACACCAGATGGTGTGTCTCTTTGTTTGGAAGAGCCGAATGGTTTAGATGACATTAATTTCTATGTGGAGATAAACACCTCATCAACATCTGTCTTATGGCATAATGTATGCACATATATTTTGTTCAGTTTATTCTTCTCGAACAAAAATATATTCTTTTTTGAATGACTCATAATAATTTTTCTAATCATCGTTTGCTCTATATCCCTGTCGGAAATAATTCCATCTTCAGACAGTCCTAAAGCTGAAAAAAAAGCAACATCAACATTAACCCCGTTTGCATATTGTTCTGCTATTGAACCCACAAAACACATATCCTGACAATAATATTTACCTCCTAACAAAATACAGGGAATTTGTGATTTTGATGCAATTAGCAATGCATTCACAGAATTTGTTACAATTGTTATATTTTTAAATCTATTAATGTACGGTATGATATAATGACAGGTAGAAGAACTGTCAATAAAAATTGTTAAATCATCGCTCAGAAAATTTATGGCCTTTTTACTTAAATAAAATTTTTCGCTTTCGTCTACAAAAAACCTTTGCGAAATAGGCATTTCACTACTAACAGCCGTCAAAACAGCACCACCTCTGTACCTTTTAATCACACCGTCTTTTTCCATTTCACTTAAATCTCTGCGAATCGTCATTTCCGATACAAATAATGTTTTTGCAAGTTGCAATACGGAAACTCTACCGTTTGCATATAAAATATCTAAAATATCCTTTTTCCTATCTTTATATTCCATTTTATCCAATCCTCTTGTTTATAACAATGTTTATTTACAACATTTCGAACATATATTGTTTTCGAAATGTTTATCTGGTATAATTGTATCAAAATAAAATCTATGTGTCAAGGAAACTTAAAATGGATATAATTATACAATTAATTGGCGGGCTTGGAATTATTGCAAGCATAATATCTTTTCAATGTAAAAAGCACAATTCAATTTTGCTTTTTAGAACTCTCAATGAATTTATTTTTGCAATACAGTATTTCCTTTTGGGTGCGTATACCGGTATGGCAATGAATCTTGTAGGATGTGTCAGAAATATTATCTTTACAAAGCAGATATTACAAAACAAAAAAACAACAATAACAACAATTATTTTCGGATTTATGTTCTTGCTGTTTGGTATTTTTACGTGGCAGGGAATGAAAAGTATCTTGATAATCGTAGCAAAAGTGCTATCAACAATCGCATATGGAAACAAAAATACTACAGTTGTAAGAGGAATTATATTTGTAACATGTTCAAGTTGGTTGATTTATAATTATTGTGTGTTTTCTATCGCAGGAGTGCTATGTGAGGCATTTACATTGATATCGTTAATAATAGGGGTAATACGACTTGATGTTATCCCACATTTAACAAAAAACAAATGACTTTTGTGTTCGAAATAGATACATAGGTTTTAGGGTATATACTCCCTTTACTCGTTGCCATATTATAAGTAAAGTTGAAACAATAATCTTTTTCATAATATAAGTTCCCTTCCAGTATATATTTTAATTAGCTCTTTTGTATGTTAAGGAATAGCACCTGATTGGATTATTAAATCAGGTGCTATTCCTTTGTCTACAGTTCAAGTCTGGTTCAAAACCGCTTGGCATCTACCCTTTTGTTTCAAAAGTCATTTTTGCAAAAGCCCTCAAACCATTGAAAAAAGCGAACAATTTAGATGTCATCTGAATTGTTCGCTTCTTTTGGCTCCCCAAGCCTAACTACAGGTCACTCCGTTCCCTGCATCCTTCCGCTTAGCCAATACCCCTCCGGGGCACACGGTCGCACATCGCTATACTCGTGCTCTTGGAGCGTCAGTATTTCACCATTGTTGCAATTTGTATTCTGCAAACTTTCTACCTCTCATGACTCGAACTCCCTAAAGGGACTTGTGCCTGCGGCACTTCGCAACAAGTCGGCTCTCACAAGACAACTCGGGAGAGCATACAAAAAAGACGCCTTTCAGGCGTCCTTTTATGTATGGCTCCCCGAGTTGGACTACAAGTTCGCTTCGCTCCTTGCATCCTTCCGCTTAGCCAATCGTGCGTCGCTTTCGCTCGCACTCTTGGAGCGTCAGTATTTCACCGGTTGGTTCGAGCAAGACAACTTGAAAATTAATAACAAAAAAACACCCTGTTGGGTGTTTTCTTGTTATTGGCTCCTCCAGCTGGGCTTGAACCAGCGACATCATGATTAACAGTCATGCTTCTTCTTGCGGTGCCCGATTTTTTTGTTCGCACAGAACGCTCACGCAAAATCGACCGCTGCGCCTTGTCGTTTTCGCTGCATCCGCCA
>JAZRPE010000020.1:0-1559 GCA_045649085.1 Congzhengia sp.
AATTAAGTCAAAACACATGTTGTCAAAACTGAAAAATGATTTTTTTCAAATTTTTATGCAAATAAAAATCGGAACAAGCGAAACTTGTTCCGATGTGGTCGGGATGACAGGAATCGAACCTGCGGCCTCTTCGTCCCGAACGCGCTCTAAAGCCTGATATATAGCGGTTTTTACCTTTTTTTATCCCTTTTCGCTACATTCGATATACTCTTTAGCCATCTTATCTCCACTGTTTCCATATACTCCAGAGCTAACTGTGGGATAACATGTGGTCAAAAGTATTCTTTGCTTAAATCTTAATGTCACTACAACCTCGATATTTTATCTCTGCGTCGCGGCGTGCTTGAACGGCATCTTCATATTTTTCGAAATGACCGATATATACTGATTTTCTTTTACCAATAGTAATTTCAACCTTCCATTTTCTATTTGGAAGAACCCATTTGACACCGGGTATTTTCTTTCCGTTGAGCGTTTTATTTTTTTCTGCAATTTCAGGGAAATAAATTGTACCATTTGGATTTTTTAAAAACTCATACTCACAATCCCTCACAAAGCGACATATATCAATAAATCTGTTTATAATTACAGAAACCATGCACGAACTCAAATTATATCTCTTGCCTAGTTCGGTAAAATCAAGCTCCTTTTTGCTATTCACACTTTTTAACCAGGTGCGAATTAACTCTTTGTCTCTTTCAAGCTTAATTCCGTACATGGCTGAATCAATGATATAATCGATGTAGGATTGGCTTTCAAAGCGACGTACTTCATTGTCGTTATAAACCAAAAAATTGTATATATCAGCATCGCTGTCTTCACTGATTGTCATATCTAAGGACGCAGGGTTCACAAATTCTTTTGCCTTTAAATACCGGTCATATCTTAGACCTGCATCTTCTATTGCGGATTTTAATTGTTCTTCTGATATATCAGGCTTTGAGGCCAAAAATTTGGTTACCTTGACAAAATTACGCCACTGATTGTCGCTTATTCGTATTAGCTTTAATTCGTGGAATAAATCTGCCATTTCATAGCGGACGAACGAGCAAATTGTAGCAATGAACTTTTTTCGGTCAAATTTTTCGGGAGCCTTCTTGTAATAAGCTAAAATTCCTTTCCATAGACCAATTAACCCTACATGACACAACTCATCTTTAACAGCAGGGGATACAAAGTAATAATAACGATTGACAATTTTTGCGGGATAATTCCGATACTGTTCGATTAGCTTTTCTGCTTCTTCATTTGAAATTGACATAATTTAAACACCGCCTATTACTCGCCTTGCGTATTCTTTAGCCACATACTGACCGAAGGAAAGATGCTGTGACTTTGCTTCTTTTTCTAACTCCTTGATAGATACGGGTACCATGACAAATAATGATTTTAAGGATTTTTCACTGCGAAGACAATGTCCGCAGGATGTTGTGCGCCCGCTCTTTAGTGCATCACCTCTAATTGTTTTTTTGTTTCCGCAATCGCAAATACAATTCCAGCTTGTCCGCCCGGGACCTTTGCTTTCGCCTTTACCCAAAACCACGAGTTTTCCGAATCTT
>JAZRPE010000021.1:0-1955 GCA_045649085.1 Congzhengia sp.
TCATTAGGGTCAGATTTATAAATAAGGCTTGCAATCAGCGCATTAATGCATACACTCTTACCTGAGCCTGTAGAACCGGCAATTAAGACGTGGGGCATCTTGGCAATATCGTACACAATATTCTTACCTGAAATGTCCTTACCCATAGCAAAGCTTAAGTTTGACTTTGCATCGCGGAACTCGTTTGAAGCAATAACTTCTTTGATGTTTACTATATTTACCTGCTGGTTGGGAATTTCGATACCAATAGCTTCTTTACCGGGAACAGGTTCAATTCTTACACTTGGTACTGCAAGACGAAGAGCAATATCGTCAACCAAACCTGAAAGTTTTGATACCTTTACGCCTTCGCCAAGCATAATTTCATAACGTGTAACTGTAGGACCTTTGCTGCAGCCCATAGGCTTTGCGTCGATGTTAAAGCTCTTTAATATGGCAATCAGCTTCTGTGCAGTTTCACGAAGCTCGTATCTTAAATCTTCTGCATTGTCACCGCCCTTAGGGTCATTAAGAAGAGATATGGGCGGGAAAGTGTAGGGGATACGCTCAAAAGCCGTTTCCATTTCATCTGTTACATCTTCCATACCTGTCAGCTTTTCGGGGGCGTCAACGTATTTTGGCTCTGAAAATTCTATCTCATCAGCCTCTGTATCAAGCTCTTGGGCGTGTTCTTCGGTGCTTCCTGTGATAGCCTCGTAAGAACTCTTTACCGTAGGCTTTGCAGGCTCGTCAAAGGTAACAGGAGCAACTGCAGGTATAGCGTTGTCAATCATTTCGTCAAGGTTGGAGAAAATATCCTCCTCAGAAGAGGACTCTTCGTCAGCTGCTTCTGCTTTAGCCTTTTTAGCACGGGTGCGCTTGGGTTTTTCGGTAATTCCCAAATCTTCATCAGTAAAGTTGGGGAATTCTACCTCGCCGCTTGTACCAACAGTAAGCTGGGTTGGCGTTTCCTTTCTTTTGCTTGGAGCAGGGATTTTATAGCGTTTGCCTGTTGCACGCATATACGCCTTTACAATAGCGCGCAAAAGTATTTTTACAGGCGACCAGTCAAATATTACCATAGTGATAACGATAATAGCGGTAATGCCGATAATAACTGAGGCAACCTGACCGATAAGTGCGCGGAAAACATCTGCAATAAAACCGCCGAAAACACCGCCGCCGATGCTGTCGGCGCCGTCTTTAAAGTATACGGCTATGGAAGAAAAACTCAAGGGATTTTCCTTTGGTACTAAAGCAATGTGTGAAAATACGGATAAAACCGCAATACCAACGGTAATAACTGCGTATTTTGCTCTGTGGGCATCATAATTCTTGGAGGATTTATGTATACCGTTTACTATTAAAAGAATAGGCAAAAGGTAAATAGGCCATCCAAAAAGTCCTAACGAAAAATCACGGATAACAGAGCCGAAAAAGCCGTCGGGAAAATAATAAAATACTGCCAAAAGCAAACCGCCCACCAAAGTAAACAGGGAGGTAAAGCCTTCGTTAAGACCGAAAAATCCTTCGGCCTTTGCTGCCTTTTTTTGTGTATTTTGTTTATTTGAAACGGATTTTTTAAGTGCTTTTTTATTTTTAGTATTAGCCATAAAAAATCAAACTCTCCTTAAATCTATAATATACTAACTTATATCATAACATAAACTTTTAAAAAATGCCATAGTTTTTCGCTAAAAAATGCAAAAAAGAGGTTGTATCAAAATGAAATCATTTTGATACAACCTCTTTTTGGGCTGGACGGAAAATAGCGCAGATTGGACAAACTGAGCGAAAGCAAAGCGTAGCCTCCCTTTCGGTTACCCGAAAGCTCACCGCCATATGCTTCATTCGCTATATGCGCGCGTTGCGCACATAGTTGACTCATTTCGCAATGCCGTCTCTCTCAAAAAATGGTCAATAACCATTTTTTGAAAAAGGAAAAGCAACGGAGCGTTAAGGATTTGCACTTGTGC
>JAZRPE010000022.1:0-68483 GCA_045649085.1 Congzhengia sp.
CCGCCATATGCTTCATTCGCTATATGCGCGCGTTGCGCACATAGTTGACTCATTTCGCAATGCCGTCTCTCTCAAAAAATGGTCAATAACCATTTTTTGAAAAAGGAAAAGCAACGGAGCGTTAAGGATTTGCACTTGTGCAAATCTAATTAGCGGAGTTTGATTTGACGTACGCTGAGAGGCGAAGTTTATTCAAAACACAAGGCAATAAAAAACAGAAGAAATTCGTGAACAACGAATTTCTTCCTTAAGTTCTGTGTTGTTTTTTCTTTTCTATGGAGCAATAAGGATTTATAATGCGTTTTTCTTTGCCTTGTGTGGTGTGCGCATTTTGCAACAGCCCCTTAAATTACTCTAAAATATATACTCTGCAGTTTCTTCTGCCGAACTGGTAGCACTGCTCAAGTGTGTTATAACAAAGGTCAACACGAATTCCTTTAATTGCACCGCCAGTATCTCCTGCAACGGCAAAGCCATAAATCCAGGATTCACCTTTGTCTGCAGATTCAACGTAAATTTTTGAGTTCAATGGGATAACTCTGGGGTCAACTGCAACTACTCCAAACACAGGAAGTCTGCCTGTTGCGGTCTGACCTGCCCATATACCGTTGGACTGAACGCCGCCTTCGTACGCTGTAGCCTTACAGTCAATAACCTTTTTGAATGTAAATGTGCCGTAAGGTGTAACTGCTTTGTTTCCGCTGATTATGGTTTTTGAGTTTTTCTGAGCCATGGCGGGAAGAGCAGAATACAAAACGCCGTCTGCGGTCTGTCCCTTGATTACTGTTAAATCTTCAGGACGGATTTCCTTTGTTCCAATTTCTTTAACTTCGGGGATAGGCTCTGTGCGCTTTTCACCGATAAGCATAACGGTTGTGCCTGCGCCTTCTTTTGAAACCTTCTTGTAAGTACGCGTAACTGCACCGTTTACACCTGACTGAAGTATTGCCTCATAACCCATAAATTCATTGGGATTTTCAACAACTGTCGTTGTGTAAGGAATTTCTTCAGCTACTTCAGATAATTCAATGTTAACTCGCTTAACGCTTACTGTCATACCATCGGTAGTTGCGGTATTCACATCGGGTACAACCTCGTCATATTTGCCCACTAAAAAGCCGTCAGAAAGAAGTGCGTCGCCTACTGTGTTTTCGTTTGTATAAAATTCAAATACCTTACCTGCGTTTTCGAAATAGATGAGCTTTGAACGGTTTACATAGATTGTATCCCCGTCAACGATTTCGTCTGTCAATTCATCGGACAGAATATCGTTTTCTCCCAATTCAATTTTTGCAAGAGCGATAGCATCGGCTACTGTACCACCCTCTGTTACAATTTCATAATGCTGGTCGCCGTCGATAATGTTAACTGATTTAAAACCGTCAGCATCTGTAAAACCGTAAAAGAGAAGTGATGCTGTAAGAACAGCAACTATAGCCAAAACACGAAGAGAAAAGGTGCTCGTTCTCAGTGTTTTTACTACACTCTTAAATGTTTTTTTACTACTCATTAAATACCTCCAAATGACAATTAAAAAATCCTTAGTCAAATTTGAGCATTGCCTATTATAAAATATTTTTGCTTTGTTGTCAAATAATTATACCCAATTAAGCAAGAAACATTAAAAAAATTTTGACATATTTTTACAATTAGCGGATTAAATCCCATAGGTATGGGAAAAAAGCAAGAAATGGAACAAATTGGAATTTTTTTATTTTTTTTTGTTTTTGGCTGAAAAAATTTACATTTTATGTAAACAACTGTAATAAAATGGAAATAAATTCTTTAAAAATCACTTCAAAAAATGGCTTAAAACCTGAATTTTTACGTTAAAAACAGTTCTAAATCACAAAAAAATCACATAGACTTTACCAGTACAAAGGAGGGAGTTATTTGGACAAAGCATTAGAGCAAATAATTTCAAAAATGCCGAAAGATTTTAAAGATGTTTTGAAGGATATTACCACAGAAAGTTTACAGGAAATACGATTTCGTACAGGAAGAAAAATCTGCCTGCATTATGCAGACGGAGCTAAAGAGATTAATGTAGTGCCTAAGAGTGTGGACATAGAGAGAATAGTATCCTCCTTTTGCTCCAATTCCGTCTATGCTTACTGCAATAGCATACGCGATGGATTTATTACTCTTGCAGGCGGTCATCGTATAGGAATTGCAGGCCGTGCAATATATAAGGAAGAAGCACTTTCTAACATAGTTGATTTTTCGGGGATTAATATAAGGATTGCAAGAGAGTACGCAGGCTATGCTGACGACGTAATAGATAAGATATATAAAGAAGGAAAAATTTTAAATACGCTAATTATATCAGAACCCAATGGCGGAAAAACCACATTGTTGCGGGATATTGCAAGACAGCTGGGTAATGTGTGCAAGGTTGCAATAGTAGATGAGCGCTCAGAAATTGCGGCAACAAAATCAGGCGTTGCGCAGTTTGAAGTGGGGAGGTACACTGACGTTTTAGATGGTTTTTCAAAAAATGACGGAATAGAGCGTGCCTTAAGATGCTTATCTCCTGATGTAATTATTACAGATGAAATCGGAACAGAAGAAGATGTGAAAGCAATACATAATATTTTAAAGGGTGGAGTAAAGATAATAACCAGTATCCACGCAGAGGGACTTGAGGATGTAAAGGAAAAGAAGAAGGAATTGGTTTCTCTATTTGATTTTGCAATAATTTTACAAAAGAGAGAGGTAGCAGAATGTATAAGATTATAGGATTGTTTTTGGTGGCAAGTGCCCTTGCAGGTTTTTTGTATGTTAGGGCGCAATCCATAAATACAAAGTATAATAATTTGAAAGAACTAATAAAAGCACTTACATATTTAAAACAGGAACTTAGCTTTTCGGCGGGCGAATTAAGTGGTGTTTTTAGAAGAATTTCTGAAAAAACCAACTCTTTGGTGTCTCAGGTTTTTTTAGATATTGCAAATATATTGGAAGAAAAGCCCACGGATTTTTATTTTGCATGGAAAAGGGTAACTGACGGAAAAGGGTTGTTTACAAAGGAAGCAGAGAATTTAATGAACGACTTTTCGCAAAATTTGGGAAAAAAATCTTTGGACATAGAACTGGAAAATATCCAGAAAACTAAAGAAATTCTTATGCAGATAGAAGAATATGAAAGAGAAAAAACAACAAAGGACAAAAAACTCACATACACATTGGGAGTGTCATTTGGGATTGCTTTGGTAATTCTTGTTATATAGGAGGACAATATGGGAATTGACATTGTGTTTAAAATTGCGGCTATAGGAATAATCATAAGTGTATTAAATCAAGTGCTTATCCGTGCAGGGCGCGAGGAGCAGGCGATGCTTACGACTTTAGCAGGACTTGTTGTGGTGCTTTTAATGGTTATTCAGCAGATAGATTATCTTTTTGAAACAGTAAAATCGATATTTAACCTGTAGGTGCATTATGGATACAGTAAAGATAATGGCAATGGCAGTTGTGGGTATTATGCTGTCACTTGTATTAAAGGAGCAAAAGCAATATCTCGGCACAACTGTTGCAATAATTTGTTCGGTGTGTTTGTTTTTTATGCTGCTGCCTTATTTGGAAAAGGTAGTATCATATATAAAGCTACTAAGCTCAACCCTTCAGGGAGATTTTTTAAGAACTATTTTAAAAATTACGGGAATAGGCGCAGTGACTACACTTACATCAAATTTGTGCCGTGATGCAGGGTTTTCGGCTATAGCGTCTGTAGTTGTGTTTTCAGGTAAAGCAATCTGTATGTGCATAGTGCTTCCTGTTATAGGAAGTTTTTTAAACGGAATACTCTCGATTTTGCCTTAAATAAAGAGGAAAAACCAATGAAAAAAATCATTTTTGTACTGAGTTTCTTCCTATTAATATATACACCATATATTGTGTCGGCAGAAACCCCCTATAACATTATAGTGAATATGGAAGAAACTCCTGTGGTAGATATAAGACAGTATGCCAAAAATGTTCTGACAGGAGACATACCCTTGAGCTTTTCAAGTGTGATAGAACAAATACTGTCTTTGTTTGTGGGGGGAATAAAGGAAAATTTTCCGACTATAATCAAGATAATGGCGGTAGCAATCTTGTCAGGTCTTGTATTGAATCTTGGAGCAGATAGCAGCATAGGTACATTTGCGTCAGTTGCCATTGTGTCGGTGCTTGCTCTAAAAACATTTTCTTATTGCCTTGGTACCATAACCGAAACGGTTGATTCTTTATTCCTGTTCATACAGTCGATGATGACACCTGTTGCTGCGGCGGTATCCGTATCAGGTATGGCGTCAGCAGGTGCTGCGGCAACGATTTTTGTGGCAATGCAGGTTTTTATACATATCTGTAAATCTGTGATGTTACCTCTTATTTGTATAATAACGGCATTTTCTGTATGTGACAAGCTTGGAGATACGCCCTATCTTCAGGGAATAAATAATCTCTTAAAGCAGACGCTCAAATGGGGTACAGGCTTGATGCTTACAATATATACAGTAATTATAGCGCTACAGACACAGGCCGCTTCGGGCTTTGATACGCTAGCAGGCAAGAGCCTGAAATATGCAGTTGGCAGTTTTGTACCTGTTGTAGGAAGCACTTTAGCTGATTCTTTAGAAACGGTGGCAGCCAGTGCAAAAACTGTAGCAGGCGCATTGGGCATTGCAGGAATTATAGGTGTGGGGTACATAAGTGTTATACCTTTGGTTAACATCTGTTGCATTGCACTTTCGTACAAGTTAGCTTCTGCAATTGCAACTGTTACTGCAGAAAAGAAGGTTTCATCAGCAATCAATGAGATAGGCGACAGTATAGCAAGAGTTTCAGTTATGCTTTTGTGTGTAACAGTAATGTTTGTTATAAGCCTTGCAATGTTGGTTACTTTGGGAGGCGTACGATGACTCAATATTTAAAAACTGTAATAACCGCAGTAGTTTCTGTTAGTGTATTGACAACTCTTTTACCTAAAGATGGTTTTTCAAAGTATGTAAATATACTTGCAAGTATACTTGTTATGACAGTAGTGATAGCGCCTGTTTTTAAGCTTTCGCCTGAATTGCGTCAGCTTGACACAGAGGAGCTTAAGATTGTTAAAACAGACTATGTGTCGGCAGAATTTGAAAAAAATCTTGAGGAAAAAATAAAAACCGAGATGAAAAGCAAGACAAACATAGAATTTACGGTAGAGGTAGATGCCACAACGGAAGAAATAAAAAGTATTAAAATTTTTCCGTACAGTCAGGAGTACGCCAAGGCGTTAGCCCAATTTACAGGTGTGGGAGAGGACAAAGTGATAAAAAATGAAAACTAATTTTAAAGAACAGTTTTTTAAATATTTTGGACAAATTATGAATACTAAAACACTTGTCATCATATTTATAGTAGGGATAGCCTTGCTGCTTTTGCCAAGCGGCAAAGCGTCAGAAGAAAAAGAAATACGCAATACAGTCGACACATCAAAGGAAGAGATAGAGGAAGAGCTTGAAGCAATTCTTTCTAAAATAAAGGGCGCAGGCAGGGTAGACGTAATGATAACCTTGGATGACAAAGGCGCAACGTTTTATGCCCAGGATGAACATACTCAAAGTGGCGACAACACAAAATCCACAGAAAAAAATCACGTATTTTCTAAAAAATCAAGTACAGAAGAGCCCTTGATAATAAAGAGGACAGAGCCTAAAATATCAGGGATTTTGGTGTGTGCCGAGGGCGCGGCAAATCCTCAGGTAAAGAGTAATATAATAAGCGCAGCATCTGCGCTTTTGGGAATAAAAAGTCATAGAATAGAAGTTTTGGAAAGAGGTTGACCTTATGGAAAGAAGAAAAGACAAAAACAAAATGGTAATCGTAAGAAAAAGACAGGTGACAGCAGTATCGCTAATACTCTTAATCGGCATTGCAGGGTACTTGAACTACGCTATAAGAAGCGATGAAACAGACCCCAATGTTGCTGTTATGTACAATGATGCAGCAAAAAAACTGGGAGAAGCGAAGATGGTAAACTCACAGGAAGAAGAGCCTGCAAGAAATGAATATTTCACAAATGCCAGAATGGACAGAGAAAAAAAGCGTGACGAGTCCATCGAAATGCTGACGGAAATTATAAATTCTCAAGGCAGTGATGCCGAGTCCAAGGAAGCGGCAAAAACACAGATAGAGATGCTTGCAAACTTTACAGACTGTGAGGTTATAGCGGAAAATATGATTAAGGCAAAGGGATACGCTGACTGTATTGTCTTTATGGGAGAAAACGTAACAAGCATTGCAGTTATGACGGAAGGGCTGTCAGAGGCTGATGCTGCAGCCATTATTCAGGCGGCAGTTGACACAGGAGCGTGCAGTGCCGATCAGGTCAAAATCGTGGAGATAAAACCAAATTAATAAAAAACAGTTGTAATTTGGGTGGTTTCGTGGTATAATAAATTAACAATACAGAAAATAATCAGTTCGGAGGTACGAATGATGGCAGATAAAGATATTATTTTTGAAACACAGGACAACGGCAAGATAATGATTGCAAATGAAGTAGTTATGTCTATCGCAGCACAAGCCTTAGAGGATATCAAGGGCGTTACGGTGGCTACATCTATTGCAGAGGGCATTGTAGATAAACTTATTAAGAAAAATACAGCACGCGGCATCAGTATCAACACAAACGAGGAAACAGGAATTACAGATATTGATGTTCACGTTAATGTTGACTACGGTATAAACGTGCTTGAAATTTCATGGTCTGTTCAGGAGGCAGTTAAGAAGAACGTTACAGCTATGACAGACGTTAAGGTTGGCAATGTAAATATTTTTGTTGATGGTCTTACTGTAGAAAAAGAACCCAAAGCAAAGAAAGAACCCAAAAAGGAAAAAGAAGTTAAAGAAGATAAATAATTTGTAGGGAACCGTGTATTCGGTTCCCTACTGTAGATTTTTTGGAGGATATACCAATGAAAATAGGTTTTATCGGCGGCGGCAACATGGCAGGGGCAATAGCACAGGGAGTTGTAGCCTCAGGTTTATGTGAAGCACGAGATGTTTTAGTGTGCGATATAAATGAAGCAATGCTTGAAAAATACACGAATGGTATTAAAACGTCAACTGATAACCGTGATGCACTTTCGTGTGATTACATAGTTTTGGCGGTTAAACCTTTTATACTTGCATCAGTTCTAGAAAAGCTTGCAGAGGAAGACACAAAGGATAAGGTTTTTGTTTCTATTGCTGCAGGAATTTCAGTAAGTGAGATAAAGAGTATATTGGGTAAGAACGCTAAGGTGGTGCGTGTTATGCCCAACACACCCGCTCAGGTAGGCGAGGGAATGACGGTCATAGCAATACCTGATGCGTGTGTAAGTGATGAAGAAATGGCAGACGTGGTAAAAATATTTGACGCCGTAGGTAAAACAGAAATTATGGCAGAAAAAATGATAAATGTGGTAACCGGCGTATCAGGCTCAAGCCCAGCTTATGTTTATATGATGATTGAGGCAATGGCAGACGCAGGTGTAATAGGCGGTATCCCAAGAGATATTGCATATAAGTTGGCTGCCCAGTCAGTTTTGGGTTCTGCTAAGATGGTGTTAGACACAGGAAAACACCCCGGAGAATTAAAGGATATGGTATGTTCTCCCAAGGGAACAACAATTGAGGCGGTTGCAGAACTTGAAAAGAGAGGTTTCCGCTCGGCAGTAATTGAAGCTATCAAAAAATGTAATGAAAAAGCCAATAATATAAAATAATAAAGAGCCTTGCTTAGCAAGGCTCTTTATTATTCATCATCTTGTTCTGCAATGTCAGCGAATTCTGAAAGAGTTTCTACCACTCTTGCATAAAATTCTATGGGATTTTTCCTGAATCCCTTTATATACCTTGACGCCTTTTCCTTACTGCCTGTAAAGACCGACATAGAAAGTAAGGTGTTTTTGCCTTCTTTTAACTCTACAGCTACATTATAGGTGTCCTTAGCGATAGGAACAAGCTCACATTTTACATGAGCTTTTTGTCCTTCACGCTTTAAATAGTCGTCAACAGTTTTTTTGATTGAGGACCTGACGCTTGCCATAATTTTATCGTCAAAAACGTCGATGGTTTCCTGCCCCTGATCTGTGAGAATATATTTCTCCTCTTCATCGCGCCATACTTTTTTTATATAATTATCGGGCGAAAGCTCGTCTATTATTCCGCAAAGCTCTAAAAAATCCACGCTTGTAGCAGTGAGCATAAGATGCTTTAAGTCGCTATCAGACAGAGGGGTTTCTGCGTATCTTAAGCAAAAGAGTATGCTGAGCTTTACCTCGCCCTTGTCATTCATTCTGTAATATACGTTAGAAAAATCCGGTTTTGACACGTTTTCACTTCCTTCCCGAATATGATACCACAAAAACCTTTAAAAATCAATATCATATTGAAAAACTGAAAATTTTATGATACAATAATCTTCATAAAATTACATGGAGTATGCAATGGAAATAAAAAGAATTACATCAGCACAAAATGAATATATCAAAAAACTCTCAAAGCTAAGCTCAAAAAAGCACAGAGAGGAAACAGGTCTGTATCTTGCTGAGGGCGAGCACTTAGCAGAGATGGCGATTGTCTCAGGCTGCAATATCGAAAACCTCCTGATGACAGAGGAGTACTATGTGAAAAACTCTCATAAATATGATGTAGATATTATCATAGTTCCGGAAAGTATTGTTGAAAAAATCTCGGATGCCAAAACCCCTCAGGGTGTGATAGCAGTAATAAAAATAGGAGATACACAGAAAAATATCACATCAGGCAGATACATATACTGTGACGATTTACAGGACCCGGGCAACGTGGGTACGGTTATTCGTACAGTTGACGCTTTTTCCTTTGATGGCGTTATTTTGTCGCGCGGTTCAGCTGATGTGTATTCGCCGAAGGTAATTCGTTCATCTCAGGGTTCAGTTTTTAATATTAAGATTATAAGAAACGGCGATGCTGAATTTCTGAAAAAAGCTAAAAAAGACTTCTCAGTTACTTCGACCGCTCTTTATGGCCAAAGTGTAGAGCTTAAAAATATGAAGGTTAAAAAAAACCACATCTTCGTAATAGGTAACGAGGGCAGCGGTGTGTCGAAAGAAATCCTTGATATGTCTGATGAAATAGCATATATTCCTATGAGCGGCAGAGCAGAATCTTTAAATGCAGGCGTTGCAGCATCTATTTTGATGTACGAGGTGGCAAATCGTGAATAAATTTATGTGTGAAGCAATAGCCGAGGCGAAACAAGCTGTAACTGAGATGGAAGTTCCTGTTGGTGCGGTGGTAGTAAAGGATGGCAAAATCCTTGCCCGCGCTCATAACCTGACAGTGCATAACAACAACCCCACTCATCACGCTGAATTGCTTGCTATCAATAAGGCACTTGAAGCCTTGGGTACAAAAAACCTTAAAGGCTGTGAGCTTTATGTGACATTAGAGCCCTGTGCTATGTGTATAGGAGCATGTGCATTATCTAAGGTGGACAAGGTGTATTTTGGTGCTTATGATACAAAGAGCGGCGCTTGCGGCGGTAAATGTGATGTATTGCGTGAGGGATGCTATGACTATAAAACAGAAATTTTTGGCGGAATAGAAGAAACAGAATGTAAAAAAATTCTCACAGATTTTTTTGAAAATATCAGAGGGGAGAGGGAATAGTGGCAGAAATAAAACAGACAGATATGGAAACGATGTTCCCTCTTATTGAGGCATCCATTGCCTCAGGCGGCAGCGTAAAGCTTAAGGTTTCAGGGTACAGTATGTACCCCCTTGTTGTAAGCAGACGTGACAGTGTATTACTGGTCAGGGCAGATGTTGTTAAGGTGGGCGACGTGCCCCTTTATAAGCGCAATGATGGAAGCTATATCTTGCACAGAATAGTGGGCAAAAAAGACGGTGCTTTTTACACAATGGGTGATTATGAAACAAAAAAAGAGTATCCTATATATCCCGAACAGATTGTGGCAAAAGCGGCGGGCTTTTACCGAAAAGATAAATTTATTGACTGCAATAGCAAAAGCTACAAGCTCTATAAGTTTTTCTGGACACATACATTGTTTTTGCGTCCTCTTCTATTAAATCTTATTGCAGACATAGGAAAAAATAAAAAAAGAATGTTGAAAACTAAGTAAATTTATGGTATATTATAATGTATGAAATCTTAAGAGGAGAAGATATAGATGTTAGACATAAGATTTGTAAAAGAAAATCCCGAATTGGTAAAAGAAAATATTAAAAAGAAGTTTTCTGACCATAAGCTTCCTTTGGTAGATGAAGTTATTGAACTTCACGACAAAAAGCTTGAGGTTACACAGCGTGCTGACACACTTCGTGCCAATAGAAATAAAATCAGTAAAGAAATCGGTGCCCTAATGGGTCAGGGCAAGCGTGAAGAAGCTGAAGCTATGAAAAAGTTGGTTTCTGACCAGGCTGAGGAGTTAAAGGCTTTAGCTGAGGAAGAAACTATTTTAGAAGAAAAAATCAGAAAGAATATGCTTGCTATCCCCAACATTATTGACGATAGTGTTCCGATAGGCAAAAACGACGAGGAAAATGTAGAAGTAGAGCAGTTTGGCGAACAGACCAATCCCGACTTTGAAATTCCCTACCATATGGATATTATGGAGCGTTTTGCAGGTATAGACAAGGAATCTGCAGGCAGAGTTGCAGGCGAAGGGTTTTACTATCTGATGGGTGATATTGCAAGACTCCATAGTGCAGTTTTATCTTATGCCCGTGACTTTATGATTGATAAGGGCTTCATCTACCATATTCCGCCATTTATGATAAGAAGTAACGTTGTAACAGGTGTTATGAGCTTTGAAGAAATGGACGCAATGATGTACAAGATTGAGGGCGAAGACCTTTACTTAATCGGTACCAGCGAACATTCTATGATTGGTAAATTTATTGATACATTAACAGACGAAGCAAAGCTTCCTATGACTTTAACCAGCTATTCTCCTTGCTTCCGTAAGGAAAAGGGTGCTCACGGCATAGAGGAGAGAGGAATATATCGTATCCACCAGTTTGAAAAGCAGGAAATGATTGTTGTTTGTAAGCCGGAGGACAGTATGGAATGGTTCCATAAGATGTGGAGCTACAGTGTAGAATTGTTCCGCTCACTTGATATTCCTGTTCGTACTTTGGAATGTTGCTCAGGCGACCTGGCAGATTTAAAGGTTAAGTCATATGATGTTGAGGCATGGTCTCCCAAACAACAGAAATACTTTGAGGTTTGCTCCTGCTCAAATCTTGGCGACGCTCAGGCAAGAAGACTTGGTATCCGTGTTAAGGGAGAGGACGGCAAAAAGTACTTTGCTCACACGCTCAACAACACAGTTGTTGCACCTCCCAGAATGTTAATTGCATTCTTAGAGAACAACTTAATGTTTGACGGCGAAAAGTACAGTGTTAAAATCCCTGAGGCTTTAAGACCTTATATGGGCGGAAAAGAAATTATTGAAGAGAAATAATATAAACAAAAAGACTTGGCTTACGCCAAGTCTTTTTGTTGTCTAATCTTAATCCTGCGCCAGTTGTAAAATCCGTACAGGTCATTTGCCAGAAACATCACAAAGCAAAGTATCATCGGAATGTAGGAAGGATTAACAAAAGATGCCAAAATCCAAAGAATGATTAAAACCACATCGTTTGCAGCGTATCCTATGCCGTAATATGGGCTTCTCATAAAGGTCATATATGATGCCAGAAAGCTTGTTGTCACGGAGATTGTACTGAATATGAGGTTTGCGGTTTTAAAGTATTTCAGTATAAAGTAAAAAACAAAGGTTACCAAAAAGGCAAGTATCCACATTATTACGCACTGACCCTTTGTCATTTTGCTGACCGTGACTTCTTTTGTGTCCTTGTATGGGTGGCGTATCCATGAGATTACTGCCATCATTGCAATGGGTGCTGTCATACAAAGGTAAGTGATAACCTCGCCATAGTAACGGAAATAGAAAGAAATTATACCGTAAAAAACGGCAAACACCACAGACAATACTTGCCCTATAACATACCCTTTTGCCACATAGATTAGGGCAGTTACACCTATTAGTGAAGCTATTAGTGTTAAGTAGTCCTTTTCATTTGGCAAAATAAATGAAATACAAACTACAATTACCGATGTTATCCAAAGACAAAATTCAAATTTTGTTAAGTTTAAAAAGCGTTTTATCATATTTCCTCCAAAAAAAGAAGCATTCACACGTATCTTCCAAGACCTAATGATACGTTATGAATGCTTAACATTCCTACCCGGTGGCAGATTAATTTTCAGTTTTGCTACAATTCAGTATTATAATGCCTAGTGATACCAATGTCAAGGTTATAATTAAATTTATAGGGTTTACGTTAGAGGCTTCTGCCAGTATAAGGTTTGAGAGAATTACTCCGAATATGCTTCTCGCACTGCCTTAGCCAGCTGGTCAGCGCATGAGGTTGATCTTAGGCCGCAGGTATTGCCAGTAAGCTTTTCTTCTATTTGCTCAACCGTCCAGCCGTCTATAAGCTTTGCAATAGCTTTAAGGTTTCCGTTGCAGCCTCCGAAAAACTTCACATTCGTTATAACATTTCCGTCTATATTAAATTTTATTTCCATAGGGCAGACATTTTTTGGTTTGTAGCTATATTCCATAATTGTATCTCCTTTTCCTTACTTTGGTATTACAAAATTAAATGCTTCGTGTACGATTTCAAACTCCACAGTACCAGCGCTCTGAATTTCGCCGTCAACACAAATTTTAAATTCCTGTGTGTTAGGTATTATTTTCACTTTTTTGCATTTCGTGTTGAAAATAACTTTTTCTATATTTTTAAGATTAATATGTGTGCCTTTCATATAATGGGGCAGAAGGGGAATAAAGCTCCTTCTGGGAATGTTATAAATCATATTCAAATTTATAAAACCGTCACATATTTCAGATAAAGGATTGCTCATAATTCCGCCGCCGCAAAATTTGCCGTTGGCAACAGAGGTAAGCAATACCTGTCCATCGTAGAAAAGCTTATCATCAATTTCCAACTTTATGTTTGCGCCTTTTTTCTTAATCATCATTGCAAGAATTGATATAAAATAGGACAAAGGACCTGACAGGAAAGGTTTTTTCTTTAATTGTACCGCAAAGTCTGCGACATTGCAGTCAAAACCGATATTGAACATATTGGCACACAGACGTGTCACGCCTTGGGTAGTGTAACGGATGGAGTCTACTTTGTGTACATTTCCGTTTATTTGTGCGTAAATATCAGAAAAATTACCTTCAAAATTTCTGCGAAAATCATTTCCCGTACCCATAGGCAAAATTCCCACTTCGGCATCGGGAGTTTCCATAACACCATTTAATACCTCGTTAAATGTGCCGTCGCCACCGCAGGCTATAAATCGCGCCGCGCCGTTAATGGTGCAATAATTACGTACGAAAATTTCAGCATCGCCGACTGCCTTGGTTGTATAGATTTGCGCGCCCGCTGATTTTATTTTTTCTATTAAATTATCAATACTTTTTCCTTGTCCCGCCATGGGATTTACGATAAATATTGTATTCATAAAGCACCTCACACAATACTTTATTATATTGTAGCATCAATTATGAATTTAATCAACAATTTTCGACAAAAATCAATTAACAAACTAATAAAGAGCCGACATATGCCGGCTCTTTATTAACTTTGATCTTTAGTTTGCAGTTATTATTTCAATATCTGTTGCGGTAAATATTAAATCCTTCTTTTCGTAGTAAAGCTTTAGCATTGTACCAATCATAATTTGGAGATTATCTTCATCTTTGTTAAATATATCAATTTTTCTTTGAACTTCGGGGGAGATAACGAATTCGTATTCCTTACCCTCAATCATAATTTTCAAAAAGTCAGTTCCCATAACGGAAAGACCGCCTGTAGCTGTAAGTAAACCTCCGGCCTCTTCTCCGAATGCTCCTTCAGGCTTTGAAATGTTGGGGTTAAATTCTGCAACAGGAAGAGAAACAACGTTTCCTTCTTTTTTGCCGCAGGCACTAAAGAGTGAAACTGCGCACACAATACATAAAATCAATGAAATAATTTTTTTTGTCATAGTAATTACCTTATCCTATCCATTATATTTTCGTTGTAAAACTTAGCAAAAAAGCTAAGCAAATAGTCATAAATCACAAAAATAACCTCGGCTATAATTACCACTAAAACAAGATGAGTCATTACAATATCGAATATTGCGCCGAAGGAAATGTGTTGCACTAAAATATATTTTACCACAAAATAAGCAATAATCAATAGTGCCGAGAAAAATAAAATCTTTACCAGCCATTCAAGCCAGAGCTTGTCAATTTTTTCAATATAGAGCTTAACCATAGGGTAATAGCCCAAAAAGGCAATAAAAAGAAGCACCTGAAATTTGAACGGAATAAGTAAAATTGCTAAAATCGAGGTTGCCGTATATTGTAACCATCCGTAGCGTGAACCGCACTGTGATACGGTAACAAGTATGCACATAGACGTAATGGCAAGCAGTGCAATTCTGCCTGTGGGCAGATACGCTGAGCCGAACAGGCATACAAGAGAAAGGGCTGACATAATGGAGGCAACTGTAAACTTTTTAGTCATTTTACCACCTCGTTAACAGCAGGGAATTAAATCTCCGCCCATACACTCACAGCAACAGTCCGCGCACAAAAGATTCCCGCAGCAGTTGCACATTGAATCGTTGCTCATTGTACCGCCTACGTCGCGGTACTGACGCGTCTGGCTTTCTAAGGCGGATAACATACGTCTGTACTCCATATTGTTAGGCTCTAGGTTTACTGCCTGACGTATAAAGTTAAGTCCTTGAGCGTGCCAGCCACGGCGAACACAGATTACACCCTTTAAATAAAACCACTCTGCATTTCTTGTTGACATACTGTCAAGTATCTGCTCGGCCTGCTCGAAGGATGCTAAGTCTATTAAGTTACGCACCTTTGCAAATTCTCCTGCTCCGCCTGAGCTTGTGCCTGTGTTGTAGGATGAAGTGCGGGCACCACCTGAAAGAGTGTCATAGGCTTCGTTTATTTCTTTGAATTTTTCAGCAGCCAGGTCTGCAAGAGGATTTCCCACATACCTGTCGGGATGATACTGCTTTGCAAGCTTTCTGTAAGCTGATTTGATTTCGTCTTGTGTGGCGTCCTTTGATACGCCCAAAACCTCATATGGGTCACGCATTTTTAATTTCTCCTTCCATGGTTTTGTCAAGTATACCTGACAAACCAAGGTATATAATATTGTCTAAAATTGGTTTGTTTATTTTTAAGTCAAGCAGCTCATAGCTATTGGAAAGACTGCTTAAATTAAATGTGAGGAGGTCGTGCAAATCTTCTTTTTCGGGAATATTGCCCAATATAAAAGGATTGAATGATTTTTTCTTTTTATCCTTTTCAATGTCTTCATAGGCGTCAATTATATAGATAAAACGCCCCAACATATAGCCAATGTGGGCAAGTATCCTTTTTTGAGCCACATCATCTATAAAATCAGGAACAAATAAAATTTCTAAAAGATGAGCAAATACATCTGATAATCTATCTATGTCTGCTACATTATCTTTCTCTAAAATGCTTAATTTATTTATTTGCTCGCGACACATATCATAAAGTGCGCCGTAGCGCTTTTTTACTTTTTTCTTAGCGCCCAGCAACACAAAATATGTAAGTGCTGCCTTTATTGAATGTTCGTCACGTATATCGTCTTCCAATTTTAAAAGAGCCAAAATCATCATAGCTACCGCTGAATAAGAAAGACTTCTGTTTGGTTTCATAATGGGCTTTTTTTCAGTGGGGTGGGCGATACAACGTGCTCGCTCACAGTCGTATTTATCCTCAATTACAGAGGAAAGTAAAAGAGCTAGAAAAACAGAGTCATAATTTAAGCCAAATCGGGAAAAATATCCATATTCACTTTTTAAAGTTTTACAAAGACCGCAGTAGTAGGACTTATACACGTTGTATTCACGCACTTTCAACTCGTCTTTGTTTACTTTAACATAACCGAACATTTTACTCACCAAGAACAGTATATCATAAATTATAATAAAAATCATCAACAAATTGTAAATATTTCTCTTGAAATTTTTATGAAGATATACTATAATATATAAATGCAGTTTTTTGTATAAAAAAGTTTATAAAATTTATGAGGTGATAAATATGAAATTAACAGTTGAGGACATCAATGTAAAAGGCAAAAAAGTCCTGGTTCGCTGTGACTTTAACGTGCCTTTGAATGAAAAACTGGAAATCACAGATGAAAACAGAATTGTAGGTTCACTTCCTACAATTAAGTATTTAATCGGTCAGGGTGCAAAGGTTATCCTTTGCTCACATATGGGCAAACCCAAGGGCGAACCCAAACCTGAATTATCTTTAGCACCTGTTGCAAAGAGCTTATCAGAAAAGTTAGGTAAGGAAGTAATCTTTGCTGCTGATGATAACGTAGTAGGTGACAACGCTAAAGCTGCAATTGCTGAAATGTCAGATGGCGATGTAGTTTTACTCCAGAACACACGCTACAGAGCAGAAGAAACAAAGAATGTTGACGAATTTTCAAAAGAATTGGCGTCACTCGCTGATGTGTTTGTAAATGACGCTTTCGGTACAGCACACCGTGCACACTGTTCAAATGTAGGCGTTTCAAAGTATGTAGAGTGCGCAGTTGCAGGCTACTTGATTGAAAAAGAAATCGAATTTTTAGGAAACGCAGTAAACTCTCCTGTTCGTCCTTTAGTGGCAATTTTAGGTGGTTCTAAGGTTTCTTCTAAGATTTCTGTTATTGAAAACTTATTAAAGAAGGTTGACAAGCTGATTATCGGAGGAGGTATGGCTTACACATTCTTCGCAGCTCAGGGCAAAACAACAGGTACATCATTACTTGAGCCTGATTACATTGACTACGCTAAGAAGATGTTAGAAGAAGCAGGAGATAAAATTTTATTACCTGTTGACACAGTTATTGCAAAAGAATTCTCAAACGACGCAGAATCAATGGTTGTAGAAGGCAATATCCCTGAAGGCTGGATGGGTCTTGATATCGGTCCTAAGTCTATTGAACTTTTCTCAAAGGCTATTGCTGATGCAAAGACAGTAGTTTGGAATGGACCTATGGGCGTATTTGAAATGCCTAACTTCGCTAAGGGTACAAACACAATTGCTACTGTATTAGCGGATTTAGACGCTACAACAGTTATTGGCGGCGGCGACAGTGTTGCAGCTGTTAACCAGGCTGGCTTAGGCGCAAAGATGAGCCACATTTCTACAGGCGGCGGCGCATCACTTGAATACCTAGAAGGCAAAGAACTTCCTGGTATTGTTTGCTTGACAGATAAATAATATTTTCATAAATTGGAGGACATAAAAATGGCAAGAAAAAAGATTATCGCAGGAAACTGGAAGATGAATAAAACACCTTCACAGGCTGCTGAACTCATTAAAGAACTTATCCCTGTAGTTAAAGATTCTGACGCAGACGTAGTTATCTGCACACCTGCTATTGATTTAGCAGTAGCTACAGAATTAACAAAAGGTACAAATATAGGCGTAGGTGCTGAGAATATGCACTGGGAAGAAAGCGGCGCTTACACCGGCGAAATCGCAGCTGATATGTTATTGGATTTAGGTGTTCAGTATGTTATCATCGGGCACTCAGAAAGACGTGAGTATTTCGCTGAAACAGACGAAACAGTAAATAAGAAAGTAAGAAAAGCATTAGAAAAAGGCTTAACACCTATTATGTGCTGTGGTGAAACACTTGAGCAGAGAGAAGCAGGCGTTATGGCAGAACACATCCGTATGCAGATTAAGCTTGATATGGCTGAAATCAGTGCTGATGACGCTAAGAAGGTTGTTATCGCTTACGAACCCATCTGGGCTATCGGTACAGGTAAGACTGCTACGGCTGATCAAGCTGAAGAAGTTTGTGCACTTATCCGTGAAACAATCAAAGAATTATACGATGCTCCCACAGCAGAAGCTATCCGTATCCAGTACGGCGGCAGTATGAATGCAGGAAATGCAGCAGAACTTTTATCTAAGCCTAACATTGACGGCGGTTTAATTGGCGGCGCATCACTTAAAGCTCCCGATTTTTCAAAGATTACAAACTGGAATAAATAATTAAAAAAGACTGCGTGAGCAGTCTTTTTTAAAGGAAAAGGAAGAAAGATATGAAAAAACCTTTGTTATTATGTATTATGGACGGCTTTGGCATTAACCCTGAAAAAGTGGGCAATGCTGTAGATATGGCTAAAACTCCTAACCTTGATAAATTGTTTGCAACATACCCCAACACACAGCTTTCTGCAAGCGGTATGGCAGTAGGTCTTCCTGACGGACAGATGGGAAACAGTGAAGTTGGTCACACAAATATTGGTGCTGGAAGAATTGTTTATCAGGAGTTAACAAGAATTACAAAATCAATCGCAGACGGCGACTTTTTTGAAAATGAAGCGCTCCTTGCTGCAGTTGAAAACTGCAAAAAGAATGATAGCGCCTTCCACATTATGGGACTTGTGTCAGACGGTGGTGTTCACAGTCACAACACTCACATCTACGGCATTGTTGAAATGGCAAAAAGGGCAGGTCTTTCTAAAGTATATGTTCATTGCTTCTTAGACGGTCGTGACGTTCCTCCTTCATCAGGTAAGGATTTCGTCACAGAGATGGCAGAAAAGCTCTCAGAAATCGGTGTGGGCAAAATCGCAACAGTTATGGGCAGATACTACGCTATGGATAGAGATAATCGTTGGGACAGAGTAGAAAAAGCCTACAACGCAATGGTAAAAGGTGAAGGCTTGACCGCAGCATGCGGAATTTGTGCAGTTGCCAATTCTTATGCTGAGGATGTGACAGACGAATTTGTTGTTCCTACAGTTGTAGTTGAAAACGGCGAGCCTGTTGGTAAGATTTCTGAAAATGACAGCGTAGTATTCGCTAATTTCCGTCCTGACAGAGCAAGAGAAATTACAAGAACAATCGTTGAC
The DNA here is from genome assembly GCA_045649085.1 of Congzhengia sp. Classification (GTDB taxonomy): domain Bacteria; phylum Bacillota; class Clostridia; order UBA1381; family UBA9506; genus Congzhengia. The sequence goes on from JAZRPE010000022.1 coordinate 19,016, forward strand.
CCTGAGTTCACAGGCTTTGAAAGAAAGTTCTTCAACACATACTTTGTATGTATGACACAGTACGACAAAACAATGCCCAACGTTGACGTGGCATTCAAGCCTCAGGTTTTAACAAATACATTAGGCGAATATTTAAGCATTAAGGGTAAAAAGCAGTTAAGAATTGCCGAAACAGAAAAATACGCTCACGTTACATTCTTCTTTAACGGTGGCGTTGAAAAAGTTTCTGAGGGCGAGGACAGAGCGCTGATTAACTCTCCCAAGGTTGCAACCTACGATCTCCAGCCTGAAATGAGTGCTTATGAGGTTACAGATAAATTAATGGAAGAGTTAGATAGCAAAGACTTAGACGTTATTATTTTAAACTATGCAAACTGCGATATGGTGGGTCACACAGGCATTATTGACTGCGCAGTTAAGGCGGTGGAAACAGTTGACGAGTGCGTAGGCAAGGTTGCTGACAAGATTCTCTCTATGGGCGGTGCAATGTTGATTACAGCTGACCACGGCAACGCAGACCAGATGATTGACCCCGAGTCGTCCGGTCCATTTACAGCGCACACAACATTCCCTGTTCCTTTTATTGTAGTAGGCTGCGGAGACGTTAGCTTGCGTGATGATGGCGTTTTGGCAGACATTGCTCCCACAATGCTCAAAATCTTAGGATTAGAAAAGCCTGATGAAATGACAGGAAAAAGCATAATCGAATAATATTTTTCAATCAAAATGCACATTCTAATTACAGAATGTGCATTTTTTATGTGCACAAATCGCTCGACACTCACAAGGAATATTTGGTTTTTGAGCGATATTTTCAACTTTTTGTAGAAATTCGCCGAAATTGTAGTTTTGGGGCAAATATTCTTTGTGAGTGTCGAGCGTAAGGAGGTATTTATGGATTATATTGAAATTACAGATGTTTACGCTCAACAAATTTTAGACTCACGAGGAAATCCTACCGTTGAGGCGACAGTTGTGACGGAGGAGGGAGTAGTTGCTCGCGCATCAGTTCCGTCAGGTGCTTCAACAGGTGCATATGAGGCGGTAGAACTGCGTGACGGTAATACGTCCTGTTACAATGGACTGGGTGTAAAAAATGCGGTAAATAAAGTAAATAATGAAATTGCAGATGCTTTAATTGGCATAAATGTGCTAAACCAAAGAGAAATAGATCGTATAATGATAAAAGAGGACGGCACAGAAAATAAAGCAAATTTTGGTGCTAATGCTATACTTTCAGTGTCTTTAGCTTGTGCTAAGGCTGCTGCAAGCTCTTTGGGCTTGAGTCTTTATCGCTATATTGGCGGAGCTAATGCGCACACGCTACCTGTTCCTATGATGAATATTTTAAACGGCGGTAAGCACGCCGACAACAGTGTGAATCTTCAGGAATTTATGATAATGCCAACAGGAGAAAATAATTTTTGCGAGGCAATCAGAAAATCAACCGAGGTTTTCCATAGCTTAAAGAAGGTGCTGAAGGGTAAGAATTATTCAACTTCAGTTGGGGATGAGGGCGGCTTTGCACCTAATTTAAAATCCGATGAAGAAGCTTTGCAACTTATCTGCGAAGCGATTGAAAAGGCAGGTTATGTTCCTGGTACAGACTTTAAAATAGCAATGGATGCAGCCAGTACCGAGCTATATGAAGAAGGCAAAAAAATAGGCCGCGACGGCTATTATTTCTGGAAAAAAGATGTGTTTAGAACACGGGACGAAATGATAAAATTCTGGGAGGATTTAACGAAAAAGTATCCCATAATATCTTTAGAGGATGGACTTTCCGAGGATGACTGGGAGGGCTGGAAAAGCTTAACCGACACATTAGGAAACAAAATTCAGCTTGTAGGCGACGATTTGTTTGTTACAAATACAAAAAGGTTAAAGCAAGGTATTGAAAAAGGCTGCGCAAACTCAATATTAGTCAAAGTCAACCAGATAGGAACATTAACAGAAACCTTAGAGGCAGTTGAAACTGCAAACAGAGCAGGCTATACTGCGGTAACCTCGCACCGCAGCGGCGAAACTGAGGACACAACAATAGCAGATATTGCAGTTGCTACAAATTCAGGACAGATAAAGACAGGTGCTCCCAGCCGAACTGACCGTGTAGCAAAATATAACAGACTTTTACGAATTGAGGAGGAGCTTGGCGGAGATTGCTGCTATTTGGGAGAAAATGCATTTTTCAATTTGACACGATAATCTCATTTTGGACACGTTTTGTCAGGAATGTTGAAAAAATAACATTGGCGTGATAAACTTTGCCTTGGAGGCGGATAACGTGTGGACATACTTTGAGGACGATTTTGATAGCTATTATGTGATTAAAATTACAGATGAAGCAGAGGACAGATATTTTTTCAGCCCTCGTACATTTGTAAAAAGCCTTGGACTTGCAAAGAAATTCAATACTTTGCGCAGCGCCCGAAGAAGTATGAAATTATTGGGTAATGTTATCTGTAAAATCGAAAAAATTAAAAGAAATAATTTTTGATAAACCGCGCATACTATAGTTGAGGCAACTTGCCTCAACTATAGGAGGGAAGAATATGAACTGTAGCACAGGAAACTGTCATGCAAACAACTCAATTAAATGTACGGTAGAGCAATGTAAATATCATTGCGGCGACAAGCAGTACTGCTCACTTGATTGCATTACGGTAGGTACTCATGAGGCAAACCCTGAAGTTTGCGAGTGCGTAGACTGCCAGTCATTCTCCAAAAAGTAAACATTTAAGCAAGAAAAAGGAGTTTTTTCTTTTGAAAAAGCTCCTTTTTCGTGTTATTTTTTGTTGACTTTGGACACATAGAATGTTATAATATTTCTGATATAGATATGATAGAGTTAAGCACAGAACGAACTAATGTTAAAAAGATTTGAGGTAGACTGTATGGACAAAGCATTCGACAGAAAAATTGTATTTGAAAACGGCGATGAATACTACGGCTACAGCTTTGGTGCTATTGCTGACCGCGTTTGCGAGATAGTATTCAATTCCTCGGTTGTAGGCTACCAGGAGATAATTTCTGATTTGTCATATGCAAATCAGATGGTTGTTATGACATACCCCCTGATTGGCAACTACGGCGTAACTGATGAGGATTTTGAGGCGAAGGTTCCTGCTATTGGAGCTATCGTTGCAAGAGATTATAATGATATGCCCAGCAACTTCCGTTACACTAAGACCTTGTCTGAGTTTATGGAGGAAAACGACATCCCCGGTATTTACGGAGTTGATACAAGAAAGCTTACTCGCAGTATCCGTGATACAGGCACTAAAAAAGCGTTAATCACATCAGCGGACACCGCAAAGGAAGATGCCGTTAAAATTTTGACAAGTGTTGACGTTCCTGAAAATGTTATCGAAAAGGTAAGTTGTAAAAAACGCTGGTATTCAAGAACAACCAGCCACAAATACAATATCGTAGCTATTGACTGCGGTATAAAGCTCAGCATTATAAGAAGCTTGAATGCTGCAGGCTGTAACGTTACAGTTGTTCCTTACAACACTTCTGCTGAAGAAATAGAATTTATGAAACCAGACGGTGTGTTTGTTTCAAATGGTCCAGGCAACCCCGAAACAGCCACAGGAGTAATTGAAACAGTTAAAAAGCTCATAGGAAAATACCCCATATTTGGTATTGCTATGGGACATCAGATAATCTGTTTAGCATACGGTGCTACCATAGATAAAATGAAAGTTGGCCACAGAGGTGGCTATCCTGTAAGAAACTTAAAAACAGGAAAAATTGAGTGCACAAGCCAGAACCACGGCTATGTGGTAAATGAAGAATCTCTTGCAACAACACCACTTAGCGTGACGCATGTAAATGTTGTTGACGGAAGTGTTGAAGGTGTTTGCAATAAGAAAGACCGCGTGTTCAGCGTACAGTACAATCCCGAAAGCGCCCCCGGTCCTCAGGACAGTGGATATCTTTTTGAAGAATTTATTAAAATGATAAAGGAGGCGCGTGACAATGCCTAAAAGAACAGACATAAAAAAAGTATTGGTTATAGGCTCAGGTCCTATTGTTATCGGTCAGGCGGCAGAATTCGACTACGCAGGCACACAGGCGTGCCTTGCTTTAAAGGAAGAGGGCTATGAGGTTATTCTTTGTAACTCGAACCCCGCAACAATTATGACAGATACCACCATTGCCGACAAGGTGTATATGGAACCTTTAAATCTTGAATATATAGCTAAAATCATCCGCTACGAGCGCCCTGACGCTATCGTTCCCGGTATCGGCGGGCAGACAGGCTTAAACCTTGGTATGCAGCTTGACAAAAAAGGCATACTTGCTGAATGTAGCGTAGAGCTTTTAGGTACAAGCCGTGAAAGTATTGAAATGGCAGAGGATAGAGAACTCTTTAAAGAGCTTTGTGAACGCATTGGCGAACCTGTTATTCCATCAGAAATTTCTTATTCTATTGAAGAAGCAAAAGCTGCAGCTGAACGTATCGGTTACCCTGTTGTTCTTCGCCCTGCATTTACCCTTGGCGGTACAGGCGGCGGCTTTGCCGACAGCGAAGAAGAACTGGCAGAAATTATGAAAAATGCTCTTAAACTTTCTCCTGTTGGTCAGGTTTTAGTAGAAAAGAGTATCAAAGGCTATAAAGAAATAGAATTTGAAGTAATGCGCGACAAAAACGATACTGCTATTGCTATCTGCAGTATGGAAAATATGGACCCTGTTGGTATCCACACAGGCGACTCTATCGTTGTTGCTCCCAGCCAGACATTAACAAACAAAGAGTATCATATGCTCCGTGACAGTGCATTAAAATTAATCCGTGAATTAAAGATTGAGGGCGGATGTAACGTACAGTTTGCGTTAGACCCCCAGTCATTTAAATATTACTTAATCGAGGTAAACCCCAGAGTATCACGTTCATCAGCACTTGCTTCTAAAGCCAGCGGTTATCCTATTGCAAGAGTTACAGCCAAGGTTGCTATTGGCATGACCTTGGAAGAAATTAAGTTGGGGTCTTTGACTGCTGCTTGCGAGCCTACAATTGATTATGTAGTAACCAAGATGCCCAGATTCCCCTTTGACAAGTTTACCCAGGCCTCAAACAAGCTTTCAACACAGATGAAGGCAACAGGCGAGGTAATGTCAATCGGCAGAACAATGGAAGAAAGCTTATTAAAGGCAGTTCGCTCATTGGAAATCGGAGTTAGCCACATCTATATGTCAAAGTTTGACAAAGAAAAAATGACGGTAGATGAGCTTATGGAATACATTGCAGAGGGCACGGACGACAGAATTTACGCTATTGCTCAGCTTATGTATCTGGGTGTTGACCACTCAAGAATTTGCAACGCAACGCAGATTGATATGTTCTTTTTGGATAAGATTAAGAACATCGTTGACTTTGAAAGAGTTCTTGAAAATCCTGAAAGCAAGGGCAACATTGATGTTCTTTACAAAGCTAAGAAGATGGGCTTTTCCGATAAGTACATTGCTCAGCTCTGGAATGAAAAAGAAGACTATGTGTATGAATTGAGAAAAGCAAACAATATGTTCCCTGTTTATAAGATGATTGATAGCTGCGCAGGTGAAGTAATAAGCGATATTCCTTATTTCTACTCAACCTACGAGGATGAAAACGAATCAATCCGTACAGACCGCGAAAAGATTATTGTTTTAGGTTCAGGACCTATCCGTATAGGTCAGGGCGTTGAGTTTGACTATTCAACAGTTCACGCCGTACAGACAATCAAAAAATCAGGATATGAGGCAATTATCATAAACAACAACCCTGAAACAGTTTCAACAGATTACACAACATCAGATAAACTCTACTTTGAGCCTTTGACAGTTGAGGATGTTATGAATGTCGTTGAACTGGAAAAGCCTATGGGTGTTATCGCATCTCTCGGTGGACAGACTGCCATCAACTTAGCTGAAGGCTTAATGAAGCGCGGTGTTAAGTTAATCGGTACAGACTGTGAAGCAATAGAACGCGCTGAAAACCGTGACTCTTTTGAAAAAATTATGGAAGAGTTAGAAATTCCTCAGCCCAATGGTCAGGCAGTAACAAAGATTGAAGACGGAATACGTGCTGCAGAGGAAATCGGCTATCCTGTATTGGTTCGCCCCTCATACGTTTTGGGCGGACGTGCTATGGAAATTGTAGCTGATGAAAAAGGACTTCGTCACTACTTAAAGACAGCTGTTGAAATTGACGAGGATAAGCCCGTATTGGTTGATAAATACATCATTGGTAAAGAGGTTGAGGTTGACGCAGTTTGTGACGGTACTGACATTTTTGTTCCAGGTATTATGGAACACGTTGAACGTACAGGTATCCACTCGGGCGACTCAATTTCAGTTTACCCCACATTCAGTATTTCACAGAAGGTTAAGGATACAATCTTAGACTACACAAAGCGTTTAGGCTTAGGTATCGGCATTGTTGGTCTTTACAATATTCAGTTTATTGTAGATAAGGACGATAACGTGTTTGTTATCGAGGTAAACCCCCGTTCATCTAGAACTGTTCCTTTCCTGTCAAAAGCAACAGGCTATAGTCTTGCTGACATTGGTACACTTGTTATCTTAGGTAAATCATTAAAGGAACAGGGAATAACAGAAATATATCCCAAGGAAAAGAATCGCTGGTATGTAAAAGTTCCTGCGTTCTCATTCTCAAAGATTCGTGGTGTTGATACATACCTTTCTCCTGAAATGAAATCAACAGGCGAAGCAATCGGCTATGATGATACCTTAACTCGTGCTCTTTATAAAGCACTTCAGGCGGCTGATATGCACGTTGTGAATTACGGTACAGTATTTACAACAATCGCAGATAACGATAAGGAAGAAGCGTTGCCCTTAATCAAGCGTTTCTACAACTTAGGCTTTAATATTGAAGCTACAGGCGGTACGGCTAAGTTTTTAAGGGAAAACGGCATCAGAACCCGTGAAAAGAAGGTTGATGACGGTCCTGACGGCATCCTAGACCATATGAGAAAGGGCTTTGTAACCTACGTTATTAATACAAAGGACATTCATTCAAAAGAGCAGCAGACAGACGGCTACATTTTACGCCGCTGCGCCGCTGAGAACAACATCACAACCTTTACAGCATTAGATACTGTAAGAGTGTTCTTAGATGTTTTGGAAGAAATGACAATTTGTATTTCTACTATTGATTCTTAATAAAAGTAAAGCCCCGACGAAAGTCGGGGCTTAATTTTTTATCTGTTAGGATATTCTGTTTCAACGAATTTTTTGAGTGCTGTGATTGAGCGTTTTACTTTTTCTGTATCAATGCAGTACGCCATTCTGAAATATCCGGGGCAACCGAATGAATCAGCGGGAACTAACACGAGGTCATACTTTAATGCCTTTTTACAGAATGCAACGGAGTCTTCCTCTAACGCCTTGGGGAAAATATAGAATGTTCCGTTAGGACGAACGCAGGTAAAACCTAATTCCATAAAAGCGTCATACAATATATTCATATTTGTTTCGTAAACTGATAAATCAGCGGTTAAATCTGCTTTTTCTGCTACTGCCAACTGGAAGAGGGAAGCGGGGCAGTTGTGACCGATGCCGCGTGAAATCTGTCCCATCATTACTACCATTGTTTCGGCATCATCACATTCGGGATGAACTGCCACATAGCCAATACGCTCGCCGGGAAGTGAAAGTGACTTTGAGAATGAGTAGCAGGTAAGTGTGTATTTATAAAATTTTGCAGGATAAGGACAATCGATACCATCAAATTTGATTTCGCGATAAGGCTCATCAGAGATAAGATAAATAATATGACCGAATTCAGCTGACTTTTCCTCTAAGATTTCAGCAAGTTTTTTAAGGGTTTCTTCAGAATATGTAACGCCTGAGGGGTTGTTGGGAGTATTGATTAATACTGCAGCCACCTTGTCATTTAGCATTTTTTCAAATTCATCAAATTTAATCTGAAAATCTTCAACCTGAGGTGGAACTGTTTTTAAAACTGCACCTGAGTGGTTAATATATGGAATGTACTCAGGAAAATAGGGGGCGAAGGTCAAAACCTCATCGCCGGGTTCGGTAACGGTACGCACCGCGTGAGCAATAGCGCCTGCAGCACCTGATGTCATAAAGATATGAGCGCCACGATAATTCATACCGAAACGTCTGTTTAATGACGCGGCCAGTTTTTCCTTAACCTCAGGGATACCAAGGCTTGGGCTGTAGCCGTGTAATTTTAACGGATTTTCCTCTTTTATTAATTTCATTAAATAGTCAGTAAATTCCTGAGGTACAGGAATTGAGGGGTTGCCGAGGCTGTAGTCAAATACGTTTTCGTAACCGATTTCAGCTCCTCTTGCGGTTGCGAATTCTGACAATTCGCGAATTACTGATTTTTTAGAAAGCATTTCCTTATATTTTTTAGAAAGCATTTTTTAGTCCTCCTGATTGTTTATCATATCCATAAACTCGTCTAAAGTGAGAGTTTTTATTCCTAAGCTTTCGGCTTTGGCGAGCTTACTGCCTGCGTTTTCGCCTACTATCAGATAATCTGTCTTTTTAGATACAGAGCCTATTGCTTCGCCGCCGTTTTGTTCGATGAGTTCTACAATTTCATCCCGAGTGATTCCTTCAAATTTACCTGTTACAACAAACTTTTTACCAGACAACTCTGCACTTTGAGCGTCAACTGCTTCTGATTTGTCGTTCACGCCCAACTCGATGAGCCTGAAAATTAACCTGCGGTTTTCATCAAGGGCAAAGTACTCTACGATGTTCAGCGCTGTTTTTTCGCCAATGTCGGGGATTTCCACCAGCTCTTCAAATGTGGCGTTCATAAGCGCATCCATCGTGGTAAAACGCTTGCAGATTGTCCTAGATGATTTTAGACCATTTAAGTTAATGCCCAAAGCATATAAAAATCTGTAAAGGTCCCGTGATTTACTTGTTTCTATGGCAGAAAGTAAATTTTCTGCACTCTTCTTACCCATTTTATCTAAAGCTGCAATCTTTTCTTTTTCTAAAGTGTAAAGGTCTGCAGGGGATTTTATAAATCCCTCATCTAAGAATTTTTCCAAAAGTGCAGGACCGAGTCCCTCAATATCCATAGCATCTCTTGACACATAGTGCATAAGACGGCGTAAAAGCTGTGCAGGGCAACTGTCGCCAGTACAACGATGAGCGGCTTCGCCCTCGACACGTACCACGGGCGCTCCGCATTCAGGACAAACTTCTGGCATATGGAATTCGATTTCTGCACCTGTTCTGTCCTTAGGTTCAATTCCTACAATTTCAGGGATAATGTCGCCTGCTTTTCGCACATACACACTGTCGCCGATTTTTATATCACGCTCGCGAATAAAGTCGATATTGTGAAGAGTTGTTTTTGAAATTACGCTTCCTGAAACTCTCACAGGCTCAAGTAATGCGTTAGGTGTAATTTTACCTGTTCTTCCAACCTGTATAAATATATCTAAAAGCCTGGTTTTCTTTGTTTCGGGCGGATATTTGTACGCAACAGCCCAGCGAGGACACTTGGCGGTAGAGCCTAACTCTTCGCGAAGAGCCAGGTCGTTTACCTTGATTACAGCGCCGTCAATATCAAAGAGAAGGGAATCGCGCTCGTTACCTATGATTTCAACCTGACGAAATGCGTCTTCAATAGATTTAAACACTTGGTTTTGCTGAACGGTTTTAAAACCTAATTCCTTTAAGAGTGCTAACCCCTCGTGATGTGTAGAAAAGTCAAGTCCTTCTGCGCGCTGAATGTTAAATATGAAAATGTCGAGGTTTCTTTCTCTTGCGACGGAAGAGTCCAGCTGCCTGAGTGAGCCTGCTGCAGCATTTCTTGGGTTTGCAAAAAGTGCCAGACCTTTTTCTTCTCTTTCTGCATTTAACTTGTCAAAGGTTGCTCGCGACATAAACACCTCGCCACGCACCTCTAAAAAAGGCACAGGGCGTGTAAGGCGTAAGGGGATAGAATTTATGGTTTTTAGGTTTTCTGTTACATCCTCGCCTGTTATACCATCGCCTCGGGTAGAACCGCGAATGAGTAAACCGTTTTCATATTCTAAAGACACAGAAAGTCCGTCAATTTTATATTCCGTAACGTACTCAACATCGCCCACAGCATCCCTGACACGCTTGTCAAAGTCCAAAACCTCTTCTTTTGAAAAGGCGTCATTAAGACTTTGCATAGGTACAATATGCGTAACGCTTTCGAAACCCTCTGCTACGTTACCTATAACGCGGGTGGTAGGGGAGGCAGGGTCGCGGAATTGGGGGTATTGCTCTTCTAAATCCTTTAACTCGCGAAGCATCATATCGTACTCATAATCTGAAATCTCGGGGTTGTCCAGAACATAATACTGGTGTGAGTGATATGTCAAAAGTTTTGTTAATTCTTCAATTCTCTTTTTTGCTTGCTCCATATAAATGCCCCCTTTTTAAATATCATTCCTATTATACCCCAATTTGATGAAAAAAGCAATAGAGTTATTTTTTGAAAACAAATACAGTTTTGGTTTCATAATTTCACGTTTATTGGTAATATTTTCGTTGATTTTTGCTATTTTATATGGTATAATGTTTCATATATGCGAAAATTTAAAAACAAAAGGAGTTAGATTACATAATGGATATTTTTGCATTTGTACTTTACTTTGTAGCAATGATTGCTATAGGTATATTTTTCTTTTTAAAATCAAAAGAAGTTACAGAAAAGGATTATTTTCTTGGCGGCAGAGCTATGGGACCTTGGGTAACTGCTATGAGCGCTCAGGCGTCTGATATGAGTGCCTGGTTATTGATGGGTTTGCCGGGCAGTATTTTAGCCTTTGGCTTTGGTCAGGCGTGGATTGGTATCGGTCTTGCAATCGGTACTGCTGCAAACTGGATTTTAGTTGCAAAAAGACTTCGTAAATTTTCAAAAGCAGCAGGGGATTCTATTACACTCCCTCAGTATCTTTCGAATCGATTTGCGTCAAAGAGTCACGTTGTAAGTATTATCTGTGCGGTAGTATTTTTAGTATGCTTCACAATTTATGTTGCATCGGCATTTGTTGCAGGCTCGGACGTATTTACAACACTTGTTCCCAGCCTTACAAAAACAAATGCAATGCTTATCTTCGCAGCGATTGTTGTAGTATATACATTCTTAGGCGGATTTAATGCCGTTTGCTGGACAGACTTTTTCCAGGGACTTTTGATGATTGGCGCACTTTTAATTGTGCCGATTGTTGTTGGCTTTACAAGAGAGCTTGAGCCTGCGGCGCTTACAACTATATACGAAGGACCTAACGGAGAAGAATTTCAATTTGTAGCTAATTTCTTTAATGCAAGCTGGAAAGATATTATTTCCGGTCTTGGCTGGGGTCTTGGTTATTTCGGTATGCCCCACATTATCGTAAGATTTATGGCTATTGAGAAGCCCTCAATGGTTAAAAAGTCAGCCACAGTTGCTATCATCTGGGTTGTATTTTCACTAGCTGCTACGATTGTAATTGCGTACCTTGGCAGAATGTTTATATATAATGATGGTACTGACCTTTCTGCTGTGTTGCTTGCAAACGGTCAGCAGTCATTAATTTTTGTAGAACTTGCTCGTGAAGTATTTCCTGCATTTATCGCAGGCTTGCTGTTGGCTGCAATCATTGCAGCGTCAATGTCAACTGCTGATTCACAGCTTTTAGTTGCAGCGTCATCATTTGCAAGTGATTTGTATAAGCCGATTATCCGTAAGAACGCTTCAAATAAAGAAATGCTCTGGATTAGCCGTATTATTGTGTTGATTATTGCAGTTGTTGCTTTCTTTATTGCAAGCAGCAAGGGCAAAGCGGCACAGGCAATTATGGACTTGGTTTCTAATGCGTGGGGCATTTTCGGCGCGGCGTTCGGTCCTGCAGTGTTGTTCTCGCTTTTCTGGAAACGCTTTACATACAAGGGCGCAGTTGCAGGTATCGTAGTCGGCGCTGTAGTAGATATGGCATGGTTATGGTTACCTGTTTCAGCTGACGCTACGCTTACGGCAATCACAGGCATCTATGAAATCATTCCCGGATTTATCATCGGTGCAATTGCTGCTGTTGTTGTAACTTTGATTGATAAAAAACCCTCAGCTGAGGTTGAAGCAATCTTTGAACGCGCTACAGACAATTCAATAGATGATTAATTATAAAAAAACATCAATGGCTTGGTTACCATTGATGTTTTTTTATGTGTGTAATTGATTTTATTTCCTTAATGTGGTAAAATAATAGATACTATCCTACAGGAGGAAATGTAAATGAGGAAAAAACGTATTATACTTATCATTGCAATACTGATATTTGTACTTATAGTGGCATTGTGTGTATACAAATTCACACCTGTCAACCAGACTGTAAGAGAAATTTTGGGACTTCCGCGGTCTGTATTTTATGTGAATAATGTTCCGCAGAATAACGCATTGATGATTGATTATTTAACAGACGATGTGCGTGAGGTGCAGATAAATAAAGAAAGAACATACCTTATAAATCATTCAAGAGGCTTTGCTATTGGTTTTCCTGCTGATGCTGAGTATGACTTTTCTACGGCTCAGGAATACATTTCTGTTAAGTGCAGTGCTTTTTCGGCTGTGATTTCAAAAGAGTGGACAACCTATCCAGCAGGAGTGGAGGAGAGCAAAAAATATGTAACAGAAGTTCTCCACAAGTATATGCTTGATGAAAAGTATATGAAGGAAAACAATATAACAGTCCACAAAAACGATTATGAGGAAATTGCAGGCTATCCTATGCAAATTCTGGCTCTTTCAAGACAACCTGCAAAGGGTAGTGAGGTAGTAGACAATACCTATGTTTACGGATATATTTTCAGGGATGATGTGATACTTTATCGCGTAATGTTCAAAGCCCCTGAGTACACAGAAGAGCTTATGGAAGAGGTTTATAACACATTAGAATCCTTTAGTGAAAACGTTGTGACAAAGGGCGTGTCCGATACCTTTACAGATTTTTATCCTGTAGAAAATGAAAACTGGAACGAAGAAACAAAAGCCCTCTATAAAGAACTTAAAGAAGCCAAAACCTGCAAGTGGGGCATATTTACCCCTTGGGCAGTTATAAATAATGACTTTACCAGTGTTCGTGAGTTAGAAAACAAAATTGACGCAAAGTTTGAGGGCGTTTTAGAATACATCTATCACACGGAGAAAGTTCCGGTTGAGGGAATGAAGACAGCTTACAACGAAGACAAAATTATAGAGCTTACGCTGCAAACGTCAACTATTATGAATGAGGATTTAGACGGACACAACCCGATGTTTGATGTTTTAGACGGCAAACACGATGATAAACTGAGGAAAATTGCACAGGATATCAGGGATTTTGCGCACCCCGTACTGTTCCGCTTGAATAACGAAATGAACTCCGACTGGACAAGCTACAGCGCATCTACATGCCTTACGGACCCAGAGATTTTTGTAGAGGTGTGGAGAAGAATCTATAACATATTTGAAGAAGAGGGCGTAAATAATACAATCTGGATATTTAACCCCAATGATGAGAATTTCCCGCCCAATGGATACAACTCATCTTTAGCTTATTATCCTGGAAACGGCTACGTTCATCTTTTTGGTGTAACAGGCTACAATACGGGCACATACTACGCTGAGGCTCACGGCGAAAGATGGAGAACCTTTGATGAGATTTACTCAAATATTACAGAGAAGAGCATTAAGGATTACGGTAAGTTTCCGTGGGTAATTACCGAGTTTGCTTCAAGCTCTGTGGGCGGTGATAAGGTTCAGTGGATTAACGAAATGTTCCGGGATTTAGAAAAATTCCCTAACATTAAGATGGCATTTTGGTTTAACAGTGCTGACTATGATGAGGCATACGGAAAGAATGTCATGCCTGCAAGACCTTACTGGTTTGACGAAACCCCCGAAACCACGCAGGCCTTTGCAGAGGGGTTAAAAGGCAATTAACAAGGTTTAAAAAACGTATAATGCACAAATACAGGATTTTGTATTTGTGCATTTTTGTGCAATAAATAGCAAAAAAATGCACAAAAAAGAAGCTGAAAATTAATGTTTTTTGTAAAAAACTCTTGAAAATCTGGCGAATGTATGATAAACTTACATATATTATGGTATAAGTGAAGGATTGTGTGCGTGTGTTATGAGTAGTATTGAAAACAAAAGGTACATAAAGCCGACAGCTAAGGTTAAGACAAAATACAACCTTTTCAGAAACAGAACGCTGCTTACGTTAGATGTCTTATTTGTTGCGCTTGCTTATTTTATCACACCTATAATAGCAGACGGTATTGATAAAGCGGTGGGAATGATAAACGAGTACTACACAACTGTATTGATAACTATGGTTATTTTCCTTGGTGTGTTTTATTTTGCTAAGGTTTACACCGTTTTGTGGGTGCACGCCAGTGTGAAGGATTATTCCAGGCTGGGGGCTGCGGGGGTTTTTGCATCTTTGATAGTTATGCTTGTGAATGTTGTTTTGGTAGAAACCAAGAGTACCGCTTACGGACCAAAGCAGACAATATGTGCTTTGTTTATCATAATGGTATTTATGGTGTTCTCCAGAATGCTCACATATGCACTCTATAGCGTATACCGCGAAAGACAGCACACATCGCACCACGTTGAAAAAAAGCGCCTTTTAATAATCGGTGCAGGCAGCGCAGCTATGGTTATGATAAAGGACCTTGCAGGTAACGATAATCTGAACTACGATGTAGTTGGATTTATCGACGATGATAAAAAGAAGCACAACGCCATTATATACGGCGTAAGCGTACTTGGCGACAGATACGATATTCAAAATATCTGTAAGGAAAAGAAAGTTGATGAAATTTTAATCGCCATTCCCTCTGCCAGAGCGGCAGACAGGCGTGAGATTTTAGAAATCTGTAACGAAACAGGCTGCAAGACAAAAATTTTACCAAGTATTGACCAGATTATTACAGGTACGGACATCAAGCACCACGTTCGTGAGGTTGAGATTGAGGACTTGCTTGCCCGTGATCCTATTGAATTGGATAACGCTGAAATAAGCGGTTATATTGAAAATAAAACCGTTATGGTAACAGGCGGTGGCGGTTCTATCGGTTCTGAGCTTTGTCGACAGATTATGAAATACAATCCTGAAAAGTTGATTGTGTTGGATATTTATGAAAACAACGCATACGACCTCCAGATGGAGCTCATCGCTGAGTACGGCACTGAAAAAATAGATGTGATAATAGCTTCAGTAAGAGATAAAGAAAGACTTTTAAGAATATTTGAAAAGTACAAGCCGTATATTGTTTTCCACGCCGCTGCTCACAAGCACGTTCCGTTGATGGAGGCAAATCCAAGCGAAGCCATAAAGAACAATGTATTCGGCACACTCAATGCAGTTCAGTGTGCAGGCGAGTGTGATGTAAAGCGCTTTGTACTAATTTCAACTGACAAGGCGGTTAATCCCACAAACATTATGGGCGCAACAAAGCGTGTGTGTGAAATGATAGTTCAGTGCGCACAGGCAAACAGCAAGACTGAGTTTGTTGCTGTTCGTTTTGGTAATGTTTTAGGCTCAAACGGCAGCGTTATTCCTCTGTTTAAAAAACAGATAGAAGCCGGAGGACCTGTAACCGTTACTCACAAGGATATTACACGATTCTTTATGACTATACCAGAGGCAACTCAGCTTGTTCTTCAGGCTGCGAGTTATGCTAAGGGCGGCGAGATATTTGTTCTTGATATGGGCGAGCCGGTGAGAATCTACGACCTTGCAAGGAACTTAATCAGATTGTCAGGATACAAGCCAGATGAGGATATAAAGATAGAGGTCTGCGGACTTCGCCCGGGCGAAAAACTCTATGAGGAGCTTTTGATGAATGAAGAGGGTTTGAAGAACACAGAGCATAATAAGATATTTATTGGCAAACCTATTGATGTTGAAAAAGAAAAGCTTTTTGCTATGCTGGCTGATTTGAAGGAAGCGGCTGACAAAGACGATATTGAAGCGATTAAAGATTCAGTAGAAAGAGTAGTTCCTACATACATAAGAAATCAAAAATAAAAAATAACCCCATATGGGGTTATTTTTTATTGCTATTATTCAGCAGGTTTCATTGGCTGTTGTGAAATAGGTTCTGCATGTGTAACTTCTGTTTCAACATATGTGGGGACAATCTGTATATATGTGTTCCCGGGATTGAGCTTTAAGGGTGTACCATCAGTAAGCATATATTTTGTTTTAATGTCTCGTTCCGTCTTTTCCCATCTGATTTCGACCATCTTTCCGTCGGAAAAATAATAGCCTGTGCCTGAACCGATGTTTTCTAAATCTTGTCTGCCTTTGTCCTCTGTGTCAGGAAGATTTACATTCTTTACTGTGTACATAATGATGTTTTTGGCACTTAATGCCTCGCCTGTCTGTGAGTCGTGAGTTTTGCCGTTTACATATCGTACAAAGCGCTTTGTAGCTTCGTCATATTTATATACAACCTTGTAGAAATTGGCGTAAGGAATTGAGATTTCAAGTACGTCTGTTCCTGTGGGCACTTCGTCGTTTTTATTGTAATCAGGAATTGCGTTATCTGTTGTGCGGCGGTATTCTTTGCTGTCCGCCCGCTCGGAAATATTAGGTAGTGAAGTATATAAGTTGTGCCATGTTTTGTCATAAGTATTATCGCGCCAATAAATATCGCTGTCGCCGGCTACACCGTTTATGTTGTTTACTCCTAAGGATTTTATATCCTTTGCCGCCTTGGGGCTCCAACCTGCGTGAGTGTATATTGCGTCGTGCTCCATAGCATAGTCAAGGAAGTAATGACGTGAAGAGCGGATAGGTCCGATCTTTTCCAAATCTTGATTTTTAAATAACGCCATAAATCTTGTTGCTCTGCCTTCCACAACAATTTCATAGACCATATACGCACTCTCCAAACCAATCTGGGGGCGCGCGGCTTCTACGTCGTTATCTATCATAACTGCAATTGGACGCACGTTTTGCTTTTCAATCATTTCGTCATAGAACGGGTCGTTGTTTTCCACTACAACGTAAGGGTCTGAGCTTGTTTCTTTTGAACAACCTGTAAAGGTCAGCGCTAAGATTATTGAAAGTGTAAGTGCAGACAATCTTTTTATCATAAGTTTTCTCCTTTTATTTTATTTAAAAGTGCAATTAATGCAGCATTACGGTGGCTGACTGCGTTCTTTTCCTCCATAGACATCTCGGAAAAAGTCTTTTTGTAATCGGGGCAATAAAACACGGGGTCATAACCAAAACCGTTTTCGCCGCGAGGTGTTTCTAAAATAATTCCGGGACAGCTCACGCCATGAGCTTCAATCTTCCTTCCGTCTGGTAGAATAAGACATATAGCACAGGCAAATTGAGCGCGGCGCTCATCCTTTGGTATATCTTTTAATTCTTCAGCCAAGGCTGCGATTTTTACGCTATAAGGACTGTCCTCGCCGGCATAACGTGCCGAATATACTCCCGGGCGGCCGCCTAAGGCTTCTACCTCAAGTCCTGAATCATCGGCAAGAACGGGATAGTCACAAAGCTTTGAAATCTCATAAGCTTTTATGTATGCGTTTTCGCAGAAGGTTTCGCCGTTTTCTTCAATGTCAACAGATATTCCTACGTCTGCCAACGATAAAATTTCATAGTCGGAAAGTATCTGTTTTATTTCGCGAACCTTACCGGGATTTGTGGTAGCAGCTACGATTTTATTAAACATATTTTTTCACCAACTCGTCAATTTTGTCCTCGTCAAACTGAGGCTCAGCTTCTTTGTAGAGCGCCCAGCCCTCATGATGCTCGACAGTAGCACCGGGAGCAATTTCTGTGGTCACGCCAAGGGTTTCCATCTCTAAGAATAAATTGTTTGTAAAGGTTTCAAAAGACATACCGCCGTCCGGATAGTTGCCGCCGGCAACAGGTGTAAACTTTTTGACAAACAAATCTCCACCGATAAAGTACATCGAAATGCCGTGCTCGCTGTTTATACCAAGCTTGAATTTGTCAGCTATGTTTTTGTCCTGACGAAGACCGATATATCTGTCGCCCCAGGTAACGCGGCTGTCGGTAAGTTTGGTGTATGGCCATAAAGCCAACAGCCTGTTTCCTAAAAGTCCTGTATCTACTGTAGGCTGAGCTACGATTTCAAAACCGCCAGGAGCAAGAACTGTAAGACACCATGGAGCAAGAGTAACACTCCACGCAGCACGGTTTGTAATTCTGTGGATAAGACGTACCTGAGAAGAGTTTTCGGACAAGTGTACCTCAATCTCCATCTGGTACTGATTCCATTTTTGTGTGACGGGTGTAAACACCGCACCGTCGTCTAAAATCTCGTACGGAACAGGGTCATTGTCGGGGTAATAGCTTTTTGGATATCCTTCAGGGCTTGTCCATAATCTGTGACCGCCGTAAATATACCATGTGCCGCCACCAAAAACGTCAAAGGCTTCGCCTGACTCAGAGAAATCTCTGTTTACATCCTCAAACATAATGTTTTCGCCGTTGATAAATGAATAGTTGATAATTCTGGGACCTACGTCCACAGTAACGATAATCTTAACGATGTCATTAGAAATTTTTATACACTTGCCGTAGTTTTTGTATTGGCAAGTTTCCACACTAACTTTTCCCATAATGTGAACCTCCTTTTGACTTAATTGTATTTTACCACATGCTGCAAAAAAAGTAAATGAATTTAATATTACAATTCTGTAATTTCTCCTGAAAAAGATAATGTTTTTTTGGAAATGCTCTTGTTTTTTGCGAGAAGGCGTAATATAATATAAATATATACAACTACTTACAAAAATTGATGTGAGGGGGAATTCTCAATGGGCATATTAAAAAATGCAATTGTTGGCCAGTCAGGTGGACCTACTGCTGCCATAAACTCAAGTTTAGCTGGCGTTATAAAGGGTGCGGCAGATTGCGAGCAAATAGGCAAGGCCTACGGAATGATTAATGGTATCATGGGTATGATGGAAAGACACATCATTGATTTGGATGAATTATCACACGATGATGAAAAGTTAAGACTTTTACAGAAAAGTCCTGCGTCTTACCTTGGTTCTTGCAGATTCAAGCTTCCCAAAGACGATAATAGCGTATATGAAAAAATATTTGAAATTTTAGAGGAGTATA
The DNA here is from genome assembly GCA_045649085.1 of Congzhengia sp. Lineage (GTDB taxonomy): Bacteria > Bacillota > Clostridia > UBA1381 > UBA9506 > Congzhengia. Next base: position 38,143 of record JAZRPE010000022.1, read on the forward strand.
ATATCGGCTATTTCTTTTACATAGGCGGCAACGATTCTATGGATACAGCCGCAAAGCTCTCTGCTTACGCTGCTGTACACTCCAAGGATATAAAATTTGTCGGCGTATCAAAGACCATAGACAATGACCTTCCCGAAACGGATCACACACCTGGCTTCGGCAGCGCGGCGAAGTACATTGCAGCAACTGTGCGTGAAGTTGCAACAGACGGTGGTATTTACCCAAATAAATCAGTCGAAATAATTGAGGTAATGGGCAGAGATGCAGGCTGGCTTGCGGGGGCGTCTGTTCTGGCAGGCATCGGAGGACTTGGTCCTGACCTTATATACCTTCCCGAAAGAGAATTTGACCTTGACAGATTGTACAGCGATATATCTGAAAAGTTTAAAGTCAAAAATCACGTTTTGGTGGTTGTTTCTGAAGGTGTTAGAACCGCGGACGGCAAGTATATCTGTGATGTTGTAGCATCCCTCACACAGGATGCTTTTGGTCACAAGCAGCTTGGCGGAACGGCTAAAATTTTAGAGGGATTAATCAAACAGCGTTTTGGATGTAAGGTGCGCGGTATAGAGCTAAATACACCTCAGAGATGTGCAAGCCATATATTGAGCAAGACAGACATTGAGGAATCATACAATGTTGGATATACTGCAGTGAAAGAGGCTGTGGCAGGAAAAACAGCAGTTGTTATTACAATCAAGAGAGTGTCTAATAATCCCTACAAGGTAGAGTATCAGGCGGTGGATGTCAACAAGGTTGCCAATGAGGCGAGAATTGTTCCTGATGATTATATTAATGAGCGTGGAAATTTCGTGACAGACAAATTTATAGAATATGTAAAGCCTTTGGTTGAAGGAGAAATAATGCCTGATTATGAAAACGGCGTACCCAAGTTTTTAGTTTTAGGTATGGAATAATGCAAATGAGCCCGAAAGGGCTCATTTTTTTGTAAAAAAGCGTTGCAAAAACATTAAAAGTATGGTATGATTGAATAGAATTGATATAAATGTGTATTTTTGTGTGAAATCATACTGAGGAAAAGCTATGAAAAATAAATGGATGATACCCGTAGTACTTTTTTTAGTCTTGATTGCCACATATTTCGTAAGAGGTATGTTCACGTCAAGAATTGGTCTTGAACTCCTGCAGGAGGACAAAATCGAAGAATTCAGCACGACACAGGGTGTACTTATAAAAACTGAATCAGTAAATACTGTAACACTTAGCGGTGCTACTGAGATATATGTAAAAAACGGCGACAGAGTATCCAACAAAGAAATTATTGCAATGCTTTATAGTGATACTGAAGATGAGTCCTTAAAGACTGAACTCGCCGAAATAAATAAAAAGATAGCGGCAATTACAGACAGCAACAGCGGAAGTTCCGTCTTTATTAATGACACTATGAAGATGGAGGCTGAGCTCGCAAAATATGTTGACGAGGTAATTACATTTACCTGTGACAATAACTTAGAAAGACTGTCTGAGTATAAATACAAAATGAGTATGCTGGCTGAGCAAAAGGCAGTTGCCAACGGTGAGAAAGAGTCATCAGTTGATGACCTGAGCCGACTTCAATCCCGAAAATACGAGCTTGAGAAGCAGCTTGGCAGAGCAGAAAATGTTGTTTCAGCAAATATGCCCGGAATTTTTGTTGAGGGGCGTGACGGATTTGAGGAAACCCTTAAGATGGAAAGTGTAAACGAGCTAACCCCTGATGATATCCGTACAACCATCAATGAGATAAAAAACGGTGAAGTTATAACTGATGAGGAAAAAAACTACACCTATAGAATTGTAGATAACTATTCATATATGGTGGCTCTAAATCTTGATAAAGAGTTTATCGGCGAAATGAAAACAGGCGACAGCGTTATTGTCAGGTTTACAGACTTCTCATTTGGCGACACTAAGGCAACGGTAGAGCATATTTCCCAGGCTGACAATAAAGGTCAGGTTACGGTTGTGGTAAAGTGTGACACCTACGTTGCAGGACTTATGGAGAAACGCGTCGTAAATGTTGATTTTGTAAAGAATAGCGTCAGCGGATACAAAGTAAGCATTGACAATATTCATACTGAGGAGGAGTCAGTAGGACTTTATATAAAGCGAGGGGCAGTAATGAGATTTATTCCTATAAATATCATTTACTCAAACGGCGATGATGCCATTGTTTCCTCGGCAGACTCAAACCAGCCCATAAAAGCCTACGACGAGGTAGTAACAGCAGCACCCGAATTCCGTGACGGACGGGTAATTGTATCACAGTAAAGGATATGGTAAGTGTGATAAATGATAATGTAAAAAGAGTATTGGACAATATAGCAGAAACTGCTATTGCGGCTAACAGAAATCCGGAGGACATCACTTTAGTTGCAGTAACGAAAACTGTAACTGCAAAGGAGGCTCAGGAGGTGATGAATGCCGGAGTGAAAACTCTCGGCGAAAACCGCGTGCAGAGCTTGCTGGATAAATATGAGGTTTTAAAGGATGAACCTATATGGCATTTGATTGGTCACCTGCAGACAAATAAAGTAAAATATATTGCAGACAAGGTTAGTCTTATCCATTCTGTTGACAGTTTAAGGCTGGCTGAAGAAATAGATAAAAAATTTGGCGAAAATCAAAAATGTGCCAACATACTCCTACAGGTTAACGTTTCAGGAGAGGAAAGCAAATTCGGCGTAACTCCTGATGAGTGCATAAGACTTGCAGAAAGTGTTTCATCGCTTGAAAATGTGAAAGTGCAGGGGCTTATGACAATGGCACCTTTGGCTGCAACACCCGATGAGTGCAGAAAGTATTTTCACGATTTGAAAAAGCTGTCTAATGAACTGGCAGACAGACAAATTCCCAATATAGTAATGAAACATTTGTCTATGGGAATGAGCGGAGATTACCGCGAAGCCATTATGGAAGGCGCAACATTAGTGCGCGTAGGTAGCGCATTGTTTATGTAAGCAAAAACCCTTAACATAAAAAATACTTTAAGAATGTTATAATTTGAAAGGATGTAAGAAATGAACTCATTCAACAAAATGCTTAAGTGGATAGGCATATCTGACGAAGAGGAAGAAATGTACGAAGTAGAAGAAACAGTAGAGGAAGAAGTAGTAGAGCCTACATTCCCCATTGGCAGAAGAGCTAAGGTTTCATCAATTTCAGGTGGAGCTCCTGCAAAGGTTGTAGTTATTCATTTTACAGGTTTTGATGACGCAAAGGACGCAGCAGACCACTTAAAAAACAAAAAACCTATCGTTGCAAACTTAGAAAAGCTTGACAACGAAACAACACGCAAGGTTGTAGACTTTTTATCAGGTGTTGTTTATGGCGTTGATGGTAAAATCCAGAACGTTTCAAACAGAATTTTCCTGATTACACCCAGTAACGTTGAGGTCGCGGGCAACTACCGTGACAACTCCAAGGTTACAGGTTTTCCCTTTGTAAACTAAGATGAAGCAGAATGCGTTTTCGCAGGATAGCGAATGGCTTTCAAGATGTGAGGATTTCGAGCAGTCTGTACAAAAGTACAAGAGTGTTCGTTTTTCTCATTTTGTAAGCCCTCACGAGTTGGCAGTTTTTCGCACACATTACCGCCTTTCGCCTGATGTTACATTTATGGCGTGGGGAGGAAGTGTAGATGCCGAGCGTGTTATATTAGGATTCTTTCCTGATTTTTTGACCCCTGATGCGGAAGATTTTCCCATAACACCCCTTATGATATCGAATGTAGGCGGGATGAAACACCCGGATGTTTTAGGCTCGGTATTAGGACTTGGGATAAAGCGTGAAATGGTAGGGGACATTTATTTTGATGATAACCGTGCCGTTATAATGTGTGAAAATACGGCGAAAGACTACATACTCTATAACCTTAAAACAGTAGGAAGAAAAAGCGTAGAGGTAACAGAGGTTACCGAAGGGAATTTTTCCCTTGCTCACAAATTTAAAATGTCCAGCGTAATAGTGGCATCAATGCGGCTTGATGCAATTGTTGCAGCAGCAGCGCCAATGTCAAGGCAGGACGCATCAAAGGCTATCACTCAGGATTTGGTAAATGTGAATTTCACAGTAGCAAACAACCCTGATAAAAAACTCACAGAAGGGGATGTCATATCAATAAGACATCACGGAAGATTTGTGATTGAAAGCATTGCGGGAGAAACCCGAAAGGGACGTACAGTGCTTGAAATAAAGAAGTATATTTAATAACGAAAGGACGATAACTATGATTACGCCTGTAGATTTAGAGAACAAAGAGTTTGGTAAAGCTTTCCGCGGTTACGATATAGACGAAGTAGAAGCCTTTTTGACAGAGCTTGCAAAAGATTATGCAAAAATATATCGTGAAAACGCAAGTTTGAAGGACAAAAATGCGATTTTGACCGATGCGATTGAAAACTACAAGGAAATGGAAGAAACAATGCGTAGTGCCATTATTTCAGCACAGCGCACAAGTGAAGAAATTTTAAAGAATGCACACGACCAGGCAGACAACATAGTTAACGAAGCAAAAATACGTGCAACAGAAGAAATAGCAAAGGCAGACGGACGAATTGATGCTCTGAATCGTGAATGTGCCGAAATTGAAGGAAAAAGCTCACTCCTTCGTGCAAAACTTAAGACAGTTTTGAACACGTATATCGGTATGCTAGATGAGTTTCCCGAAGTAAAAGAAGAAACAAAGGTTGTAGCGGTTAAAGAAGTGCCTGTTGTTTCCGACGAGACCAAAATAATGCAAAAAATTGAAATTGAAGAATAATATTTACATATAAAACAGTTAGGAGAGAAAGACCAATGGCAGAAGATTACGGCAAAACCCTTAATTTGCCAAGTACTGAGTTCTCAATGAGAGCAAATTTACCTCAGAGAGAGCCTGAAATACTCAAAAAATGGCAAGACGAAAATATGTATGAGAAATTGATGGAGAACAACCAAGATAAGCCCTTGTTCATCCTTCATGACGGCCCTCCGTATGCTAACGGCGATATGCATATGGGTCACGCACTCAATAAAACATTAAAAGATGTTATCACACGTTTTAAAAATATGGATGGCTTCAAAGCACCCTATATTCATGGTTGGGATACCCACGGTCTTCCTATTGAAAGACAAGCAATTAAAAAGCTTGGTGTAAACAGACACGAGGTAGGCATTGTTAAGTTCCGTGACATGTGCCGTGAGTTTGCACTCTCACAGGTAGAAAATCAGAAATCTCAGATTAAACGTCTGGGTTCTTTGGGTAACTGGGACGATTCATACTTAACACTTGCCCCTGAATTTGAAGCAAAGCAGATTGAAATATTTGGCGAAATGGCAAAGAAAGGATACATCTATAAAGGCTTAAAGCCAATTTACTGGTGTACAGACTGTGAAACAGCTCTTGCTGAAGCTGAAATTGAATATGAAGAAGATAAGACAAGCTCAATTTACGTTAAATTTAGAGTTTCCGAAGACAACGGCGTATTTGATGCAACAGGTATAGATAAGAAGGACATCTATTTTGTAATCTGGACAACAACAACCTGGACATTGCCCGGCAACGTTGCAATTGCCCTAAACCCTGATTTTACTTACAGCCTTGTTAAAGCAAACGGCGAATACTACGTTTTAGCTCACGAACTTATCGAAAATGTGCTGGCAGCAGGCGGTATTTCTGACTACGAGGTTGTTGCTCAGTACACAGGTAAGGAGCTTGAGCTTATTCGTTGTCAGCATCCCTTTATTGACAGAGAGTCATTAGTAATCGTTGGCGACCACGTAACGCTCGACGCCGGTACAGGTTGTGTACACACAGCTCCCGGTCACGGCGCAGAGGACTATGTTGCGTGCAGAAACTATAAGGATATTCCGATTATCGTTCCTGTTGACGGCAAGGGATACTTAAATGAATTAGCTGGAGAATTTTCTGGACTTTTCTATGAAGAATCTAATGCTAAAATCATTGAAAAATTAAAAGAAGTAAACGCATTATATGCTATAGAAGATATTATCCACCAGTATCCTCACTGCTGGAGATGTCATAAGCCTATCGTATTCCGTGCTACAGAGCAGTGGTTTGCTTCAGTTGACGACATTAAAGACGCAGCAGTAGAAGCAATCAAAGGTGTTCGCTGGATTCCCAAATGGGGCGAAGACAGAATTACAGGTATGGTTGTTGACAGAAGTGACTGGTGTATTTCAAGACAGAGAACATGGGGTGTTCCTATCCCGATTTTTTACTGCAAGGACTGCGGTAAGGAATTAATCACGGAAGAGTCAATCGCAGCAGTAGCTAAGCTCTTTGGCGAAAAAGGCTCTACCTCTTGGTATGAAACACCTGCATCTGATATCTTACCTGCAGGCACGAAGTGTTCCGAATGTGGTTGCACCGAGTTCACTCAGGAAAAAGATATTATGGATGTTTGGTTTGACTCAGGTTCATCACATACAGCAGTTTTGGATGTTAAGGAAGGCTTGCGTTTCCCTGCTGACCTTTACTTAGAGGGCAACGACCAGTACAGAGGTTGGTTCCAGTCATCACTTTTAACATCAGTTGCTGCCCGCGGTGTAGCTCCCTATAAGGCAGTTATTACACACGGTATGATAGTTGATGAAACAGGCGAAAAAATGTCAAAGTCTAAGGGTAACGGTATCAGCCCTCAGGATATTATCAACAAGTATGGTGCAGATTTACTCCGTTTGTGGGTAGTATCAGCTGACTATAAGACAGATATGAGAATTTCTGACGGTATCTTAAAGCAGTTGTCAGAATCATACAGAAAGATAAGAAACACCGCAAGATATATCTTAGGTAACATCAGTGACTTTAACCCCAAGTGTGATATGGTTGAAGTTGTCGATATGCAGGAAATTGACAAGTGGGCATTAATCCGCCTTTCAAAATTAGTTGAAAGAGTATTAGACGCCTATAGAAACTACGATTTCCATATTGTTCAGCACGCTATTCATAATTTCTGTATCGTTGATATGAGTAACTTCTATTTAGATGTTATCAAGGATAGATTGTATGCAGAAAAAGCAGACAGTCAGGCACGCCGTGCAGCACAGACAGTAATGTACAAAGTCTTAGACGCTTTAGTTCGCTTGCTTGCTCCTGTACTCGCATTTACCACTGAAGAGATATGGGCAAGTATGCCTCACACCGATAGCGATAAGACAGATTACGTTATCTTAAACGATATGCCTAAACCCACACCTGAATTATATGATGATATATTTGAGTCCAAGTGGGATAGACTGATGATGGCAAAAGCCGATGTGGCTAAGGCTCTGGAAGAAGCACGTGGTGCAAAGATTATTGGTAAATCACTGGGTGCTGAGGTAGAAATTTTTGCTGACGGCTCATACTATGAATTATTAAAGGAAATGGAAGAAAATTTGGACACATACTTTATCGTTTCCGGTGTAAAGGTTTCAGAGCTTGATAACGCTCCTGAGGGAATTGCAACAGGAGAAACAGGCATCAAGGTTAAGGTAAGCGTGGCAAATGGTGCTGAATGCGAGCGTTGCTGGATTCACTCAGAAACTGTAGGAGAGAATAGCGCTCATCCCACACTTTGCACAAGATGTGCAAGCGTTCTTTCTTAAGGAGGACTAATAAAATTGCTTATACCATTTTTTGTAGGTATATTTATAATTGCGATTTTGGACCAGGCGGCAAAGCTTTTTGCCGCCGGTCTTTTGCAAAGCGTGAAAACGTTTCCGTTATGGAATAACATTTTTCACTTGACCTATGTGGAAAACAGAGGTGCGGGCTGGGGTATTTTTTCGGACCACACCTGGCTTTTAACTTTAGCTACGATTATTATAGTTATTGCAGCGGTCAGCTATGTGGTTGTAAAAAAACCAAAGAATCCTTTGTTTTTAACTGCATTTACCTTTATGATAGGCGGTGCAGTAGGAAATCTTATTGACAGAATAAGACAGGGTTTTGTTATAGATTTTTTTGATTTTACGTTGATTGATTTTCCTGTTTTCAATATTGCAGATTGCTTTATTACGATAGGAGCTGCAATATTTGTGGTTTATGTGATTTTCTTCAGCGATAAAAAGGAGAATTAAAATGCTCTTACTAACAGCAGAAAAAGAATATGAAGGTACACGCCTTGACGTATTTATGTCAGAGTGTGGAGATTTTACGCGCTCTGCTGCACAGAAGCTTTTAGAAGACGGCAATGTTTTAGTAAACGGCAACCCCCAGACCAAAAAATATAAGATAAAATCAGGCGACGAGGTTCAGGTAGAGATACCTGAGCCTCGTATTGTTGACGCGATACCTCAGGATATACCTATAGATATTGTCTATGAGGACGATGATATCATTGTTGTCAATAAACCTCAGGGGATGGTAGTACACCCAGCGGCAGGAAACCCTGACGGAACGTTAGTTAACGCTTTGATGTACCATACCAAGGGTAACTTATCTGCAATCAACGGCGTAATCAGACCGGGTATTGTTCACAGAATAGATAAGGATACCAGTGGTATACTGGTAGTTGCCAAGAATGACAAGGCGCACCTGTCACTCTCTGAGCAAATAAAAGAACACAGTATGACAAGGGAGTATTACTGCCTTGTTGTTGGCGGTGTCAAGGAAGATGAGTTTACTGTGGATAAGCCTATAGGACGTGACCCAAAGGACCGTAAAAAAATGCTTGCAGGGGTGCGTGACGGAAGAGAAGCTATAACACACTTTTGTGTTGAAAAGAGATATGAAGGCTATACACTTTTAAAATGCGTGCTGGAAACAGGCAGAACACACCAGATAAGAGCACATTTAAAGAGTGTGGGAAAAGCGATAGTGGGTGATCCTGTCTATGGATTGAAAAAAGATAAACTTGCAGAGCAGAATAAAATATGCGGTCAGCTCCTTCACGCGAAAAAATTAGGGTTTATTCATCCGTCTTTAGGTGAATATGTTGAATACAACAGCGAATTACCTGAACATTTTATGTGTATCTTGCACAAATTAGAAGCTCGGTAATAGGTATAAATGCTGAAAATGCACAACGTAAGGCAAAATTCGTTGACTAATTACAAATATTTGAATATAATAATATTGTATGTATATATGTTATACTACACAAAGGATTGAGAAGTAATTTGAACACAAGAATAAATTACGAAACAATGACTGATGAAGAGATTGTTGCTCTGGCTCAAGGTGGGGACAAGCAGGCAGAATCACATATGGTCCATAAGTATAAGGGATTTGTTGAGGTGCTGTCTATTCCTTATTTTATAGCAGGTGCAGAGCGTGATGACCTTGTTCAGGAGGGGTTAATCGGTCTTTATAAGGCGGTTAAATCCTACAACGGCACTCGACGTGCAAACTTTAAAACCTTTGCTGAGGTTTGCGTGGTAAGGCAAATGATTACCGCGGTAAAAACCTCCACAAGGAAGAAAAATTCTCCTCTTAATCACTATGTTTCTATTCATGCATCAGGAGACGAGGCGGATGTGATTTCGGCAAAGCTTGTGGACACAAAACACAAAGACCCCGAAAGCATCGTTATTGAGCGTGAGGCAGCCCAAGGGATGGAAAGCAGGATAAACAGTGTTCTATCGGACTTCGAGGCTGAGGTTTTAAGATATTATTTAACAGGTATTTCTTATAAGGAAATAGCAGTTCTTATTGGCAAAACTCCCAAGGCTGTGGATAATGCCATGTGCAGAATAAAGAAAAAGATTGAAAAATACATTTAGTTGTTGGTGTGGTTGTAAGCCGTAAGGCTGCAATAGATTTATTTATTTTCAAAGTGAGGGATTTTTAATGTACGAAGACAAGACACTCGTATGCAAAGACTGTGGTGCTGAATTCGTGTTCACAGCTGGCGAGCAGGAATTTTATGCTGAAAAGGGTTTTGAAAACGAACCCAGCCGTTGCAAGGAATGCAGAATTGCAAGAAAGAACAGCATCAGACAGAACAGAGAAATGCACACTGCAATTTGTGCAGAATGCGGCAAAGAAGCTCAGGTTCCCTTTGAACCCAAAGAAGACCGCCCTGTATACTGCAGCGAATGCTTCGCTAAACACAAAGGAGAATAGTTTAGCGACAACCGCAATGTTTTAGTACATTTTTACATAAGTTTTACCTGCAAAAATATTGCAAATTGGAAAAAAGTTGTTAAAAGTACTTGCATTTTAGTATTGTATTTGTTATAATGTTAATAGTGGATATTGTGGTTAGAAAGACTGGGCGTGGTTCCCAGTCTTTCGCATTATCTAAAGAATTTTTTATAAGGGGATATTGTATGGCATACAACAAAACCGAAAAAGAAGTAATAGAACTTTTAAATCCCATAATCAAGGATAAAAACATAATACTATGGGACATTGAGTTCAAAAAAGAAGGACCCTCTTATGTGTTAAGAATATATCTTGACAAAGAGGGAGGAATTGGCATTTCTGACTGCGAAGATGTCAGCCGTGCATTAAGTGAGGTGCTGGACGAAAAAGACCCCATACCTCAGGAGTATATGCTGGAGGTGTCATCAGCAGGTCTTGACCGCGCTGTTAAATATGATTTTCACTTTGATGCCTGTGCAGGTAAAAATGTTGATGTTAAGCTCTTTGCGGCAGTAGACGGCGTAAAGGAATTCACGGCAAAACTTATATCAAAGAATGAAGATATAATTAGTTTTGAAATAGACGGAAGTGAATTAAAACTTCCTGAAAATAAAATATCATCAATAAGACTTACAGTAGAGTTTTAGAATATTGGAGGAATTAACAAAATGAATCAGGAATTTATGGCAGCTTTAGCAGAACTTGCGGAGGATAAAAATATAAGCAAGGAATCATTGCTGGAAACTATCGAATTTGCGCTTATAACAGCCTATAAGAAAAACTACGGCCACGCACAGAACGTTGTGGTAAACATTGATAAAGAAACTGGAGAAATCAAAGTTTATCAGCAGAAGACAGTAGTTGAAGAGGTTGAAGATGCAAATATTGAGGTTACACTTGACGAAGCAAAAGAAATTAACGGCGGATACTCAGTAGGCGATGTTGTAAGCTACGAGGTAACACCCAAAACATTTGGCAGAATTGCTGCACAAACAGCAAAGCAAGTTGTAGTTCAGCGCATTAAAGAAGCAGAACGTGACAAAGTAATAACAATGTACCGTGACCGTGAAAATTCTATGGTTACAGGTCTTATCACAAAGAATGAAGGTAAAATGGTATTTATTCAGGTTGGCAGTGACACAGAAGCTATTATGCCTGCCAATGAACAGATTGCAGGGGAGTATTACACACCCGGTTTAAGAATGAAATTCTACGTTGCAGAGGTAAAAACAGTAGGCAACAACCCGCAGATTATTCTTTCAAGAACGCATCCTTGCCTTGTTAAGAAATTATTTGAACAGGAAGTTCCTGAAATTTCAGACGGCGTAATCGAAATAAAATCAATCTCAAGAGAAGCAGGCTCACGTTCTAAGATTTCTGTTTTCTCACAGGATGAAAATGTTGACGCCGTAGGCGCATGTGTTGGCCAGCGCGGTGCCCGTGTTCAGGCTGTTTGCGACGAATTAAACGGAGAAAAAATTGATATTATTAAATATAGCGAGGATCCGGCTGAATATATTTCAGCAGCACTCAGTCCTTCTGATGTAGTTAACTGCACAGTAGATGAGGAAGAACACGCAGCAAACGTAATCGTTCCTGACGGACAGTTGTCACTTGCCATCGGCAAGGAGGGTCAGAACGCAAGACTTGCGGCTAAACTCACAGGCTGGAAAATCGACATAAAAGCGGAGGCGTAACGCATTGGAACACATACCAGAAAGAACATGCATACTTTGCCGCACCAAATGTGAAAAGGAAAAGCTCATAAGAATAGTAAAAAATGATGCGGGCTTTTTTCTTGATACAACTCATAAAAAAGACGGCAGAGGGGCATATATTTGCAAGGAGTGTAAGGGTAGTGACAATCTTTTGAAAAGAAGAGTGTTGGACCGCTCGTTCCGATGTAAAGTACCTGATGAAATTTACGGCTTACTAAAAGGAGAATGAGATGGATAAAATATTAAATCTCATAAGCATAGCAACCAAAGCGGGCAAGGTAAAAACAGGCGAATTTCTTACCACAAAAACCTTGCAGGAAGGCTTGGGGTACCTTGTGATAATAGCAACGGATACGTCAGAAAAGTCTACCTATCGCCTAGAAGGAATTTCTGAAAACTATGAGTGCAAGTCAATAGTTTACGGAACTAAGGCAGAGCTGGGACGTTTCACAGGTAAAGATTCAAAGAGTGTTATCTGCATAACCGATAAGGGTTTTGCCGATGCAATATTAAAGAAAATAGATAATAAATAAAAAAAGATATATTGCGACAGAATAGTCGCAGGACACATATTTCGGAGGTGGCGTAAATGAAGGTTAGAGTACATGAGCTTGCAAAAGAGCTTGATTCAAACTCTAAAGAAATTATAGGACTTATGTCCGGTTTCGGTTTTCCTACAAGAAACCATATGAGTTCATTGGAGCAGGAGGAATTAGATGTTTTATTTGAACGCTTAACCCAGGCCTATGACGGCAAGGTGGAGATTCCTGTATTCGGAAAGATTAAAGAAGCTCCTGCATCTAAAACAGACAAGAAGAAAAAGTCAAAGGGTAACACAAGTGCAGAAGAAACAGCAGAAGTAAGCGATACAACAAAAATCGACGAGCCTATCGGAAGAAAGGTTCGCCATGTTGACACACGCCAGACTGTTGTTGACTTAAATAAAATTGATGATGAGGTTATTGAAGAATTAATCCCTGAAAACGTTTCTGATGACGGCGTTAAAAAGCAGAAATTAAAGAAGGGAAAGGATAAGCTCCGAGATAACAACCAGGTTAAGAATAAAGATAGAGCTAAGAAAGAAGAAAAAGTCAAAAAAGGCCCTATAACAGTTAAAATTCCTGACGAAATCGGCGTTGGCGAGCTTGCTGAACGCCTGCAAGTTCCCGCAACAGAAGTAATCAAAAAGCTTATGATGTTAGGTGTTATGGCATCAATTTCTCAGAGTGTTGACTATGAAACAGCATCATTAATAGCTGAAGACTTTGGTGCGATTGTTGAAAAGGAAATTATACTAACACGTGAAGATATTCTCTTTAACGATTTTGAAGATACAGAGGACCAATTAGAACCACGTTCTCCTGTTGTGGTTGTAATGGGTCACGTTGACCATGGTAAAACATCGCTTCTCGACGCCATCAGAAGCACAAACGTTATTGATACCGAGGCAGGCGGCATCACACAGCACATCGGTGCGTATCGTGTGCGTGTAAACGATAGAAAAATCACATTCTTAGATACTCCTGGTCACGAAGCATTTACTGCTATGCGTGCCCGTGGTGCTCAGGTTACTGATATTGCTATTATCGTTGTTGCAGCAGATGACGGCATTATGCCTCAGACAATAGAAGCTATCAACCACGCTAAAGCGGCAAATGTCGGTATAGTTGTAGCTATCAACAAAATTGACAGAGAGGGAGCTAACCCTGATAGAATCAAGCAGGAATTAACAGAACACGGCTTAGTTCCTGAAGATTGGGGCGGCGACACAATCTGTGTTGAGATTTCAGCTAAAATGAGATTGAATATTGAAGAGCTTTTGGAAATGGTGCTTTTAGTAGCTGATATGAGAGAGTTAAAGGCTAACCCCAACAGACGCGCTAAAGGTACAGTTATTGAAGCAAAGCTTGATAAGGGCCGTGGTCCTGTTGCATCAATCCTCGTTCAGAATGGCACACTAAAGGCGGGGGACACAGTTGTTGTGGGCACGTCATTTGGTCACATCAGAGCTATGTTTGATGATAAGGGCAAGGCAGTTAAAAAAGCAGGTCCTTCAGTTCCTGTTGAAATCTTAGGTCTTGACTCAGTTCCTGAGGGCGGCGAAATATTCTATGCCGTAGAAGACGAAAGAATGGCAAAACAGGTTATTGAGGCCCGTAAGCAGAAGCTCAAGGAAGAAAGACTTGTTTCAAGTAACGTTGTAACACTTGACGACTTCTTTAACAAGGTTCAGGAAGGTCAGATTAAGGATCTTAACATCGTAATAAAGGCAGATGTTCAGGGTTCTGTTGAAGCTGTTAAGCAGTCATTAGAAAGACTTTCAAATGACGAAGTAAGAGTAAACGTAATTCACTCAGGTGTTGGTGCTGTAAGAGAGTCTGACGTAATGTTAGCCTATGCTTCTAACGCCATTATCGTAGGCTTTAATGTACGCCCTGATGCAGGTGCGCTCATTTCTGCAGAAGACAAGGGTGTTGATATAAGATTATATCGTGTAATTTACACTGCTATCGAAGAAATTGAAGCAGCTATGAAGGGTATGCTTGACCCCACATACAAAGAAGAGGTTACAGGTCATGCCGAAATCCGTCAGACCTTCAAGGTATCAGGCGTTGGTACTATTGCAGGTTGTTACGTTACAGATGGTACAATCACAAGAAATACACAGGTTCGTATTGTTCGTGACGGTATTATTGTTCACGAGGGCGAGCTTGCGTCATTAAAGCGTTTCAAAGACGATGTTAAGGAAGTAAACTCAGGTTACGAGTGTGGTCTTTCTATTGAAAGATTCAACGACATTAAAGAGGGCGACGTAGTTGAAGGCTTCCGAATGGTAGAGGTTGAAAGATAAAAGGAGAAAAATATGGGAGCAAACCGTATTAACAGAATAAATGAAGAGGTAAGACGGGAACTTTCTGATATTTTGCGTGAGCTAAAAGACCCCAGAATTCCTATGATGACAAGCGTTGTTTCTGTGTCAGTTACTCAGGATTTGCGCTATGCTACAGTCTATGTGAGTATTTTCGGAGATGAAGAAGTCAAGAAAAATGCTCTCTTAGCGCTTAAAAATTCGCAAGGCTTTGTTCGCCGTGAGTTAGGTCACAGACTTAATCTTCGCTACACTCCCGAAATTGTTTATAAGCCCGATGACTCAATAGAGCACGGTGCAAGAATTAATGAACTCTTAAAGGGAGGCAAATAATGCTTAAAAAAATCGCAAAAAGGCTCAAAAAAGCAAAACATATTGCAATTTTTACACATTTGAATCCTGATGGCGATGCGCTTGGCTCATCTTTTGCAGTCAAATACGCACTTGAGGCAATAGGAAAAAAAGTGACAATCTATTTAGAAAAGTCTATGCCCGAAAAGTTTAACTTTTTGGGCACAGATTATGAGATTGCAGATGAAAATACGCAAAGCTGCGCTGATTGCGCCATAGTTTTGGATTGCGGCGAATACTCAAGATTGGGGGCGGCTGCTGACGCCTGTAAGAAGATTCCCTGCCTTTTGTGTATTGACCATCATAAGACAGGTAATACTTTTGGCGAGCTTTATTACAATGAGCCGGATGCTGCTGCCACTGCGCAGATTGTCTACAAGCTGGTAACGCTGATTACAAAAAATGTTCCTGAAAAAGCATATGAGGGCATATATACAGGAATGTCAACAGATACAGGTCACTTTAAGTTTTCAAATGTAAGCCCTGAAACCTTCAGAATTGCAGCAAAAGTTTTAGAAAGCGGTATAAACCATAGAAAGATTACAACCATCATTTATGACACAGTAAAGCGTGAAAAAATGATGTTTTTGGGTGCTGCAACAGAAAGAGTTCAGTTTTTTGCTGATGGCAAGGTAGCGGTTCTTGACTGCCCTGGGGAATTTTTAAAAGAATACGGTCTTATTTATGACGATGTTGATGAGCTTCCCAATATTCCTTTAAATTTGGAGGGAGTTTTAGCGTCAGTTTTGGTAAAAGACCGTGACGAAAATTCAAAAAGAGTGAGCCTCAGAACAAAGGACGTAATTGATGTGTCAGAGGTTGCCCGCGAGTTTGGCGGAGGCGGACACAAATCGGCTGCAGCCTGTGTGATTTCTGGAGATATAGAAGAAAACCTTAAAAATCTTATAGATACTGTAATTGTTAAGCTAGGAGAAAAGGATGTTTGAGAAAGGTCTTAAAACAGTAGATTTATATACAGATGGTGCTTGCAGCGGCAATCCCGGTCCCGGTGGATATGGCTTTATATTAAGCTACAATGGCCACGAAAAAGAAGGCTCGCAAGGCTTCAACCTTACCACCAACAACCGTATGGAGATTATGGCAGTGATTGAGGGATTATCTTCGCTCAAGGAAACCTGTAATGTAAACCTTTATTCTGACAGCAAGTACGTTATAGATGCAATAGAAAAGGGTTGGGTTTACAAATGGGAAGCAAACAACTGGATGCGTACCAAAAAATATAGGGCGAGTAACGTAGATCTTTGGGAGCAGTTGCTAGTTCTTTTGGATGAGCATAATGTTGAGCTTCATTGGGTTAAGGGGCATGCCGGAAATCCCAAGAACGAGCGCTGCGACAAACTTGCGGTAGCCGCATACTTAGGCGATGAATTAATTGATGACGAGGGCTACATACCGGAGGAAAATTAATGTTTTTTGATACGCATACACATCTTGATGATGAAAAATTTGATATAGACAGAGAAGAGGTAATAGCGTCTTTAAAAGGCGAAGGTACAACACTATGCGTAAATATAGGCGCAAATATAAAAACTTCAAAGGACAGCATCGCGCTTGCAGAAAAGTATGATTTTATCTATGCTGCAGTAGGCGTTCATCCCAATGATACAGGGGATATGAACGATTCGGACTTGGCTCAGATAGAAGAAATGGCAAAGCATCCGCGTGTTGTGGCAATTGGTGAAATTGGTCTTGATTATTATTATGACGAGCCTGAGCCTGAAATCCAGAAGGTCTGGTTTGAAAAGCAGCTAAAGCTTGCCAAGAAGCTTTCACTTCCTTATGTAATTCACGACCGCGATGCCCATGCAGATGTGTTGGAAATCATCAAAAAAGTAGGGTATACAAACGGAGTTATGCATTGCTTTTCCGGAAGTGTGGAAATGGCAAAGGAAGTAACAAAGATGGGAATGTACGTGTCCGTTGCAGGACAGGTTACTTTTAAAAATGCTCCGAAAGTTCAGGCGGTGGCACAAACTGTGCCTCTTGATAAACTTTTAATCGAAACAGACAGTCCCTACCTTACACCTGAGCCCTTCAGGGGTAAGCGTAATAATTCAGGGTATGTTAAATATACAGCAGCAAAAATCGCAGAGCTTCGTGGAATTGATATTTCAGAGCTTGCGAATATTACAATGGAAAACGGAAAGAGATTTTATAATATAGGGATGTGAACAAAATGGAAGCAACAAAGAAAAGAATGTTTTCAGCAGTTCAGCCATCGGGCGAACTGACCTTAGGTAACTATATAGGTGCTATCAAAAACTGGGTAAATTTTCAGGATGAGTACGAGTGTATTTACTGTATTGCAGATATGCACTCAATTACTGTACGTCAGACACCTGCAGATTTAAGACGCAGAACACTGGAGGTTTTGATGCAGTATATGG
This sequence comes from Congzhengia sp., assembly GCA_045649085.1. GTDB lineage: Bacteria > Bacillota > Clostridia > UBA1381 > UBA9506 > Congzhengia. The sequence continues at coordinate 55,561 of JAZRPE010000022.1, forward strand.
CAGCAGGAATTAATCCTGAAAAATCCTGTCTTTTTATTCAGTCACACGCAAGCACGCATGCAGAGCTTTCGTGGGTTTTAAGCTGCAACACACAGATGGGCGAGCTTTCCCGAATGACACAGTTTAAGGAAAAATCAAGAGCTCACGAGGACAACATAAACGCAGGTCTTTTTACATATCCCGTACTTATGGCGGCAGATATTCTAGCATATCAGGCAGACTTTGTTCCTGTTGGTCACGACCAGCTTCAGCATGTGGAGCTTGCTCGTGATATAGCAAACCGCTTTAACCATTTTTACGGCGAAACACTGACAGTTCCTGAGGCTTATATTCCTAAAGTTGGTAAGCGTATAATGAGCTTACAGTCCCCTGAGAATAAAATGTCAAAGTCAGACCCTAACCCTAATGGTTTTGTAAAGCTCTTAGATGACGCTGATACAATTATGAGGAAGTTCAAGCGTGCGGTAACTGACTCTGACAATACAATAAAAGCATCTCCCGAAAAACCTGGTGTTACAAACCTTTTGTCTATTTATTCGGCAGTAACAGACAAGACGGTGGAAGAGTCAGAACGGGAGTTTGAGGGAATGGGATACGGCGATTTCAAGCTGGCTGTAGGCGAGGCGGTAGTTTCAGCTTTAAAACCCTTGCAGACAGAGTTTGACAGATTGTCAAAGGATAAAGCATACGTTGAGGGTGTTTACAAAAAGGGCGCAGAGCTTGCGAACTATTTATCCAATAAGACGTTGCGCAAAGTTTATAAAAAGGTAGGCTTTGTTGCTAAATAGGGCATAACTTGAAAAATCAAGTTATGCCTCCGGCGGAATTTATTGCACCGCCGAAATTTTCGCACCGAATGCGGTGCGAAACGGCGATGTGCATAATTTCCATTATACGCCTTATCGCCCACGATGATAAGTGCGTATTGATTTTATTATAATAATTTGTGGGCGGAAAGGCTATGGAAATTATTATGAGAATTGATAAATATTTAAAGGTTTCAAGAATTATAAAACGCAGAACACTTGCTAATGATGCCTGTGACGCAGGCAGAATATCAGTTAACGGCAATGTGGTAAAGGCGTCTTATGATGTTAAAATCGGCGATGTTATAGAACTTCGGTTTGGCGAAAAAACCTCGAAATTTGAAGTATTAGCCGTGGCAGAACACGTAACTAAAGATGGTGCTAAGGATATGTACCGTGCTGTAAATTAGAAAGGAATACCGGATATGAATTTTTTACTATTAATAGCGGCATTATATATTATTTATAATGCATTTACAGTTAATGTTTTTATCGGAATAGGTGCGGTTATACTGCTTTTAGTATATGCGTATTTTAAATGGTACCCCACTTTTTGTATGACTCGTGCAAAAAAAGTGTATGGTACAAACCCTGAAAAATCGTTGGCAATTTTTGCAAAGGCTGAGAAGAAAATGAACATAGCTCAGCTCCAGACCTATGCTTACTATCTCCTGCGCGAAGGACATACAGAAAAGTCAGAAGAAATCTATAAAAAGCTCCTTTCAGCAGGGCTAAAGCCTGAACTCAGGTTAAAAATCCGCTCAGATTATGCGGTGTTCCTTTTAAAAACAGGGCAGATTGATGAGGCGATAGCAGAGCTTGAGGACATTACTGTTCACTATACAAATACAACAACCTATGGTTCTTTGGGTTACTGCTACCTTTTAAAGGACAGTATAAGAAAGGCTAAGAACTACAATTTAGAAGCATATGATTACAACAGCGATGACCCTGTTATCTTGGATAATATGGTGCAGCTCTACATTAAGCTTACAGACTACAATGAAGCAAAAATATATGCCGATAAATTAATAGAGAAAAAGCCCTATTTTGTTGAAGCTTACTACGATGCTGCGTACGTTTACATGAAACTTGGCGATATTGCGCGAGCAAAGGAATTGTTAGAAGACGCAAGATGCTGCAGAATAACATTTATGTCTGTTGTAAAAGAGGCTGACTTAGATGCCTTTGAGGCGGCGCTTAATGGTAACTGTGATTACGAACACAAGCTTGGAAAATTCTCAGGCGAAGAGGAATATACAGAAGAAGATTTTAAAAATCTTCCCGAGATAGAGGAAGAAAAAGAGGAAGAAGAGTACTACGACGAGGACGATCCGTTTATTTAAACTATGAATAAAAAAACCTACAAAACTCTTGAATTTAATAAGATTTTGGAAAAACTGTCAGGATATACTCAAAACGACAGTGTAAAGGAAAAAATTACCGCCTTAGAGCCGACCTGCGATTCTGAGGCGGTTCGTGCTATGCTTTGCGAAACAACAGAAGCGGTAGGCATTTTAATCAGACGCGGTCCTGCGCCCGGTTTTAAGATTACAGATGTGACATCGGCAATATCCCGTGTTGAGCGTGGCGGTGTTATGACTATGGGAGAGCTTTGCAAGCTGTCTGCAAGTCTTAATACATCGCGCAGATTAAAGTCATATATTGAAGATGACAAAATCAGCGAAAATACCACAGTTTCCGGCATTGCTGCAACAATTACAAACCTTAAAAATGTAGAGAATGAAATCAATGATAAAATTATATCTGATGAGGAAATGCAAGATTCTGCAAGTCCAGCACTTTTTGCAATCCGTAAGAAAATCAAGGCGCAGGCTGCCCGTATCCGTGACACGCTAAATTCATTGATAATATCAAGTGCCTACTCAAAGTTTTTGCAAGAGCCTATTGTCACTATGCGTGGCGACAGATATGTTATACCTGTAAAGTCTGAGCACAAAGGCGAGATAAAAGGTATCGTGCACGACGCATCATCATCAGGCTCGACTGTATTCATTGAACCGGCGTCAGTTGTTGAAATGACAAATGAAACAGCACAGCTTGTAGCCCGCGAAAAAGAGGAAATCGAAAAGATTTTAGCTGAACTCTCAAGCTTTGTTGTAGAGTACAGCCACGAAATCTTTGTAAATACAAAGGCAGTTTTGACTCTTGATTTTATTTTCTGCAAAGCACGACTTTCTATTGAACAAAAGGCCACAGAGCCTGAAATAAACACAGATGGCATAATAAAAATTAAACAAGGCAGACACCCGCTTTTGGACAAAAACAAGGTTGTGCCCATAGATATTGCGTTGGGCGAGGGTTACGATACTTTAGTAATTACAGGTCCTAATACAGGTGGCAAAACAGTATCCTTAAAAACTTTGGGATTGTTCACATTAATGGCACAATCAGGACTGCATATCTGTGCAGCTGACGGTAGCAAAATTGCTGTTTTTGATAATGTTTTTGCAGATATCGGGGACGAGCAGAGCATAGAGCAGAGCTTGTCAACATTTTCATCGCATATCGTAAATTTAGTTGATATTCTAAATCATGTAACAAAAGACACGCTGGTTTTAGCTGACGAATTAGGTGCAGGAACAGACCCTACTGAGGGTGCAGCGCTTGCGATTTCTATTATAGAATACATTCGTGGTTTTGGTGCAAGAGTTGCTGCCACTACCCATTACAGTGAGCTTAAAATGTATGCTCTCACTACAGATGGCGTAGAGAACGCTTCCTGTGAGTTTGACATTAAAACTCTTTCGCCCACATACCGACTAATGATAGGTGTGCCTGGCAAGAGTAACGCTTTTGCTATTTCAAAACGCCTTGGTATATCCGATGTTATTTTAGAAAATGCCAAGAGCAGACTTGATAATGACAATATCAAGCTTGAAGATGTTATCTCAAGCCTTGAGGAAAGCCGTAAAAAAGCTGAGCGCGACAGGCGTTCTGCAGAAACAGCATCAAGAGACGCCAGAATCTTTAAGAGCAATATCCGCCGTGAGATGGAGGAGCTTGAAAAGAAAAAGGCAAAAATAATGCAGGATGCACGTAGCGAGGCGCTTTCGATTATAGAGAGTGCTAAAAAGCAATCAGCAGAGGTGCTAAAGGAAATCCGTGATATAAAGGCTACGGAATCTTATAAGGATTTGGTAGAAAAAACACAAAAAGCGCGAGAAGCTCTAAACACAGAAAGTGATAAAATAATGTCTGCTGCAGGCAATGAGCGAGTAATGCGTAAGCCTTTAAAGAATGTTCGTTTAGGCGAAACCATACACGTCGTTTCGATGGGTGTGGATGCTGAAGTAATCACTATGCCCGACAATAAAGGAGCACTGATGGTTCAGGCAGGCATAATGAAAATTAAGACAAATCTTTCTGATTTAACCAGAGCAGACAACGCTAAGGAAGAAAAGAAAAAACAGAAGATGATAACCACCGCCTTCAAAACTGACAAAAAGACCACGGCGTCGCTACAAACAGATGTTCGCGGTATGACTTTAGATGAGGCAATTTTGGTGGTTGACAAATTCATAGATGACTCATATATTTCAGGACTGCACGAGGTAACTATTATACATGGCAAGGGTACGGGAATATTGAGAGCGGGAATTTCTGACTTTTTGCGCACTCATCCCACAGTAAAGAGTTATCGTGCAGGTCGTTTTGGCGAAGGCGAAATGGGTGTAACAGTAGTAACATTAAAGGATAAGTAAGATGGAAATTAAACTGGGAAAATATAGGCACTTCAAGGGAAATGAGTACGAGGTTATAGGTATTGCCAAGCACTCCGAAACCTTAGAGGAAATGGTAATTTACCGCGCACTCTATGGAGATGGTGGATATTGGATAAGACCAATTCTTGAGTGGAACGAAGAGGTAGTGCGCGACGGCAAAACCTTCAGGCGCTTTACTTATATCGAGGAGGAAAAATGATGAAAAAACCAATTGCTGCAATAATGTATGATTTTGATAAAACCTTGTCTACCAAGGATATGCAGGAATACGCATTTATCCCCGGTATCGGTATGACGGTAGACCAGTTCTGGTGCGAGTGTAATCGCTTGACAAAAGAGAATAATATGGACCAGATTTTATCCTATATGTATGTAATGCTAAGTGAGGCAAGAGGTAAAAAGCTCTTAAACCGCACAGAGTTTAACAAGCTTGGCGAAAGCGTAGAGCTTTGTCCCGGTGTTGCGAACTGGTTTGAAAGAATTAACGCTTATGGCGAAAGCATAGGTGTTAAGGTTGAACACTATATCATTTCATCAGGCGTAAAGGAAATTATTGAAGGTACACCCATTGCTAAATATTTCAAGGAAATATATGCTGCGGAGTTTTTATATGACGAGGACGGAGTTCCTGTTTGGCCGGCAATGGCGGTAAACTACACGTCAAAAACTCAGTTTTTATTCAGAATTAATAAGGGCGTATTAGACGTTACTGAGCATAAAGAGTTAAATACATATACTGCAGAAGAAGAACGCCGTGTGCCTTTTTCTAATATGATTTATATTGGCGATGGTTTTACTGATGTTCCCTGTATGAAATTAGTTAAGGTCAACGGTGGTCACTCGGTTGCGGTTTACTCAACAGATGATGACACCGCTCACAAAATAATGGAGCAGGGCAGAGTTGACTATTTGGCGAAAACTGATTACAGAAAAGGCGAAAAGCTTGAAAGCACAGTTTTTGCAATTTTAGATTTAATCAAGGCTAATTACACAACAACTCAAATAAAATTAAACGATAAAAAGACAGGACATTAAGTCCTGTCTTTTCTATTACCAATATTTTCTGTCTAAACTTCTGAAATAAATAGCTTGAGCCAAATGCTCAACCTTTATATCCTGACTTCCTTTTAAGTCGGCGATTGTTCTTGCTACCTTTAAAATTCTATTATGAGCGCGGGCAGACAAACCTAAATTGTCAAATGCCTTTTTTAAAACAACAGTTTCAGCCTCGCCCAAGGCACAGTAGGCTGCTACCATTTTTTCGGTCATTTGGGCGTTACAGTATATACCCTTGTCATTTTTGAAACGCTCTTTTTGTATTTCGCGAGCTTTTTCAACACGCATTTTAATGTCTTTAGAACTTTCAGCAGGTGCCCTTTCTGTAAGCTCGTCGTACTTTACCGCAGGAACTTCAATGTGCAAATCTATTCTGTCAAGTAAAGGACCGCTTATTTTGCCTAAATACTGCTTGATTTGTCCCTCGGAGCAATTGCATCTTCCTGTGCCATCGCCGTAGTAACCGCACTTACAGGGGTTCATAGCGGCAATGAGCATTGTGTTACTGGGGTATGTTAGCGTTGCGTTGACTCTTGCAATTGTTACCACGCCATCCTCCAATGGCTGACGCAATACCTCTAATGCATCTTTCCTGAATTCAGGAAATTCGTCTAAGAAAAGCACGCCGTTATGGGCAAGACTTATCTCGCCCGGTCTTGGGTATGTACCGCCGCCTGACAAACCAACTGCAGAAATTGTGTGATGAGGACTCCTGAACGGTCTTGTGGTAATTAGTGATGTATCACTTGGGATGAGTCCTGCGATAGAATGCACCTTTGTTACCTCTAATGCCTCTTCAAAAGACAAGGAGGGAAGAATTGAGGGGAGTCTTTTTGACAACATTGACTTACCTGAACCGGGAGAACCGATGAGCAAACAGTTGTGACCGCCGGCAGCTGCAATTTCTAACGCAAACTTTGCGTTTTCCTGTCCTTTTACATCTGCAAAATCAAGTGCAGTTTCTGCCTGACGCTTGAAGATTTCATCTATGTCTATTTCAGTCTTTGTTAATTTATTCTGGGTTGTAAAATGGGCGAAAATATCTGTTAAGGACTTTGCGCCATATACATTTAATCCCTTTACAACTGCTGCCTCTTGTGCGTTGTCGTAAGGAACAATGATATTTTTAATTCCTGCTTCATAAGCGCTTATAGCCATAGGCAGAGCGCCCTCGACGGGACGCAGCTCTCCTGACAGAGCGATTTCTCCGATAAATGAATACTCTGATATATCAGCCTCTAATTGCTCGGAGCTGAGAAGCAAGCCCATACATATTGGCAAATCATAGATAGCACCTGCTTTCTTTATGTTTGCAGGAGCAAGGTTTACTGTAATGCGCTTTGCAGGAAATTTAAAGCCGCAGTTTTTCAAAGCTGAGCGTACGCGCTCGCGTGACTCTTTAACTGCGGTATCGGGCAATCCTACCACATCAAAGGCAGGCATACCATTCCCAATGTCAACCTCCACGCACACCTCATATCCGTCTATTCCTATTAATCCGGCACTGTTTGTCTTAGATAGCATTATGTCACTCTCCTACAGTTCAATCAATTCTTTTGCAGATGTGGTAAAGTTGTTATAACCGTCAGCGGTAACTAAAACCAAATCCTCTATTCTTACGCCGCCGTAGCCGTCAATGTATATTCCCGGTTCTACAGTCATCATCATGTTTTCTGTTAAAATATCCTGTGACCTTGGAGAGCACGACGGAGCCTCGTGTACCTTTAAGCCCAAACTGTGACCAAGACCATGACCGAAGTTTTTGCCATAGCCTGCGTTTTCTATTATGCCGCGGGCTGCCTCATCAACTGCCTTTGCAAGCTCTCCTGCTCGAATTGTTGAAAGTGCGCACTTTTGGGCCTCAAGTACAGTGTTGTATATTTCTTTTTGCTTGTCTGTAGCTTTTCCTAATACAACAGTCCTTGTCATATCGCTGCAGTAGCCGCGGTACTTACAACCAAAATCAAGTGTAAGAAAATCGCCTGCTTCAATGACCTTGTCGGTTGCTGTGCCGTGAGGCATACAAGACCTGACACCTGATGCCGATATTGTGTCAAAGGATAAACCGTCAGCACCGTGTCTAAGCATAAAATATTCCAAATCCAAAGAAATATCTCTCTCTGTTTTGCCAACTTGAATTTTGTCAAGTATATATGTGAAAGCACTGTCGGCAATATTTGCCGCTTTTTTTATTAGTGCAATTTCTGCGTCGTCTTTTATCATTCTGATTTTGTCTATGTGTGAAGATACAGGAGAAAAAACTGACTTAGGAGAAATCCTCTTTAGACCTGCGAATTTTGAAAATGTAACATAATCATCTTCAAATCCGTAAGCCTTGTCGCCCTGTTGCTTTAAAAATTCGCTTGTGGATAAATTGGCTGTGTCTATAACCTCAAAATCAGGTGCTTCTTCCTGTGCTTGAACGGTGTAGCGCGAATCTGTAAAAAGAAGGAGCCTTGATTTGTCGATATATAGCATACCTTCGCCACCTGTAAAGCCTGAAAAATAGTAAAGGTTTTCAGGAGAAAGAATAAGTGTGGCATTGGCAGGTATTACCGATACCAGTTTTTTTAAACGTTGAGTGTACATAAGCTCGCTTCCTTTCGTAATAATTATATCAGCAAACGCATATATTTTCAATAAAAATACGAGGTGTCACTATGAAAAGCTTTTTAAAAGAAAATATGATATACATACTGCTAATATTGTTGTTTTCGCTGGTTTTAATATTCTGGGCGCAGGTTATACGTACAGAATTCCACACAGTAGGAAATTTTGAAAATTTAGAAACCTTATCCGACAGAGTAAGATGCGCCGAAGCTCTTGGCTGGCAGGTTGACACATTGAGCGAAGCAAAGCGCAAGCTCTACCTTGACAAAACGCCCACTACTGATTTTTTGGAATATAATAGTTTTCAAAAAATGTGTGGCTTTGACCTTGCGCCGTATATGGGTAAGGGAGTAGATGTTTATACATACCGAATACTTAATTTTCCGTCGGAAAACCCTGTTAATGCCTTTTTGAATATTATAACATACAAAGACAAAATGATAGGCGGAGATTGCACAGTAGAGGAGTATGATGATTTGTACCTTCCTGTGAAATTACCTAAACTTTATGCTTACATCTCCTGAATATAAAGAAACCGATGTGCCATCAGGCTTTTTGATGATTAAATTGGCATTTTCGTCAATATCAGTGGCGACAGCACTACCTTTATGCTCGCCTGATAAAATTTCAATTTCTCGATTTATAAGACAAGACGCCTCTTTATATTCTTTGATATAAGCCGTATCTTTATCTAAGAAAATATTGTCAAAATTATTTATAAAACAAGCTAAAAGATCACATTTTTTTGCATCTGTGATTTTGCCGATGATGTTTTCTATATTTGTTGTTTTGTAGGCAAACTCCTCAGGATAGCCGTCAGGGGGAGTAGTGATATTTATTCCCAAACCCAAGACTGCATAATCAAGCTTTCCGTTAGCTGAAATAGCAGTTTCTGTAAGGATTCCGCATAGCTTTTTATCTTCAAAATATATATCATTTACCCATTTTATCTGTGCAGTTATATTAAGGATTTCGCGCAGGGCGCGCACCATTGCTACGGCTGCTGCGACTGTGATAAATACAGCACACGATGCCTTGATGTGTGGCTTTATGAGATAACTTAAATAAACCCCGCAGCCGCGCGGCGAAAAAAAGCTCTTTCCCAATCTTCCACGGCCTGCGGTCTGGTACTCAGAAACCAAAATGGTATTTTCTGATTCGCCCTTTGTGGCGCGTTCTTTTAAAACGGTATTCGTTGAAGAAATTTCATCAAAATATTCTATTTTCTTGTTTTGCAAAAACTCTGCAAAATCTTTCAAACTCATTCACCGCCTTTTACCAATATTATACATCACACAGTCATAAAAGTAAATAAAATTCATAAATTAACAAAAAAGGGGACAACTATTATGAGAAGATATTACCACAGGACTATAGTAGTAAGGGATGTTTTTTCTAATTATTTCACATATACATTGGCGTTAGTGCTGATTATTTCTGCGATGTTAGCGGTTTGTGTGCGTTTTGATATAAAGCCTGGTGACGCGTACGTTATACGCTCTTTTAAGCAGATTATGGCAATTGAGCAGGCCTACAGCGCAAAAAGCAAGAATATATACGATATGTTTTCGGAAATTGTGCCTTTGGTAAAGTCAAGTGACGAAATGATGAAAAAATATCAGGCACTTTACGGAGGTGTCAAACGTGAAAATGTAGCACCTAAAACTGCTGGATTTCTTGAGGGAAAACAGGTAGAGGAAATTGATATGTCATCAGGCGGTTTGAAATTTAATAATGCAACCACATATCCGTTGAGTGCAGACGAACTGTGGAATATGAAGCTTGAATTTTCAAACCCAACGGTGCTGATAGTACACACCCATACATCTGAGGCATACGCAGAATCAGAGGGGGCAAGAAGTCGTGATGATAGTGTAAATATGGTGCGTATCGGCACAATAGTAAAAGAAAATCTCGAAAAACAGGGAATAAAAGTAATCCACGACACAACCCACAACGACTATCCAGCCTATAACGGCTCTTACAACAAGGCGCTAGGGGTTATACAAAGAAATATAGCAGAAAACCCTGATATTCAGGTGGTACTTGATATTCATAGAGATTACACCGCAAGGACATCAGGGGATACAGAAATTCAGCTAAAGCCCGTTACAACATTTGATGGCAGAAAAACCTCTCAGGTAATGTTTGTTGTAGGCACAGACCATAGCGGACTTGATCATCCTGACTGGCGACACAATTTAGCATTTGCCGTAAAGTTGAACGATGTATTTAATGAAATTGCCCCCAATGTTATGCGCCCAATAAATGTAAGAAAAGAACGCTTCAACCAGCATTTGACAAAGGGGTCTTTAATTGTGGAGGTGGGTGCAGCGTCAAACTCCCTTTCTGAGAGTGAGAATGCGGCGTACTATATTGCCCAGTCGGTAGCGGCGGTTTTAAAAAACTATTAGAATAAAATTCCTTAACTTGCAGAATAATAAAAAATAAAAACTGCAAGCGAGGAACTGTATGAAAATTTCAAGTGACGTAAAAAAGACCAAAGAGTTGTTTGGTAAAATACTGCCCATAGGCAAAAGCTTTGACATTATTGAGCGAGAGGTAATAATTGGCGAGCGTGTAAGTTATATGTACTTTATAGACGGCTTTGTTAAAGACGGTGTTGTGGCAAAGCTGATAAATTTTTTACTGGGACTGACTCCTGATAAGCTAAAAAACATAAAAACGGCAGCCGAATTTGCATCCCGTTTCATAACGTATGTGGAGGTTGACGTGACAGATGATGTAGATAAAATAATGCAGATGTATCTGTCAGGTGCCACTGTTCTTGTGATTGACGGGTTTTCAGAAGCTATAATAATTGATGCCAGAACCTACCCTGCAAGAAGCACGGAGGAGCCTGAAAAAGAAAAGGTATTACGAGGCTCACGTGACGGTTTTGTGGAAACCGTGGTTTTTAATACGGCACTTTTAAGGCGCAGAATACGTGACCCTAAGTTTACCGCTGAAATTGTCAATGTAGGCAACCGCTCTAAAACTGATATAGTTATAACGTATATTTCAGATATCGTAGACGAAAAAATGCTGAAAAACATAAAGGAACGGCTGAAAAATATTGATGTCCGCTCCCTTACTATGAATCAGGAAAGTCTGGCGGAATGTCTTATTCGCCGTAAGTGGTACAACCCCTTTCCGAAGGTTCGCTACACTGAGCGGCCCGATATAGCGGCAGCTTGTGTGTTAGAGGGAAGTATCGCCATATTGGTGGACAATGACCCCTCAGCGCTTCTTTTGCCTAGTTCTATTTTTGATTTTATCCAGGAAGCGGACGATTTTTATTACCCTCCTGTTGTGGGCGGATACATGAGAATTATCCGAAATCTTGTTTTCTTTTCTACACTTATATTAACGCCTTTGTGGCTTCTGCTTATACAGAATTTACAGAGCTTACCACCCTGGCTGCATTTTATAAGAATAGCAGAGCCGAATGATGTAGCGCCGATAGTTCAGCTTTTGATACTTGAAATTGCCGTGGATGTGCTAAGGTTTGCTTCCGTTAATACGCCTAATATGATGGGCAACTCACTAAGCATTATCGGTGCGTTGATTTTAGGGGATTTTGCCATACAGTCAGGCTGGTTTGTACCTGATACCATCCTCTATATGTCGATTGTTGCTATTGCCAGTTTCTCACAGGCAAATATTGAGCTTAACTACGCCTTTAAATTTATGAGGATTATGATTTTGATATTGACGTATTTTTTAGATGTAGTAGGCTTTGTTTTGGGACTGGTAATCACAATACTTTTAATCGCAACAAACAAGACTGTATCGGGCAAGGGATATTTGTATCCTGTCATACCTTTTAACCTGCACGATTTCAAGTATAAATTCTTACGACTGAAAATACGTGCAAGAAATCGTAAAAACAGGGAAAATCTGTAATAAAAAAGTAAAAATATTATAATTGACTATTGTACCTCCGTATGTTATAATTTATGATGTCATAAAATAGTTACGTTTTATAGAAGAATTATAATTACGGAGGTAAAATTATGCGTAAGACAAAAAGAGTAGTATCATTGTTTATAACAGTTGCAATGATGCTTACAATGGTTCTTCCTATGACAGTATCAGCAGCATTTAGTGACGTTCCTGCGAACCATAACTATTATAATGCTATCACAAACTTGTCATCGGAAGGTATCCTAGACGGTATGGGAGACGGTACATTCGCACCTGAATCCCCTGTAACAAGAGCACAGTTCACAAAGATTATTTGCTATGCTCTTTCAGTAGGCAACCTTACATATTCTGAAGGAGAAAGATCAATCTTCACTGACCTTGCTCCCGAACATTGGGCAGCAAACAATATCGTAACAGCCTACAAACAGGGTATCATCAATGGTATGGGCGACGGCACATTTGCTCCTGAGGCAGGCGTACAGTACGAACAGGCTGTTAAGATGGTTGTTTGCGCTTTAGGCTATTCACAGACTCGTGCAGAAGCTTTGGGTGGCTATCCCGGCGGTTATATGAGCCTTGCTAACCAGGCTAAGCTCTTAAAGGGTATTACAGATGCAAAAATGTATGAAGTAATGAACCGTGGCGCAGTAGCGCAGTTAATTGACAATATGTTAGATGCAGACCAGATTCAGGATGGTCAGCCGGGAGGCTCACTTCGTGAAGAAGTTAGCACAAGCAAAAAATATGAAGGTCAGGTATCCGCAGGCTATGGTGTAGC